>OMXX01000022.1 GCA_900315105.1 uncultured Prevotellaceae bacterium | reverse complement strand
TGATCACGTAGAAGATGATGATAAAAAGGGCGTTCCAATTCAGAACCCCCTTGGAGGAAAACAAGAAATGACTATCATCAATGAGTCTGGTCTTTACTCCCTCATCCTTTCTTCCAAGCTTCCACAGGCGAAGGAGTTCAAGCGTTGGGTGGCAAGCGAGGTGCTTGGTTAATCGAAACCAGAAAATGCTCTCGCAAGGCATGTGGATGCAGAAAATAAAAGGGGGGCGGGATTCACGACCTCAGGTCAAGGAAGAGGATAAACCACATTCGTGATTTCCGAATCTGGTTCTAACTAACGTCAGTTCGACAAATTCAAGACTGCGAGGGCTGAACGTCGAAGAGGTCGGCGGCCGAAGGGACTTGCACAGCTTGATGAGCCTTAGCGAATAAAGCCATACGTGATTAAAGGAGCGCTGTAAGTGCGACATCTGAAGACTTTAGGTGTCGGTCCTTCAGACCTCATCCCTCTAATAACGGCAAATATAACAGCCCTAACGGACTGCCCTATTAGGTATCGCTCCTTCAGAGCTCTTTCAACCACATGATATTCAATGACATACGAATAGAGGAATTCATCGAACTCACGTTAATTTACTTTCCAAGAAATAATTTGCTTTCCAAATAATATTCGCGTAAGCGAGTCTTTCTCTTGGTAAGATGGGAACTGGCGAAAAATTAAACGCAAAGATACAGAGCTTTGTGTTGCCTTGCACCTTTGCGTTTTGCATTTTTGCGTATGTATTTAGTATTATTAATAATCTTTACTTTGTGCCTGTATGTCCGTAGCCACCGGCACCGCGCTCTGTCTCATCGAGTTCTTCAACGATTTGGAACTCTGCCTGCTCATGACGCGCAATGACCATCTGGGCGATACGCTCTCCCGGATTGATGATGAAATCCTCTTGTGAGAGATTGATGAGCAACGCCATTACTTCTCCACGGTAGTCGGCATCTACGGTGCCTGGTGAGTTGAGTACGGTGATGCCGTGCTTCAGAGCAAGACCGCTGCGTGGGCGTATCTGTGCCTCGTAGCCTACAGGAAGGGCGATGCGGAGCCCGGTAGGGATGAGTTTGCGCTCAAGCGGATGAAGGGTTATCGGTTCCTCGATGTTAGCACGAAGATCCATACCTGCACTCTGTGGAGTGGCGTACTGAGGAAGTGGCTGAGAGCCGGTGTTGATGACTTTGATTTTCATTATTTTTGGGGTGTTGGGTGTTAGGTGTTGGGTGTTGGTGGGTTGTAATGATGAATGCTATACGCCATCACCTAACACCCATCACCCATCACCTAAATTATACTATCGGCAGACTCGTGCCGTTGAGTTTCTGATAGAAATCGAGGGCGAAGACATCGGTCATGCCGCTGACGAAGTCGATGACAGCCATGATACGGGTTTCGAGATTGTCGGATTGGATGTCGTACTGGCTGCTGACACGGCAGAGGAGCTGTTTGGAGTAGAAACGCTCAGGATGCACGGCAGCCTCAATCATCTGCTCCATAAGGGTGTTGATGATGCGATAACCGGCAAGCTCTATGTCGATAACCGGTTTACTGTGGTATATCTTCTTATAGGCAGTCTCGGTACAACGCTTATATGCCTCGCGCTCACGCTCGGTAACGTATTCTATGAGCTCGCCTTCGAAGGTGCCGTCGAGGATTTCCTGCTCGTGCTTGAGGAATGCCTCTGCACATACGTTTTCAAGCTTTCCAATGGCACAGGCACGCATATACACCACCTGCTCGTTCTCATCGGTCAGGTCCTCGTCGGCAATGCGCTTCAGGATGTCCTGCTGGATGCTCTCCTCAAAGAATCCGAGGAGCAGTCGCTTGGTTTCCTCGAAGGTGAGGATTTTAAGCTTGTGAGCGTCTTCGATATCCATTATCTCATAGCAGATATCGTCGGCTGCCTCTACGAGATATACGAGAGGGTGGCGGGCGTATTTCAGAGGCTCGCCCTCGTCGCTGAGACGCTTCATGCCCAATTCCTCTGCTACACGACGGAAATAGCCAGCCTCGGTGTTGAAGAATCCGAACTTGCCGTGGTTGCCTGCACATGAAGATGCGAACGGATACTTCACGATAGATGCAAGCATCGTGTAGGTCATCACGAAACCGCCCTTGCGACGACCGCAGAAGCGATGCGTGAGGAGTCGGAAGGCATTGGCATTGCCCTCGAAATGCGTGATATCCTCCCAGAAGTCACGGTTGAGCATTGGCTTGAGTTCCTTTCCCTTGCCTTCTGTGAAGAAGGTCTGAAGGGCTTTCTCGCCAGAATGGCCGAACGGAGGATTCCCCATGTCGTGAGCCAGACAGGCGGTGGAAACGATAGTGCCAAGTTCCTCGATGAGGGTGCCGGCGAGTTCGGGATTGCGACGGATGATATCCTTGGCAACATCATTACCGAGTGACATACCGACGCTTGCCACCTCGAGAGAGTGTGTGAGGCGGTTGTGTACGAATACGCTTCCCGGCAGAGGGAATACCTGTGTCTTGTTCTGCATACGACGGAATGG
This sequence comes from uncultured Prevotellaceae bacterium, assembly GCA_900315105.1. The sequence goes on along the minus strand of OMXX01000022.1, from coordinate 74,914 downwards.
AGCCGAGAATATCAGTCGGTCGTAGTCGCGCTTGAACTCCGAACGGTCGTCGTGCCGCTCGAAATGTCGGTTCTCCTGTCCGAAACGCTTGATTGATATGAGTTGTTGCCAGTTCATATTTTTTAGGTGTTGGGTGATGGGTGATAGGTGTTAGTGTATAGTATTATCGCGAACATTTCAAGCCACCATCACCTAACACCTAACACCCATCACCTATTTTTATTCAAACCTGATTATCCCCGGAGCGGCTGATGCGTCGGCGATAGCCTCCTCAGTTACTTCCTTCGGACCATGAGACAGGCGGCGGAGTTCCTCAAGCTGCTGACGTGTGCGCTTGCATGTAGGAGTGTTCTCCACCTGCATGATGATATCCTCGTTGTCGAGGTCCTCGGAGTTGAAGAGATATATCTGCGGACGGTTCTTGTACTGGGCATTGCTGCCAGTCTGACCGTAGTAGTGCTCCATACGTTCACGGCGAACGGCACGAAGCTCTTCCTCAGCAGCCTGCTTGGCAAGCTCCTCCTGAGTCTGGTGTGCGCTGCGGTGCTTTGCCATACCGTCAACAGCCTCAATGCCGAAGCCTGTTGCGAGGATAGTCACCTTCACCTTGTCGCCGAGGGTTGGATCGAGGGCGAGCCCCCATTTGATTTCGAAGTCGCCACCGAACTTATCCATGAAGTCGTTGACATCGTTCATCTCGTCCATCATCAGTCCTGAGCAGTCCTTGTCGGTGCTGTGGAAAGAGATAGAGAGGAGGATGCGCTGTGCGTTGAATACGTCGTTGTCGTTGAGCAGAGGAGAGTTGAGGGCATCCTCGATGGCGTGCTTCACACGACCTTCGCCCTCGCCGTAGCCAGTACTCATGATAGCCACGCCACCATCCTTGAGCACGGTCTTAACGTCGTTGAAGTCAAGGTTGATGAGTCCGTGGACGGTGATAATCTCAGCGATACTCTTTGCTGCCACGCTAAGTGTGTCGTCGGCCTTGCCGAATGCCTTGAGCACAGGGAGGTCGCCGTAGATCTGACGCAGACGCTCGTTGTTGATAACGAGGAGCGCATCCACGTTCTTTGCCATCTCCTCCACACCGTCGAGAGCCTGGTCAATCTTCTTGTGACCCTCGAAACGGAATGGGATAGTCACGATACCCACGGTAAGGATACCCATGTTCTTAGACTCACGTGCGATGATAGGAGCAGCACCAGTACCGGTACCGCCACCCATACCTGCGGTGATGAATGCCATGCGTGTTCCGTCGTTGAGCATCTTCCTTACATCCTCGATGCTTTCCTCGGCAGCCTCACGAGCCTTTGCAGGACGGTTTCCTGCACCGAGTCCTTCCTTACCCAACTGCAGGTGGATAGGCACAGGCGAATCGTTGAGCGCCTGATTATCAGTATTACAGAGAACGAAGGTTACGTCGTGGATACCTTCACGGTACATGTGATTAACGGCGTTGCCACCACCACCACCTACACCGATGACCTTGATGATGCTATTCTGCTTGTCTAACTCACCGAAGTCGAGTATGCTGTTGTTAATATCTTCCATATGGTAAAGTTTAAAGCCTAACCAAGCCTTCCCAAAGGGAAGGATGTTTGATAGTATTTATCCTTGTTGGGCAAGTTAATTATTAATTTTTCATTGTTAATTGTTAATTAGCCGCAGGCTTACTCATCCGGCTCCGTGAATGTGCCGAGCCATTTCATGAGTTTTGAGGTGAAGGAAGGACCTTTCTTTGCCTTTGCCTCTCTTTCCTCCTCTTCTTCCTTGCGTTTCTGTTCTTCCTCAGCTTTCCTGCGCTCCTCTTCCTCGGCAGCCTCACGAGCCTTTTCCTCGGCAGTCTTTACCTTGCCGAAACCGGTAGCAGGCTGCTCAACAGGACGTGGCTTGTATTCGCTGTCAGGATCATTCTCAGGAGCCTTGGATGGTGCAGCGAACATATCCTGCTGTTCCATGATATTCTCGCCTGCACAGTTTATCTCGCCCTTGGCCAACAGACCGAGGATAGTATTCATCATGCCATTATGGGCAGTGATTTCGCTATTTGATGAATGAATGTTGTAGTTTACGTACTTGGCAATGCGCACCTTTGAGATATGGGTGTGGTTGCGGAATGCCACGTCGATATTCTTCATGTTACTGCCACCGCCTGTGACGACGATACCGCCCACGAGTTTGTCGGTAAGCTCCACAGGAACCTGATACCATGCATTCTGTATGATCTCCTGAACACGTGCCTCGATGAGTTCAATGAACTTACGGCTCTCAATCTTGCGGTCGCTGTCGATGCTGTAGGACAAAGAGCCATCAATCTCGCTAGTCTCTGTATAGGCAGAGGCATAACGAAGCTTCATCTTTTCAGCATCAGCCTCTTCCATCTGGAGAGAGACGATATCCTTTGTGACATTATTGCCACCCAATGGAATAACGGCAAGGTGGCGGAGAATGTTCTTGTAGAACACCTGTACGGTGGTTGTCTCATAACCGATATCTACAAGCATACAGCCTGTTCTCTTCTCAGCATCGGTGAGAACGGCATCAGCAAGTGCGATAGGCGCAAGATACATCTCCGCGATAGCCACCCCTGCGCGGTCGAAGCAGTTGTTAAGGCTATGGTAGTATCTCTTGCGCTGGATGATGTTCAGGAAGTTGCCCTCAAGATGGTTGCATTCAATGCCTGCAGGCTCCAGTTGGAACTGGTTATCCACCTTGTACTCCTGTGTTACAACGTCAAGAATCTCAAAGTCCTTATAGTCCATGGCACGGTTGGTGTCCATGAGTTCGTTAACCAAATCCTGAGTAACCTGCTGCGAGTCGGCAAGATCCTTCACCAGTACGTTGCGCACAGAGTGAATAGACTGACCACCCACGCCAACATAGACTTGGGCAATCTCTGTCTTCATACTCGTCTTCAGACGGTTGATGATAGTGGTTATACACTGCACTGTCTTATCTGCATTATAGACCACACCCTTGCGGATGCAGGTGGTGGAATCTTCCCTTACCACAGCATTGACAGTGAAACTGCCGTCGTGATTCTTCTGACCGGCAACACCTGTGATTTTTGTAGAGCCAAGTTCTATGGCTACGATGAAATTCTTTGATGGCATATATGCTGATATTTATTGTTTTTACTACTATATTGTTTTAGGGCTTTTTACCCTTCGAGGTCTTGTCTGTTGATTTAGACTTATTGTCCTTCTTCGGGGTGTTCTCCTTCTTTGGAGAATTGTCCTTCTTCGGAGTGTTATCTTTCTTCGGAGTGTTATCTTTCTTCGGAGTGTCCTTTGCCTTAGCCTTTGCCTTGTCATCCTTCTTAGGTTGACTGTCCTTCTTAGGAGCATCTTTCTTAGGAGTTTCCTTCGGCTTGGCTTTTTCCTCCTTCTTGGAGGCGCTCTCCTTCTTTTCTTCCTTCTTTACGGTTTCCTGCTTCTTGGACTGCTCCTCCACCTTGTTCTTTTCACCTTCCACCTTAGTCTTTTCATCAGTAGTGGTGGTGGTTTCAGGTTGTGGAGCAGGTTGTGCAACGGCTATAGGCTTTGCTACCTGATGCCTCTGTCCGTCGCGATTGGTGCAGATGACCTGATTTGCAAATTCAACGGATATGTAGGAATACTTGTTCCATCCGGCTTCGGAGAGACCGTATTTATAAAACAGCTCTATACGCTGAAGCTGTTTCTGTACAAACTCCGTGACAATATTCTTTCGCTTTTCCGGAAAGCGACTATTCGGCAGCATACCAATGTTGATGATATGGTCGCCAACACGAGGGATGATTTCGATGGTTTTATCCCTGAGTACGTTGATTTGCTCTATCTGGTTACGCCACAGGTCGTCAGCCATGATTGTAGAGGCGAGGAGGCTGATATATTTACAAGCGTATTGCTTGCTGAGAGCACCGGTAACGATGATCATATCTGACGTGTATTGTGTGTTTGGCATCACACCGCCATTGTCATCAATATAGTAGTCCTCACCGTTTTCGGCTTTTACTCGAACGATAGGAGTACGCTGGGTAAGGCTGAGATTAACGTGTCCCTCGGTAGTGACATAGCACTGCGCCGTCTTTACAAAAGCGGTCTTCAGCAATATGTTCTCTATCTCTCGGGTATTGACATTCTCAAGCCTCTGATTAAGAGGGTATAGGGATTTCTTCTCAAGAAGCGTCTTTACCTCCGCTGTCTTGAGGAAACCGTTCTCGTTCTCATCCTCGATATTTATCTCCACCTTATTGCATAGGCGGGGTGTCTCGTCGGGTTTGTTCCACGAGGTCATAGCGAAGACGAGGTAAACGGCAATCACCAAGTCAATGACTATCAGAGCACAGTATTTCCAGTTTATTCTAATTTGCACTGATTTACTATCTACTTTACTCTTTCTACTATCTACTTTACTCCTTATTCTTTATAATCTCTGCGAGTTCCTCCATATAGTTGTCCAAATCGCCGGCACCAAGGATGATGAGCACGTCGAAATCACGATTCTTCACAAGTTCAGGAACATCCTCCTTATGAACCATACTCTTCTCGATGCCCGGACGAAGGTTATCGTAGATGAGCTTTGACGTAACGCCCTCGATTGGAAGTTCGCGGGCTGGATAGATATCACAGAGTATCACCTCGTCGAGCTGTGACAGCGCATCGGCGAAATCCTTGTAGAAATCGCGTGTGCGAGTGTAGAGGTGAGGCTGGAATATTGCGGTGATGTGACGGTTCTTATAAACCTCGCGCATTGAACGCGCACTCTCGAATATCTCCTTCGGATGATGGGCATAGTCGGAGAGCAGCACGTGCTTGTCATTGCGTATGCGGAAGTCAAAGCGACGGTCCACGCCACGGTATGTCTTCATTCCATGACGAAGCTCATTAGCAGTACAGCCATTGAGCTGTGCCATTGCCATTGCAGCTATGCCGTTCTCTATGTTGATAGGCACAGGCTGCCCGAGTTCTACGCCCTTGACATTCTCAATAGGAGAAACAAGGTCGAAGGAAATCTCACCATTCTCAATGCGGATGTTCTCTGCATGGAAATCACCTTCATTCTTGGAATAGGTATATGTCCTTACACCATCCTGAACATCAGGCTTAACCTCAAGACCAGTATGGATGATGAGAGCACCACCCGGCTGGATGAGAGTGGTATAATGACGGAAAGACTCAAGGTAAGCCTCCTTTGTTCCGTAGATGTCGAGATGGTCAGGGTCTGTTGCCGTGATTACAGACATCCAAGGACGGAGCCAATGGAAAGAGCGGTCAAACTCATCAGCCTCGATGACAACGTATGGGCTGTCGTTTGAGAGGATATAGTTCGTGCCATAGTTCTTGGAGATACCGCCGAGGAAGGCGTTGCAATCCATGGAACTCTGGTGCATGATATGAGCGCACATCGTTGAAGTGGTGGTCTTGCCGTGTGTTCCGGCAAAGCAAAGTCCCTTGAGCGACTTTGTAAGAGTACCCAATACCTGAGCACGTTTCTGAATATCAAAACCACCATTGCGGAAGAACTGAAGCTCAGCGTGCTCGTTTGGTATGGCAGGAGTGTAGATAACAAGACAATGCTCCTTGTCACGACAAGCAAGAGGTATCTGTTCTACATCCTCTTCATAGTGAATAAGCATACCTTCCTTCTGCAACTGAAGAGTGAGAGCTGAAGGAGTCTTGTCATAGCCTGCAACAACGAGGCCACGATTGATGAAGTAACGTGCTATGGCACTCATTCCAATGCCACCTGCACCAACGAAATATACTGCTTTTATATCTTGCATAGAAATATGGCCTCTCCCCCCGCCCTCCCCCGTAGGGAGGGAGCCGGAGCGCGATAGGCATGTTATATTGTTAATTATTCATTATTATTACTTTGGGGCATTCCGGCTCCCTCCCTACGGGGGAGGGCGGGGGGAGAGGCCACTGTTTTTATCTTTCCGCTAATTTTATCACCTCTTTTGCGATAACTTCCGCAGAGTTGTGATATGCGAGTTTCTTGACCTCAGTCTCCAAAGAGGCTATGCGTGACTTGTCGCTAACGAGTTTGATGGCCTCGTCAACAAGTTGGGCTCTTGCATCCTTGTCAGCCACGAAGATTGCAGCGTTCTTGTCAGAAAGGGCACGTGCATTCTTTGTCTGGTGATCCTCAGCCACGTTAGGAGAAGGAACAAGGATTGAAGCCTTGCCCAAGAGACATAGCTCGCTTATAGAGGAAGCTCCGGCACGGCTTATTACGATATCAGCAGCACGATAGGCTGTTGCCATATCAGAGATGAAAGCCTGAGCCTTCACGAACTTGGAGCCTTCTGCCTTACGCTCACATTCCTCTGCATAGTATTTACCTGTCTGCCACACAACTTGTATCTCAGCATTGTCGAATCTCTCTATGCCACCAGCGATAGAGTCGTTTACGGTGCGTGCTCCAAGAGAACCGCCGATAACGAGGATAACAGGCTTCTCAGGATTGAGATTCATTGCCTTGCATGCCTCTTCCTTAGTCATAGTATTCTCAAGAAGAGCCTGACGCACAGGATTACCTGTTTTCAAGATGCGCTCAGCAGGGAAGAAACGCTCCATTCCATCATAGGCAACACATATCTTCTCAGCCTTCTTAGCAAGAGACTTATTTGTAACGCCAGCATATGAGTTCTGTTCCTGTATCAGACAAGGAATACCCATTGCGTAGGCAGCGTTAAGGGTTGGTGCGGATGCATAGCCGCCAACACCCACAGCAACCTGCGGACGGAAATCGCGGATTATACTCTTTACCATGCTACGGCTCTTGATGAAGTCGAGCATCACACTTATATTCTTAGGACTCCAGAGAGGGCGGATAAGACCGCGAACAGGAAGTCCCTTTATCTCGTAACCAGCAGCAGGAACACGTTCCATCTCCATTCGTCCGTTAGCACCGACGAATAGAATCTTCGCATCAGGACGCATTGCCTTGATTGCGTTGGCTATAGACACAGCAGGGAAGATATGGCCACCTGTACCACCTCCACTTACTATTACTCTAAGTTCCTTGTCCATTGTAAATTGTCAATTTTCAATTATTAATTATCTATTAAAACTGCATCATCTCTTCGGGCTGCCGTTCTGCTGATACTGAGAATCACACCGATATAGAGGCAGTTGATAATGCTTGATGTACCACCCTTACTGATAAGAGGCAGAGGTTGTCCGGTGACAGGAACAAGTCCTACGGCTACCATCATATTGAACAATGCCTGTGTAACCATCAGTAGTGCTAATCCCATTGCAAGATATGCAGGAAAAGGATTCTTGCACCTTCTGGCTATAATACCTGTTCTGAAGAGCAATACCACATACAGGAATGCCACGACAAAAGCTCCACCTAAGCCTAACTCCTCAATGACTATTGCATAGATGAAATCCGAGAAAGCCTGTGAAAGGAAATCACGCTCAACAGAATTGCCAGGACCACGTCCTGTGACGTTACTTGATACGATTGCAATTCTCGCATGACCTACCTGACCGTTCTTGTCAAGGTCAAATTTCTCTGGTGGAACTTCTTCTTTATTGGAGAACTCCATTATACGACCTTTCCATGTATCGAATCGGTGAGCGATTTTCTGTACACCTGTAAGTTCTACCTTCTTCTCGTTCTTTTCTTTGTCTTTTATTGCCACAGGTATTCCATCCTCAGTCTCTTGTATCTCCTCTGTAAGGTGCATTTTCTCCTTATCCGTGAGACTATTTTCAGGAGTCTTACCAAAGGCGAGAATAGATCCTATTCCAAGTCCGATAAGTAAAACGCAAACCGAGACAAGCAAGCCTAACTGTTTTAGTGGAACTCGTCCGATAATCATCATCAGAAAAACTACAAAAGATAGCATTACCGCCGTTGATAGGTTCTCAGGAGCAATTGGAAGTATTAGGAACGCACCTGTTATAAGCACATACTTCATTGCCTTAGGAGCTGCACCATCTGCTATCTGCATAGCACTAAGAATCTGTGCAGTAGCAAGAACCATAGCACCCTTGGCTATCTCTGACGGCTGTATAGGTATGAATCCTATTTTCAGCCATCTAGCAGCGTCATTTTCCTTGGTTCCACAGAAAAAAACAAGAATCAGCATAAAGAAGGCTAAAGGTACGAGTATAGGTGTGGCAAGCTTGAAGAACTTACACTTAATGTTAAGTGTCATCACTATCACACCAAGTCCTATCAATAGAAGGAACGTGTGATAGGTAGCAGCCTTCCAATAGTTGCCAGACTTATATCCCAAGCTTGATGATGCGGAATACACTTCTATAATGCTCACTATACAGAGCAGGAAGAAGACGGCCCATATCACCTTATCGCCTTTGAAGATATTGTTTATTTGCTTCAGTGAATCCAAAGTCTATAATAGTATAATTGCTTATTGTTTAATTTATATTTTTCACCTGTTCCCTGAACTGCTCACCTCTATCCTCCATGTTCTTGAAGAGGTCGAAGCTTGCACAGCAAGGAGACAACAATACTGCATCGCCTGATTTTGCCATCTTAACGCATGCCTCAACGCAATCCTTCATGCTGTGAGTATCAGCGATTGGCATATCGAGGTCATCGAATGCCTCATGAAGTTTCTTGTTGTCAGCACCGAGATAGACTAATCCTACGCACTTACGAGCTACGAGTTCGTGGATAGTGCTATAGTCATTGCCCTTGTCCTTGCCTCCTACGATTAGGATTGTCGGGCGTTCCATAGCCTCGAGAGCTACATTGCAGGCATCTACGTTTGTTGCCTTTGAGTCGTTGATGAAGAGAACACCATTCTTCTCAGCAACACGCTCCAGACGATGCTCTACGCCTGGGAAATCCTTCAGACACTCGCGGATGATGTTCTCATCAACACCTACCTGCTTAGTTGCGAGATATGCAGCAAGGGCATTACGCTTGTTGTGCTGTCCCATCTGAGAGAACTCAAGACCATATTTCTCAAAGTCAGTATCAACGAAACCGCATAAGGTTGGATGACCAGCCCTCACAGCCTTACTTGAAGGTGTAGGCTTTGGAGCATAGCCTTTCTCACGCTTTGTAAGTTCCTCCTCGATATGCTCATCCTGCTTCCAATAAACAAATGTATCGTTTGCTGTCTGATTCTGTATGATGCGCATCTTTGAGTCGGTATAGTTCTGCATCTCGAACTCATATCTGTCGAGGTGGTCGGGAGTGATATTCATCAGAACGCTTACATCTGCACGGAAATCGAACATATTATCGAGCTGGAATGAGCTTATTTCAAGGACATACCACTCATGATCTTCCTCTGCAACCTGAAGGGCGAATGAGCGTCCGATGTTACCTGCAAGACCTACATCCTTACCAGCCTTCTGCATAATATAGTATATGAGAGAGGTGGTAGTTGTCTTACCATTACTTCCTGTGATGCAGATACACTTACCTTTACTATATCTCTTTGCAAACTCAAGTTCGCTGAGGATAGGAGTGTTTTGCTCAATGAGTTTCTTTACCATAGGAGCTGTATCAGGAATGCCCGGACTCTTTACAACCTCTGTAGCAGAAAGGATTTCAGCTTCGGTATGCTTACCTTCCTCCCAACGGATGTTATGATCATCAAGAACTTTCTTGTACTTTTCCTTGATCTGTCCCATATCAGATACGAACACCTCGTATCCCTGTTTCTGTGCCAGTATTGCGGTTCCTGCACCACTTTCTCCAGCTCCAAGTATTACTAATTTCATAAGCCTAACCAAGCCTTCCCAAAGGGAAGGATGTTTGATAGTATGTGTTAATTGTTAATTATCTTATCTTTAATGTAATGATAGCCATAGCTGCAAGCAGGATTGTTATAATCCAGAAGCGTGTGGTTATCTTTGACTCCAACCAGCATCCCTTTGGCCAGTTAAGCATCACCTTTATGTCTGGAGCCAACTGTCCCGGTTTGATACGGAAGGCATCGTGGATAGGTGCACGCTTGAAAAGGCGAAGCTTCTTGTTACGCTTGTTGCCATATTTTGCAACCTGTACCTGAGTCATTACGCTTATGCTCTCCATGAAGAACACAAAGCAAAGTATAGGGATAAGCAACTCCTTGTGGATGATGATTGCCGTAACAGCGATGATACCACCGATTGCCAACGAACCTGTATCGCCCATAAACACTTGAGCAGGATAGGCATTGTACCAGAGGAAACCAATGAGAGCACCCATGAATGCACATAGGAATATTACAAGTTCCTGTGACTCTGGTATGTACATTATGTTGAAATATGAGGCATATCCTATGTGCGATGACACATAGGCAAGAACCCCAAGTGCCACACATATTATGGCCGAGTTACCGGCACACATACCGTCCATACCGTCATTCAGGTTACTACCATTACTTACCGCCATGACTACGAATGTAGTGAGGAGTACAAAGAAAATCCATGTAGCAGCACTTCTGTATTCTCCCAACCATGTGAACAAATCTGAGTAGTTCAAATTATTGTTCTTCACAAATGGAATAGTGGTAGCCGCTGATTTTACAGGTTCACTTTTATATACTACAACTTCCGTACCATGACGTTGCTGTGATACGTTCTCGCGGATTACGGCATCAGGACTTGCCCAAAGCGTTAGTCCGACAATGAGACCAAGGGCAGCCTGACCTATCAGCTTGTATATAGGACGAAGACCATCTTTCGTTATCTTCATCTTGATATAGTCATCGGCAAAACCGATAGCTCCGAGCCATACGGTTGTGACAAGCATCAGAATCATATAGATGTTACGTAGTCTGCCGAAGAGAAGACATGGCACGATTGTGGCAATGAGAATGATGACGCCACCCATTGTTGGTACACCCTTCTTTTCTACACCGTATGGGTCGATGCTCTTGTCACGCTGAGCCTCTGTGGCATTGTGACGCTTCATCCATTTGATGAAATACTCACCAAACCAGATGGAGATAATAAGTGAGAGAATCAATGCCAGCAAAGCACGGAAGGAGATATAACTCCACATACCAGAACCTGGAATGTCCCACTTCTCAAGAAAACGAAAGAAATAATATAACATTCTTTTGAATTACAAATTTCTAAATTTTCAATTTTCAATTTTTAATTACCGAAGGCTTTCCTCACCTCTTCTCTATCGTCAAAGTGATGTTTTGTGCCCTTGACATCCTGATAGTCCTCGTGACCCTTACCTGCGATGAGGATTACATCACCCTTCTCTGCCATCATAACTGCTGTTCTGATAGCCTCACGACGATCCACGATGCTGATTACTGACTTCATCTGCTGTGCGTTAAGTCCTGCAAGCATATCATTTATGATATCCTGTGGTTCCTCAAAGCGAGGGTTGTCTGAGGTGATGATAACACGGTCACTCTGCTTTACAGCCTCTTGTGCCATGAGTGGACGCTTACCCTTGTCTCGGTTACCGCCAGCACCACATACGGTAATAATCTTACCCGACTTTCCTTCCATAACCTCGTGGATGGCATTGAGAACATTCTCAAGTGCGTCTGGAGTATGGGCATAGTCAACGAGTGCTGTAACACCTTCTGCAGAGCGAATTGGCTCAAGTCTTCCTGCCACGCTCTTCAATGTGCTGAGAGTAACAAGCACATCCTCAGGATCTTTACCGAGCATAACGGCTGCTCCATATACTGCGAGGAGGTTGCTGACGTTGAACTTGCCGATGAACTGCACACCTACTTCCTTGCCGTTTACCTCAAGATACATGCCCTCGAAGTGGCACTCTATGATCTTGGCATGGAAATCTGCCATAGTGCGGATAGAGTATGTCTTGACGGTTGCCTTGGTGTTCTGAACCATTACCATACCGTTCTTGTCATCGGCATTAGTGATAGCGAAGGCATTCTTTGGCATATCGTCGAAGAACTTCTTCTTTGCATCGCGATAGTTCTCCAAGGTCTTGTGATAGTCGAGATGGTCGCGTGTAAGGTTGGTGAAGATACCGCCAGCGAATGTCAGTCCACCGATACGCTTCTGGGCGATAGCATGACTTGAACATTCCATAAAAGCATACTCACAACCAGCATCTGCCATCTTACCCAACAGCTCATTCAGTTCGATTGGGTCTGGAGTTGTGTGCTCTGTTGGATATGCCTCACCCTCCACATAGTTGCAGACGGTTGAGAGCAGACCGCATTTATGTCCCATCTTACGGAACATATTATATAATAATGTGGCGATAGTGGTCTTACCATTTGTTCCTGTCACGCCAACCAGTTTCAGCTTCGATGTAGGATTGCCATAGAATGTAGTAGCCACCTGACCAACGACATCCTCTGTATCTGCCACCTGAACATAGGTTACACCTTGCTTCTTCTCCTCAGGAAGTTGTTCACAAAGAATAGCAGCAGCACCAAGTTCCTCAGCCTTTGGTATGAACTTATGTCCATCCACCTGAGTACCGCGCATAGCGATGAAGAGATGACCGTCAGCCACTTTTCGGGAATCAATGTTGACTCCCTTGATGTCACACTCAGCATCACCCGTAATGCTGATAGTAACTATATTCTTAAGCAAATCACTCAGTTTCATAATATATTACGAATTATAAATTACTAATTACCTGTTTGGGTTGTATGTACAATGAATATGCACAGCTCCCATAAGGAGAAATACTATCTAACATCCTTCCCTTTGGGAAGGCTTGGTTAGGCTTTTAATTCAATATCAGCTCAATCCTTTGTCCTCGTTTGAAAGGCTTGCCATGAGCAAGGCTCTGCTGCATCACACGACCTCTGCCCCTGATTGTCACCTTCATTCCGCGACTCTCAAGTATATATACGGCATCACGAGCACCCATTCCTATTACGTCAGGCATCTGATTCCTAGGAGTTGCAGCCACCTTTTCAAGCTTTACCTCCTTGTCATCACTCTTTGCCGAGCCCCAGACTGGATTTCCTGTTACATAACTGCCATTCCATCCGCCATTGGTCTTCATTCCGAGCTTTGAAAGAACATAATCGGCAGCGAGGATATTTCCTCTCTTTACATCAGGAACGAAACGTGAAAGCTCATCCTTTGCAGCCTTACTTGGGTATCTTATGTTCTTTGCCATAATACCCTCGGCAATATCGTGGAACACCTGACCGCTCATCAGACCACCAGATGCAGGCAAACCAGACTTCTGAATACATACGATACAACTGTACTTTGGCTTCTCTGAAGGGAAGTATCCGCAGAAACTCAGCAGATAATCCACAGTACCGCTCTTGTAAGAACCATTATGAGCCTTCTGGGCAGTACCTGTTTTTCCCGATACGTCGAAAGCCCTTGAACCTGCAGTCTTACCAAGACCTACGTGTACCACCTTGAACAGAATATCCTGTATTATGCCTAATGATGCATTGCTGCATATATGCTCTTTGATAACCTCCACAGGATATTCCCTTACCACTTCTCCGTCTTTCTCCACACGGGTGACGAAACGAGGTTTTACCATCTTACCGCCATTGGCAATGGCATTATAGAAGGTGAGAGTTGATATTGGAGGAACCTGCGTCTCATAACCGATACTCATCCAAGGAAGAGCCGTCTTACTCCAGTTTGACCAATAGCGACCTGTTTTATCCCTCTTAGGGAAACGGATTCTTGGTGCGCTATATTCAGGGAATGGCAACTTCAAGTCAGTAGCCAAACCAAGACGATGAATGCCTGCAACGAATTTCTCAGGGTTCTTGCCATAGAACTTGTCTATCAGTACGCTGACACCGATATTCGAACTCACCTGAAGGATGCGTGATACATTGATTACTCCATATCCACCGTTATGCCAGTTATGGTCACGCATCTTGGCTCCATGCATCTCAAGGATACCATAGCCTGTATCTACCTTGCAGTTGGCTGTATCTGGTATAAAGCCATCCTCAAGAGCGGTAAGAATACTTGCGGTCTTGAACACAGAACCTGGTTCAAGCAAGTCGGCAATAGCGTGGTTGCGACCTTCGTAATAGTTGCCGAGAGAGTCGCGGTCAAGGTTCACCATTGCCTTGATATCGCCAGTAGCCACTTCCATCACGATAGCCACACCTGTATATGCATTATCCTTGATAAGCTCTTTCTTCAAAGATCGCTCTGCAAGGTCCTGAATACTTACGTCAATAGTCGTAACAATATCCTCACCGTCAACGGCTGCTGTATCGCTGATATTGATAAACTTATTCAGCACCTTACGTCTATGCTTGATACCCGGAGTTCCGGCAAGTACGGTATCGTAGGCAAGTTCAAGACCAGCATAAGCCTTTCCTGTTTCCTTATATGCAGAACCTACTATTGAAGCAGCCATAGGACCGTAAGGACGGTTTCTAATCATGAACTTCTGAGCATAGAATCCGCTCAACCCCTGACGGAGCTTGAAGATAGGCAGTTTCTTGACCTCTGTATATTTCATGTATGGAATACGCTGTTTCCATACTGGCCATGCCCTGTGATGCTTGCCCGTAGTAGCAGATTTCCACGCATAGCCGTCCTCTAAGTTCTGAAGAAATTCTTCTGCTGAACGTGATGGGAAGAGCTTATGAAGTCCTTTGCAAAGTTCCCTGAGTTCCTTTGTCGGCTTACCCTGGGCATCATGCCAAAGCGTATCGCACTTGGATTCGCGTATAGCCTCAAAATCCATATATATACGATATTCCGGAAGGTTACAAGCCAACTGCTGACCACCAGCGCTCAGGATATTACCTCTTGTCGGCTCAATGATAACACTATCCTTCTTCACCTGAGCTGCCACAGCAAGCCAGTATGATCTCTCGGCTGTCATGACATAGAACGCACGTCCCAATACTGCAACGGCAACGAACATCATCACTACTGCAATGAGGGAATAGCGTGTCATTGACTTTCTATTGTCAAACTGCTGTTTCATTTACTCAGGCACGTTAATTTTATATGGTGGATCCTTTGGAATCTGCAAGGTACTGTCGCCTTTCTGTTCCAGCATATCCATAATATTACTTTCTCTGCTTTTCTCCGTCAGGAAACTTGTCACAACGGTGGCCTTGTATCTGATAGCTGTAAGTTGCTGCTCCATACGGTCTATCTCCACCATCTTCTGCTGACATTGATAACGGCATGTTATATATATAATAAGGAAAAGAGTTATGAGCAGAACCAGTTTTATCTGGCTCTGGATGATATGTGCAAGGATAGCGCCACCAAGGGTTCTGCTCAAAGAGAAGTTTGATGGTGGTTGGGTCTCCGACTCATGCGCCTCCTGATGCATGATATCCTCAAGGGTCTTGGCTGTAGGGTCGTGTTGGGAAGCCTCCTGCGCATTCTCTGCAAGATCCTTGTCAATATTCTCCTCTACTGAGGCAGATGCAAGACTTTCCTGCACCTCAGATTCCTCTGCCGGCGTAGGAGTAATAGTCATTTTTATGTCTTTATCCTCTTGCATCATTTCCTATTCCTTTTGGTTGTCAATCTTAACGGCAATCCTCAGCTTTGCGCTTCTTGAGCGGGGATTCTCCCTCTGCTCATCGTCATCAGGTACGATGACTTTGTTGTTGATTGCCTTGTATGGGGTACTCACCCTTCCGTAGAAGTCCTCGTTACGCTTTCCTTCCACGTTGCCTGTCTTGATGATGTTCTTCACAATCCTGTCCTCAAGACTGTGGTAGGTTATAACAGAGAGCCTGCCACCTTCACCAAGCCAGTTTGTTGCTGCGTATAGCATCTCGCGCAAGGCGTCCATCTCGTGGTTCACCTCAATGCGCAAAGCCTGAAAGAGCTTTGCCATATCCTTCTTCTCACGTTCATGCTTGAAGAAAGGCTCCACCGCCTTCAGGAAATCCTGTGTGGTCTCTATCTTCTGCGTCTGACGGTATTTCACCAATGCAGAGGCTATCTTTCGTGAGTTCTTCATCTCTCCGTAGAGATAGAAGATATCAGCCAACCGCTCTTCCTCGTAGTTGTTCACTATATCAGCGGCAGTCGCTCCGGCACGCTTGTTCATCCTCATGTCAAGAGGAGCGTCGAAGCGGAAGGAGAAACCTCGCGTCTCATCGTCAAAGTGATGTGAAGATACTCCAAGGTCGGCAAGCAGACCGTCTATATGATCCACGCCATAGTATCTCATCCAGTTGTTCAGGTATCTGAAATTGCTTCTCACGAATGTGAAGTTCTCTGGAGCCTCCCCTATATTCTGCTCGGCATCCGCATCCTGATCGAAACTGTAAAGATGTCCTGTACCATTCAGTCTGCGTAGTATCTCACGGCTATGGCCACCACCTCCAAAAGTCACATCTACATAGATGCCACCCGGACGGATATCCAGACCGTCAATACTCTCGTTGAGCAAAACTGGAATATGATACATCGGTTATTAGTTACAAATTTTTGTTTATTACGAATTACAAGTTACTAATTACTTAGTTACTTTTGCTGGTTTTATTAAGAGGTTTTCTTTGTGTGCCTTTAGCACTCCGGCTCCCTCCCTACGGGGGAGGGCGGGGGGAGAGGCCTCATCAACTCCTCCAATGCCTTGCCGAAGTCCTCAGCATCCATAAACGGCTTGCTATCCTTACCGCCAGCCCATATCTCGATAGTGTCACCAACACCGAGGAAGCGAACATCCTGTGTTATGCCCACCAACTGCTGATAACGTCGAGGTATCAACATTCTACCGCTCGCGTCAAGATTTACCAGCTCCACGTCAGACACAAACTGACGATATATCTGCTGATGCTGCTTGTTCCAGCGATTGAGTTTTGAGCGAAGCTGATCGACCTGCTCATTCCATACGCTTTCGGGATATAGCACGAGACAATCTTGGAACACATCCTTGCGCATGACAATCTGATTCTCGCCAGATGCCTGGAGCACCTTGCGAAAACCTGCAGGAAGAAACACTCGTCCCTTACTGTCTGCCTTTGCCTCTATGTTGCCTAAGAATCTCATTTATAGTTATATAACCACGCGCATGTTAATTTATATTATAATTTGCGTTCAAAATTACACAATTTTCCCCACTTTCCACCACTTTTCTCCACTTTTTTTTCGTTTTTTATATTTTTTTTATTTTCGGGCATTAAAAATGTTGTTTAGGCAATTCCAGAGAGCGCGCTTTTTCTTCGCATTTTCTCCGAGGATAGTCCATCAGTACTCCATCGTTAGTCCATCGATCCTCCATCGAAACGATGGACCATCGATGGAGTATCGATGGAGAATCGATGGAGTATCTTCGGACAAGAAGAGGAAGAAAAGAATAAGAGAAGAGCAACAAGAGAGGAAGGTAAGAGAAAGAAAAGCAAAGAAACCACGATAAAAAATCGAAAATAATTGAGAGATTGCTTGGAGGAATTAGAAACATTCCATACTTTTGTGCCCGAAAAACTTAAAACTTTTAAAATTCAAGAAAAAATGAAGACTATTTACAACCGCATTTTTACGCTTGCCGTGGCATTGATGATGTCATTGGTAAGTTTTGCAGCTGATGCCTGTATTGATGGTATTTCATACAACCTCGATAGGGCAACTAGAAAGGCGAGTGTTACTTATAACGGAAATCATCGTTTGGAAAGTTCTAGTGACCCTGGTCAATATGTAGGCGCTATAACCATCCCTTCGTTTATTACCCATGAAGGAGTAACATACAAAGTGACAACCATTGGAAATTATGCTTTTTGTTGGTGTAAAAATCTCACTTCAATCACCATCCCTAATTCCGTGACGAGTATTGGAACGGAAGCTTTTGGTTATTGCGAAAGTCTCACTTCGATCATTATCCCTAACTCTGTGACAAACATTGGAGATATTGCTTTTCGAGGTTGTGAAGGCCTCACTTCAATCATCATCCCTAACTCTGTGACAAACATTGGAGATGTTGCTTTCTCTGGCTGTGAAGGCTTGACTTCTATCAAAATTCCAGATTCTGTAACGGAAATGGGATTTAGTGTTTTTTCAGAGTGTACTAATCTGTCATCGGTTTCTTTAGGTAGTGGCTTAAAAGAAATTCCACATAGCAGCTTCTATAACTGCGATGCACTTAAATCGATTAGCATACCTGACAACATCATCAACATAGGCGATATGGCTTTTCAATTATGTGACAATCTTAAGACAATCGAGTTTCCCAATACGTTGGAGACAATTGGTGACCAAGCGTTTTATCAATGTGCTTCAATCACATCACTATCGATTCCTAACTCTGTGACATTTATAGGTAGGCTTGCATTTTCAGAGTGTACTGAACTTTCATTTGTCAGCATATCTAATAAACTTGATTGCATTAATTCTTATACATTCGATGGCTGTGCCAAACTTGCATCAGTAATAATACCAAGTTCTGTGACAAAAATTGATGATGGAGCGTTTGGTGGTTGTCCCAAATTGTCTTCTGTAATCAATTTGTCAAGCATTCCACAGAATCTCTTTTGGGTTTTGACTGATTATAGTACTTATGGGGATTTGCATGTTCCTGTTGGATGTAAAGAAGCATACCAGAATGCAAAAGAATGGAATTATTTCAATGTTATTGATGATGCAGAGGAAGTTGCAGCTCTGACAATAGAAGGTTTGATTAATGCTATCGGTACTGTTAAGAATACTGCTGATTGCAAATCAAAGATTACTACAGCTCGTTTTGCTTTTGATTCTCTTAGTAAGGAAGTTCAAGCTCTCGTTAAGAACACAAACCTCTTGATCGAAGCCGAAAAAACTTACGAAAAACTGTCTGGAAGTTCAACTGGCATTATCAATATCAATACTGATAATAGCACGAAGAGCAAAAAGTATCTTGAGAATGGAAAAATCGTAATTGTCAAGAACGGCAAGAAGTTCAATATCAATGGTTTGAACGAATAGATATCTTGTCTTTTTTATAACGCAAAGACGCTAAGTCGCTGAGTTTTTCGGACACAGAATAATTCCAAAGAATATTTCGTTTGTTCTGTGATTTCCGTGTTCAAAATTAATCTCTGCGTCTTAGTGTCTTTGCATTTTATTATGTATTAGCGTGAGGAGTTCTTCGATGGTGTAATGTCAAAAAATGTTATGATATTTTGTTATCTGCGAGTTATTTCGTAATTTTGCACGAATATATGGCATTATTTGCAACAAGATAACAATGAGCATAACATCCATAGCAAGATTGTACTTCCTAAAGAGACAGAAAGAGCTTGAGCGCCACATGAATGAGGGTGCCCAGATGCAGAATGATGTCCTCATGAGTCTGCTTCGTCGGGCAAGTGATACTGAGTATGGAAGAGATCATATCTTCAATATGACCAGGTCGTATGAGGATTTCGCCCATAACGTGCCTGTCAATACCTACGAGGAACTTAAAGGCGACATTGACCGTATGCGTCATGGCGAGAAGGATATCCTTTGGCCAGGACAAGTGAAGTGGTATGCCAAGTCATCTGGTACGACAAACGATAAGTCGAAGTTCATTCCTGTTAGTCCTGAAGGATTGAAACACATTCATTATCAGGGAGGTAATGATGCTGTGGCTATGTATCTCCAGAATAATCCGAAGAGCCGATTGTTCGATGGTCGCTCTCTCATTCTTGGAGGCTCACACTCGCCAAACTATAACGTGGCAGGTTCACTTGTTGGCGACCTTAGCGCAATCCTTATCGAGAATATCAACCCTCTTGTGAATCTTGTACGTGTACCAGACAAGAAGACGGCTTTGATATCTGATTTCGAGGTTAAGCGTGACCGTATAGCCCATCTGTGTCTTGATAAGAACGTGACTAATCTCTCTGGTGTCCCTTCATGGATGATGTCAGTCTTGATGCGAGTTATGGAACTTTCAGGAAAACAGCATCTTGAGGAGGTATGGCCGAATCTTGAGGTGTTCTTCCACGGAGGTATCGCCTTTACTCCATATCGCAGTCAGTATGAGCAGCTTATCACGTCTCCTAAGATGCAATATATGGAGACTTATAATGCTTCAGAGGGATTCTTCGGACTTCAGAATGATCCTAACGACAAGTCCATGCTCCTCATGCTCGACTATGACGTGTTCTATGAGTTCTTGCCAATGGATGAATTTGGGAAGGATAACCCTAACATTGTGCCGCTTGAAGGCGTTGAAATCGGCAAAAACTACGCTATGCTCATAAGTACGAGTTGTGGTCTTTGGCGATATATGATAGGCGATACCGTAATCTTCACATCGAAGAATCCTTATAAGTTCTATATCTCTGGTCGTACAAAGCACTTTATAAATGCCTTTGGTGAGGAACTTATTGTGGATAATGCGGAGAAAGGTTTGAAGTTCGCCTGTCAGAAATGTAATGCCCAAGTACGAGAATATACTGCCGCTCCTGTCTTTAGAAGTGAGGGCGTAGTGCCTCATCATCAATGGGTTATCGAGTTCTCAAAGGAACCAGAGGATTTGGATGAGTTTGCCGATGCTCTCGACTCAAAACTTCAGGAACTCAATTCCGACTATGAGGCAAAGCGTTATAAGGACATCAACATGGTTTGTCTGAAGATTGTCAAGGCTCGTCAAGGTCTCTTTGAGCAATGGATGAAGAGCCGTGGAAAGCTTGGTGGTCAGAACAAAGTACCAAGACTCTCCAACTCAAGGGATTACGTTGAGGCGTTGATAGAGATGAATGGATAAACTGCCCCTCACCCGTCACTATGTGACACCCTCTCCCCAAGGGGCGAGGGGGAAGTTAGTATTTCTAATCAAGGGGAGCAAGAATATTAATTGCGAATACATCAATAGTTAATTGTGAATAATCGTTTCCTACATAGCGTTAAAAACTATCTTTTCCCTCGCCCCTTGGGGAGAGGGCGTCACATAGTGACGGGTGAGGGGCCACTGTTCTTTTGTCTTGCCTTTCTTCTTCTCTTCACTTCCTGTGCCCGTATGGGAAACCCTGACGGTGGATGGTATGATGAGACTCCACCTCGTGTATTGAGTGCCTCTCCTTCTGATAGGGGCACTAACAGCAAGAACAAGAAGGTGATCATCAATTTTGATGAGTATATCAAACTTGAGAATGCAAGCGAAAAGGTTGTAATCTCACCTCCTCAGCACGAACAACCGGAGATAAAGGCTGCCGGCAAGCGAATAATCATAGAACTAAAGGATACGCTCAAAGAAAACACTACCTATACTGTGGATTTCTCTGACGCTATCACAGATAACAACGAGGGAAACCCTCTTGGCAACTACACTTACAGTTTCTCTACAGGTGATCAGATTGATACACTTGAGGTTTCAGGTACAGTACTTGCAGCTGAGAACCTTGAGCCAGTAAAGGGAACACTCGTAGGTCTTTACCGCCTTACCGAAAGTCAGTTGGATGGAATTGCCAACGGTATGCCAGTCAACGCTTTTGATACGGTCATCTTCAAGAATCCGTTCATCCGTGTGGCAAGAACAGACTCACGAGGCAAGTTTGTCATTCGTGGCATAGCCCCAGGCTCATATCGTGTCGTGGCTCTTAACGACATGGATGATAATTTCATGTATTCACAGGCAGCAGAAGGCTTTGCATACAACTATGACGTGATAGTGCCAAGCTGTGCTCCAGATGTGCGACAGGACACCATCTGGGCTGACACTATCCATATCCGTGACATCAAACAAGTGCCATACACACACTTCCGACCTGATAATATTGTGTTGCGTCAGTTTGTTAAGGAACAGACAGATCGTTTCTTCCTCAAGATTGAGCGCAAGGAAGCTAATATGTTCCAGATGTTCTTCAGCGGACCAAGTGAGATGATGCCGCAGATTAAGGGTCTGAACTTCGATGAAACCAATGCTTTTGTAGTGGAATACACTCCAAAACTTGATACTATTACCTATTGGATAAAGGATTCTGCGTTGATTGATAATGATACGCTCAGAATGGATTTGACCTATGAGGCCACCGACTCTCTTGGCCATCTCACACTCCAAACGGACTCTGCTGTTGAAATCCTTTCAAAACAGCCATACGAAAAACGTATGAAGCAGTTGAAGAAGGAAATGGAGGACTGGGAAAAGAAAATAGCCAAGAAGCGTAAGCGTGGCGAGGAAGTCAAGGATACTCTCTTCCCTGTCAAGCCTCTTGAGCCAAAGTATGAAATCCATCAAAGGATGGCACCTGACCAGAGCATCTATATCACGATGCCGACTCCTATTCAAAGGATTGATACAACTGCCATACATCTCTATATCAAGCAAGATGAAAAATGGTATAACGATCGTTTTGTACTACGTCAGAGACAGTCGAAGAATGCCACCCCTCGTCATCTTGAGTTGATAGCAGAGTGGAAGGATGGTGCTGAGTATAGTTTCGAGATAGACACTCTTGCCTTTGAGGATATTTATGGGAAGAAGTCTCATCCTTATAAGGCAGGTATCAAGGTCAGTACAACCGATGATTTCAGTTCACTTTTCGTCAAGCCTCACTATCCGGGAGGTGATACCCTTGATATTGTTGTGCAGATGCTTGACAAGGGCGAGAGGGTGATAAAACAAGCTGTTGCCGTCGATGGAATCGCGGAATTTTACTATGTCAAGCCTGGTGAATACTATCTTCGTGCGTTCATAGATAACAATGGTAACGGTAAGTGGGATACTGGTAATTTTGAAGCAGGCCTACAGCCTGAAGAGGTATATTATTATCATGAAAAGGTCACCTGTCGCGAGAAGTGGGATGTCACACGCGAATGGAATCTCCTTGCCCGTCCTCTCGACAAGCAGAAGCCTGGCGAGATAACCAAGCAGAAGGCAGACAAGGAAAAGACCATCAAGCAACGTAATGCTGAGCGCGCCCGTGAAAAGGGAATCAGAGCACCGGAAACTTACTAAACATAGTTATAATTAACGTGAGTTCGACGACTTGCTTCTGCTTGGTGAACCATAGCGAACAATTCCATGGATGCATCTCCGATGCTTGTACTTTACGGAAAATTAATGCGGTATTAATGTAATATTAATGAGATCTTATATGTTTTCGCTCTGCGAACCTACATTAATTGTCACAAATGACACATTAATGTCGCATTAATTTATTCTTGTGGCAAGCGGTTTGTTTTATTCGCAAGGCTCATCAAGCTAAAGCAAGTTGTCGAACTCACGTTAAATTGTTGATAGTATGCTGTAATATTTCAAGAAACTTTGCTCCATGTCCTCCGTCCATCTGAACGTGATGAAACTGGAAGGAGATAGGCAGAGAGGTCTTGAACCATCCCTTGCGATATTTTCCCCACATCACCATAGGGTTGCAGAACTTATCGGTGTATTGATTTACGATGCAATCCAGTTCGGTGGCTATCATTGCAGACGTGCCGATAACCATAGCATCATCAACGAAACTGCTTTCGCAACTGTCAGATGCAGATCGAGTAAGAACGGAATACTTGTCTTGAAACTGCCTGATGTCTTCGCAGAAAGGGATATCGCATGAGTTTATGCCACCTTTCTTATTGTTGACTATCACATTGACAGCGAGTTTGTCGTAATGGTAAAGCTTGCCATTTTCAGGTAGGATATAGAATTCCTCCATCTTACTTGCAGCCTTGCCAATGCACCAGCAAAGAAGCATATTGAAGCTTATGTCATGCCTCTTGCTATACTTCACAATCTTAGAAACGTTGAATGTCTTGACCAATGTCACCATAGGCATTGGCGATGACATCCAAAGGCTGAAAGCATCAGCACGCGAAGTTTCCTGTGGGTTTATTTCTCTTTTCATTTGAACGAAAGTAAATGACCAGTAAATATTATTCAGTAAATTTTATTGACCACAGATATTCAGGATAACACGGATGCAAATCACGAGCGTAATTATCCGTTTAATCTGTGTTCGTTTTAAATAACGTGAGTTCGACGACTTGCGTAGCTTGTTGAGCCTTAGCGAAAAATTTCCTCAGTCGTATATTATTGACTATCATGTGGATGAAAGAGCTCTGAAGGAGCGATACCTAAAAGGGCAGTCCGTGAGGGCTGTTTATTTGCCGTTATTTGAGGGATGAGGTCTGTAGGACCGACACCTAAAGTCTTCAGATGTCGCACTTACAGCGCTCCTTTAATCACGTATCTACTGAATAACAGCCCTTACGGACTGCCCTTTCGCTAAGGCTCAACAAGCTGAAGCAAGTCGCAATGCTCATCAAGCTGCGCAAGTCCCTTCGGCCGCCGACCTCTTCGACGTTCAGCCCTCGCAGTCATTTCTTTTTAACCTTCCAACTCCATTTCTATACAATCCCATGTATCTCCATCGATACTATATGCTTCATGCCCTATTTCCTTGAAACCTATGGATTCATAGCAATGCAGGGCAGGGGGATTATTCTTGAAAACACCGAGAGAAATGCTTGTAGCATTTAGATTCTTTCGGGCATAATCTATTGTCTGACGGATTAGTTCCTTGCCGTATCCTTTTCCCCGAAGAGAATCATCCACTATGATGAAGCCCAGTTTCACGGCTTTAGGGTTGGCAATGTCAGGAATACGTATTGCAATATGCGCAATGACATTGCCGTTTTCATCCTCTGCCGTAAGGGGAGTCATATTGTCAGGAGCATATAATTGTACCATTTCATCGGGCGTGGCTGGGTAATCGCGGTATCTGTCTGCGCTCCATTTACGTAAATCAGTCTTGTTCTTTATCCAACCGAGAATGATTGGAGCATCTTCCTTTTTGAATGTTCTAATTATCATATTATCTTTATGAAAAAAGTAGAAGAATACGTTTTGGTGTCAAAGATACGAATAAAAATCCAAATAAAGACACAAACAACGTTATTTTGCGTATTTATGTTTAATCTGCATCAATAATATAAGGTCGTAATAGGTGATTTTTGCTCAAAAAGTTGCTCATTTCGTGTTTTTTTACTACCTTTGCAACCTCAAAAAATTATAACATTCAGGATAAAGACACGAATCGTAATTCGTAATTAGTCATTCGTCATTATTTTTTATGTACAAACCAAAGTTAGTCAGTTGTCTTCGTAATTACGATAAGAAGACATTTATGGCAGACCTTATGGCAGGTATCATCGTGGGTATTGTAGCACTCCCACTTGCTATCGCCTTTGGTATTGCTTCAGGTGTATCGCCAGAGAAAGGTATTATCACCGCTATTGTTGCAGGAATCTTAATCAGTCTTTTTGGAGGTTCAAAGGTGCAGATCGGTGGCCCTACGGGTGCTTTCATCGTCATCATCTACGGAATCATTGAACAATATGGTATGTCAGGACTTACCATTGCCACGTTCATGGCTGGTGTGTTCCTCATCCTTTTAGGCGTAATGCGCCTCGGAAGCATTATCAAATTCATACCTTACCCTATTGTGGTGGGCTTCACATCAGGTATCGCCATAACCATCTTCACTACTCAGATAAAGGATCTCTTCGGATTGCAGATAGATAAGGTTCCAAGCGATTTCATCGAGAAATGGTGGTGTTATATACAGAATTTCTCAACGATGGATATATGGTCATTCGGCATCGGACTGCTCAGTATCCTTATTATCATCTTCACTCCTAAGATAAGCAGAAAGATACCAGGATCGCTTGTTGCTATCATCTTTACAACAATTCTTGTTGTTGTGCTGAAACAGTATGCCGGTGTTGATAGCATCGAGACTATCGGCGACCGTTTCACTATCTCTGCTACTCTTCCGGGTATTGAGATGCCAGATCTTTCTCTTGACGTTCTCAAGGGACTTATGTCTCCAGCTCTCACCATTGCAATCCTCGGTGCTATCGAGTCTTTGCTTTCTGCTACCGTTGCCGATGGTGTTATCAGCGATCGTCATAACTCAAACAATGAGCTTATTGGTCAGGGTATAACCAACCTCGTAACTCCACTCGTTGGTGGTATTCCTGCTACTGGTGCCATTGCACGTACTATGACTAACATCAACAATGGCGGTAAGACTCCGGTTGCAGGTATCATCCACGCCATTGTATTGCTGCTTATTTTCCTCTTCCTCATGCCTTTGGCACAGTATATCCCAATGGCATGTCTGGCAGGTGTGCTAGTTGTTGTGAGCTATAACATGTGCGGTATTCCTTCATTCTTGGGTATTCTCCGTAATCCGAAGTCTGATGTAACCGTATTGCTCGTTACCTTCTTCCTCACTATCATCTTCGACCTTACAATCGCTATCGAGGTAGGTATCGTAATTGCTTGTCTGCTCTTCATGCGCCGTATGGCAGAGACATCAGACGTGAAGCTTGTGAGCGATATCGACGTAGAGGAGGAATCAGACCTTCAGTCAAATCAGGATGAGCATCTTGTTGTGCCAGAGGGCATTCAGGTATATGAGATTAACGGTCCTTACTTCTTCGGAGCAGGAAACAAGGCAGAGGAGCTTATGTCATCCCTGCGTGATCTTCCAAAGGTTCGTATAATCCGTATGCGTAGAGTACCGTTCATTGATTCAACAGGTATTCACAACCTCACGAACATCTGTATTACTTCAAAGCATCAGAACATCGACGTGGTGCTTTCAGGTGTTAATCCGAAGGTACACGCGGTACTTGAGAAAGCGCATTTCTACGATATCATCGGAGAAGACCACATCTGTCCGCACATTGACATTGCCCTCGAAAAGGCTAAGGAATTGGCATCAAAATAAACAGGAAGTCCCTGTGCATGGGACTTTTATAACAGAATCCTCCCTATCATGCTGTATCAGTAAGATGGGGAGGATTTTTTGTAAAGCGGTGTCTCTAAAAATTATTGTACTATTGTACCATTGTACCTAAAATTTCATTTAAACACATTAAATTCTTGCATTTTATTACTAGACAAAGAAAACCTTGTTGATGGTTTTGGCATTCCCTCCCCCCTCAAAAAAAACATTAATTCTGTAAAAGACACTTTTTAGTTCCTTTGAAAATTTAAGTGGGAAATCGGTATAAATGGAAAATGTTGAACCATTATTCTTCTGAGATTTTTCTATAAGTTCCATTTAAATCACTATCTATCAACACTTTGCGTTGTTAAAACTTTTTCTTGCTTGGTACAATGGTACAATAGTACAATATTTTTTTAATAGACCCTAAAAATATCGCTCTTCTAATTCAATAATATATAATATAATAATTAATTATTATATTATATATTATTGGCTGAAAAACTGGAAAAAGAAAGGGTGTGTGTAAAAAATGTTGTACTATTGTACCATTGTACCTTTTTTAGGGCTTTTGTCTTTTCCTAAAAAAGGTTGACTCTTTTCAGGCTTAGATTTTTAACATTTGGCTACCCATACAGAAAAGGTTGACTACCAGTACTGGGAAATGTAGACTACTTTCACTGAGTTGGTTGACTCTTTTCCTAATAACGTTGACTTTCGACTGATATTGTTTACTACTCATACTGTTTTTGTTGACTTTTCACCTCCGTTCCAGGTCCGTTTCAGGTCCGTTTCAAGTCCGTTCCCATATATGAGAGATAGAAGCCTCATGAAGGGGAGTTTGCTTTTATTTGCAATAGTAGTGATAATTCGCGAAACTTCAAAATAATCTCCTGTGTGTTTGCATGGCATTAGAGATTTTCAGATTCGTAAACCCGAATAGCGAGGAGCCTTTTTGGTACAATGGTACAATAGTACAATAATTTTTAGAGACACCCCATAGGTGATTAAGGAACTATTTCCATTTTATAAATGGAACCCTCTTATATGTATCTATTCCGTCTTTTTTGCAGTAAATACCGTCTAGCAATAGTTAAAACAGGTTAAAAAACCATCACTTTACTATTTTTTTATGGATGATTTGATAGAATAAAACTATCTTTGTAGTGATTTTTTCGTCTATTATATCATAATCATAATAACTAAAGATAATGACAGAACGATTGGTGATATGCACCTGTCGCTGGCGTAAGTTTATTTCACAGGAAAAACTTTCGGAACTTGTTGCACATGCCGAAGCAGAAGGTCGGGAAGTTGAGTACGTGGATGATTTATGCGAGTTGATGGAAAAAGGTGATGAGGCTGAGGTCTCTCGTCTGGCTAAAGGAACGATAGCTGCCTGCCATAAACGGGCAGTAAGGAGTTTGTTGCTTTGGCGAGGTGTAGAGGTCAAGGAGCTTATTGACCTTAGGGAAGGCATTGGCGATACTGGACCCGGTGATGATGCCTGGTATCCTGTAATCGATAAGGATCGCTGCACGGAATGCGGAAAGTGTTTCGATTTCTGTCCTTTTGGTGTTTATGAAATGGTTGATGACCGTGTGCGGGTGGTGAATCCTACAAATTGCAAGAACAACTGTCCTGCCTGTGCCCGTAACTGTCCGTCGGAGGCAATCATCTTCCCTAAATACGGTCGAAGCCCTATCAATGGTGGAGCCGAACAGGAAGAGCAGGCACTGAGAGTTGACCATTCAATGCTCTATGCTGATGCCTTCAGGGCAAGACTGTTGGAGAGGAGAAATTTCGGCACACCGTTGTTTAAGGATGATTCAAAGTCTAAAGGCTAAAGTCGAAAGTCAAAGGATTAAGGCTCTAACCCCTAACCTCTCCACTCTAAACTCTAACCCCTAACCTCCCCTTATGAGGGGAACAAATAACAATGTTATCTGATTATACATCCATAGTAAAAGCTTCGTGTCGGGTTGTCAAAGGAACAACCCCTCGGTTGCTGTGGAAGTTTGTCAGGAACTTTGGATTGCGCAATCTCTCGAATATGGCGGCTTTTGAGAGAAGGGTAAACAAAGGTAAACCTTTCTTTCCTGCCTTTATGATGATATCGGTGACGGAGGCTTGCAACCTGGCATGTTCCGGATGCTGGGTGACAAGGGGAGGCAGGAAGAGTCTGACACCCGAACAGCTTG
Source organism: uncultured Prevotellaceae bacterium (assembly GCA_900315105.1). The sequence continues at coordinate 46,189 of OMXX01000022.1, read as the reverse complement.
ACGGTATCATTCGTCAGTCTAAATCTCAGGGAAGCTATTTCTTTGGAATATTAGGAGGAGAGCCGCTGATGTATCGCGGACTCTTCGACGTGCTTGCGAAGCATCCAGACTGTTATTTTCAGCTTTTCACCAATGCAACGCTGATTACAGCAGAGATTGCTCAACGCATGAATAAGCTTGGCAATGTAACGCCATTAATAAGCATAGAAGGACTGCGCGATGAGAGTGACCGCCGAAGGGGTAGGGATGATGTATATGAACGTACACTCAGAGGACTGCGAATGTGTCGTGAGGCAAAGCTTATCTTCGGTGTTGCTGCAAGCATCTGCAAGTCGAACTTTGACGACCTTGTTTGTCGTAAGCATTTAGAGGATATGGCTCGTGAAGGAGCTGCTTTTATGTGGTATTATATATATCGTCCTGTGGGTGCTGATGCCCATCCGGAGAATGCGCTAAGTCAAGAGCAGATACATCGGTTGCGTGAATTCATCGTGGAGCAGCGTCGCAATGCGCCTCTTCTTATCATTGATGTCTATTGGGATGCAGAAGGCAAGGCAATATGTCCGGGAGCTACGGGTATGAGTCACCACATATCGCCATCAGGCTATGTAGAGTTCTGTCCACCATTGCAGATGGCGATGGAACGACTAAATTCCGAAGGCAGTAATCTTGTGGAGATATGTCAGAAGTCGGAGTTTCTGGCAGATATGCGAAAGATGATAGCCGAGACAACGCGAGGCTGCATATTGATGGAATCTCCTGAGAAACTTGCTGATTTCCTGGAATCACACGGTGGTTTTGAGACAACCTCACGCGCCACGTTCCTTGAGGAACTGAAACGGATGCATCATGTGGCTGGTCACGATATGAAGGACAAAGCCATACCTGAGAAGAATCCACTGTATAAGACATTAAAGAAACGCTATTTTTTCGGATTTGGAGCTTATGGCTAACCGCACTATACCTCAGACGTTGGCTGAACGCAGAAGACTGCGCCAGCTGGCTCACGACTTTGTCAGCGAAAAGGCATTGCATCCGCCTGTGATGCTCAGCGACCTTGAAGCATTGGCTGCTGAGTTTGTCAGGAAGAATAATCTTGATGAGGGATTGCGAGACTGGCTGATGGTCGAGATACACAATGCTGTGTGGTTGCCTATGGTGGCAAGCATCCCATATTCGCGCCGTCTGTTGTTGTTGCCTAAATGCCTGAGAGACTCCAAGCGATGCGAGGGAGAAATGGATGACCTCGGACTGCTATGTCATCGCTGTGAGCGCTGTGTCATTCCTGACCTACAGACTCAGGCAGACCATATAGGAATGCTTTCGATGGTTGCGGAGGGTTTCACATCCGTTATCGAACTGATACGTCAGCATGTGGTAGATGCGGTTATTGGTGTTAGTTGTCTTGATTCCCTTGAAAAGGCTTTCCCTCTGCTTGTCAGTCATGCCGTTCCTGGCATTGCCGTGGCTCTTAACGATGGAGGATGCAAGGATACTCATGTAGATACCGACTATGTAGCGCAGTTGTTATCGAAGCGTAGTGAAGAAACAATGGTGCTACTTGATTACGACAGTGTGCGCGAAGAGGTAGATAAATGGTTTGAGCCAGAGGCACTTGCCTCGGTACTTACTCCAGTAAGAGACACCACGACAAAAGCTGCTTTAGAGTGGATGCTGTGTGGAGGTAGTCGATGGCGTCCGTTCCTGTTGGCTGCTGTCTATGCTGCGATAAAAGTAGAAAGTGAAAAGGGCAAGGTTGAAGATCGTTTTTCAATTCCTGACGAGGTGATGCGCGCTGCTATAGCCGTGGAGTGCTTTCATAAGGCTTCTCTTGTGCATGATGATATACAGGACAACGATGAAGAGCGTTATGGTCAGCCTACCGTTCATGCACGATATGGCGAGGCGATGGCAATCAATATTGGAGACCTGTTGCTTGGTGAGGGTTATCGGCTGTTGGCATCCCTACCAAATAAGGAACTGCTTGGCGTTGTAGCCAATGCCCATGTCAGCCTTTGTCTCGGACAGGGAGCAGAACTATCTTGGCAGCCAGGACAACCCGTAACAATTGAGGAGGTATTGCAGATATTCCGTCAGAAGACAGTGCCAGCCTTTGAAGTGGCTCTTTCTTTGGGATTGCTCTCAGCAAATGGTGACGAACATACAGCCCAAAAGCTTCATGACTATTCGGAAGCACTTGGCATTGCCTATCAATTGAAGGATGATATGTCTGATATCAACAGCGAGCATACTGCCAAGCCATCGGCTGTATATGCACTCAGACTACAATTCCCGGGAATATCAGATGAAGAGATAAGGGATAAGATGTCGGTCATGGTGGAAGAATATCAAACCCGTGCTCTTGCATCATTGGCAGAGATAGACAGTTTCGAGTTAAAGCGACTACTATTTCAGGCAACGGAAAGAATTTTGAGAAATTAAGAGATCATAAGTTCTTAATCTCACAATCATCTCTTCCTTTTAAAATTAAGAAAACAATTGGCGCGTACATTATCATATCGATTGTTGCAGGCTTTGCGGCATGGGGCAGAACAGTTAAATGCTGATGCCCGTGAGCGTGTATGTCAGTTTGTGAACAGTCAGCGTATGACGGATGAGGCTTTTATGAATCGTGGTGGGCAACCAGACCTATACTACACGATGTTTGGTTGGATGCTATGCTATGTCTTAGGTATCAGTACTGACAGTTCTCGACGAAAGGCATACTTGAAAGCAATTGAAACGGCAGAGCTAGATGCTCTTCATCAGACTGTTTTTACAGTATGTAAGCAAATCGACAGTCTCATGTCCTTGCCAAGGTTTATGCCTCCATCTCTATTGGAGAGGGCGAGTGGAGATACAATTCTCCGTTTCTTTGATATCTACCAGAGTCATGGTAGTGGAGAAGGAACCAACGCATGGGCTGCACGACTTGCCATTACGCAGGAACATGATGTCGAGCTTGTGGAGAAACTGCTATCTATGCAGCATGAGACTGGAGGTTTCAAGGCTCATGAAGGAATAGTCTTGCCTGATATGCTTAGTACAGGTGTTGCGCTCTTTGCCCTTTATGAGAAAGGAGTCACCCTTAAATACGAAGTACGCCCTTTCATCGAGGCACATTGGCAGGATGACGGTAGTTTTGCTGCTACCCTGCTTGATGAGCAAGGCGATGTTGAATATGAATTTTATGGTCTGCTGGCATTAGGATGTCTGTTATGACAACGGAAGAGAAGATACAGACGATAGTAAACGATGCGTCAAAGCGACTGCTCTCTATGAGACGCGAAGACGGAATGTGGGAAGGACACCTTTCAAGTTCTGCCATATCCACCTCTGTATCTATATTCGCCCTGAGTGTGATAGACCACGAGGAATATCAAAAGGAGATAGAACGTGGTATGCAATGGCTTAAGCAGACCATGAAGCCGGAAGGCGCATGGGGTGATAGTATAGAAAGTCCTGTAAATATGACGGCGACGCTTCTGTCATACACAGCTCTGAGTCATCTGCATCAGGTGCCTGATGCCACTAAACGCTATATTCGTGAGACGTTGGGTTGGAAAGATGAGGCGCAGCTTATCGATGGTGTATTAGCCTATTATGGTAAAGACCTCACTTTCTCTGTGCCTATCTTGATGATGTGCGCCTTGGCAGGAGTCATAAGCAACTGGAAGCGTATACCTCCATTCCCTTTTGAACTGGCAGTATTACCACAGAGTACGTTCCGATTCCTCAACTTGCCTGTGGTAAGCTATGCTATCCCGGCATTGATAGCCGTTGGAATATTGCAGAACAGGCGACGTAAGACATTGTTCAGTCCAGTACGAGAACTATTTGTGCCTAAAGCACTCCGTGTGCTTACCACTTTGCAGCCAGAAGACGGAGGTTTTCTTGAGGCAGCACCCTTGACGGCATTCGTCTCTATGTGTATGGCAGAGGCAGGACTGAAGGAACATCCTGTGACACATCGCTGTGCTCAGTTTCTTCATCAGACGCAGCGTGAGGATGGAGCATGGCCCATCGACACTAACCTTGCGGGATGGGTAACGTCACTAAGCTGCCGTGCTTTAAGAGATATGTTATCAAAAGCCGATTGTAAGGCTTTATCAGACACCATCCGTCAGAATGCCACTAAGCAGCGGCATCCTTTTACTGGAGCACCGGCAGGAGGATGGGGATGGACAAATCTGAGTGGTAGTGTGCCTGATGGCGATGATACTTCGGGTGCACTCGTTGCGCTTCATTCCTTGCTCAAAGGACAGTATGTTCCAGAGGTAGGAGCTGGCATAGACTGGCTTATAAAGCTCCAGAACCGTGATGGTGGTATGCCGACTTTTTGCCGTGGATGGGGAAAGCTGCCATTCGACCGTAGCACACCCGATATTACAGCCCATGCCATCCTTGCTATGAGTCTGTGGTGCGATGTCCTGCCTGACAGTCAGCAGTCGCGATGCCGTAAGAGTATTGCTCGCATGAAGTCATGGTTAACTAAAACGATGATGGATGAGGGATCATGGAATCCGTTATGGTTCGGAGATCAAGAGGCAACCTCAAAGTTTAGAGTTGAGGGCTTAGAGTTTAAAGTGGAAGCCAACCCTGTCTATGGTGCTGCGACTATCATCGACTATATGAAGACTGCAGGAATCACATTGACTTTGGCTCCCAAGGATTTCCTGTTGAAATGTCAGAATCCTGATGGAGGTTGGGGAGGCAATCGTGGTGTTCCTTCGAAAGTGACACTCACAGCTAAGGCTATAGGTGCTTTACGCCATTTCCTTCCTGAGACAGATGAGGCTATCCGTCGTGCAGTTGACTATCTCTATGCCCGATATGAGACAGGTACTCTCTATAGTCGCGAACCCATCGGACTCTATTTCTCACGTCTATGGTACTCTGAAGACTTGTATAACCCCATTTATATTCTCACGGCTCTTCGCCCCATGTTATGAAAATGAAGAAAAGAAGTCGATATATCACACTTGCCACCATTGCCTTTTGGACTGTAGTCCTGATAGGCTGGCATCTATATGACCCTAGTTCCCGATTCGTTAAGTTCGAACCGGGAGCAGACAAGCGTCCTGTGGGTAGTGCGCGTAAGGCAGATGACGTAGTGATAGGCGAGTTCTTTATGAAATACGATGCCACCTTTACGGAAGGCATGAAAGATCAATGGTCAGGATTTAGAGGAAAAGACAGGACTAACATTGTAAGTCATGCCGTTCCTATAAAGTTAGCGGAAGGAAATTTTAAGGAGCTATGGACTGTTGAGACAGGTGAGGGGCATGCTGCTCCTGCTATATGGAAAGGACGCGTCTATATGCTTGACTATAATGAGCAGCTTTCCAGCGATGCCCTCAGATGCTTCGACTTGAAGACGGGAGCAGAGCTATGGCGACGTTGGTATCGAGTTCCGATGAAGCGTAATCACGGATTCAGCCGTACCATACCTGCGGTAACGGAGGATGGCAAGGTGATGACCATCGGACCTGAAGGACATGTAATGTGCTGCAATGGTGAGACAGGCGATTTACTATGGACGCTGGATCTCAAAAAAAGGTTCTCTACGGAAGTGCCGTTCTGGTATGCAGGTCAGTGCCCTTTGATAGTGGGTGATGAACTTGTCGTAGCTCCTGCCGGAGCAGACACACTGATGGTAGGTCTCAATGTGGCAACAGGAGCTATACGCTGGGCAGCTTCTAATGAAAAAAAACTGAAAATGTCGCATTCATCGGTGATGCCGATGACTTTGGGTGGAAAATCAACTTTAGTATATGCTGGCATTGGTGGAGTTTGTGGTGTTTCTGCTGAAGGGGCAGACAAAGGAAAGATACTTTGGTTTACTAACCAATGGCAGCCTAGTGTCATTGCACCGTCACCGCTACAACTCAGCAGCAATCAAATATTCCTTGTGGCGGGATATGGTGCAGGAGGTGCATTGCTGCAAGTGGATAGGGCAGGTAACGGTTGGCAGGCAAGGGTTGTTGACCAATATAAGGCAGACAAGGGTATGAGTAGTGAGCAACAGACCCCTATACTATACAAGGGTAATGTCATAACCATTCTACCAAAAGACGGAGGAGGAATGCGAGAGCGCGTGTGTATCTATCAGCCCACAGACTTGCACAAAGCCGTATGGACATCTGCCAATGACGAGCGTTTTGGTTTAGGCCCTTATATCGTCATAGACGGATATCTCTTTGCTTTGAAAGAAGACGGACAATTGTTCGTGTATGAAATAAAAGGTAAGGAGATGAGATTAAGGAATAGGCAAAACGTCATCAAAGATGGAGCAGACGCATGGGGACCGATGGCATACGCTGACGGAATGCTGTTGCTACGTGATGCCAAGACGTTGAAATGTTTTAAGATAACCCAAAATTAGAATATATGGAGAAAGAACAGAACAATATGTCACGACGCAGGTTTCTGCAAGTGGGAGGTTCTATCATGCTGGGAGCAGCCTTTGCCGGTGTGATGGGGCGTAGTCTGTGGAAAATGCTGACTAATCCTGCTGATATATTCTATGATGGCAAGGAGGCGAAGCGCATGAAGGATGAACTGGAGCGCGTGCAGTTCGTATCGCCTTACCGTCGTACGTTTGGTTTTGTGGTACCCGATGAAATCACGGCAATTGAATTGATTGGCGATCAGATAGTGGTGGGTACGTCGAATAACATATATAGATACGGAATAAACGGAGAGTTGCAGGGCAATTTTTCTGTGCGTAGCGGCTTACGTGATGTGGCAGTCTATAATGACAAACTCTATCTCCTTTTTCCATCGAGAATTGAGGTGTATGACAGACAGGGGGAGGCTATTCAGGAATGGGAGGCATGTAGTGATGATGCCGACTATTGCCAGCTTACGGTATTGAAAGAAGGTGTTTTTGTAACCGATGCAGCAGCGAAGAATATATGTCAGTATAAGCTTGACGGAACGTTGGCACGATTCATAAAGAGTCCTAACGGTTTCGTAGTGCCCAGCTATTCGTTTGGCATAACAAACATTAATGGTCATGTGTTCTGTAGTAATCCAGGTCGTCATATAGTGGAGCAATACACGGTCAATGGTGAATATGTGGCATCGTTTGGAAAGTCAGGTATGGGCGCTGGAGAGTTCAGCGGTTGCTGCAATCCGGTGCAGATCATAGCAACGGAAAAAGGAGAGTTGCTTACGAGTGAGAAAGGATTGCCTCGTATCAGTTGCTACGGAAGCGATGGTACGTTCCATAGTATTCTGCTTGATGACAAGGCATTGGGAGGTGGACATTCGGCATACGATATGCGCATGCTTGGTGATAAACTCATCGTAGCAGGAGGCAATAAAATTTCGGTGTTTCAGTATGATGCCCGTCGTTCAGCACAAACGCTCTGTGGGACTTGTACTATAGAATGTCCGTTGAAAGTAGTTAGTTAAGGTGTTATGGAAGAGAATGATAAGAAACTAAATAGTCCAATGGCACGACGCGAGTTCCTGCGAAAGTGTAGTGCAATGCTGACAGGAGCCTCGTTGGTTGCTGTTGGTGGAGTATTGACTTCGAAGGCATCTGTCAGGGAAGGTGAGATGATGTGGCAGATAGACCCGGAGAAGTGCCTGCAATGCGGAAGATGTGCAACTGATTGTGTACTGCCAGTATCAGCGGTTAAATGCTTCCATGCTAATCAGGTGTGCGGCTACTGCGACCTCTGTGGAGGCTATTACAGAGCTAACGTGAAGGAACTGAACACGGCAGCTGAGAATATGATGTGTCCAACAGGAGCCATTACACGACTGTTTGTAGAAGAGCCATACTTTGAATATACCATTGATGAGAATCTCTGCAATGGTTGTGGCAAATGCGTAAAGGGTTGTACATCGTTTGGCAATGGTTCACTCTTCCTACAGATTCAGCAGGAACTGTGTCTTAATTGCAATGAGTGTAAGATATCAAAGGTATGTGTTTCGGGTGCCATCCAGCGTGTACCTGTCAGTCAGGGTTATAAACTGAAAGATCATGCATAGTATAATATTAGGTATAGCGCGATTTCCGAAGCCCGATTTCACTTCGGGATATCAGTATCCTGAGATTATCCACGGAATGCCGTGGGAGACATTCTGGTCGTGGCTCGATGTGGTGCTGCTTCTGGGTATGATGAGTCTTGTTGCTTGGGCTGTACATCGTAAGCCAAGTAGGAGAATTCTCTTTTCCGTGAGTATCGTGTCGGTGCTATATTTCGGATTCTTCCGCACAGGGTGTGTATGTAGTGTCGGGTCGATACAGAATGTGGTGTTGGCTTTAGCAGACAATGGCTATAAGCTACCTTTCGTGGTACTATTGCTGTTTCTGTTGCCATTGGTGTTCACTTTGTTCTTCGGACGAGTGTTCTGTGCAGGAGTCTGTCCGATGGGAGCCTTGCAGGAACTGGTCAATGTGCGCAATTTCCGTATCTCACGCGCCGTGGCATCAGCATTGAGTTTCTTTCCTTGGATTTATTTAAGTTTTGCCATTCTCTATGCTGCTACACGTAGTCAGTTTATAATCTGCCGCTTTGATCCTTTCATACCTATATTCCGTCTGAGTGGCGATGTGGGAATGATTGTCTTTGGAGTATCATTATTGATACTTGCTGTATTCGTGGGACGACCTTTCTGTCGGTTTCTCTGTCCTTACGGAGCTATTCTCGGCGTTGTAAGTAATGTAGCATTGAAACGTGTGGAGGTAACGAAGAAAACATGTATCAACTGTGCGCTTTGTCATAATGCCTGTCCGGTAGATGCCATTCGTGAACCGTATGCCAACAAAGGAGGCGAAAATCGCATGACGGGAGTACGTCGTGTGTTGCTTTATATTGTGCTGTTACCTATGCTCACTATTGGTGGTGGCTGGCTATTATCTAGTCAGAGCGATACGTTGAGCATTGCCCATCGTGATGTATATCTCTACACCTTGTTGCAACAAGAAACAAACAGTGATGTTATGCCAGCCGAGGTAGAAGCTTTCCACGAGATGGGACGTTCAATGAAAGATCTGGAGGCATCGGTAGTCAGTGTGCGTGAGAGTTACAACCGCTGGTCATGGTTGACAGGCGCACTTATCGGCTTTGTACTCGGTTGCAAACTCATCCGTCTCTCCGTGAAACGAACACGAAAGACCTACGAGATAGAGCCGTCAGCCTGTGTGGCTTGCGGTAAGTGCTTTGAATATTGTCCACAAAACATAGCTGTAAAAGATGAAAAGAAACGTATATAGGAATATAGCTTTGGTTACTGTGCTTTTCGCTCTCGTCCTGTTGGTGATGATGGGGGTGAGTTGGGTACAGATGCGTCAGGTCACTCCACTCCAAACAGAGGTAATGGAGACACTGAAGCAATTTAACGAGAGTAATACGGAAAATGCAGAACTGGCGGAACAGATACGTCAACTTGATCTGCTCTCTCGAAAGGCTTACTTCACACAGGAAACCCATCTCAAGGTTGGAGCATGGATTCTCTGTGCTATGGCAGTTGTCATAGGTCTGAGTCTGCGTATGTATTTCAAGGACACGAAGAACCTCCCTGAAAAAGAACTCGACCCTATTGATGAGTGGATGATAAAATGCAATGCCCGCAGATATATCGGGTATGGGATGCTTGGTATTGGGTGTTTAGTGTTGGTTTTTGCCGTGTTTACCTCAGGTACGCTACGAGGCTGGATAAACGGAATGCGCGATACGTTGGCAGCAAATGATTCTGTTTCTGCGGATACTACGAGTACCGCATTGATGTCAGGAACGACTGTAGCCGATACTCAGAAAGTAGATAGTGCGCTTGTGGCAAAGGCAGAGGAGCCAGCCGATACTTTCCCTGTTCCAAAGCTCACCTCCAATGCTTTCCGTGGCAATAACTCCTCTGGTCATTCCTCTGCACGTAATATTCCCACTTCGTGGAATCTGAAGAATGGCAAGAACATATTATGGCAGAAAGCAATTCCTAAGCATGGTTATAACTCGCCTGTTATCAATGGTCGTAATATCTTCCTGACAGGAGCAGACAAGAAGTCGCGTGAGCTTTATTGCTTCGACCTATGGACGGGAGAGCTGCGCTGGACGGTGAAAGCTGACGGAATTAGCGGTTCACCATCATCAATGCCTAATGTGACGGCAGACACAGGACTGGCAGCTTCTACTGTAGCCACCAACGGAAAGCAGGTATGTGCTATCTTTGCCACTGGCGATGTGATATGTGCCGATATGGACGGTAAGCGCCTATGGGCAAAGAACCTTGGAGTTCCTGAGAACCATTACGGCTTTGCATCGTCGTTGCTTATGTATGGTAACGAATTGATTATCCAATACGACAATAATTCGAATGCCAAGCTGATAGCTCTCAGCACGGTTAATGGAAACCAGTTGTGGAGCAAGAGCCGTAAGGACAAGATAGCGTGGAGTTCACCTATCATTGCCAAGGCATCTGGTCAGCAAGCAGTCATTGTGATGGGAAATCCTGCTATTACTGCTTATAGTGTTTCTAATGGTTCAGAGCTTTGGCGTGTAGAATGCATGAGCGGAGAAGTAGGTAGTAGTCCATGTGCATCCAACGGTATCATTTTTGGAGCAAGCGAGTATGCCACATGTATAGCTATCAATGCTGCAACAGGAGAGAAGCTATGGGAAGCAGGTGATTGTCTGCCCGAGTGTTCAAGTCCTGTAGCCACAAAGGATATGCTCTATGTAGCTACAAGTTACGGGGCTGTATGTGCCTACAATGCTAAGGATGGCACGGTTGTGAAGCAGCATGAGCTATCCACCCCATTCTATTCATCGCCAGTCATTGCTGACGGAAAGATATGGCTGTTCAGTAATAGTGGTAAGTGCTATGTCTTCTCCACAGGCAAGGACTTCAAGCTTATAACCAGTTTTGAGACTGGCGAAAAGACATTTGCCACTCCAGCCTTTACCGATGGTATGATGGTTGTGCGAACGGATAAGAGTCTTTATGTAGTAAAGAAGAAATCATAACGGTATGACATGTGAGAATTGTAACATCACCTCACCAGAGGAGGCTCGAGAGGCTATCCGTAACAGAACTGATGCCGTCATAGAAAGGATAGGAAAGGGACGTGAGCATATCATCCCTTTGCTACAGGCCTTGCAGACGGAGTTCAGCTATCTGCCTTCCGATGCTTTGGAACGTGTATATGAAACTACGGATATTGACCGGGCACAGGCCATTTCCGTAGCAACGTTCTATGCCCAGTTCCGAATGATTCCATATGGTAGGCATACCATCCGCGTTTGTTGTGGTACTGCCTGTCATGTGAAAGGAGCTAATACCGTGTATGATGCTTTCCGACGCGAACTGAACATGAACGAGGACACTATCACTACCGATGACCAGCGATACTCAATAGAGAAGATTGCCTGTCTGGGTTGCTGTGCACTGGCTCCTGTGGTGCAGATTGATAATAAAATCTTCGGTCATGTGCAGCCAGGACGTGTTAATGAGGTATTGGCAGAGTTCGAGCGTACGACGGCTGATTCTGATGAAGCTGATAAAGCCGAGAGCAAGAAAGCGATTCAGGGCGAGGTACGCATAGGTATGGAGAATTGTTGCCAGGCAAGCGGAACTGCCGAAGTGCGCGAGGCTGTTGAACAGGCTTGTCGTGAATTGGGCATCAACGTGACGCTCAAGCCAGTGTCGTGTGTTGGTGCCTGTAACCTTGTGCCTCTTATCGATGTTGCTATGCCTGATGGCAAGATAACACGCTATCCCAACATACGTCCGGAGGAGGTGAAGGAGGTATTGTTGCATCATTTCCGTCCTGCATCTCGTTTGCTTCGCCTTCGCAATGCCCTGCTTAATCAGGTAGATACATTCCATACTGACCAGACTTGGGATAACATCGTCTATCAAAGTGACACACAACGCAACGAGAACATAAACACCTTCCTTGAAGGGCAGCATCGCATTTCTACTGAGGGCTACGGTTTGATGAACCCTCTCGACATAGACGAATACATCAGCAGAGGTGGATTTGAAGGTCTGCGTAAGGCTCTGACTATGGATAGGGAAGCCTTGATAGATGAGGTTCTCAAGAGCGGTATTCGTGGACGTGGTGGCGGTGGCTTCCCGTCAGGACGCAAGTGGCTGCTTGTAGCCGGGGAGAAGGATCAGGAAAAGTACGTCATCTGTAATGGTGATGAGGGCGACCCAGGTGCTTTTATGGATCGTATCCTTTTGGAGAGTTATCCGTTGCGCGTAATCGAGGGCTTGGTTATTGCTGCATATGCCGTGGGTGCGCATAAGGCTATATTATATATTCGTGCTGAATATCCGCAGGCTGTGATTCGTATTCGTCGTGCATTGGAGATGTGCAGCGAACATGGATTTGTAGGGGAAAAAATACTTGGCACGGATTTCTCTGTTGATGTAAGAATCTTTGAGGGTGCAGGTGCTTTCGTATGCGGTGAGGAAACGGCATTGATAGCATCAATAGAAGGTAAGCGTGGATTCCCGCATCTGCGTCCGCCTTATCCTGCACAGCGTGGACTGTTCGGACATCCTACTCTGATAAACAACGTAGAAACGCTGAGTCAGGTGCCATTTATCGTAAGTCGTGGCGCAGATGCCTACCGAGAGATTGGTACGGAGAACAGCAAGGGAACAAAGGTGTTTGCCTTGGCTGGAAAGGTGCGCCATGGCGGACTTATCGAAGTGCCTATGGGTATAACGCTACGACAGATTGTGGAGCGTATAGGCGGTGGCATGGAGAACGGTGAGAAACTGAAGGCGGTACAGACAGGCGGCCCTTCAGGAGGCTGTATCCCTACTGAGCTATGCGATGTGGCCGTTGATTTCGATGCTCTCAACGAGATGGGGGCTATCATGGGATCGGGCGGTCTTGTGGTGTTGAGTGAGAGTGATTGTATGGTGGATGTGGCACGCTATTTCCTGACTTTCATATCTGGTGAGAGTTGTGGCAAGTGTACGTTCTGTAGGGTTGGTGCTAAGAGGATGTTGGATATCCTTGACCGTCTTGCATCGGGCAAGGGTACTATAACCGATATTGACAATCTGGAGGTATTGGCAAAAGCCGTGAAGAAGGCTGCGCTCTGTGGATTGGGCAAAACAGCACCGAATCCTGTTCTGTCAACTCTCCGACATTTCCGAAAGGAGTATGAGGAGCATGTGCAGGGTATTTGCCGTACTGGCAGTTGCAAGCAGATGGTGACATTGACTGTAACCGACGATTGTATCGGTTGTACCAAGTGTGCTCGATGCTGTCCTGCTGATGCCATTCCTTTCGTGCCATACGAGAAGCATACTATTGATACGGAGCGTTGCACTCTCTGCGGACTGTGCATAGACGAATGTGACTTTAATGCCATTAAGTATGAGAATAAGCGTAAATAACAAGGATATATCGGTCAGCGGTCAGCGCCCTCTTATTGAGGAACTGCGAGAAATAGGCATTCATGTGCCTTCAATGTGCTATGCGGAAGGAAAAGAGCATCAGCCTTCGTGCATGGTGTGTATGGTGAAGGATTTAAGGACAGGACAAATGGTGCCTTCTTGCTCCACAAAGCCATACGAAGGTATGCAGATAGAGACTGATAGTGATGAAGTAAAGGAACTGCGTCGCCTTTCTCTGGAACTGCTGTTGAGTGACCATCGTGCCGATTGCGAGGGGCCATGCTCGATAGTTTGTCAGCGTGGCATAGATGTAGCAGGTGTAATCAATCTCTATGATCTTGGCAAACTGGATGAGGCTCGTGAATTGCTGGGCGGTGTGTCATGTGAAGGTTGCAAGGCTCCGTGCGAGAAAGCATGTAGGCGTTCTACCGTTGACGAAGGGGTAAAGATTAGAGAGATACTTGGAAGCCTTTTGGAGGATAACCAACACTCGTCGCAAACCTCTAAGTCCTCCTCTATAACCTCTAAATTTAACAGCCGTTTAGGTCGTTTCACCGATAAGGAGAAACTGCGTTTGAAGGAAATCTATACGCAGCCGAGCCATTGTCTGCATTGTGCCTGTGACGGAAAGGAAAAATGTAAGTTGCGTAAGTATTCCACGGAGGCTGGTATCAAGGTTACTCGCTATGGATTACAGTCTTCATTGCCTGTCAAGGAACAGATTCCTGTCATAGGAAATTTGGTTTATGAACCTGCCAAGTGCATTCGTTGCGGTCTGTGCGTATATAACTCTAACGACGGCTTTACCTTTGAACGCCGTGGTTTTGATATGCGGGTGGTTGTCCCGGAGGAGAGCAAGAATCATATTAGCGAAAAAATTGCAGAATTATGTCCTACTGGTGCCCTTGTATTGAAACTCCTGCTTCCGTTGTTGGTTTTGCTCACAGGCTGTCGTTCTTTGCCTGAAAGTATGTCGGTAAATGCTGAACTTCCAGAACATCCAAAGCTGTTGTGGGAGCATCGTCACAATGTGAGGACGGTGGCTTCTCCTGACGCATATAACGGCATGGTGCTCACTTGCGACAAGCACGGACAGATGGTGGGGCTCGATGAGGAAACAGGTGAGCAAAGGCTTAGTCTTGCACTTGGTTCTGATATGGAGGCTTCGTTTACAATAGAGGATTCTACGCTCTATGTTGGAATGCTTGACGGTAAAGTGCGTTCTCTGTCTTTGCCTGACGGTTCAGAGCGATGGAGCTTTGCCACAGAAGGGCAGATTATGGCGAAACCAACCATAACCTCTAACCCCTCCCCTTCAGCCCTCTTCATAGGCAGCTACGACAATTACATGTACACGCTCTCGCCTCTTACTGGTAAGCTTATCAATCGTGTAGAAACAGGTAATTATATCAATGGTGCTGCTGTGCTTTGGCAGGATTATGTCCTCTTCGGAGGCTGCGATTCATGGGTACGTATCGTTAACGGAACAACAGGAATTCCTGCCGATTCTCTAAAATTAGATGCCTATATCCCTGCCTCTCCTGTGGTTGATGGGGATAATGTGTATGTGGCTGATTATCGTGGCGATGTATATGAACTTACCCTTGCCGATGGAGGTCGCATAGCGAACCATCGGAAGTTGCTTCCTGCTGCGGAGGATGATGGTGGAATGCTTTCCGTACCTGTTGTTACTGAGGATGCACTCTACCTATTGACAACCGACCGCCGTTTGGTGTGTCTCGACCGCAAGGATGGAAAGGAGAAATGGTTTGCCTCACTTAAAGGTGATACGGGTGAGTGTAGTCCTATATTGGTGGATAACCGTCTGCTGGTATGTACCAAGACAGGTATTGTCAGCATTCATGAAGTTTCAACAGGAAGGCAGCTCTGGGAATATGAAACAGGAGAACAAATCATAGCGCAACCGCTTGTTATAGGTTCGCATTTTTACATACAAACTGCACGTGGCACCTTGCTGTGCTTTGGAGAACGTGAAGAGTGAATTTATCACTCAACTCTAAACTCTCAACCCTCAACTATAACATGGCATATATCGAACTGAACAATATACAAAAGAGCTTTGCCGATGGCAATGGCGGGCAGCGCATTGTGCTCGACGAACTTAGTTTGGAAGTAGAGCAGGGTGCCTTTGTGGCTGTGACTGGCGTATCAGGTACAGGCAAGACCACATTGCTGAATGTGCTTGGAACGCTTCTGAAGCCTGATGGTGGTACCTATCTTTTAGGCGAAGAGCAGATACCATACGATGATGAAGCAAGGCTGTTGCAGATTCGTAACCGTCAGATTGGATTTATGTTTCAGGATTACCGTCTCCTGCCTCAGTTCACGGCATTGCAGAATATCCTGATACCTACATTGGCAATCCATAAGAAACCTACAACGGAGGAAACGCAGTGGGCAATGCAGCTTGCACAACAAATGGGTATAAGCGATATTTTGCAACAGTTGCCAGAAACTCTTTCTGGAGGAGAGAAAAGTCGTGTAGCCCTATGCCGTGCCCTTATTATGCGTCCTAAACTGCTCTTGGCAGATGAGCCTACAGGACAGCTTGATAGTCAGCATGCCAAGGAGGTTGGGCAGTTGTTAAGGCACGTAAACACTCAGATGGGCATGACCATTATACTTGTCACCCACTCAGAGGAATTGGCTTCCATTGCCGATAAACGATATGTGCTTAAAGAAGGCAAGGTATTTTGTCCAACTCTAAACTAGACCTTAGACCTTTGACCTTAGTCTTTTGACTTTAAACATAAAAATGAAAAAAAGTCGTTCATATTACATAAGATTCTATAGGCTCGTCGCTGTGGCTATCGCGGTGATGACAGCCGTGCTTACGGGCAGTCTCGTTTTAGGCGATTCTGTGCGTGGCTCTCTTATGGAACGTGTCAGCGAACGACTTGGAAACTCAGAAACACTCATACAGACTGGCACAGGTTTTCTGAGCGATTCCATTCTTAACAACGAAATTCTATCAGATGCCAAAGGCTATCTGCTTTCTGAAGGCTTCATTTCTTCTGAAGGCAAGATGATTCCTGTCATGGTTTGGGGTACCGACAATGATTCCCTGAATTATGATGAGGCTACTCTAAACCCTCAACTCTCAACTCTGATCTCTAACCCCTCCCCTCTAACCCCTAACCCCATCATCCTCCATCTGCCCTCAAACAATCTCGTTGGCTCTGGCTCGCTTTTCATCTCCCAGAGTCATGCCACGCAGTTGCGACTCACCGTAAAGGGAATAAAGTCGGCTCAGGATGGGGGAAACATATTGCTTCATAATGAGCAGGTACGTCCGCTTAACGTGTTTATCAATCGTCAGCAGTTGGCAGAGGCATTGGGAGTAAAGGGTAAGGTTAATGTCATCCTATCGCCAAACAACATTACTTCCGATACCTTCCACGGAGTATGGCGACCAGAATACTCAGGACTGCAAAACAATAGTGACAGTATAATTGGCATAGACCGAGTATTCCTGCCTCAGAGTGTAGTGGAAACTCTCAACCCATCTACCCGCTATCTGGCTTATTTTGTCAACAGCCTCTGCACGATACCTTATTCGTTTGTTACGGCTACTGATAGGCTGAAAGGCGATGAGACAATACTGACAGACTATGCCGCCCGACGTATGAATGCTCATGTAGGCGATTCTGTCACTATGGAATATTACGTCTCACAAGGTGGATTGAAGAAATTACTGACACGCAGCCATCGTTTTCGTGTGAGTCGTATCGTTCCTATAAGTGAGTTTCAGAAACAGGCTGACGTGATAACTGCCGATTTCCCGGGACTATCGGGCGTTAAGCGTTGTACGGACTGGAATAGCGACCTGCCTATTGACATGAGTCGTATAACAAAGGCTGATGAGAACTATTGGGCTGAATATCGTCAAACTCCCAAGGCTCTTGTGAGCCTCGATGCCGTAGGAAAGGATTGGATAGGTTCTTATGGTGTTGCAACAAGGGTGATGTGCGATACCGCTCGTATGAAACAACTCACTCCGCAATCATTCGGTATAGCGGTGGTGCATCCTCGCATAGCAGCCCTTGATGCTGCACAGAATGGCACCGACTTCGGTACGCTCTTCCTGGCTTTAGGCTTCTTCATCATTATCGCTGCAACACTGCTGATGCAGAACCCTCTTTCAGAGATGTATCAGTTGCGACGCCCTGAGATACAATTGCTCAATGCCTTGGGATTCAGCAAGCGTCAGGTGTTCCGAAGACTGTTCTCTGAGGCTGTACCTGTAGTGCTCGTATCTGCACCCATAGGTGTATTATTGGGCTATGCCTACGCTGCTGTCATTCTCCAGCTTTTGGCAGGTCCGTGGAGTGGGGTAGTGCATACCGATGGTTTTGCCATACATGCAAATATCATGACGGTTGTTCTGTCTTTTATACTCTCTGTCATCCTTGCCTTTGTCGTTCTTGCGCTTACTGTCAGGGGAGGTCAAAAGTTAAAAGGCGAAAGTAAAATGTCAAAAGGCAAAAGGCAAAAGGCAAAGGTCGAAGGTCAAAATAAATTATCAATTATCGATTATCAATTATCAATTATAAAATACTTCCGCCACCAGCATAGCCTTTCATTCATCACATTGGCATTAGGTGTGCTGACAGTTTTTGCCGTGGGAGTAAACCGTCCTGATTTTTCCCATTCTTCAGAATCCGCAACAGGAGGATATCAGTATTATGGCGAGAGTCGCATCCCTTTGCAGTATGACCTCAACACGGCCGCAGGTCGCCATCATCTGCATCTTGACAATCTGCCATCCGATCTCCGTTTCCTTCAGTTGCCAAAGCATACTGAGGATGAGGCAAGCTGCTTGAATCTGAATCATGTCGAGAATCCTTCAGTCTTTGGCATGTCTCTCGAAGATATGAAGGCATTCGGAATAAATATCTCTGAAGTAGAAAGTGTAAAGTATAAAGAAGAAAGTAAATTTACAATCCCCATCGCCATTGATTCTGAGGCTCTGCTTTGGAGTATGATGAAGAAGGTGGGTGATACGCTTACCTATCACGCAAGTGACGGACGTAAGGTTAATGTCGTTATAGCAGCCGAATATCCTACAGGCATCTTCCATGGAAATGCCATTATGCCTATCGACTGTTTCCGTCAGCTCTGGCCTGATGAAATGGGCAGTCGTGTGGTATTGGTAAGGGAAGATGGGCAAAAGTCAAAGGTAGAAGGTTCTAACCCCAACACCCAGCACCCAACACCCAACACCCTAACCTCCACCCTCACCACATCTCTCTCCGACTACGGCTTCACCCTTATCCCGTCCGTAGAGCGTCTGCTTCATTTCTTCGAAGTGACCGATACCTATCTCCGTATCTTCCTCTCCCTCGGATTACTCGGTCTGATGCTCGGTTTGGTCAGTCTGATTATTGTCATTCGTAAGAATCTGGTGGCACGTAGTGAGGAGATACGCCTTTACCATGCTTTAGGTTTCCCAACAGCTACCATAGTGCGCATGTTCCGATGCGAACAACTCATCGTGCCTCTGCTCGCTATACTTACAGGTGCGGGAGTGTGTCTGCTTATATCAGTCCTCCTTCCTACCTTCAGCTTCAGTCTTTCCACATTCCTCCTATGCCTCTTGCCAATAATAGTATTTACATGCATAATCATATATATAAGTATAACAAAAAAAACAATCAGACAATGCGAAACGTGTTAATCATGATGGCACTCGTAGTAAGTGCCTGCACATCAACGGCTCAGACGCAGTTCACCAAAGGTTCGAGCGTGAACGGATGGCGTGGAGCCCAGAACAATGGTTCCTATCCAGACAAGGGACTGCTCAACGAGTGGCCTGCCGAGGGTCCTCAGAAAATCTTTGAGGTAGAAAATGCCGGAAAGGGATATTCCTCTGCACAGGTAGTGGGCGACCGTATCTACCTCACCGGTCTCAATGATCAGGAAGACAAGGAAATGCTCACCTGTTATAAGCTTGACGGTACAAAAGTATATTCTGTTGAATATGGCAACCGTTGGACTGGTTCTTATCCAGAGGTTCGTACAACACCTACATATAGCGATGGCAATCTCTACGTGGTGAGCGGTATGGGCGAGGTTGTATGTATCAAGGCTGAGGACGGCAAGATAGTATGGTCTGTAAACGGTGGCGAGAAGTACAGCCGTAACACAGGCATGTGGGGCACAAGCGAGTGTCCGCTGGTATATGACGACAAGGTAATCTATACTCCTTGTGGCGATAAGACTACTATGGTTGCCCTCAATAAGTTCACAGGCGAGGAAGTATGGAAGACTCGTGCCCTGAACAACAAGAGCGGCTATGTGTCACCTATCCTTATCGAGTATAAGGGCAAGCGACAGATCATCGGCTCTTCTGCTCTCACAGTCTTCGGTGTTAATCCAGAGACAGGTGAGATAGAATGGACTTTCGACGATTGGGGACCAAAGCACTATGGCAATTCAAGCCGTTTTGATAACATCACCACCAATTCACCACTCTATCGTGACGGTAAGATATTCTTCTGTCATGGTTATGACATCAACGGCTTCCAGCTCCAGCTCTCTGACGATTTGAAGAGCGTTACTTGCGTATGGCGCACAGAGACTCTTGACACCCATCATGGCGGTTATGTACTCGTAGGCGACTATATCTACGGCTCTAACTGGATTAACAACAATGCAGGCAACTGGTGCTGCATAGACTGGAACACAGGTAAGACAAAATACGAAACTGCTTGGCAGGGAAAAGGCAAAGGCTCTATCATCACAGCCGATGACAAGCTATACTGCTATGACGAGCGTCGTGGTATTGTAGGACTTGTAAAAGCCGTGCCTGATGCTTTCAACGTAGTAAGCGAGTTCCGTATTATGAAGGGTAGCGGACCTTATTGGGCACACCCAACCATTGCCAATGGCATTCTCTACGTCCGTCATGCCGGAGCATTCTATGCTTATAAGATAAAGTAAGCATTTAATTTGATTATATCATGCCAGTTCTAAATAAACTTAGGACTGGCATATTTTTTGTTGGTTCACTATTAAACGTGATCTCGAACTCTTGCTTTAACTTGATGAGCCAAAGCGAAAAATTAGTTAATACAGTATTATAACGTGAGTTCAACGAATTTTTCCACTCTTATATTGTTGAATATAACGTAGTTGAAAGAGCAGTGAAGGAGTGAAGGCACGAGATTAATGCCTGAAATTTATGAAAACAACAACTTACCGTTAATAACAGCTTTGTGTTTTCTGTGTTCAGATGAAAGAATTGACGTGATATTACACGTTCCTACTCCGTGAGGAAATATTCAAAATACTATAAATTATTATGTGATAAATATACAAGATACCATTCCTTGTTTTTGAGTTTGAAAATGATATCTATCAAACAATCTGATTCAGGTATATAGACACACTCAAACGCAGAATCGTTTCGCATCTCGTATTTCACCTTATATTCATCTTTTATTTGGCGTATATAGTTTATATAGCACCAGTCACTTCTCATTTCCTTTTTTGTCCAAAAACATTCTCCACCAACAAAATCATCCTGTAAAGAATCGAATACTACCAAATCAGAACTAAACCCCTCTGTCTTTTCTGCTATACGAGTCATGGCAAAAAGGGAATCGGAATGAAACTTCTCGATAAACTCGGAGAACGGCTCTCCATCAACCAGAGATTGAGAGGTAATATTATCGGTGTTATCCGCATTTGGCTTGCTATTGTTGCAAGCAAAGCAGATGCACAAAAAAAGGAGTACTGGGATTATTTTTCTCATTGGCTTATGTGTTTTTAGCAGAAAACGTATGTATTATCTTAAAAATCCTATGCCATCATATAGATAAACAATATTAAATGTCATATCTTAATCTATCTTGCAGCACTTTAGAACCATGCTTCCATCTTACCCATGCCTTGAAATCACCGTCTTGGATGAGAAACCAGTCGTTCTTAACCTTCATAACCTTGCACTTCAGGGATGAAGGGTCTTTATGTGGTATTATTGTATGCAAATCTTCCTGATAGAATACATCTGATTTTTCAGGGTAATATTCTAATGAAGAGAAATATGAATCCAAACTATGAACATCATAGATGGCTTCTTTTCTTATCAGTTTCCAACTGTCACCTATTCGTATCTTTCCATACTCAGCATCATAATCTTCATAGAAGCAATCTATCAGATTCCATGACGGAGCATAGGTTATCACCTTTCCTTCAAGAGCCTTGCATCTTGTTTCTTCAGAGATACTATCGTATGAGAATGTAGCATATACCGACATGTCAGTATTAAATATATGTACAGAATCATTCAACTCCTCCGGGAATGGGATTTTAAGCACAGCAACTTTAGAGAATACGACGTTCGTATCAGATGCTATTGAATCCTGCTTTTGAGAGTTATGTTCACGATTCACACCAGAAGAACATGACGCTAAGAACAATACGAGTATGAATGTATAAAGGAGTTTAAACATAGAAGGGCTATTTATGGGAAACTATGAATGAGCGGATGAAAACGTTATTTCTTGCCATAAATGTCTATAAGGATAGATATAACTTTGGTCAATAACAAACTTATCGGTATGAGGATGATCTCGATTACAATCCATATCATAGAGCACATAAACAAATCATCGTTGAAGGCACAACGAGGACCATCAGGAACACTGTTTGTTGATGTTCTGTAAAAATATAGCGAAACTACATAGATGGTTACAATAATGGTTACTATGAGAACGACTTTAAGATATTTACTCATTGCGACTAATCATTAGATAATACAATGCTTTCAATACATAATGTGTCAGGGATTTCATTTACACTACATTCACCCAACCATAAGGGAGAATCCGGAGAAACATTCGAGAGATTCATTTGCAAATGGATGTTCTTGTGCTTATCAAGTTGGAGAAGGAGATATCCATCTTGACAAGGTTCTATTGAATATGGGACTTTATTCTTGAAACTCGCTATCGTTTGACCGATATATACGTTTCCCATCCTTATCTTATCAGTAGAAATGGTAATCCTACTTATATGAATAATATCTTCCCAATTTGTTTCCATCGAAATAGCATTCTTCCCTTCAATAGAGAAATTAAGCGATTTCCACGATACACCTTCATCACCATACTCTTTTTTGCTCTCTTTCTGATAGTTGGCAATATGAGGTATAGAATCAATATTACACCCCAGGAATTGCTCATAGTATGATATCATATTAACAGAATCAGTTGCAACAACTTCTTCTGTAGAGACCATTTTCTCCTTGTTGCTTGTTTGGGTACATCCAACCAAGGCAGATAAAGCAAATACAGATAAAGATATCAGAAGATTTCTCATAGAATTGAACGTATTCATTATAATAATCTTACCAATCTTTTACCATAAAGAAAGGCTCGCTGACGCGAATTAAGGAAAGCAAATTAGCAATAAATTTTATCTGTAAATTAATTTGCTAGTTTAATTTTCTTTTAATTTACTTTCCACATCAGGGCGCAAGCCCCGTTTCTTATTGGATTAAGATTGGTAAGATCGCTGATTATTGTCAGTTCAGCACCAAAGGTGCGTCAAAGGTTTATCAGACTATGGCATATTACTTCTTTGCTTTGCCTTTTTCCTCAGCCAATACGAAGTCGAGCTGTTTCTTTTCAAGGTTTGCCTTTGCTACCTTGATGCGGAGCTCATCGCCAAGCTGATAGGTGTGGTGACGGCGGCGACCGATGAGACAGTAGTTCTTCTCATCGAACTCGTAGTAGTCATCGTCGAGGTCTTCGATACGTACCATTCCTTCACAATGGTTCTCGTCAATCTCGCAATATATGCCGTAGCTGGTGATACCTGAGATATGGGCATCGAACTCATAGCCGATATACTGACTCATGAATTCCACCATCTTATACTTGATGGAATCGCGCTCGGCATTGGCTGCTATCTGCTCCATCTCGCTTGAGTGTTCGCAAAGTTCCTCGTACTTATCCTTGTTGGCAGACTTTCCTCCCTGCTCGTAGCGAGTGAGGAGGCGGTGAACCATTGTGTCAGGATAACGACGGATTGGTGAGGTGAAGTGGGTGTAGTAGTCGAAAGCAAGTCCGAAGTGTCCGATGTTATGAACGGAATACTTCGCTTTCATCATTGCACGGAGAGCAACAAGCTGGATGACATTAGACTCTTTCTTGCCCTCAACGCTATCCATGAGCTGATTGAGAGAACGAGCCGTAGCTCCCTTTGTGCCTGTACTCTTCATCTTATATCCGAACTTGGCAACGAAAGACTTCAAGGTCTCAAGTTTCTGTGGGTCTGGATCATCGTGAACACGATAAGGCAATGTCTTGGCAACCTTACCCTTTGCCACCCTGCCTACGCTCTCGGCTACTGTGCGGTTGGCAAGGAGCATGAACTCCTCGATGAGTTTGTTGGCATCCTTTGAACGCTTGAAGTAGCAACGGATAGGCTTGCCTGTCTCATCGATGTCGAAACGCATCTCTTCACGGTCGAACTTCACAGCACCATTCTTGAAACGCTGGGCACGAAGGAGTTTGGCGAGGCGGTCGAGAATAAGGAGGAGATAGGCATTCTCACCTTTAAGCGCTCCCTTAGCCTCTTTTTTCTCGATTTCATCGGCATCAGCCATTGGAAGTTCTGGCAACTCAACATTAGGATTAGGGTTGAGGTTGGCATTGAGAATATCCTGTACTTCCTCGTAGGCATAGCGACGGTTGCTTCGTATCACGGTGTGGACGATGCGGTATGCCTTTACCTTTGCCTCATTGTCGAGATTGAAGATAACAGAGTATGCGAGTTTGTCCTCATCAGGACGAAGTGAGCAGATATAGTTACAGAGTCGCTCCGGGAGCATTGGAATGGTACGGTCCACGAGATAGATACTTGTGGCGCGTTCCCTTGCCTCCTTGTCGATAACAGAGCCTTCTGTGACATAATGGCTGACATCGGCGATATGAACACCTACTTCCCATAGTCCGTTGTCGAGACGCTTAATACTGAGGGCATCGTCGAAGTCCTTGGCATCGTGTGGGTCGATAGTGCAGGTGAAGACATCGCGGAAATCCTCACGACGTGCGATTTCATCGGGAGTAATCTCATCGCTAATCTTGTTGGCAGCATCTTCCACAGCCTTTGGATATTTATAAGGAAGACCATACTGAGCAAGGATAGTGTTCATCTCAGCATCGTTGTCACCTTGCTTTCCGAGGACATCAACAACGCCAGCCACAATGCTTCTGTGCTCTGCATCAGGCCATTCTATTACCTTAACCACGGCTCTATCACCATCCTTGGCATCCTTCAGCTTGCGCTTCGGAATGAAGATGCTGACGGTCATAGGATCGGTAGGAACGAGATAGGTCATTTCGCGATCAGCCTTGATAATGCCGACAAACTGATCCTTTGCCCTCTTGATAATCTCGATTACCTGTGCCTCACGGATATGCTTTGCACGACGTGCCATCATTGAAACCTTGACACGATCGCCGTTGAGAGCCCACATGGAGTTGCGCTCAGCCACGAAGATAGGCTTGTCGGAGCCATCGGGCATGAAGGAGCATTTGCCATTGAACTTGGTGATGAACGTGCCTTCGAGAACAGAACCGCTCTCGTTGAGTTTGTAGGAGTTCTCGCTTGCACGCGACAGGAAATCGTCCCATGCCATTTCCTCAAGCACGTCGATGGCGAGCATCTTCAGAGGATGCGTATCGAGATGACATTTGTGGAATATCTCTTTGAACGAATATGCCTTACCTGGATTCTCGCGGAAGAACTCTTCCAACAGAGCACTCATTTGTTTCTTGTTTAGCCTTTTACCGGCTTTCTTTCCTTTTCCCATAGATGATGAAATTGTTTAGTCGTAAGAAAATACTTACGGAACAGTTATTAATTATGCTGCAAACATACGAAATAAAATCGAGAATAGGCAATTTTTGGATGTTTATTTTGCATTAATTTGCCAATAGCGCAATTTTTATGCTGTTTTCATTGTAAAATGATTAATAAATTTAGTATCTTTGCGCTCGAAAATTAAAAACGTGCGCCAACTTCAAGTTGACTCGCACTATTCTCTTCGCGCGAGGAAGTCCGATGTTGATAATATCGGAGTATGTGTAAATCGCACGTTGCAAAAAAATTCGCAAGTTGTGTAATACAAAAACAATAAAAACCCCTTAATGTATTAGAGCCTCCTACAGAGTCTCTCCTGCTATGAGCCTTTATTTTCCTTGTAAGCCTACAGGCTTCCAAATAAAATAAAAACTCATATCAGACCTACGGCAAGACATTAAGGAAAAAAACATAAAAAAGCGAATCAATTAACACTTGCGTAGCTTGGTGAGCCTTGCGAACAATTAACATTCGGCTTTTTCTTGTTTTTTACCTTCAAGTTTCAAGCCATCGCAGATGGTGACGGCTTGATTGGATGAAAGACTGGAAGCCTCAAGGCTTACAAGGATTTTATACAAGCAAGACGGCATAGGCTTCGCAGAAGCATATAAACTTGAAGGTGTATTTACGGTTTTTGTCAACATTACAAGCGAAACTTAAATATAAAATATATGAAGATTCTAATCACTGGAGCATCGGGCTTCATTGGCAGTTTTATAGTGGAAGAGGCTTTGAGTCGCGGACTTGAGGTCTGGGTTGCTGTACGTAAGAGTACCAACAGGAAGTACCTGAAGGATGAGCGTATCAATTTCCTTGAACTTAACCTTGGAGATGAAGAGCAGCTGAAAAGCGTACTTGCTAATCATGCCTTTGACTATGTTGTTCATGCGGCTGGCGCTACAAAGTGCATCAAGGCAGAGGACTTCTTCAAGGTGAATACCGAGGGCACAAAGAACTTCGTGAATGCCCTGAAGGCTACCAATCAGCCGATGAAAAGGTTCGTTTACCTATCATCGCTGAGCGTGTTTGGTGCTATTCGTGAAAAAATGCCTCATACTGAGATTCTCGATACTGATACTCCGCAACCTAATACGGCATACGGAAAGAGTAAGTATGAAGCTGAGAAATGGCTCTTTCAGCAAGATAATCTTCCGTTGGTTGTTCTGCGCCCAACAGGTGTGTATGGACCTCGTGAGACCGACTATTTCCTCATGGCGAAAAGCATCAAGGGGCATAGCGACTTTGCCGTGGGATATGACCGTCAGGATATCACTTTCATCTATGTAAAGGATTTGGTACAGGCTGTTTTCAAGTCGATGGAGCACGATGAATGCGTGGGAAAGGCGTATTTCCTGAGTGACGGTGATGTGTATGAATCAGTTACTTTCTCTGACCTCATCAAGAAGGAACTGGGCATTAAGTTCCTTATCCGCATCAAGGCTCCTATATGGGTGCTCAGGATTGTTACAGCCGTTGGTGACCGTTGGATGAAGATGACGGGTAAGATGAGCGCATTGAATAATGACAAGTTCAATATTCTTAAGCAGCGTAACTGGATGTGCGATATCACTCCCGCAAAGCGTGATATGGACTTCAAGCCGGAATATAATCTGGAGCGCGGTGTGAAAGAGGCTATCGCATGGTATAAGGAAAACGGTTGGTTGTAATGGCAAAGAAAAATAATATTCTGTCGGATTTATTCCTTAAAAGTAGTGAGAAAAAGCCGATGAAATGGCTGTTTCCTGTAGAAATAGGTATGGTTATCTATGCCATTTTCACCATTTTCATCATTTTATTCACTTCCACATCATTACATAATCCAGAAGCATTGATATGGTGGCGCGTAAGGGTGGTTTTGCTTACATTGGCTCTATGGCTTGTGTATAGGGTTTGGCCTTGTAGGGCAATGGCTTTTGCACGTATAGGACTGCTACTTGTGACATTGAGTTGGTGGTATCCAGATACATACGTACTGAACTGCCATTTTGAGAACCTTGACCATGTGTTTGCTTCATGGGACCAGAAGTTGTTCGGATTCCAGCCGGCACTTCTTTGGAGTAAGGCATATCCAAGTCATATAGTATCGGAACTGATGGCAATGGGCTATTCGCTCTATTTCCTGATGTTCGTTTCGCTTACGTTCTATGTGTTCATAAAGCGATATGAGGACTTCCAGAAGGTGTCTTTCATTCTGATTACTTCGTTCTTCGTATATTATGTGGTGTTCGTGCTTTTCCCGGTTGTAGGACCTCAGTATTACTATCTCGCAGTAGGTGTTGACGAGATTGCGAGGGGACATTTCCCAGAAGTAGGTACATATTTTGCCAAACATACGGAGTGCCTTCCTATTCCTGGTTGGGAGGATGGATTTTTCCGCAACCTTGTGCAGAAAGCGCACGAGACGGGAGAACGCCCAACGGCTGCTTTCCCAAGCTCTCACGTAGGTGTTTCCACGCTTACGATGATAATCGCCCTATGGCTTAAGGAATATAAGTTCGTGCTTATCTGGGCTATACCTTGGATTTTCCTCTGCATGGGTACTGTCTATCTCCTACCCCACTACGCAGTCGATGCAATCGCAGGTTTCTTCTCAGCAATTGCTGTGTTCTTTCTGTTGAAGTTCACATATGAGAGGTGGTTTGAGAAATAAGCTAACGTGAGTTCAACGAAATATAAGATAACTATACATGGACGGATTAATATTGATAATAGGATTTCCCATGGTATTTCTAATACACGAATTGGAGGAAATTTACTATCAAAGAGAATGGATGCTTAACCATTATGAAGAATTGGAAGAACGCTTTCCTAAAGCGAAACCGATAATAGAGTATTTGCTGAAACTAAATACTAAGGCATTTGCATTAGCCGCTTTGGAAGAGTTTGTCATCATATTTTTAGCATCTTCTCCAGAAAAAGAAATCATACCTTTCGGTAGTTATATTTGGGAGGCAGCCTTTATAGCATTCTCGCTTCATTTGTTTGTTCATGTCATACTGGGTATAGTCATTAGAGGCTATGTTCCCGGCCTTGTAACAAGCGTTCTATTTATACCTGGTGCTTGGTGGGGAATCAAAAATTTTTGCTTAAGAGGCGGCTCCTATTCTGAATTTGCAATATATACCATTTCTGGTGTTGTCTTTATGCTTCTCAACCTTTTGTTTGTTCATTGGTTAGGGCGTATGATCTTTGGGGATTGCCAAGACTAAAGGTTGTCGTCCGCTTCGTGGCTCATCAATTAAACGGCTAATGAATTCGTCGAATTCACTCTTCACTTGAGACTTACAACTGTCCCGATTCCACCTGTCTAACTACCCTTTCCGTGAGGCGATCCACTCCATTTGGATCATAGGATTTCTTTAGGCTAGCACCAAGAACCCAGGCAAAGGCCTGGTAGAAACCGGCACGGGTAGGTCCGAAGAATACCTGAACAAGCTCGTAGCTTGAAGAGTTGGTCTCACGGTATATGAGTTTGATGAGGAGCTTGCCTTGAGAGTATGTGAGTTTCTTCATTCGAGGCTTATACTCTGCCATAAGGCTCTTCTCCACATACTTCATGTGCTCCTTGCGAGCCTTATCGTCGGGAAGAGTTTGGAGATATTCGTATGTCTCAAGAACGGCACGGTTTACTTCCTTGGCTATCGGAAGCACTTTCTTCACGTTATATACAAGGCGGTTGTATGATTTTCGCTGGCGTTCATCCTTGAAATCAATAGGACCATAGACATAGATGTTGTTCATCTCGACATACTGGATGCTGTCATTACCTTCAAGGACTTTAGACACACGAACCATTGGCACGAACGTTGGGGTGTCCATGTCAACATTGCGATCCTCCGGATTGATTTTCTTCTCTTTCTGTGCATTGGCAGAAAAAGGCAGGACGCATAGAGTCAGCGATATGATGAAACGTGAAAATTTCATTTCGAAAGGCAAAAGTACTGATATTTTCGCTAATTCGGTACTTTTTAATCCATTATTTAATTATTATTAGCACGGTGACAAAGAAGAAAAGCCTAATAATATTTTGTTTTTTAGCTGATTTGGTGTAACTTTGCACTCGAAAATCAGAGACGTGCGCCAGCCTTTGGGCTGACACGCACTATTTTCTTCGTGCGAGGATGCTTTTGCACGTTGCACTCGAATTGGAATAAGGTTAATAGAATAAGGAATAAAGTTTGATACTGATAACCATTAATCTGTAATCTTTAATCCATACTCTTTTGACGCACATTGCACTCGAAAATCTGTAATTAAAATGAATCATATTATTTCTCGCATCGCACGATGCACCGCCGTAGTAGCTATGGTAGTGGCTTTTGCCTCTTGCCAGCAGAATAAGTTCCATGTGACTGGTAATATTACCGATGCACAGGATTCCGTACTTTATTTCGAGAATATGAGTCTTGACGGCCCTGTTGTCATTGACTCCGTGAAACTCTCGGCTGATGGTAGCTTCGACTTCTCTGGTGAGAAGCCATCTGCTCCTGAGTTCTATCGTCTCCGTATCAAGAACAGCATCATTAACGTCAGCATCGACTCAACCGAGACTGTTGAGTTCAAGGCTTCATACCCAACAATGGCTGTGAAGTATGAGGTTAGTGGTTCGGAGAACTGCGTGAAGATCAAGGATCTCTCACTTATGCAGATTAACCTGCTCAATCAGGTCATTGCCCTGAACAAGAACTATTCTCTCAGCGTTCAGCAGACTAATGACAGCGTCAATAAGCTTGTGAATGCCTACAAGGAGAAGGTGAAACTCGACTATATCTTCAAGGAGCCAAACAAGGCATACTCATATTTCGCTCTTTTCCAAGCTCTCGGTAATCGTCTTATCTTCAATCCTCATGAGAGTGTAGAGGATATGCGTGTATTTAATGCTGTTGCTACAAGTTGGGACACCTTTTATCCAGATGCAGAGCGTGGCAAGAACCTCCACAACATTGCCATTGAGGGAATGAAAACACAGCGCATCCTTCAGGCAAAGCAGCAGGCTGTAAACATTGATCCTTCAAAGGTTATTGTATCTGAGATTATCGATGTTCCTTTGGTTGACAATCACGGAAACCGTCGTTCACTTACAGAACTGAAGGGTAAGGTTGTGCTTCTTGACTTCCATGCATTCTCTGCTCCTGGTAGTACACAGCGCATCATGAAACTTCGTGAGGTATATAACAAGTATCACGCTCAGGGACTTGAAATCTATCAGGTTTCAGTAGATCCTGATGAGCATTTCTGGAAGACTCAGACAGCAGCCCTTCCTTGGATTAACGTTCATGATCCTAACAATCTTCAGTCAGAGTATCTTGGACGATATAATGTTCAGAGCATCCCAACATTCTTCCTTATCACTCGTGCTAACGCACTTCACAAGCGTGATGCCCAGATTAAGGATCTGGATGCGGAGATCAAGAGTCTTCTTGCCAAGTAGAATTTGACAAACATAACTGTTCCATATACAGAAGGAACCTTTGTTCCCGTACCTTGTGCGGCAACGATAGGTCATTTCGATGGGGTACATCTGGGTCACCAGCATGTACTCCGTCGCCTTTGTATGCTGGCGAAAGAGAGGGGATTGACTCAATCTATGGCAATCTCATTCGACCGACATCCTCGCACGGTCTTTGATAAGGATTTTATTCCGAACATGCTTACCACCGTAGATGAGCGAAGACTGATAATATCGCAGGTTGGTGTGGATGTATGTGCAGTTCTGCGATTTGATAAAGAAATGGCTTCTATGTCGGCAGAGGACTTTATGAGGGTAGTTCTTCGTGATCAACTCGGAGTAAGGCTTCTTCTTCTCGGCTATGACAACCGTTTTGGACGTAGGAAACCAGATGAAGGCTTTGAGGACTATGTTCGCTATGGCAAGGCTATTGGTATCGAGGTGGTGGAATGTGATCCTCTTGAGCTTGCAGATGGAAAGCGAGTTTCTTCTACATTGGTCAGGGAACTTCTTGCAGAAGGCAGAGTAGATGAAGCAGCTGAATGTCTTGGTCATCGCTATAGTGTTGAGGGAACTGTTGTAGAAGGTTACCATGAAGGAAGGAAGATAGGCTTCCCAACAGCAAATCTTGATATTGACCCACAGAAGATAATCCCTGTAGGCGGAGTATATGCCGTAAAGGTGAGGGTTGAGGGTGATATCCAGATGCATAACGGAATGATGAACATTGGGCATCGTCCTACATACGGAATCAATGAACTCACGCTTGAAACGAACATATTCCGTTTCCGAGAAAACATATACGGAAAAAAGATACGTGTAGAGTTCTGTAAGAAACTAAGGCTTGAACGCCGTTTCGATTCCATCTCTGATCTTGCAAGACAACTGGCAGATGATGCGTTTGAGGCAAACAAATACCTCCTGCATCCTGATGCCCTGCCTCTGACGAGAAGAAGGTTTTTCAGAGCAGCCTCTTCTCTCTAACCCCTAACCTCTAACCTCTAACCCCAACCCCTCAAATGAGACACGCTTTAATCTTTGTAGGTATTTTCTTAGTATGTATGGAATTGTCGGCATTATTGGTAAAATATGCCATTGTGCCTTTCTTTCTTGGCTCAGATTGCGATGTTGTAGTTTTATATACGCTATTAACCACCATTCTTTATTCCATAGTAACACTCGTCGTCTTCCTTGGAGCGAAGTGGTGCCCTGTTTCGGGTAACTATATTAGTTCAAAGCCTGTGAAGGTATTAGGATTGGTTTCATTGCTTTCCTTGACTCTTATCCTGCCATCAACATGGATGCTTGAACTTCTGCCTGATAAATGGACGAAGGATTTACTCGCAGAGATCTTTGACAAACTGCTTAGATGCCCGGAGGGATACATCGTCATTGGTCTTGCAGCCCCTTTAGTGGAAGAAGTCGTTTTTCGAGGTGCAATACTTCGTGCGCTCTTGGAATGGATGAAGAATAGTTTCGGTGAGTTTACGAATAAAAAGGCATGGATAGCAATCGTTATTTCTGCCGTGTTCTTTTCTGCAATACATCTCAATCCTGCACAGATTCCTCATGCTTTCTTGGGTGGTTTATTAATTGGATGGCTGTACTATCGCACAGGAAGCATCATTCCGGGATTCATTTTCCATTGGATCAATAATTCCATGCCATTCCTGCTCGTGCGGATATTTCCTAATGTCAAAACAGATGCTAAATTAATTGAATATTTTGGAGGTAACGAGACGGCTCTTATCATGTCTGTCATAGCTTCGATTATTATTGCAATTCCATGTATCTTGCTGCTTAATCGCATAATGAAAAGAGCGTAACTTTCTCAATTTCATTCGTTTGGTCTTGATTTGCAATAATTTCAGTATCGAAAAATTGACAAACCTTCGGTGCTGAAATTATTTTTTTGTAACTTTGCACTCGAAAATTAGAAACGTGCGCCAGCCTTTGGGCTGACACGCACTATTTTCTTCGTGCGAAGAGGCCTTTGCACTCGGAAATTGGAAACGTGCGCCAGCCTTTGCACGTTGTACTCGGATAACATTTGCATTATGGATAACGGCAACCAGAAAAGAATTGAAATAAGACTTCAACGGCAGTTGAACAGGCTCGTATTGCCTATTCTCCTTGAAACCCTCCTCACCTTCCTTCTCGGTGGTGTGGATACTTTCATGTTGTCTCAGCATAGTGATGATGCCGTGGCTGCTGTGGGAATGGACAACCAGATTCTGCAACTTGTTTTCCTTCTTTTCACCATTATCAATGCTGGTACCTCTGTGCTTTGTTCACAGTATTTTGGTGCAAAGCTACAGGATCGCTTTGTCAAAGTAAGTGGAGTAGCTCTTATGCTCAATCTCACTATTGGTTTGATGTCCAGTCTAATGCTCTTCCTCTTTGCAGAGCCTGTGCTTTTGTTTATGGGACTTCGTCCTGAACTGATGGTTTATGGAAAGCCATATCTCCAGATTGTAGGTTCTCTTGCCTTTGCCCAAGCCATAACGACAACCATAAGCGCTATTCTGCGAGCTTCAAATAAGCCTATCTATCCTATGATGGTTATTGTTGTGGTGAACATCCTGAATATCATCGGCAACTATACGCTTATCTTCGGTAAGTTCGGTATGCCTGCCCTTGGAGCAGAGGGTGCAGCTATCTCAACAAGTATCTCGCGCACGGTATCTATGCTGATGCTTATCGTGATGCTTAACCGCAAGCTCATACCAAGTTTCCCATTGCGCCTGTTCCGTCCGTTCCCCTTCTCCGAGATGCGAAAGCTTCTCAAAATCGGACTTCCTTCTGCCGGTGAGAATATCTCCTATAACCTTCAGCAGCTAACTATCATCTATTTTATCAACATGATAGGCAATGAGGCCCTCACGGCTCGTATCTATGTTGGAAACGTGGTGATGTTCGTATATCTGTATGCTATCTGTATAGCGCAGGGAAGTTCCATTATGGTAGGACATCTGACTGGTGTGGAGAAGACACAGGCATCATACGTGATAGGAAAATTTGCATGGCACAGAGGGGCTATTATCACGCTTACATTCTCCGTGCTATGTGCATTGGCAGGACCATTCATAGCAGGTTCGTTAACCGATAATGAGGAAATATCTACCCTTGTCTGCTGGTGCTTCTGGATAGATGTATTATTGGAGGTTGGAAAATGCATCAATATATGGGCTACAAACACCCTTCGTGCAACTGGTGATATCTTCTTCCCATTCTACCTAGGAATCATCGTACAGTGGCTCGTAGGCGTTGGTTTCGGCTATCTTTTCGGTATTGTGTTCGGCTTCGGACTTATCGGAATGTGGTTTGCCTTTGTGCTCGATGAGAACATCCGCGGTGCAATCTTCGTATCGCGTTGGAATAGTTTCAAATGGGCTAACAAGGGATTCGTAAAATAACGTGAGTTCGATGACTTGCATAGCTTGATTCGCCTTGCGAAGAACTTGCTTTAGCTTGTTGAACTTCAGCGAAAAATTTGTCTACTTGTATATATATTGAATATCACGTAGTTGAAAGAGCTCTGAAGGAGCGATACCTAAAAGGGCAGTCCGTTAGGGCTGTCATATAGGTTGTTATGGTACATTGAGGTCTGAAGGACCGACACCTGTTGTATTTATCTATGTTTTTAGATATCGCACTTACAGTGCTCTAATTACCAACAAATCATCATATAACAGCCCTTACGGACTGCCCTATTAGGTGTCGGGCTTTGGCTTTATTCGCAAAGCTCATCAAGCTGCGCAAGTCTCCTACGGCTTTCGACCTCTTCGACGTTCAGCCCTCGCAATCTTGAATTTGTCGAACTCACGTTATTCTATATAACCTTATGCAAGGAATGCCTTGGCAGAGCCGAACCTAAGGAACATATCAAGGCGTACAGGGATATGCTTTACATCGTCAGTAACGAAGAAACGAACGATTTCCTTATCTTTGTTGCCGTCTTTCTCTACGTATGAGAGGACGAGACAATCGTATTTAGTACCATTATCTGCCTTCACCTTATCCTTGCCACGATAGATGAGCTTTGCCTTTGTAAGTTCAGAACCACCTGTAATATCGATGTTCACAACATGACCTTTCTTCCAGTTGCTTGCATCAAAATTACGGGCACGGAGGAAGATGTTAAGCATATCATAGACACAATGGTCGTATGTCTTCTTCTCCGATGAAACCGTGCCATCTGAGTGTAAATGACGCATAGAGACAGCACATTTTCCGTTAGGATAGCTGTATGTTGCCTCGTCAACATAGTATCGTTTTCCTTCATGCGACATCTTCTTGTAGTAGAGAGGAGCAATGTCACGAGAACAATGTACGAGCAAGGTATCACGCATTCTGAAGAACTTATCCACCTTCTTTGAAGTGCTTGTTGTCAGACTGCATTTGAACGATGGAGTGCCATTGAAGGTACTATATACTGTGCTCATATTGGCTGTGCCAGCCTTTACCCAAATGAACTTCCAGTTGAAGTAAAGGTTATAACTTATCTTCTCATTACCCGTGAGGGCAGTATTGCGGAAAGTGCATTGCGCATTTGCCTGAGAGCAGATGAGCATTGAGAAGAAGAGTAGGATTGTTATTTTCTTGTTCATAAGTCATTACTATTTTTACGGTGAAAACTTGCTTTAGCTTGGTGAGCCTTGCGAACATTTTATAGAACCCACCTTGGGTTTCTAAAGGCAAAGGTAATGTTTTTCTACAAACTATCCTACTCCTTTTTCCCTATATCGGCAGGGAATTTCCCTATTATAACGTTATTTCTATTTTTTTCATCGAACTCACATAAATACACGACGAAAACATACCTCGCCCTTCCTGCTTTATTAGATGCCCTGAAAGTGTTTATCCCAGCAGAAGAGGTAGAAGAAATAATACAATAACAAAGCAAGAAAGGCAATACAGTCAACAAACCCTTTAGATTTCCTCAATGCCAAAAAGCAAAGAAGAGTAATCAAGAACGGCATAAAACAGGCAATAATCGCCCATATTTCTTGTTTAATCTGATATTTTTTTATATGGCTGCAATTAATACATTATGTATCGTTGCAGCCTTTCTTTTACATTGAGTCAATCCTTTCCATAACCTTCTCCAATTGCCCAGCGTAATAATACGGAAGGCTATATAGCGTATAGTCCCTACTCTTTATGATAGTGCCATCCCTATCCTTCTTCTCTATATGAACCACATCTTTCCGCTCTGGCTTATTCCAGAAACGAATGGCATACTTGCATCGTGAATCAAACATAAACTCTTGTAATGACTTTAGATGTGCATTACTGCCTGCCTTTACTTCTATTGGCACAAGTCCATACCTACGACTATTATATAGATAATCCAACTTAGCCTGAGAATTCTTACTATCACGAATCCAAAAAGTCCTCTTTTCAAGAAACAGATTGTTTTGCCCAAGCAATTCCTGACCAATGATATGCTCAGCTATCTTTCCTCGCCAAGCATCATTAAGGTCATCAACGCTATATAACTCAGATTGCACCCCTGCAGCATAATTGACCAATCCTGTGTCAAGCCACATCAAACGTGGACGCTTCTTCATATCTGGAACAATAGGTAGATTAGTCTCAACAGAAGGGTATACCAACTCCAACAACATTGTCTTCTGTAAAATCCTCATCGCCTCACCCACTTCACGACTCTTATAATTAGATGCTGCAAAGTGGTCAAACGTTATCTGCTCATCAGCATACCCCCAGCCATTGACGATAATATGGCGGATAACATTACGAAGAGTTTCTGACTTGGTATATTTCTCCACATCATCCATATAGCCGGCAATAAGCGACTGATACACACCATCAAGTGCTACAATATCCTTAGTCTCAGCATACGAAGCCACAACCTGTGGCATTCCACCAATAAGCGAATACCTA
This sequence comes from uncultured Prevotellaceae bacterium, assembly GCA_900315105.1. Next base: position 9,564 of record OMXX01000022.1, on the reverse strand, counting down.
TTGAACAAACTCATTATCCTCGTATGTAATACCTCTGGAATCTGCGCACTACATAGCATCTCTTGCAAACCAGTCTCGCCCATAGCACCAAGAAACTCTTCAAAAGTACAAGGTCTCAAAGCCATATACTCCACTCGCCCCACAGGAAAACTTACCTGCTTGTTCTTATCGAGCATAGTTTCCAAAAGCGAACCTGCTGCAATAACATATACCTCTGGAAGCTCCTCGCGAAAATATCTGAGCATCTTGATGGCAAGAGGTGAGTTCTGAATTTCGTCTATAAAAATAAGTGTAGAACCCTCATTTCGAACCTTGTTTCGCATAACCAACAAAAGCGAATACAGATCCTTGACAGGCATTTCCTTCTCAAATAGTCTAAGATCGTCCTCTACATCCAGATTGAATCGCAGATAACAATCAAACTCCTTGGCAAACATATTGACAAGCGAAGTCTTGCCCACCTGTCTTGCTCCTCTGATAACCAGAGGCTTATGGTCCTTATTATTACGCCATGAGCGTAACCAGTTCAAAGCTTTTCTTTCAAACATACTATACGATCTTTATATGAGTGCAAAGATATATATTTTGTGTGAAAGAACCAAACTTTTCCTATATTTTGTAACAAAACCAAAGTAAAATTCACAATTTCTTGTAACAAAACCAAAGTAAATATAGCAAAAATCTGTAACAAAACCAAAGTAAAATTTATAATTTCTTGTAACAAAACCAAAGTAAAAGGCAAGAATCCGAAACCATAAAACTATCAAATAAGTTCGTGGCCACACATTTTAGTACCGACTTTTGAGGCAAAGCTACATATTTTTTTTTAAATGCAAACCCTTTTAGATTTCCTCAATGCCAAAAAGCAAAGAAGAGTAATCAAGAACGGCATAAAACAGGCAATAATCGCCAAAATTCAAAATAAACACACGTATTTCTTGCTTAATCTGATTATTTTTACATTTTTGCGCCCATAAGATATAAAGTTATGACAGTCAGGCAAACACCGAAGGTGGTAAAATGGAAATTGCATAAAAAGAAGGGATAACTCTCGCTTTTTGTCACATTGCTGCGTCAAAAAAAACGATTTATATCACAAAAAATTATAAATATTGCAGATTATCAATCCGTTCTTATGATAATCTACAATTATTTTTATATCTTTGTGGTCAGAATTTGGCAAATCTACGAAAGTAAAGTCAATCAAGTATGATAAATCCTTCTTCACTATTTCATTTCACAAGAGAATTCGGAACTTTCAGGCAAATCATAACTGAGGGGTTACGATTTAGCTATTGTTATGAACCTTTCGGAGAAATCGTTGCAAAACAAGGCTGGGATATAGAACTAAAAAAAAGTGATAAAGTCCTTAATTGCAAAGGCATAGCAATACCTATGATTTCATTTTGTGATATACCTTTACTAAGAACACGAGAACATCGAAAGAAGTTTGGCGACTATATGATTGGTTTTAATCGAGAAGCCTTAATTAATGTTGTTAACGCAACAAAATACATGCTTAACCCTGTACAATATAGGTGCCATCCATTTTTTGATGAACAGCTGGAAGAACTTTCAATTCAGAAGAGTTGTTTTATCTCTCAGATTGAATCTTCGGAAATACCTATAGGAGGTATAGAGATTAGAAAAGGTGAGAAGCGGGATGAAATGAAGTTCTCCAACTTAATTATGCGATCAGAAATAAGAGAGAAGTACAAAGAAGAAATACAGAAAATAACAGCAATTGATAGTATCATAGGCTTCTCTAAACCATATCAAGGCAAATGTGGAGATGACTATATGTCAGAGAGGGAATGGCGCATTATTATACCAGATTGCAACAGACCAGCACCAAATTTAGGTTGGCTAAAATATATTTCAAAAGAGCAATTTGAGCATTACAAGATAAAACTATTGGACAATTACCCTTCTGAACTTTATCTACATTTCGATTGTGTAGATATAACATCGTTAATAACTCATATTGTTGTCTCAAAGGAGTCAGAAAGGAATCTTCTAATTCATTCCTGCCTCAGCAAAGGGAACAATGTGCTCGGATGTAATTTGTCCGAAAGTCAGCGAATGAATTTGATTAGTAAAATATCTTCTTTTGAACAAATAGAACGTGACTACTAATGTATAAAGTACCTGATACAAGGATAGATTGGTTCGAGTATGAAAATATTCGGAAATCTCTTCAGCATAAGCATGCTGAAGTGTTAAACAATATCACACCCAAAGTGACTCCCTGTTGTAAATGGATACAGCCAGGAGAAATAATCTCTGTTAATGGCATTCCACTAAAAAAGGGTTATTTCTATGTTGGTGATTATTTTGAGATTCCTAAATCATACAAGAAAAAACGATTTGAAGACAATATTGATCAAACTTATAATCGTGAATATAAATCGTCACGAATATTTGGTCCAGTTATCCAAGACGGTTTATCAATAGAGGTGGGCGAGCTAAAAATAATTCCTTTTAGTAGCTACATAGATATGCATCCGACTCATAGATATGAATATCTATTGTGGCTGGCTGGAGAAAAAAACATTTCAGAGATATCGTCCTCATTGTTGCTTTTATATCTATTGGGACTTCAGTTAAGAATGTTCATAGATGATTCTACGGATAACAAAGAGAGACTGGACATTATTGTTCATGCTCTAGCCTTATACTCTCAATGTTTAGGTTATAAGGCCCATACTTTATATTTAAACGAACTTGAATTATTTATCAATGCAGCAATTTGTTGCTTTTTTAGAGGACGAGAGATTGAAATTCTAAACAACTGTTTTAATGGTCAATATAATAAAAATCAGGAAAAAGGAAGTAGCTTAATATATGCTATCTGCAATTGCATAGTAAGAGGGCAAGGAAATTACATTCCAGAAGGATTAATTACAAATTATTATGTTAATCATGTACAACAATTCGTTGAATCTGAAATCAATATTTTAGTGAATTCAAAGGATACAATTACGTCGCCAAGAAGTTATCTTAGTATGTACTATTCTTTTGCGCATATATCAGGTACACTATCAGATCCGCTATTCTGTTATGACCTATTATTCAATATTCGTTTGCGAGAAGATTATCAAATATGCTATACAATAAGAGATTCTATAAAGTATTATTGCAAAGAAACATATGCAAAATTGAATGATTATAGAAAATTGAATAAATTATCACCTACGCTATCTTTCTTTGCTCTCCCATCTTCTTTTAACGCTGATGATTATGAGGGAACAGTCACATATATTGAAAAGCTTAAGAAAAAGACAGAGTCACAAGAATACGTCACAGTTTCAATAAATGATATTTTAGACATTGAAAATTGCGGCGCAGAAAAAAAAGGAACTATAGACAAGAACCAAATCACATCAATTATTAAATGTGTTAGACGAATTGGATATGGTATAGTTCCAAATTATATGGTTGACAAGACGCGTTTTTCCTTTGGGGACAATTGTATTATATACCACAATACAGATAGTGAAGACATTGATACAACAATATCCAATCAAATAGAGTCTTTAATAAAAGCTTGCGTTGCTATCATTGATGCCACAATAACCGAAACAGACACAATATTTCTTGATAATCTCATTAATAATGAAGTGAATCATGCGCCTACACGAAGGTATCTCGCAGCATATCTTCGCTGGATTATGTTATCAACATACAAGTTAACTAAATCAGACAAAAACGACATTCAACAATTACCGAGCATTCTGAAGAATCGTTATAGCGTTATCTTAGCGAGAATAGCTAGTTTAAATAATTTATCTATTTCAAAACGAGAAGAAAAATTAAAAGATATACTCCCATTGTTTGGTATAGAATCCCAGGCTATACATACATTAATTCATCGTAGTTTAATATCTAGTGATGAAGAATTTGCGACTATAGAGAAAGTAACAAATACATCAGAATTCACAATTGATAAAGTAAGTACTGCAAATAGGAACGGATTCACATTGAGTGGCGAACGTCTTGCAGAAATCGAGGAGCAAACAAAGCAGGCTCAAGACCTTTTGTCAGATATCTTTGAAGATGATGATGATAGCATAAAATCGACTGCCCATGAGAATAAGGTCTTTTTGGTTATACTTAAAATTCTCCTCTCGAAAGAATTATGGAAGAGAGAAGAGGTTGAAAGTCTATGTAAGGAACATCATCTAATGATTGGCTCTGTATTGGAACAGATAAATGATTTCTCTTATACTAAAATAGAAGATGCTGTCATTGAAGATGACGGTGATACAATATATGTTATGACTGAATATAAAGACAAGTTGATATGATAAAAATAATTAAGCCCAAAGAACGCGAAACAATTATCCAAGCGCTTAGGAGCGGAGTTGTTCCAAGGATTGGCTTGCAACATATACAAGTAGGCAGAAGTGAAGAACTTAAGTCTTTTGTGAAAGATGTTGATACCATTGCGGATGGAGGTTCTTCTTTTAGACTAGTCATTGGTGAATACGGCTCTGGTAAAACATTCTTCTTGTCATTGGTACGAAGTATTGCATTAGAAAAGGGCTTAGTAACAATGAATGCAGATCTTAGTCCTTCAAAAAGATTGCATGGAACCGAAGGCCAAGCGAGAAGACTTCTCTCTGATTTGGTGACGAGTATATCTACACGAACAAAACAAGATGGGAATGCCTTGATTAATATCTTGGAAAAGTTCATCTCTATCGCACAGGAAAAAGCTCAAAAGGATGGAGTTGAAACTTCTTTCAAGATAAAAGCATTGTTAAGTGACTTAAACGATTATCCAAACGGCAACAGCTTTGCGTATGTTGTAAACAAATATTGGAAAGCATTTGAAGAAGGTGATGAATCTTTAAAAGATAATGCCATCAAATGGTTGAAAGGTGAATATTCCACAAAGACAGACACTATGAAAGATCTCGGAATTCGAGATTTCATTAATGATGCATCTTTTTACAACACGCTTAAAATATACTCTATATTCGTAAAGAAAGCAGGGTATAAAGGATTGCTTGTTAATTTAGACGAAATGGTGAATTTGTACAAGAATCCCAACAGTATTTCCCGCAAGATGAATTATGAGGAGATTCTTAGTATTCTTAATAATACGCTACAGGGGACGATTTCCAATATAGGTTTTATAATGAGCGGAACACCCGAATTTCTAACAGATACACAACGTGGATTATATAGCTATGAAGCTTTGCGCTCCAGGTTGGCAGAGAATGGCTTTTCAAAACAATTAGGATTAACTGACTATAATTCTACCGTACTGCGTCTGCCCAATCTCTCAAAAGAGGAATTGTATGTATTACTGAAGAATCTTCGCAATGTTTTTGCCAAAGGCAAGGAAGAAGACTATTTAGTGCCTGATGAAGCGCTAATTGCATATATGAATTATTGCGCTAACAGAATAGGTGATAGTTATTTTAGGACACCAAGAAATACCATTAAGGGCTTTTTGGATTTATTGTCTATACTGGAACAATATCCATCTATGAAATGGGATGATATCATAGAAAAAATAGAAATTGAAAAAGACATTGAACCAACAGAAATTGGAAGTGCTTTATCGGCACTAGGACATAACGAGTCTATGGAAGAGGATGAGTTTACAACATTTAAATTGTAAATATTGGTATGGCACAAAAATCTTCATCTTTTGATTTACTTGAACCCAAAGTTCAGAAATGGATATGGAGGCAAGGATGGACTTCGTTGAAAGACATCCAAGAGAATGCTATACCTCCAATATTAGATGGAGATTGCGATGTAATTATTAGCGCAGCAACAGCTGGAGGGAAAACAGAAGCAGTATTTCTCCCTGTATTAACCACAATTCTTCGTGATAAAGAAGAACAGGGTTATCAGGTTCTATACATTAGTCCATTAAAGTCCTTGATAAACGACCAGTATCGAAGACTGACAGATATTGCACAAGGAATTACTAATATAACTCCTTGGCATGGTGATATTTCGTCCTGTAAGAAAAAGAAGTCTTTAGCAGCTCCAAATGGGATCCTCATTATTACACCCGAATCACTGGAGTCTCTTTTAATGCATCATCATGATAAATTGAAAAATGCATTTGGTAAATTGAGGTTTGTTGTGATTGATGAATTGCATGCTTTTATTCCTTCGGAACGGGGCAAACAATTGCAATCTCTGATGTCAAGGATTGAGCATATCATAAGAAAACAAATTCCACGGATTGCGATGAGTGCAACATTCTCGGATTATGAAGTTGTGAAAAGATTCTTACGACAAGATAATAGCCTTCCTTGTGTTATACCTGACCAAGGTACAAGCAATCACGAGATAAAAGTCCTTATAAAGGAATATAATTACGGATATAATGAAGAAAAAATTGCTGATGCAAAAATAGCTAATGACATTTTCCTTCGTTTAAGAGGAACAAACAATTTGGTTTTTACAAATAGAAGAGAAGACTGCGAACGATTTTGTTCACTCCTAAACGACAAGTGTTTGGAAGCCCATGTTCCAAATGAGTTTAGAATACATCATGGTAGTATATCCAAAGAATCAAGAACTAAGACTGAACAGGAATTACAATCGGGGAGAACTCCGATAACAGCCATTTGTACAGCCACATTAGAGTTGGGAGTGGATATAGGGAAGGTCAAATCAATCGCACAGATAGATGTGGCTGATTCCATTTCAAGTCTAAGACAACGATTAGGACGTTCAGGAAGGAGAAATGAAGCTTCTATTTTAAGAGTTTATTCAAAAGACTACAATGGAGATAATGCTGGACTATTAGATCAATTAAAGAACCATCTTATTCAAAACATTGCTGTCATTGAATTGCTAAAAGAACACAAGTATGAGAAGCCAAGCATAAATGGCATCCATCTTTCAACTCTTATACAACAAATCTTATCTATTATTGCTGAATTTGGAAGTTTCTACCCCAAAGATGGATGGAGACTCTTATGTGAAGAAGGCGCATTTGAAAATGTATCGCCCACACTATTCTTGAAATTATTGAAAGACTTAGGAGATAAAGATATTATTAGGCAGACAAATAGTGGTCAAATAGTGATTGGTTCAGAAGGAGAGATGTTGCTTGCAGATAAAGAATTTTATGCCGCTTTCAATACTTATCCAGAAATAGAGATTATAAATGCCCTAAACGGACAACATATAGGTTCTTTATTAAATTTCATCAAAGTGGGATTTTGTATTGTCTTTGGAGGAATCAAATGGGAAATTAAAGATATTGACTACAAGGCAAACAGAGCATACGTAATTCCTTCTGACTGGGGTGGACTACCCAGATTTCTCAATGACGGATACGAAATAGACTCTATTATTTCTCAAAAAATGAAAGAGGTCTATCTTTCAAAGGAATCTTATCCATATTTAGATAGCAAAACTGAAGCTATAACGTGCTTGCAAGAAGCGCGGAAATATTTTCAGATTTACAAGTTACAGGGAACCTTTAGCAGACATGGGGATAACGAAATTATGCTAACGTGGGCTGGTGCCAAGATAAACCGTACCATCAGTCTTATTGCAAAATTGTATTTAGACAAAGTGACAGGCTATAATCATATTTATATAACAAGATTCAACAAAGATGATTTGACTGAACTCGTAAGATTCCCCAAACCAAAGGCAACGTCTCTTTGTCCATTCTTAATGAGATTCACAAAAGAAAGCAAAAAATATGACTACTTGTTGTCTGACGAATTGTTAGATATACAATATGCATCCATATATTTGGATGTTGATGCTGCATGGGAAAAATTGAAAGAACTCGAATTAAATTGATAAAATATGAAAAAATTTGCAAGAAAGGCAGCCAAGCATTACGCTTGGCTGCCCTTTTCATTAACTCTAAACAACTTATGCTGCTATCTGCACCACGGTATAGCAATACCCTTTGTTCGTGCGATGACTCTTGATACCCATAGACGAGAGATTAGCACCAAGGATGGAACGAGTCCTATGGTCAATCTTCACACCCGGATATCTCATCTGAACTACTCTAAGAATATCCACACTTAACATCTCACAACCTTCTTCTCCTTCTTCCGGCTTACGGAAACATGTGCTGATCATTGTACTAAAGTCATCTACTTCACAATAGTCCTTGTTGAGTATCTGCAAACGACGGTTCTCCTCCTGATTGAGCCAGTACACTTCCTTCTGCTCGCACACCTCATATACAAGCTGGGCATAGAACTGGTCGTAGTCAATCTCAAGGTTGGGCATCTGAGAACCTGAAGGGACATTGATAACGATGAAACGGCGGGTTCCTGTCTTATCCTTCAAAGGACGAGTCTCATTGGTGGTAGCTACGAATGAAGCCATACGATGACGATAGGTGATGTTGCCTCCAAAGATCTTTCGGGCATTGACATCTGCCTTTGTGATGATGTACTTCAGGGTAGCCTGCTGGCTCTTCGTGTAGCGGTCAAACTCATCAAGATTCACAAGACCGCAGTTGGCGAGTGCCATGTCTGTGTCGTGCTTGTTGACAAGATTGATGTGATCGAGATAGTACATCTGGAGTTGTTCTGGAAGGAGTTTCTTGATGAAAGAGCCCTTTCCACAGCCCTGATCACCTATGAACATCACGACGAGCTGATTGCCATAGATGCTTTCCATACATAGCCAGTGAGCCACTACTGACCTGAACCAGATACGGACGAAATACCCCTTTTCATCGTCAACAGAAGGTATGCTACTGATGACTTCACTCACACGATCCTTGCCGTCCCATTTCGGAAGACCTTTGAGATAGGACAGAAGAGGATTGAAAGATTCTGTGGCCTCTGAGTAGATGATACGCTTAACGAGGTCAGTTACCTTTCCCTCAATGCCAGCCTTCATCGCCTCAAGGATGATGGAGTTGAGTGCCTCGTCTTGAAGAGGCACAAAGTCGGTGTTAGTAAGGCTCCCTCCCATTTCGGGATTGAGAACCTTGAACTCAAATGTGTCACGCACTTCATTGTATCTGAAGGCGAAGTTCTCATTCAGGAATCTCTCCACGAGAGCTACCTGATCAGCAAGTTTCATTTTTGCCATAATGCGATTAGATTAATAATTGAATAATATGAACTCTACTACCAAATATATTGGTTTTCTATCAATAGGTTTCTGCATTTTTTCTTTTGAAACAAACGGCTAAGTAATTTTTTTTGCGAGAGTTGAAAGGGGGGGGTGCACTTTTACCGGTTTTAGGCATATAACGCTTTGATAATCAAAAGATAACGAAGCGTGCACCTCCCCCCAAAACTGGGAGATAGGGTGCACTTGTTTTAGGGGGGGAGGTACACTAAACGTAAATCACTGATTATCAATGTATATAAGTCGTTTTTTCATTAAAAGTGCACCCCCCTCTTTGAACTCTCTTGATTTTTTCACTTGCACCTCTTGTCATTCACATTCTCTCCTATGATTATTAAGCTATTACTGTCCGATAAACCTCTGTAACTGACCTTCCATCAAGAAATTGAATCTTGGTAAGCCTATGAATAATACAAAAACAATAAAAACCCCTTAATGTCTTAGAGTCTCGTTCCTCGCCTCTTGCTG
>OMXX01000032.1 GCA_900315105.1 uncultured Prevotellaceae bacterium | reverse complement strand
CCATCGTAAGAAGGATTATCCTTATGTTGGCTATGGCCACAAGCTAAGACCAGGAGAGCATTACTCTTCTAATATGTCTCTGAGGGAAGCTGATGCGCTTTTGCGCAAAGACCTGAAAGAACTATGCACTATGTTCCAGCGTTACGGAAAAGACTCCCTCCTACTCGCTGCATTAGCATATAATGTTGGGCCTTATAGAATACTCGGCAACAGAACTAACTATCCCAAAAGCATACTTCTGAAGAAAATAGAGGCTGGAAACCGAGACTTCAAAGGTGATTACGTCCAGTTCTGCCATTGGAAAGGCAAAAAAATACCGTCTATCGAACGAAGACGGTATTCTGAGTTGATATTGCTATATATCCCATAATCAAAGGTCATCCATAACCTTTTTGCGTGTTTCATCAGCATTAGCTTTGTCAATATAGCGAAGGATCACAGCGGCTGAATTGTAATCCTGCTTTTTCATTGTGAGCTGTATCTTACCATTTTCACATGAGAATTCTGATACATAGTGACATTCATCACGGAGTAAAGCATGGAATTTCAAGAAATCGTCTGACGGCGTTCTATCTGAAAAATCTTCTATACATTCTGGTGTACCGTATTTCTCTGTCAACATATCCTTCAGAGTATAATACGATTTTGTGATACCACTCCAAGATTCTTCTTCGGGGAAAATGACAGCCACAAGATTAACTTGATCACGGTCAGAGAAACGTGCCACACCTACCGTACAGCCTTTAGTAGCAGCAAACTCTCCCTTCAGTAGAGCCATACCGTCTTGCTGTCCTAAGTAAGTAAAGCCTTTGCTTTTAAGCTTTTGGACAAAACTATCAAGTGTACCTTCAATAGGAATACCCTTGAACTTCATGTGATTAGTCTGAGCATTGCAGACTGTGCAAACTGCGAGTAGCAGCGATAAAATCAATTGCTTCATAGTTAATACGTTTTATTATAACTAAGTTTTGTTTCATATATAGTTTTTCCTCGAAACTCGCGATAGTCAACATCTGACAGCATCAAAGTAAACGGCTTCAACGAGACTGTGGAAACCAAATCTTGAAGATTTTGAAGTGATAAATCTTTATCTATTATACGTCCCAATGTAACGTGAAGTCTGAACTCCGAATCAATTTGGCATCCAACAGCTTTCATGTTTGAGCGAATAGCTTCTGTCAATAAAAGAAAATCATCAGGTATAGTCGTTGATGTTAGATGTACGATAAACATCCCTGAATATGTAGAAAGCACATCCAGTTTATCGAATGTCAAGACAGGAGCTGGGAATACTGTAAGATGTTTCTTCAGTATTGGGAGTAAATCAAGATTCGCTGGCGTTTCATTTAAGAATGCCATTGTAATATGATAATACCCAGTCTGCCATCTTACAGGAACTCCAGTAAGAGCATTTCTTAATTCAACGAACCAAGGTTCATCGAATTGTATTGGAACATATATTTCGAGATACGATTTCATACTTTTTCAGTTATCCCCAATAAGACTTTCCAAAAACTAATTGGCAGAAATACATTTGAAAGTTTTGCAGCGTCCCTAAACAAAGGCCCTATTTCCTTTGATGTATAGCCAGCAATGCCACATCCAACTGGAGTTACATAAAACTTTAGTTCCTGATGTTCCTTTGCGCATTGTGTAAAATGCCCAACTGCTTCTTTGGTACTATCAATTCCTTCCATTGTAGGAAGTGCGTAAGACTTTCCTTGAAGTCCTTCTCCATTGCCCCATTCAGCACCGAATCTATTATATGCAGCTCTTGCCGCTCCGCCCATGTGAAGCCCCTTGATGTTGCTACCAAATACGAATATCTCATTTTCTCCTAGAATATTTATCTTGGATGGAGTTATTCTGACAGGTAGTTCTCCTGTATTGCCACCTGTCATCCAGTACTGTTCTTCTGGTGTATAATAGTTTACCATACTATTCATCTTTATTGTTTAGTTTTTGTGCTTGAAAAGAATCCCAATCAACCCGAAAAGAGTCATTGTTACTTTCCAGCCATTGCAAATATTGGGCATCTGTAGCATATACTGAGGCTAATGACTGACCTTTATATTTGCCAAACTGTATTACATCAGTAGGCTTTAAGCTAACAATACAAGATTCATGATATTTTACAACGGCTTCCACATCTACATATAATCTTTGTGACTGCAATACTGCCCATTCAATGTATTGCCAATCCTTCTCTATAACTTCTCTTAGGGTAACGCCTTTGTATTTACCGAAGTCAATGGTATCATCAAGACCTAAAACTTTCGGATTATCAGAGCATGGTTCTCCCTGTATATCCAGAAGTTTCCAAGAACCGCATCCTGAATTTGGAATCTCCTGTGGCTCCTGATCTTCCTTTTTACACCAACAAAGCCCCTCAATATCTGAACTATCAGTACGTTCTCCGTTGCGATAATAAAAACCATAAGCCTTTCCGTACTTTCCATATTTCCCATGGGGCATCACCTTCACCACCTGGACATATTGAGACCTGTACCAATCAGAGACCCTTCCATCTGGAAATCTTTGTGCAGTAAAAGGCAAGGCTCTACCGATATTGTAGTAGAGTTCCATGATGTTATTGTGAGGAAACTTACAATTAACAGCATCTATGAGCTTTCTTTTTTCTTCTTCTGTCATTTTGTAAATCAGATAATGATGCTTGAATCTATTCTCTTTGGGCTACCATGAAGAATATTCGCTACTTCTCGACAGCCACAATCACATTTCTTAATCATCGCACATTCAGAGCACATTGCCGGACTATATTCGCTATTAGCAAACGTATTCCAATAGTCAATATCTTCAATCATGGGTTTTCTAAATGCATGCCCCACAATATGCGGCGAATGATTACAAGTACGAATATTACCAGCTGGGTCTATAACAAAGAATCCTTTTGCTGCTGCGCATTGATAACCTATATGGATATGCTTATACTTTTCAACATCTTTAATGGCACAAAGTGGTACTTCCGTTCCCACATTACCTTGCTTATTTGCGTAAGACAACACTTCTTCTGCGACATCGAGCATTCCATTGACTTGCGATGGCGTCAACATAAGTTCATCCATATGTGCAAGTCCTCTTCCTCCAGGAAGAAATCGGTTTAGCAAGACATCATCTGCTCCATTTATCAATCCTAAAGACATTGTTTGAAATAGTTCCCCATAATTCTTTTTGGTTACAGTCACATTCAACGTTGTTTTCAACCCTAGTCTCTTTGCGACTTGAAACCAATGTAGGACACCATCAGCATTATCAACGCCAGTATGCTCTTGGAAAGTGTCATATCCAGGTAAACTCATGCTAAGGTGAACATTCAATTCTTTGAAAAGACGAATATAGTCCTCATTCATCTTACGAGCATTGGAAATAAGGACTATAGGCAAATCAAGACCTCTCTTTCCGCCTTCCTGCCGGATAAAGCGAAGGATTGATTCAAAACCATCCTTCAATAGTACTTCTCCACCAGATATTGAAAATGACTCAACTCCTTTGTCGTAAAGGACTTCCACTACCTTTTTCCAATCACATACGGTCAATTCTTCACCTTTTGGATATGCCGAATTAGGCGCATCCCACGGGCAAGAACAAAACTTACACTTATGATTACATCGATAAGTCAGTTCCAATGCTACGGATTTGGGTAGATGTGCTATCTTCATTATTCTATGGATATTCCTGTCATTTTTTTAATTACATCTAACTCATCCTTAATCAGATGTGTTGCGTCATAATAATCAGTATATGATTGTTCATTCTTCAAGAAAGCCAGGACTGCCTTATATGCATCTTCATCACTACATTGCACAATATTGTATTCTTGTTGTTCCTTTGTTTTGAAATAGAAAACATAGTACAACCCCTCTGTGAATGCATCACCATCTTCATCAGTTATGCCTAAGTTGTTTATACAGTCAGCACAAATATGTTCCACTTTGGCATCATATCCAAGTGCTTTTATCTTTTCAACCAGTTTCTTAATGCCGTTACGACTACTCATCCAATCGAATTCTTCAATCAGTTGACCGCATGATTCGCATTTAACCTTACGCAATGGAGGGGGTGCAGGAGAATAACACATTGCTCCCATGTGAATACTTTCTGGAGCTTCAGCTTCAGAAAGGGCTTTCAGCTGTGCAATCAGCTCTTCTTTGGATAATGATTTATTTTCCATAATTTCTTGAATTTGAATTACTCATTACTATCTTCAACATCTGTTGAATTGTGCTCTTTTCGGGCTTCTTCAAACTTAGCCTTCATAGTTGGATTCTTGTATGTCAGTTTGCGAATGGTCAAATCCTCTGTGTCCTGCTGTGCCAAACGAAGATTATTTTCCGAGCCAAGCAAATTCTCTTTAACTTTCAGAAGTTTAGCGATAGTGTCATCTATTTGCTTCACAGCATCTTCGAACTTTTTTGAAGCTAACTCATAGTGGCGACCGAATTTTGACTTAAACTCCTCCATTTTGTTTTCGAAGTTTGTTACATCCACTTCCTTACTCTGTGCAAGAATAAGTTGTTTCTTATATTCAAGGCTTTTCTTTGAAGCCTGAACAAGTAGGTTGATAAATGGAACAAAGAACTGTGGACGGATGACATACATTTTCGGATATATATGTGACTTGTTAACTATACCATTGTTGTACAAATCATTTTCAGCCTCCAAAAGACTTACAAGAACCGCAAACTCACAACCTTTCTTGCGTCTATCTTCATCAAGCTTTTTCAAGAAATCATCGTTTTTATGTTTTGTTGCCGTAGTGTCCATTTCATTTTTCATCTCAAACATGATGGAAATGTACTCTGTACCGTCTTCGGAGTCACGGAAGATGAAATCTCCTTTTGTGCCGTCGGTGGCATCATTATCCTTATCAAAATAGGCGTTGGGCATCATCGGACGAATATACTGTTCAAACTCAATGCTACAGTGTTGTTCCAATGTTTCTCCCACCATTTTGGTAGACATACGAGTTTTTAAATCCTTATAGTAGTCAACTTGTTCCTGCTTTAACCTCAATTCTTCTTCATGACGTTTTACCAAAGCAGCCTCATGTATTTGCGCTTCTCTTTTATCTAATTCTGCAGCTGAACGCAGTTGAGTTATCTCTGTTTCTTTCGCCTGGACTGTCTGCTGTGCTTTTGTTCGTTCCTCCATCACAGCAAGTTGAAGTCTTGTTTCATTCTGCTCGATAGCAGCATTTAATTGGGCAATAGTCTTGTCCTTTTCAGATAGTGCAAGGTCAAGTTCTCCTTTTTTCTGACTTTCAATATTTTCCAACTGGGTTTTCAGTCGTGCTATCTCTGCATCTTTTTCTCCCTTTACTTTCTCTAATTGAGACTCCGTTTCAGCTTTGAGTCTTTCTATCTCGGCTTCTTTCACACCTAATTCAAGCTGTTTCTTGTTAAGCTGTGTCTGATAAGATTGTTCTGTTTTGGCTGTTGCAAGTTCTTGCTCTGCCTTATGGCGTTCATTCAATTCGCTTAGACGACGAGCGATTTCCGCTTCAAACTCTGCATTCTTAACCTGACTGACAATGCTTGCATAGTCAGCTTCATCTACTTGGAACATTTGTCCGCAATGTGGGCATTTCAATTCTTTCATGTTTAAATGAATTTAAGTGTTACGAACTCACGATAACGGATGCAAAGGTAAAGTTCAAGAGTGCAGTCTATCTGCATAGATGAATCAAATCTCACTAACAAGAAAAAAAATCCATCGGTAGAACAAATACCATAAATGGCACCTATTTCAGTTGGCAAATATAATAATTTTCGTCCAAAAATTAGCAAGTTCGCCATTTTTTTAGCTGAAAAACAAGAAAAACTACCAAAAATCGGCAGAAATTGAAATAAAAATATTATCTTTGCCACATTAAAATATATAATGTTTACGTTATGGACAACAAACCTCTGAACCGAATCAAAGTGATGATGGCTGAGCGTATGATTACCAATAAAGAACTTGGGAAATTGCTCGGCAAAGATCCGGCCACAGTGTCGAAGTGGGTCACTAATACTTCTCAACCCACCCTGGAAAATCTCATTGAGATTGCCAAAGTATTGAAATGCGACATAGGAGATCTTGTTCGAAAGGATGACTCCATTGTCATAGACAAGAAAAAAGAGTAATTAACTGAGCAATTAAAGTAGAATATGCCTACAAACAAAAACGCCCTGTTACGGTATCAGATACTTGACCGTTGTTTTAGCAATCGTCATCGTAAGTACACGATTGAAGACCTCGTTGACGCTGTTAACGAAGCCCTCTATGATATGTACGGTTCTGAAGTAAGTGTGCGTCAGATACGTGATGACATCAAATACATGCGTGATCGTGTGTCCTACGATGCGCCAATTGAAGCCGTACCTTTCGATGGCAAAAGATGCTATTATCGTTACTCTGACCCAGATTTTACAATTTTCAACAACGAATTGACAGTTGAGGAGGTTACAAAACTTACTTCTACCATTAAAATGCTTGGGCGTTACCGTGGTGGAGCAAACAGATGGTTAGAAGAAGTTATTTCGAACCTCGAATTTCGTTTTGGCATCAAAACCAATCGTGAACATATTGTATCTTTCGAGCAAAATGACCAATTACGTGGCCTGGAGTTTTTATCAGAACTCATAGATAGTGCCATCAACCATCAACCTTTGAATCTTTTGTATAGAACGTACAATGGGATTGAGACCAACGTAGTCATTCATCCCTATCACGTAAAACAGTACAACAACCGTTGGTTCCTGTTCGGATTAGAACAGACACCTAATGGAGATAGAATCGCCAACAGACCACTTGATAGAATAGTCAAGTTTTCAATTTCAAACGTGGCGTTTATTCCTAACACCACTATCGATTTTACAAATCATTTCGATGATGTCGTTGGCGTAAGCATCCCAGAAGATTGCGTTGGAAAGGAAACTGTGGTGCTCAAATTTGATCCAGAACGATTCCCGTATGCTGTATCAAAGCCTATACACCATAGTCAGAAAATTCTCAGTGAGAAGGACTGCATTCTTCAAATAGAAGTTCGTCCGAATAAAGAACTTGAATCTGTTATCTTCTCATACTTTCCTCATGTGGAAGTTCTTGCTCCGGCATCATTAAGGGAGGAATTCAAAGAAAAAATAGCGAATAATTTGAAAAAATACTCGACTGTGCAGAATGACTGCACAGATACATTATAAATTTGCAGCAAAAACTGCAATATTAGGTAAAATATGATAGAAACTGGTAACATTATCAAGAATCTCAGCCCAACAGAGGCTGTAGTAATTGACAAGATCCGCAAGCTTGGCTCAAAATTCTCTTTGAGCTATACGGGCGTAAATACTAACAAACGAGGTTCAAAGATTCTTGATGAGCAGCAAATGTCAACATTGGAAGTTCTCACTTCCGATGGAGAATTCAATTTCAAAGGTGACCCTGAGAAATTCGTTTTATTCGCTGAAGCAGAGCGAATCAACTCTGCATACCAGTTTGACCCATTGTTTGCAATCAACTGTAGTGTTGTCGATCCTCTTCCTCATCAGGTGGAAGCTGTTTATAAATATCTTCTACCACAGCCCAAAATTCGTTTTCTTCTCGCGGATGACACAGGTGCTGGTAAAACAATCATGACAGGTCTTCTGCTTAAAGAACTGCTCATGCGTAAAATCGTGGAGCGTGTTCTTATTGTTACACCTGGTGGCTTGACTAAGCAATGGCAGGAGGATGAAATGGGCATCAAGTTCAATATACCCTTTAAGCTCGTTAATAGAGATGTCTTCTCTTCTGAACCAACGGTGTTCCAGACTAACGATCGACTTGTAGCATCTATTGACTTTATATGTCGTGAGGATATTATGCAAGTCGTTGCCAAAAGTACATGGGATTTGGTTATATTTGACGAAGCTCATAAACTGTCTGCTTACGAGTACGGCGAAAAGATTTATAAATCTAAACGATACGAAGCTGCCCACATTCTTGCACAACAATGTGAGCATCTTCTTCTGCTGACTGCTACACCCCACCGTGGACGCAAGGACACGTTCAAGCGACTTCTTCAATTACTTGATGACGATATTTTTGCAACAGCAGACTTGGCTACAGAGCGAGTCCGCGAACTTAGCATGAATGGCGCTAACAAGTTCTTTATCCGCCGATTGAAGGAAGACATGAAGGATTGGGATGGCAATGCGTTATACAAGAATCGTCACACCAAGACTACCAGCTACAATCTAACCTCGGACGAAAAGCGTCTATATGATGCAGTAACTACATATCTTACCAAGCGCAAGAAAGAGGCTAACGAAACTAAGAACATCCATGTCTCTTTGGCTTTACAGGTGATGCAACGAAGGTTGGTTAGTTCCATCTATGCAATACGTAATACACTTCAAAAACGTTGGCTTGCCCTCCAAGGTCTTGCTGACGAACTTGACAAGAATCCTTCTTTATGGAAGCAGCGTATCAAGTTTGAGGAATTAGAAGTAGCTAACATTGACGACCTCGACGAACTTGATGATGAAGAAAGGGATGCTCTTGACAATATTATGGCTGATCCAAAAAAGTTGAAGCTATTTACCACAGCCAAGAGTCTTTCGGAAATAAAGGTTGAAGCCGGTGAAGTGAAATCACTTTACGAAATGGCCAATACCCTCTATAATCAGCAACAGGAAGAACAGAAATATAAAGAGCTGAAGAAACTTCTGACATCAGAAGGGGTCATTGATGGAGAGAAACTTGTTATCTTCACCGAGCATAAAGACACGCTCTTGTATCTTCAGGAACGTCTTACCAACAATGGTTATCATGTAGCGACCATCCACGGTGGCATGTCTGTTGATGAACGTCGTATGTCCCAATGTCGTTTCATGAGTAAAGAAGTTCAGATTCTAATCTGTACTGATGCCGCTGGCGAAGGTATCAACCTTCAGTTCTGCCGTCTGCTAATCAATTGGGATATTCCTTGGAATCCGAACCGTCTGGAACAGCGCATGGGACGAATACACCGATATGGTCAGAAGTCTGATGTACTGGTATTCAACATGGTTGCAAGTAATACTCGTGAAGGTCAAGTCCTAAAGAAACTTCTGACCAAACTAGATATCATCAGAGAGCAATTGGGTGATGATCGTGTATATGATGTAATTCAAGATGTACTGAAAGGTGTATCTTTGGACAGTATTATATCTTCCGTACTTAATGGACAGGAAAGTGACCTTGACCTGTTCATTGACAAAGACGCAAAAGATCTTGGGGACTTGTTTTCTCAGTCTATTAGGAATCAAGACAAATCCATTGCCCACTCGTCTGTTGATTATAAAGATGCTCGCAGGCTTAAAGAAGACAGTGACGAAAAGCGTTTGCAGCCAATCTACATCCGTCTATTCTTTGAAAGAGCATTCAAGTATTTGGGCGGCAAGTATGACGAAATAGCTGACGGCATCTTCCAAATCACCTACATTCCAGACATAATCGTATCACGCTTGAAAGAGCAATATAGAATTTATGCTGAGAATTTGACATCACTCTATTTCTTCTTTGATAAGGCTAAGTTCTTAGAATATCAGAATAGTACGGCTCAATATGGTAAAGCGCATTATATCAACCCAGGAAACGCTCTCTTCGATTGCCTGATTGATACTGTCCGCGATTCTTTCAGAGACGAAATGTTGAAAGGTACTGTCCTTGTATCTCCAGAAGACAAGCATCCTTATTTTGCTTTCTTTGTCAAGAATCAGATACAGGACAATCGCCCAACACAAAGTGGCGAGCCCAACATTTCTAATGAGCTGCTTACTCTCATCTGTCAGAATGAAGATGGTGTATTCCAACAAACATCACCTGCAAAGCTGCTCGACCTCTGTCCTCCTGTGGAATTTGCGAAGGAGATTGTTCCTCCAGAACCCGCCAACGAAAACGAAGTTGTGGAATGGGCATACTCCCACCAAACGGAACCTTTGTTAGAGGCCACAGAGAAAATGGTTAAAGAAGATACAGAAAGCCGTAGGGAATACTTGCAGACGGCATTTCAGCAAATCATTCTCGACATTCAAGGTGAGATTAACGAACTCCAAAACAAGATACTCTTCAGTGACGATGAAAAAGTTCAGCAGAAGCTGATGATGAAAGAGGCTCGCTATAACGCTTTGAAAGTACGCAAGAAAGAGCGACTGGCTCAGTTGGACAATATGATAGAACTATTCCCTGTCGAACCAGAGGTTCTTGGCTGTGCTTATGTTCTGCCACTGAATCAAGTAGAATATCGAAACACCTTTGGTATGAGCCGAGACGATGAAGTAGAAGCCATTGCTATGAAGGTGGCTATGGACTATGAAACCGAACATGGCCGCAAAACTTCTGATGTGTCGAAAGATAATGTTGGCTACGATGTAAAAAGTATCGATGTCCAAGGCAACAAACGCTATATCGAAGTAAAAGGTCGTGCTGGTACCGATGGTGTTATGCTTAGTGAGAATGAAATGAACCGTCTTGCTCAGTTAGGCACAAAAGCCTGGCTCTATATCGTAACAGAATGCCGTAGTGAGTCGCCCATTCTCAACATTGTAAACGATCCTGCCAGAAAGCTTGTTTTTGAGCAAAAGACCAAGGGAGTGCAGTTCTACCTGCCTCTAAGTGAATGGCAATCTAAAAAAGAATAAACAAAAGAACAATATATATGAAAGCAAAGAAGCTAATTGAAGTAGCACTCCCGATTAAGGAGATTTCAGCGGAAAGTGTACGTGACAAGAGTATACGAAACGGTCATATATCTACACTTCATCTTTGGTGGGCACGCCGTCCTTTGCCAGTATGCCGAGCAGTCGTGTTTGCTAGTCTTGTGCCTGATCCACTAGACAAGAACTGTACGCAAGCTTTCAAAGATGCCGTTCAGAATATTTTAAATCCGGCTGATGATGTATTGACTCAATATCAATATAAGCCATACAATGATATTCCTTATACCGCCATTGTCGATCCAATGGAGGATAATTTACGCAATAGGTTACTGATGTTCATAGGTAAGTTTTCTGAAAAATGTCAAAAGGATATGTTGGCAGGAAAATCTACCACTCCAAAGGAACAATTAGACGAGGGTTCACTCATCAAATGGGAAAACAAAAACAATCCTCGCATACTTCGCATGGCCAGAGAGCTGATATGGGTAGCTTATAATGCAGAAAAGTATCCAGACCTTGGTTATGAGACTCACCACAAAAACTTTTCTGAGGCATTTGATGCTATTAAAGCAGCTGAAGATGCTCTCTATGAAGTAATTGATAGACACCTTCCATCAGCAGAAACAGATGATTTAGAAGGCAACTTACAATCTGCCATTGAGAATTTTCAAAATCAGATGCCCTCTGTTTTTGACCCATTTGCAGGCGGTGGCGCAATTCCTTTAGAAGCTGCACGTCTTGGATGCCGCAGCTATGGTAATGACATTAATCCAGTTGCTCATATTATCGAAAAAGGCAGTGCAGAGTTTCCTCAGAAATTCGGCAAACCTATATGTTTTAGTGAAGAAGAGTTCAATCGTATTTATGGAGAAGAAGGATTAAACCTGATTACCGAAAAAGGAATTTCAAAAGATGCAAGAGGTTTCTACTTGATTCCTAATAGATTGTCTTTTGATGTTGAGTATTATGCTTTGAAAGTAATCAACAACACGAAGAGTAAATGTTCTGACTTATACAAGTCAACAACTGGTAAAACTCCTTTAGTTTATTATTGGGCACGAACTGCAACTTGTAGTAATCCTACTTGCAAAGCAGAAATACCTATGCTTAAACAATTCTACATATCAAAGAGAAGAACAGCAAAAGCAAAAGATTGGGTGTATCTTAATCCTATCATTTCTGGTAATCATATCGATTTTGAAATTAAAAATGGCAGTTTTGAAGAAGAAGGTTGGAATAGACACGGAAATATCACTTGTCCATGTTGTGGCAGTTTGACAAATATTTCAGAAATAAAGAGACAGTTCAACACTTCCCCTATCAAAGAGCGTTTATTGGCCATAATTGAGGATGGTTCAAAGAGAACGTATCGAGTACCGTCTGCTGAAGATATTCAGCAAATATCCAACATAAAAAAAAGTAAGGCTATACCAAAAGAACAATTAGAGGTCGGAAATGTAAGGAATTTTAATACTCCTGGTTGGGGTATAGACTCTTTCGATGGCTTATTCTCCAACAGACAAAGTGTATTTCTAACTAACTTTAAGAACGAGATAGATAATGTTTGTTCGTCAATTAGCGATGATAAACATTACGTTAGAGCTATCAAAACCTATCTTGCCATTTTGTTTGATAAAGTTTTGTGTAGAAACACTTCTTTCGGTGTATGGCATAAGCTTCAAGAAACAGTTGAACATCCTTTTGGACGGCAAGCAATACCGATGGTA
Organism: uncultured Prevotellaceae bacterium; assembly: GCA_900315105.1. Next base: position 27,956 of record OMXX01000032.1, on the reverse strand, counting down.
TTTGATTATCCAGAAATGAATCCGTTTTCTTCATTGTCTGGCGCTTGTAAAGGACAGTTAGATGCCATAATTTCATATTTGGAGTCTGAAAATTCTTTCCCTGCGGTGTTTAATAATGTAATAAGTGGAGACAAATCTCAATTTGACCCCAAATCTCTTACTGCTGTCATAACTGATCCACCATATTACGATGCTATCGCATACGCAGATTTATCTGATTTCTTTTATGTATGGCTCAAATCAATTCTTTTGAATGAATTTGAGCTGGTATTTGCTACGCCCAAAACGCCAAAACAAGAAGAATGTACTGCACTTAAACATCATCATGGCAATAGTGACGAAGAAGCGAAACACCATTTTGAGAAGAAACTCACATCAATTTTTGATGCAATAGAAACGCAAACTACGGATGTAGTTAGTATAATGTTCGCACATCAAAGTACAGAGGCATGGACAACTCTTTGCAATTCAATTCTTGATGCGAGAATGAACATTACAGGTTCTTGGCCAATGGACACTGAAGTTAGCATTGCCTTAAAGGCAGACATGGCAACTTTAGAATCATCTGTTACCGTTGCATGTAGACCATCGGAGCGTAAAGGCTATGGCGATTTTAAGAGTGTCAAAAAGGATATAGAACAAAAAGTGGCAGAAGAAGTTGAATCCCTCTACGAACTTGGTTTCCGTGGTGCAGACTTATTGACTGCATGTTTTGGACAGGCTGTTAGTGAATTTGGCAAATATAAATCAGTGGAGAAATCTGATGGTAGTGAAGTCTCTGTAGCCGAACTTCTTGAAATGGCTCGCAATGCAGCTTTCGATTCTTTATTGAAGGGTGTGCAAGGTGATGATTACACAAAGTTCTATATTGGATGGCTTCAGTTGAATGGCACTAGTGATACAGACTTTGACGATGCCACTAAGTTCACTCGTGTTGGTGTAAATGTCAACATTAAGGACATCCAGCAGGAACGATTACTAATATTAGAAGGAAAGAAAATGCACATTGCTATGGCAAAAGAGCATATTGGTGGATCGTCTGTCGAAGGAACGCGCCCTGAGGATTCACCAATTAAGCAAGCACATCGTTTCATCCTTTTGTATAGAGAGGGCGACCGTGGAAAAATTCTCCGATTTGTCCGCGACATCTGTCCAGATTCATCCTCTCCCCTATGGCGATTACTTGCCACATTAAAAGAGCTTCTTCCTGCTAATGATGACCAGAAGCAAATCGTTGGCATCCTTCAGAATGCCGATGACCTCCGTCAACATTGCCACGAGGAGTATAAACCAATACAAGGAAACTTGTTTGAAGGTATCGAGTAAAATAACAAAAAACATATCAATATGAACAACGAGAACATCTTCCAGGCATTAGGAATCTTCCTCGACGCAATGCGTCCATTCCTAGTCAGTGTTTTGCAAAACCACTTCCCCGGTGAGCCGTGGGAAGGTGTCTTCTTTCAGCGTTTGACTGCACAAAAACAAGATCAATGGAATCAAGCCCAACGCCAAGGCGTAGAGCCAATGTTGCGTATTGACTATCATAATTTGACTTTTCTTGCAAGCAAATTCCGTGATGAACTAGCGGAAGAACTCGGCAATGACAAAAGCAAGACATTCATTTTTGAAAGTACAATGAGTGAATTGAGGGATGCTCGCAACAAGTGCCAGCATTTCACTCCACTTACAGAAGACGAGAAAGACCGTGCTTTCAGCAACATGAAGCATGTTGCAAATATGCTTGGCATGGCTGATTTGCGCCAAGAAATCGAAAGATTACAAAACAAGCGCACGTTTGCCCCTGCGGCTGTTGCACCCATTGCTGTAACAACTGTAACATCGACACCTGTTGACACTTCAATCGTTGATGATGGCTCACCACTGCCATCTTGGTTCAGGAATTGTTTGCCACACTATGACATTCGCAGTGGCGTTCTTGACGAATCTGTTTTTGCTGCCAACTTGAATGAGGTGGCTCTTGGAACAGGCCCAGAGGTGTACAACAACCCAACATCCTTCTTTGCCAAGACTTACGTAACAGCAGGATTACGTGACATTGCCAACCGAGTTGTTCGCGCTTTAAACGGCGAAGAAACCGAGAATCGCGTTATTTCTCTTCAAACAGGATTCGGTGGCGGTAAGACACATACTTTGATTTCAATATACCATATAGTTAAAAGTGGAGCTCGTCTGTTGGAATCTGAAAGCTGCAAGCATATTCTCCAGGAAGGAGTTACTCCGAATTTTGAGAATGCCAAAGTTGCAGTCTTTACCAACAACACAACTGACGTATCACAAGGTCGCCAGACTATAGAAGGATTTACCATCTATACGCTATGGGGTGAACTTGCCTATCAACTTGGCGGCAAGGAAGCTTACGAGAAAATTAAGCAAAATGATATAGACCGTACTGCTCCCACGTCTGCAATATTGAAACCCATCATCCAGAATGCAGGGACTTCCCTCATCCTTATTGATGAGTTGGCTGACTATTGTGTAAAAGCAACTTCAAAGAAGGTTGGAGATGGCAATCTCTTCAGCCAAACAAACAGCTTCATGCAGACTCTGACTGAGGTGGTTTCTTCTGTGCCAAAATGCGTATTGATTGCCACTCTCCCTGCAAGTGCAACAGAGGTCGCTGATTCTCAGATTGGTCAAACAGTATTAGACTCTTTGCAGACCAGAATCGTTCGTATAGGTTCAAGTGTCAAGCCTGTTGATGATGAAGAAATCTTTGAAGTTGTACGTCGTCGTCTGTTTGAACAAATCAATGAAACTTCTGTTGTTGACCTCGTGGCCAAACGCTATAAGGATATGTTCCATAATCGATACAGAGACTTACCAGAGTACTGTGACAAGATGGAATATGCCAACAAAATAAAGAAATCCTATCCTTTCCACCCGGAACTTATTGAAATGTTCCGTCAACGTTGGGGAAGTGATCCTCGTTTCCAGCGCACTCGTGGTGTTCTTCGTCTTTTGGCTTCAATTGTACAGGATTTGTGGCGGCGCAGAGAATCACTTACTGGTTCACAAGCCTTGATACATACATCAGACGTTAATCTTGAAAATCTTGGTTCACTCACTGGCACCATAACAAACCTGATGGGTAGCAACTGGGAAACAGTCATGTTAGCTGATGTATATGGAACTTCAAGTAATGCACGTAAGATAGATGAAGCAGATCCAACAAGTAATATTGGCCAGTATCATCTGACACAAGGTATTGCTACAACTCTTCTTATGGCATCTGTAGGCGCAAAGCAGAACAAAGGACTTGATATCAAGCAGCTTAAACTCTGTGTTTTACGTCCCAAAGCATTCAATCACAATGATATTGATGGAGCATTAAACAAACTTGAACAGGTAGCACATTATCTTTACTCTACCAAAGTTGGTGGAGCAACGTATTGGTTTGAGTCCAAAGCCAACATCAATATCCTCATCGCACAGGCTAAGTCTGAGGTCAAAAAAGAAGATGTAGAGGCAGAGATTATCAAACGACTGAAGAATTCGGCTAGTTTTATACATGAAATCAATGTCCTGGTATGTCCAACTGGAGATGTTCCAGAACAAAAGCAGCTCACACTGGTCATTTTGCCTCCAAGTATAGCTATGCCGACTGGTGGAACACCATCAAATTGTCTTACCACGGCAGTCAAAGAAATAGCATTGAAACGAGGTAACAGTGATCGTGTAATGCGCAACACTATATTCTATCTTGCCTGTTCAGAAGCCGGACGTGGTGCATTGAGTGATAAACTTAAAGATTACTTGGCTTGCACCAAAATCATAGCAGAATATTCAGGAAGACTGGAGCGCGACCAAAATACAGAAGTACAAAATCGCAAGCGCGAGTACGAACACGGTGTTGATGAAGCTCTGATTCGCGCCTATAATATTGCGATTAAGTATTCTGCAAAAGATGGCATAGAGAGCTATGAAATGAAGAACTATGCCGGCGACTTCTCTTCACAGATACGTATGAATCTGATGACAGAAATCATGGAAGAAGAATGGGTCATCAAGGCTATCGGAAGAAACTTGCTGGATAGAATCAATATGCTTCCAGAAGTGAATCGTCCAATCGCAGTAAAGGAGCTTTATGAGACATTCCTTCGTTTTGATGACAAACCTATGATTACAGGCCCATCAGCAATAGCTGAAACCGTCAATCGTTATTGCGTAAATGGCGTATTTAACGTGGCTTTCGGAGCACCAGGAAGATGGACACGAATAATTCAAGGTGAGAATGTACCATTCCTCGATGTAACAAGTGAGGACTATTGGCTCGTTGACCCATCTGTCGTTATTGAGCCTTCTGGAGCAACTGGTACTGGCACAGGAACGGGTTCTGGTGCAGGAACAGGCTCCGGTGCTACAGGCGGTTCTGGCTCAGGTGAGACAGGAGGTGGTGAGCCTACAGGAGGAACACCTCCTGAGACAAAGACCTATCAAAAGGTTGTTATAAGCGGACAAGTACCATTGGAGAACTATGCTCAGTTATTTACCAGCTTTGTTCAGACATTGCGAAATAACAATCTGAAGATAGAGGTCAAATTTACAGCCAAAACGACTGGAGCAAATCCTCTTACAGAAAACTCAGCCACTGTTAAGAGTGTTAAAGAGTCTGCTTCTCAGCTTGGGCTGGAATTTGACGTAGAAGAATAAAAAAACTGGCATCAGTGCAGATAGGTTGCACTGATGCCCCATATCTTTGCGCCGATTTAAAATATATCTATAACCATCAATATGATAATATGAGTTACTTCGAGACAATACTCCAAAAAAGAGGACTTGAAGAATGTCCACTTCCTCTGTGGAAGTTAAAAATCACTGAAGAAGAGTTCAAGGAATTGAGAGATCTCCTTGAAAAAAGAACTCATGTTATAAACTTGAATAATCCATTCATAACAGTATGCAAAGAGGCCACATTGTTCTTTGCTGAGTATTGGCGTAGAATGTATGTTGACGGAAAGCATAGCAAACAGATGGTTTATGACGCACTGGAGTCAACAAGACCAAGCGTTAATTATTCGAACGAATTCTATGAAGCTGCTCGTCGTGGTGCAAAGATGCTGAAAATTGAGAAGTATGATGGAGGACGGGCAGATCCTTTGAATGACATGCTTTATCAAGGTGGACTCCCTATGAAGTTGGTGACGGCTAACATAACCAACTCTGTTTGGGATAGGTTCACTCGTGGTCTAGTAAATAGAAAAATCAATTTTGAGGAATTGAACCTTGGCCTGGTTGCTTCGCAAAGTAAGTGCATGAAAGACTACTGCGAACAGCTAATTCTTGGCGTTGAAGCAGAAAGATATCTTTTAATGCCGTTCTACTGTGCCAATGAAAATGATGTTTGGTTCCTATATTTGAAAGAGCTTGCAAAACAAGAAAAGGTTCGTCGTCATCAGCTTCATCCATTCTCATTGACATGGGAATTTAGAATAGATACTGTAGAGAAGAAAATATATACCAAGTATATCGTCAAAGGACTTCAACGTCTTCCGCAAGTATTCTTGGAAGAACAAGGAATTGACGATATTGGATTCTTTTCAGTTCAAGTAAGAAAGAATGGTCAGGCTGTTGACACTTTCGATTATGCTAATAATTTCTGTCGCTACCCAGTATTTAGCAAACATCCATGTGAGAACGGAGATTTTATCTCTCTCTTCCTCCACAATCAAGAATATGCTCATATAGGAGATGATCTTGATATAAGTGTACCTCATCTACTGTATAGGAATAAGGATGGTAAGTATGAATTAGGGAACCAGTTAGGAAGACAGGAGTCTATTATTCTTATTCCTGATGGTTGGAATCTTCAGACAGAAACCAATCTTGACATATATGAGTATAGTTGGGGAATAACAAAGTTGCAAGGACTTCACATTCCTGCCGACTACACGGATAATATCGTACTGAAAGGCGAAGATGGATGTATCACATTGGGTATGAATGCTCCTCTATATTGGACAGAATTGCAATCTTCACCACTTTATGTACCAGATGTGATAGAATCACTATATGACGCGAACAAATGCGCTTTTACACTTTGCTATGATACAGAAGATGGAACAGAGTCAAAACGTCACAACGTTCAGTATCGTAACAAATGGCAGAATGTTTGGACAGATACTCCATCTTTCGGTGAAATATTTGCTCGTGCAATAGATACTAATGGCAACTATGTTGCCCCTTTGAGATTCATAAACATTGGTGAAGGATTAGTTATCAGTTTACAAAAGGCTGATAAAAGCTCTTGCCAAATAAAGGTTTCATGGGCGCATGGTCATGTATCTACAACAGAAGGGGAAAAGAAAATCGGTGATGTTTGGGAAATCAAAAAAGAAAACTGCAACGATCCTCGCAAGATACGTTTCACCTTTACTCCTTCTGGAAACAGCAAAAACCAATTTGACATTTCTATAAAAGCTCCATTCAAAGACTTTTCGATTAAAAACATATATGGTGATGACATAGAAAATGATTGCTGGATTCCATATTCAGACATCGATAAGTATCAGTACCACCTGGTTGGACAAGATATAAGAGAATACACATATGGCAATGTAAGAAGGGAGTTAAGATGGAAGGGAGAAAAATTATATATTTTCGAAGATGGTCGAGCACTAAAGACCATCCCCTATGAGGGTAGTCTTTTGACATTATTCGATTCGCGTGAGGCCATACGTTCATTACTTGAGCGCACGGCGCAAAACATGTTAAATGCAGAAGTAAATGTTCAGTTTGTTCTTTCAAATGGACAAAGAATCGCTTTCGGTATTAAAGAATCCCCATTCCGTCCTCGACAAATATCAGATGGCCGTGTTGTAATCACAGGTAAAAACAGAAAACCATTCAAGTTTACTGGTGTGCTTAAACTCATAAAACTGGATGAACCGAACTTGGAACCTTTGGAAATGAAGTATGATGAGGAATCGCAATACTACATTCTTCCTGAGGAAATTCGTTCATGGGGCAAAACCATACTGGTTGGACGCACAAGAGGACGTATATGTCCGGCTTTGGTTGATTTAACCAAGGACATGAATGGTTCATATCGTGCTGAGAATAGAGAGAATGCCATTCTCAATATTAGGGAAAAGTTAAATGATTCCTTGTTAGGCGATGAATTGTGGACAAGAATTATCGGCTGGTTCAATCGTGCCCAGCAAGAAGATATTCCGGCAAGTTCGATTCTTGAACTATATTGTACAGCTCAGGACTACAAGGCATTGCTATGTTTGGCATTTCAACTGTATGTAAAATGTTCAGACAATGATGAACGCGAGATTCTTAAAGAAAAACTGAAAAGTTTTAGTAATGACCTAGCCTTCCAGTGGTATTGGTTACAACCTTATCTGTCTGGCATCTTCATCCAGCTTCAAAATTTCATGTCTGATCCAATGACTCCTGCGATGCAAGATATCTTCATAAAGTGGGCAATGAGTCACGAAGGCGAAGACATTATGAGATATTTGAGTGCATTAAATGTTGAAGAAGAGTATATGAAGAATCTTGGCCAATGTTTATATGATGTCTTGACATCGTTTACCGAATGGATTAAAGACCTGTGCGTATCATCATTGATTGAAGCGTATGGTTATGTATCACACGGTCTTGTCGAAGAATTGGCTGAGACTATCATTAAAAAGCCTAAAGAAATAAGGCTTCTCGAACTATCTACAGATGAATATATAGAGTCAAATCAAGATTACCTTGGAGATGAAGTTGGTACCTTCTTTAACAATTTCAATGAACAAGGAAAGGTAGGGAATGAAATGTGGTTATACAAGCGTGTTAATGCTGTTGTCGCTCATATACGAAAAGAAATAGACCTATTTTCAATAAAAGATGAGATACAAAGAGATAAGATAAGAAGGAGTATTATCTTCTGCAGCAAGTCATGTAATCGTCATTTCATCGTAGCATTAAATAACAAGTTAAGTCATTAAGAATATGAAGTTTGAAAACATATACAAAGAAACAGAAGAGAATATGCGCTTAGCATTACTTTCTCTTTGGGCACCAGGAAGTCATCCAATGCGTTCTGCAATTGATGAACTTTTTGATAGAGAACCATTGTTGGCTGAACCTGTCTTCCAAAGTACATTTGGTTGGGAGCCTTCTTCTGATGAAACTTGGAGGTCTGCAATCAACAGAGATGTCTGGAATAAGCTTGAAAAGATCCGTGAAAACAAGGCCATCGAAGCAGGGAAAACGTTTCGACCATTTGTCCCATTCAAGCATCAGGCAGAGAGTTGGAAAACACTGGCAGAAAACAAAAGTATTGTTGTAACTTCAGGTACAGGCTCTGGTAAAACTGAGTGTTTTATGTATCCTGTTTTGAGTGACTTGTATGAACAAGGCCACACAAATGCTATCGAAGCCATCTTCCTTTACCCACTGAATGCATTGATGGAAGACCAAAAGAAACGTCTTTCAGAGTATTGTGAAGCAACCAATTTGCATTTTGCTGTCTATAATGGTGATACTCCTGAATATCGTGCTGATGGGCGTGACGAAATACTTCCGAATGAGATTGTTACTCGTGATGATATCAGAGATCCAAAACATCAAGGCACACGACCCGAAATTCTTCTGACTAACCCTAGCATGTTAGAATATATACTTGTGCGCCAAAAGGACCAAGATATGTTAAAAGAGTCAGCAGGTAAACTTCGCTGGATTGTTATCGATGAAGCTCATAGTTACTCTGGTTCTGCAGCAGTTGAACTAGCATATCAGATAAAACGAATATTAGAAGCATTTGATAGAACACCAGAACAAGTTAGGTTTGCATGTACATCAGCAACTATTGGAGGTGAAGAAGGAGCACAGTCACTTGCAGATTTTATATCAACTGTCACTGGACAACCAGTTGAACAGATAAAGGTGATTGGAGGTAATCGCTTGGTTCGCCCACTTGATAAGGACGAACTCTCTTCTGAACTGAAAAAGAACAATCTTCCTTCAGTTGACAAAGTTCTATCGCTACGCGACAAAATTAACAAGGTTCCAGGCATGACACTTCAGCAAATGTGGGAGTGGTTATGTCCAGATACTCCATATAACAAGGAGAAATTGTTGCCAGCTTTACAACTCCTGGATAAACTTTGTGAAATGTCGCAAGGCAACAATCCTGTTCTATCCCTAAGGGCACATTATTTTATGCGCGCAATAAGCGGACTTTATGCTTGTGCTAATGCTGATTGCCAAGGGGTCAACCCTGCTATACCGATGTATGGGCATCTTACTACATATAAGGCATCAGTATGTCCTGAATGTGGCGTTCCTCTGCTCGAAATAGTACAATGTAAGCGATGTGGTGGATTTGTTCTTATGGGATGTAGTGATTCACAGAACCATAAGATTTTTCCTTGTGAAGATGGTGCTAATAGAGATGATTATTTCTCTATAGACCTTTCACCAGAACAAGAAGAAGAGGATGAATTGGATAGTGCAGGTCGTCCTGACACATTCTTCTTAATGCCTTATGAAAAAGAGAAGTTCTTTAATCCTGTAAGCAAAGCACATGTTGGCACAATGGATATAATTCATAGTGCTAATGGAACGGTACTTGAAGTACGTTCCGACAACGAAGGTCAGTGGGTTGAAGTTAGAAAAGATGATGGACATTCATATTGTCCAAGTTGTGGCCGTTTAGCTCAGGGCAAACGCCTAAATTTAAAACACTTTAGAATTCCTATCAACTTTATCAACCAAACTGTCTCTCCCGTTTTCCTTCGTGAATGCGCTCCTGAAGGAAGAAGCTGGGGAAAGTATATTGCATTTACTGATAGCCGTCAAGGAACTGCAATTTCTGCCAAAACGTTTAATATCAATGTTGAACGAAATCAAAGTTATGAAAACATTTTGGAAAGACTTGCACAAATACAAGCGGTGAATCCATTAGATGCAATTCCAGAACCAGTAAGGAAACTCTTAACAGCTGAACAAATAGCATCGATTATGGCGACAGCCCCATCTTCGCCAGATGGTGTATCTCTTTATGATTTTTCGGAAGAGATTTATAATCAAGCGATGTTTGATCATCTGTCCAACACTGATGGTGCAAAAAACAAGAAAGCTTACAAGGCTGCTTTAGTTAGAGGAATTATAGGTAGACGACCTGCTTATGAAACCAATGCAGAAACAATGGGATTCATTTATCTTGATTATCCTTCATTGAAAACTGCCAAAGTACCATCAATCTTAGCGGATTATGCCGATAAAAATAACATTCGTATTGAAGATAAAGACTGGCAAGACTATCTTAAACTTGCTATCGACTATGTTATGAGACTGAATAACCATATTCAGCCATTAGTAGATGATGAGAAGAAATATGTTCGTGACAGCAATTTGAGTAGTCCTATTGCGGCAGCCGACGATACAAGAGAAAAGCTCAAACATTGGCCATCAGTGAAGATTAATGAAGGTGGAAATGTTTCAGAACAACAGTCTCGTCTAGTAGTTCTTCTTTGTGCAGGTATAGGTATACATACACTAGACCAACTTCAAGCTAATGTCAGGGTTGTTGATGCCGTTATTCAAGAAGCATGGAACACTCTGATTGAGAAGAAGATATTTACGAAGGTAAAAGCTGACGACACCGAAGGCTATAATAACCCTCGCTTCTATCCTGATGATAAATACGTTGATTGCTATTTTCTCGACCTCTCAGGTAAAGAAGGGAATAATGTATGTAAAATCAAGAGATTGCAAGAAGGATGGATATGTCCTGTAACATATCAGATTCTTGACACTACTTTCTGCGGATATAGCCCACTGATCGTAGGTACTATCTGTGAAAAGTTATTTGCTAAATACAAGTGCGATGGTACAAAGATATCTTTACCTTCAAGACCCAAAGATAATGATGAAGTCATAGAATGGGAAAAGAATGATAATAATATCCAGAACCTGAAGGCTAACGGTTTATGGACTGACCGACATAAGTATTCATATCACAAGACTCCTATATATATAGCTGCAGAGCATTCTGCCCAACAATCTAAGAAGTTGTTGCGTGATTACACAAAAGCATTTAGCCAAAAGAACCCATTAGTCAATGTCCTGCACTGTTCTACCACAATGGAAATGGGTGTTGATATTGGTGACATTGATGTGGTTCTGATGGACACTGTTCCTCCTACAGCTGCTAATTATCTTCAGCGTGTGGGTCGTGCTGGTCGTATGGGACAAAGCAAAGCTATAGCTTTCTCCCTCTGCAATAACACCCCTGTAGGTCAACATGCTTTTGCTAATCCTATGTGGGCTCTTCAAACGACACAGCACATGATTAAGGTTCGTCCAAGCCAGACTATCATACAGCGACATATAAACTCTTTCTTCTTCAGACAATTTATTTGCGATAATGGATCTGGTATTCAAGCTACTATGTCCGTTGACGAGTTTATGACTTCTACATGTGATACGTTTGTTCAATTTTTGGATGATATGAGAGCTAATCAAGCAGAGGAGCGTAAATTCAAGAAGGTATTTGGGGAGAGCACCCCTTATACGATTAATATCACTAAAGATTCAATACAAACTATACAGAAAGAATACAATGATATAATTGGCGAACTTAATGATGCGTTTGTTCAATTCAAGAACGACACAAGACGCCAAATGGCTATTAGCAATCAGATTCGCAAATCAAAATCCGAAGGATTGCTGAATTATCTATCCGAACATCAGTTTATCCCTAATGCTAATATGCCAACGGGAGTCGTGACATTTGACTTTACTGATAGAGACCAGGCTGTTAAGCTTCATCGTTTATATGATAAGGCAGAAACCCTCCAGAACAAGATTGCAGCAGAAAGTGATAGTGTAGAGAAGTTTAATTTGCAGAACGAGCTAAATAAGGTTCAAAAGGAAATTGCAGAACTTCGCCGTGCTACCACAGCTTCCCGTGATATCCATACGGCTCTTAATGAGTACGCCCCAGAACAAACCGTAGTCGTAAACGAAAAGAACTATGTTTCCGCAGGAATAAAACTTCTTGGCGCATACAATGAAGAAACTCAAACTAGAGCAATATATCATTGTACTCATTGTGGTCATACTGAATACAGAAGAAATTTGGACGAGAACAGAATCTGTCCTATCTGTCAGAATCCCTATCATAGTATAATCGATAGAGACCATGACACATATACATTAGCTTATGAACCTATAGGCTTTTGTACAGACCAAAATGTTGACAGTTCACGCGAAGAGAAAACAGAGAAACACTTCTACGACATTAGACCTGTTTTACTAAAAACAGATTGGAGTCAACATAAGGCAATCAACATGGTCGAAATCATTAGCAGTGGTGAGACTGGTAATATATTATTCTATAATGTTGGAAATGGTCATGGTTTTGCTTTCTGTAAGCGTTGTGGTCGAGCTTCCATAGAGTATTCTGCAACTTCAACAAAAGAAAGTATTCCGTATTCTGTAAAACCTGGCCACAAGAGATTATGGGGAGATGATTGTGAGGCAAACGATGGAGATATTGCACGACATGTCGTATTCACAGGTAATCATCCCACATGCTATACTGTACTTCGTTTCAAAAAAGATGCCGCTTCATCTGAATATGAAATGGATGAGCAACTCGTATTTTCTCTAGGTGTAGTTCTAAAACGTGCCTTAGCAAAAAGTGAAGGAATCGATGAAGGGGAAATTGATTTTGGCATTAAACAAGAGATCAATGCTTGGGTTCTATTTATATATGACACAGCAAAAGGTGGATGCGGATATTCGCTGAAACTGATGAATCCCGTCCTTTGTCAGGAAATATTTGACATCGCCAGAAAAGACCTTGAAGAGACAAATTGTAACTGTCACGTTGATGGTGGTGCTTGTGCGAGATGTCTTGTAGATAGAAACAACTACAGATATTCACATCTTTTGTCTAAAGCTAAAGTAATGGATTGGCTTAACAGACAAAAAGACAAAGCCCTTGACGTACCCAGCTCAATCAAGGCTGTTAGTCCGTCTGCCAAGGTTGTTTATCAATCTCTAAAGGATATTTTCAAACAGGCCAATAACGATTCTGAAGTAAAGAAGCTCACTTTGTGTGTATCAGATGAATCTGATGACTATGCCATCAGTGACTGGTCAAGTGTTCGCTCGGAAATGGGCAAACTCATTAATAATGCCCTAGTGAATGGCAAGAAAATATCACTTGTCGTTGAGTACCATCCAGAACTACATACATCACTCTCAGGCAAATTACCTTTCATAAATCTAAAGGATAAATTTCCGGATTGTGATGTGCAACTAGTTAAAGACATGGGCGGTTTGAAAACTGCAATAATAGTTGAAACATCAAACAAGACAAGAAGATATTTCACTAATAAGGAGGCAGTTCTATCATTCTCCAATAACTGGGGAAAGAATTGCAGTCATGTATTTGTTGATTCTTCTTTGCCTACATTTGTAAGTCAAGATGAACCGACCTACACAGTTTCACCTTCACAGATTGTCCGTGAAGGTATAACTCATGCGACAACATTTCAGATAAAGAATTATTTTTCTACTGCCATTGCACCATATGTACTGAAAAAGGATGATATTGACATTCTTTCTGATATCCTCAGAGGAAAACATGTGGATATATCATTTAGTGACATGTATGTAAACAGCGCATTAGCAAGTCTTATGCTGGTTTATCTTATTGATGAGATGCGCAATTTATTCGGCTTTTCTATAGATAATATCACTTTGCAATTAGATTCGCCAAAGCGTAAATGTGTCAATGAACGATTTAATGACTGGACTCCTATTAGCATGAATTTCTCATCTAAGGAGGAAGCTGACAAATATACAGACCAACTTTTCCTTGATATTTTTGGAATCGACCCAGAACATTCTTTCAATGATGCAGATCATCACAGATGGTTAAGAATAAACACCGAGGATGGCGCACTTGTTGAAATACGTCCTGATCATGGTATAAGTGGTGGCTATAGGTCTGATAGTAAATATATGAATCTCGATACTCTCAGTGGGTCAGTCAGTGTTGTACGTAATAATGAAGATGTACTGTACTATGTTATAATTAAGAAAAGTAGCTCATGTTGACAGAAGAACAAAAAGCAGTTCATTCGGAATATAGAAAGTATCTGCGCATTGTTGAAGGCATAAAAAGAAATATGCTGAATACATTGGTCAATGCGACAGAGAAATCACTTCCGACATTGATTAGGGAACACGTGCGTCAGGACTTTGACTGCATATATGATGACAAGTATTCCATCGAAGAATTACTGTCGTTTTCTGCAAAACTGAAATCAGATGACGAGATATTGGCTGGACATTCAGGCTATATTTCATCGAAAGCAATTGAAGCATACATTCGTTTCTATGCAAATAAAATAGGAATCGATCTTTCTTCTATACAAATGCCAGATAATAATCCAGGTGAAAACCCCGGAACTGACGAGGAAGAACGCCAAATGGTTGAAGGCAGATTGACAGAGGCGAAGATTCTTCGTCGTCAACGAAATCGTGCTGCACGACAAAAATGTTTAGAGGACTCTGGATATACCTGTTATGTATGTGGATTTAACTTTGAGAAAGCATATGGAGAAATTGGAAAGAACTTCCTTGAAGTGCATCATACAAAGCCATTGGCTACATATGATGATGAACATCCAATTCCTCAATCAGAGTTATGTGCGCTTTGCTCCAATTGCCATTCAATGGTACACAGAAAGCGAGAAGTAATGGATGTTGATGAATTAAAAAGACTATTTGAATCAAACAATCAGAATAAATAGATGGGTTATTCAAACCACATAATATTAGATTGAACATATTGCAAAAGAAATACAAATGCGTTTACATGAAGCAATAAGAAACTTGAACATCGGCTTAGACACAGCTGCAGAATTTCTGGCCTCAAAAGGAATGCCTCTTGAAGACAGAAATCTCAATGTACGTTTAAGAGACATGCAATGTTCTTTGCTTTATAGGGAGTTTGGCTATAAACCGCAAGCTAAACAATTACGTAGCTCTGTTGCGCATGAGAAGCCTGAAGTTCAGGCAGTGTTGAATGAAATCCATCAGAGGCATAGTAAGCCAACCAAGAAGCAAGCTACAATAGAGACCAAAGCCGATAAAAAGGCTAAAAGGAAACTTCTTATCGAACAAGAACTCAAACAAATTGTTGGGCAGAAAGTTAAAATAAAGGTCAAAGGGTTTGCAAGCAAAGTACTTTACACAAAGGGCTATGGCAACTTGTTTATCGAAGGACGAGTACATTTATCAGATGTTTATTATAATGGCATAGAATTAAGTACCTATTGTGCAGAGGGCTTATTGAAGACATGCAGTGGAAAGAAAGAATTTACTGTTTTAGAACCACGTGTCGAGGTTACAGGAAGCAAAAATGGAACATATGCCCGACTTAGATATGAAGTCTGCCCTGAACAGTCATGGCAGAAACAATTCGACAAGTTAGTGCCAGGAAAAGAGATCAAAGGCTATGTTATTGATGTTACCAGAGAACAATATATTGTAAAATGTTCTCTACATGAAGGCTATTTTATTTGGGGAGCCGTTGATAAAAATGAGTACTTTGATGATTACGAAATCACGAATGCTATAACCGTATGCATTAAGCATATAGGTTCAAACCTCTTTGCCCCAATCATTTTCCAAAGCAATCTCAAAGAAAAAGAACCATTCTTAGAGGATGTCAATTGGGAGACTGAAACAAACAATGACGATAAGAAAGACTCTTCAAACGATGATAACGACTTTATCAGATGGAGAGAATCTCAAAAAAAAGAACTTGATCTTCAAAGAGAACTTTTGCAAGCTGCACCTTATAACTATAATAAAGAAGATAGAGCAGCTAGTAATTCTACTGACGGACTAAAAACACATGAAGCAGAGTATAACTCCCAAGATGAAATAAAATCAATAAGATGTGAGGCGACATTCTTTGACGATTATGAGGTAAAGGGCCATTCTTTGGATGAATACTTGTATAAAAACGAGTCTATCTCGTTCAATAAATACCTGTCAATTTCAGGTTCAATTGTATTACGATATAAGTTACTAATCGCTCTGGCAGATCTAGTAAGTGCATATCATAACGCGAATCTGGTTCTGGGGAATATGAATCCAGCCAATTTTGAAGTTGTTTCTGATGAACCAATAGTAGTCAGAATGCAAGATGATAGTAGTGCCAGTTATAAAACGAATATGATGCATATGCAGGAAAGTTTTCCTTATATAGCTCCAGAAGTAAGGCATCACCTATCCCCCATTACACCAATGAGCGAATGCTATTCGTTTGCATCTTTTGTATATCAGATGCTAACTGGTAAAGAATTTTCGCTCACAAATGATTATAGTGATACAATTTATGTTGCTTCTTCTGTTCGTGATATATTATTTCAGTCCCTTAGCAATGACCCTATGCAGCGTCCAAAGATGAATAATTGGCGTGACTCACTTAGAAATGGACTAGATGAATTGATGTATTGTTCTCAATGTAATCAATGGCATGTTCTTAATTCTTCAGGGACTTGCACTACATGCAAGAATAAAAGCAATTTATTAATCTGTCTAAAGGTTGGTTATTATGGAGATGCGGAAATATACAATTATAGACAAAATACTATAGAGAAAAAACCTACACTGATTGGAAAAGCAAAAGGAAATGTGATTATCACAGAAAATACATCTAAGATATTATATGGTTATCACTTTGGTGTCTTATCAAAGAAAGACCAGCCAATTGCTGTAATAACTATTACTCAGTGTAATAGCAATAAAGATATTACACTTCATATCATACCAATGTCTGGGACTGCATTTACTCTACTGGATGATAATTATACACCTATAGATGAAGCTTTTGAAGATGCAACAGATATTGATATTAACGGTGAAGAACTATACAGTACAATGTTTTTGGTTGAATCCGAAACATTTAACAATAAAATATTGAAATTATGCCACATATAAAGGACCTATTCATTCGATTTGAGGAAGCTGCATACAGCCACACTTATACAGTTTCTCCCAGTGAACATATTGAGATAGATGAACCAATAGTGGTTTATCTCTTGAAATATGAAGAAAAGAGTCCGCTATTTGAGATCAACGAGAAGCCAATTCGTCTTCATTCAAATGAGGTGATTGATATCGAGCCGTGTGATTTGCCAAAGATTAACTATCTATATTTACTTTCTCCTGGAGAGAAAGGGAAGTTTATGCTTTCATGTTTGCCTATTCGTGAGTGTCAGCCTTTTGAGAATGACTTTTCTATCGCTTTTGGGGACGAATTGGTCAACAGGAACATGGGGAGAAGTATGGATAAATTGGAATCATATCTATATGAGAATCTTGTATTTGACGGAGGAAAATATTCATTCTTGTTTTTACAAGAATACACAAATGGCCCTCAATGGCAAATTCTTGGGCTCGAGATGGTCGCTCATGGAGAACGCAAAGGCGAAAAGGATATCGTAAATAGAACAGCAAAAGCATACAAATCATCAAAATTCAGGTTTCCCAATGACATCTACAACTTCTCTGCTCTTTCTGTCAGATGTTACAAGAAAGTGATTTTCAAGAATGAATCGCAGATAAAGATTAGTCTTGACAGACTTTCAAAACTGGATCAGAAAGGGCAATCTCTGCTGAAGCTATGGGAAACCTACGCTCAAATAGAAGTAGATAGAGCCACGAAGATTGCAAAAGAATTAGGTTCTATAAAATTCAAGAAGATACGCAGTTTAGTTGACAGACAAGTGGAAGTTGAACTGCAGGTAAATCCAGAGAGCGAAAGCATTTTAATAGATTTGGCTCGTACTGGTGCATTGTTTGAAGTTACTTTAGATGAAAGTAAACTACTATTTAAACTTGTAAGATACTCTTCTCACAATAAAAAAGGTACTTTTGAAGATGAATTGTTTAAGATGCCAGATGATGGTATTATGAACTTGTCTCCCATTGGTGACTTAGTTGTAAAGAAAAGAAGAGACAATGCACTCAGTAAATTACGAGAGCAGACTTCTCCACTTTTGGCTTTCTTGTGGGAGGCTATGGAAGACAAACCAACTATGCAAACCGGAAAAGCAGGCAAGTTGCTTATATCCGATGCGACAAGAGAGTTTGTAAAGAAACAGTTTGGCATCAATAAATTAACCCAGGATCAAGAGAATGCTATTAATCTGGCACTTCAAACACCAGATATTATTGCAATCCAAGGGCCTCCGGGAACTGGAAAAACGACTGTGGTTTCAGCTATATGCCATCGCTTGGTAGAGTTTGCAGAAAAAGAAAAAGGCGATAAATCAAGTAAGCCCAAACTCATCCTTGCATCTGCTTTCCAAAATGACACCGTTGAGCACATTGCATCCAAAATCTATACAGAGGGGCTACCTACTGTTAAACTGGGCAAAACGACTCAGACAATGAATGCCACACGTCAATTTATAGATAAATTAGAAAAGAGCATTGAGGCAGAATTGGAAAGATTAAGTCCTGATGGTATTAAATATACCGTTTCAGAACGCTTAAAAGATATCTATAATGTATATATCAGTGAAGGTAGTTTAAGTGATACTTGTAACAAGATTACTCACTTGCTCAATGAATGCGTGTTTGATAAAGAGTTGGCACAACAATGGATTCATATGATTGAACCCAAGAATCAATTGGATAGAAAAACCATTAGAACCATTGACAAACTTCAAAAGATAAGTACAGACATACAGGAATATCAAGATATAGAGTCATGCCATATAGCAGCTGCTAAATTGGACAAATATTGCCATGATGAACTGACTGAAGAGGAGAATATCATTATGGACGATATGAATGGTAAAGAATTACCAACCAATAGTACCGTTTTTGGATTCTTTGACATTCGTGACAGGCTTATTGATAAACTTGGTGGCAATGATATTCAGAAATTAACAGAAGAGCATTTGAAAGACTGGTTACTTCAGGCTATTAAGAAAGGGAAAGAATATGATATGAAGACCATAACTGAGCGAAAACAGGTTTATTATTGGTCAGTTCTGGATGAGTTAAAAGATTCACTTCTAGGAAATACAAGATACATAGAAAACGCAATTCGTAATTACGGCGTAAGCGTTGCTGCAACCAATCAAGTTTCCGCGCGTTTATCCCTTGAGTTAGGTAATGACAGGGCACGTAATGTGATATTGGAAGAGGCTGCTCGTTCTAATCCCCTTGACCTGATTATTCCAATGACAAAAGCTACAGAAAGAATCATTTTGCTGGGCGACCAGATGCAGCTTCCTCACTTGTTGGAGCAAGATATTGCAGATGAAGTTGTAGATTCAATGGAAGGAGAAGCATCTGTTGTTGAAGAAAAACAAGAATTGTTAAAGAAATCCCTATTTGGCATCATCTTTGACAATCTTAAAGGTGTCGTACCACAACGTTGCATCATGCTAACAAAGCAATTTAGAATGCACCCTGCCATAGGTAGCTTTATAAGTAACACGTACTATGAAGGAAAACTTGAAAACGGAGTTACAGCCAAAGACAGAGCGCATAATCTTCCTGAACCATGGAAGAATAAAGCAATTGCCTTTGTGGATGTTGATGGTGTGGCCATGGGATATGAGGAAAGAGGGCAAAGTAAGTCGCGCAAAGCAGAAGTCAACAAAATAATGGATATTTTGAATGATATTCTAGAGCGTGATAAAAAACTCTCAGTAGGTGTGATAACATTCTATTCCAAACAAGTTCGTGAACTAATGAAAGCAGGAATCAAGAAAGGCTATACACAAATTGATAGAGAAGGTAATTATGTAATTAGTCCTTTATACGCTACAACTTCAGATGGTAGAGAAAGATTAAGAATCGGTTCTGTAGACTCATTCCAGGGTAAGGAATTTGACGTGGTAATTCTTAGCACGGTACGTTCAAATAATGTTGATCGGAAAGAAGGGAATGAAAAAAGAATATTCGGATTCCTTATGTTGGAGAATCGTCTAAATGTAGCTTTCTCTCGTGCAATAAGACTCTTAATTACTGTAGGTGATGGCAGCATGTTTAATGATGAATTTGCCATGCGTCATGTAAAAGGACTTTATGAACTTTATTCACATCAAACAAAATTGCAATATGGAGTTCTTATCAAATAAAATAATTTGTTCCCAAACGAAACCTACTGAGAAAAGTTTCCTCATTGGCATCCCTATGTATATGTATAGGGTACAAAGCCAAGGATTCACATCCGAGTTGAACTTTTTTCAGGAGATCGTATTGAAATTCAAAAGACAACCTGACACATCTTGTTCTGCAATATCAGATATGACGGGGCTGGATATAAAACTATTGGAACGTGTTGAAGGCGAGTTAATCAGGAAAAATCTATTATCGGAGTACGGATCAATTACTCAATATGGTATAGAACTTCTTGATAACAAAAGTCATATTATTATTGATAAGGAAACGCAACGAATGGGTTATGTATTTCAATACTTAACTCAAACGAATTACTATCCTTATTATATACCTACTATCCGTGAAGCAGAATTAATTGATGAAGAAGGTTCATTAATTGCCATAGACTTGGAGAATTCAAACTCTGTGGAAAATTTATACAAAATAAATCTGCAACAACAGCAAATAAGAGGCAATGCACCTTCTGATATTGAAGTATGTCATTTGATAGAGAACACTAAGCACAATCAAGATTATGTAGAAGACAGCGAGTCCCTTGATGGACTCTCCAAACTGCTTTCTATTAGATTTGTACCAAGTAGTTCACCAATACCTGTGCTGGTTTGCGCATATATTTACCTTCCTATGGTAAACGAAGAAGAAGGTATCTATAGCTCAGAATGGAAGGTTACAAATCCTTTTGCGGATGGAGATAGTGAAGAGTTGGAGTTGTATCTAAAATCTCTCAATCTTCCTAGTTTGAAAAAAAAGATCCTAAATGAGTTCAGAGAGGCCGACACTGATATAAACAGAAAATATGCTGAAGTTGACGCTATGTTAGAATCCGAAACTTCTGACGAGATAAAACTCCAATTGGGATATGGTTTCGAAAAGTTGGACGAACAATTAAAAGAGCAAGTAAAGAATACTATCAGTGCATTTATTCGTTTGCAACACATAAACAATTTCGACTATCAGATGCCTTTATTTGGTGGTATGCAAAAAACTATAGAAACCATATTGGCGAATGATTATCATTCACGAACATTGGCATTTAATCGCCTAAAAGATGTGCTAAAAGAGTATCTTGCTCCTAATGACATGAGCAGACAAGTTAATCAATTAACAAGGGGGCAATATATTTCCAATTTTTATAAACTGCAAAAGGCATCAAGGGGAGCACTTTTAAGAAAATCAATGCTTTCCCAATTTGCTGCAATGCTTCTAACAAGACAATTTGATAGCAATGCACCTATATATAATGTCTTCAGAGAACATATACAATTTATTATCAACCTGAGCATCCTCAGAAATGATAAAAGTCACGGAGGTAGCGAACAAGAGATTCCACTTTCTGAAGCAGAGAAAGACATTAACAGTCTTTATAATTCGTATATTCAAATAGTTAAATCATATATATCGATTATATAATTATGGGTAAGTCAAATAAAAAGAATGTTTCTAAGCAACAGAAGATGATAGTAAAGGATATTACGCCTGAACTTATAGCAAGTCAATCTTCTGAAGTAGAGAATATTGAGAATACATTACTGGAGGCCAGTGATGACACCATACTGGAGGAAGCAGAACTGAGTAGTGCTGAGAAAAAGCAGGTTGACGAGATAATGGCTTCTAATGATGCTGAAAAATATCTGGAACGTTTGTTGAGCATACACAAGATGCTTCTTGCTGCTAAGAAGAAGTATGAGGATTTGCAATTGAATGCTAAAAATGCAGCAGAAAGTGCCGAGAAAGAAATCTCTCAAAGAAAAGCAGACCTAAAAAAGAGTGAATCCGAATTAGAACAGGAAAAGAAAGAGATTGCAAAACAGAAGCAAGACATCCAGCGTAGAGAAGTTGCCATGAGTGACAAACTCTACACGGAAGTTATTCTGAACCTTCTTAATAGTTTTAAAGAGACAGAAGAGAACGTTACCAAAGCAACAGCAGAACGCATAAAAGAACTAACTGATCAACAGCAAGAATTGCTAAAGAAACACCTTCAACAGCTTGGTGTTGAAGAGAATCTATCTGAACGTGAAGCTATACTGGAAGCAGATAAGTTGGCTCTTCAGAAAGATAAAGAGCAATTCGAGAAGCACAAAACTCGTGAAACAAACAGATTGAACCTCAAAGAATCAGAAATTAGAGAAGATGTTGAAGATGAATTTGAGGAGAAAATAGACGAACTAGAAAAGGAGAACAAGCAACTAACTATAGACAATACACGTCTTAAAAAGGAGAACGACAAATACAATTTCACAATCAATGAATTGTGGAGTCTGGCGGGAACTCTTTCTCCTGAAGAGATACTGAAGAAATTACGCACTTCAGAAGAGGAAGTTATTCGCTTGAAAAACGAACTTGAAAGTCGTCCAACGATAAATGATTATCAACAGAAAAAAGAATCGGTTGATATTCTAACATCAAAAGTTGAAGAATTACAAGAAATGGTCAATGAAGAAGAATTGGCAAAACTGCGTGAAAAGTTATCTAACGAGAACTATTACATTCAGGAAATCAACCAATTCCATTCTAAGATTGACACGCTCAATGCTAATTTGGAACACAAGGACTCGCTTATTGAGCAACTTCAGGGGGTTATTAGTCAGTTGAGAGGTGAAGATGGGAAACAGAAAAAAGCATTTGAGTTTGCTCAGTTCATAGATGAGTCAGATAACTTCAAAGAGACTTTGAGAAGCAACCAACAATTGAACAACTACGGATTAAAACAGATGGTTCAATATCTCCAGTCATACATGTTTACAAATGAAAATTACTCATACGATACTAAGACTATCCGTATATTTATAGCAGGTATCAACATGTCTCCATTGACAATCTTGCAGGGTATTAGCGGTACAGGTAAAACAAGTCTTCCTCGCGAAATAGCGAAAGCAATGGTTGCGGGTTCAGCTAAGTACCAGGATTTTGAATATGGTATGCCCAATGCCCCATATCGCATATGTGCTATTCAATCAGGATGGAGAGACAGGATGGACTTGGTAGGTTATTTTAACCATTTCGACAAGAAATACCAAGAAACAGACTTTTTCAAAGCTCTGTATATGGCATCATTGCCAAAATATAGTAATACTCTATTCTTCATCATATTGGATGAGATGAATCTTTCTCATCCAGAACATTATTTTGCTGACTTTCTTTCGCTCCTTGAACAGGATGAAAAGGACAGATATGTCAATATTGATGCTCCATCTGAATTCTTGCCAAGTCTGATAACGAGAAATGGTAAGATGAAGGTCCCTTCTAATGTAAGATTCATTGGTACTGCTAACCATGATGAAACGACACTCGGATTTGCACCCAAAACCTGTGACCGTTCAAATTTGATGGACATCAAAAGGGCAAGGAATACTGATATAAAAACAATCAGTGACAAGCTGACCATCCCTTATGACTGGTTAGAAAAACAGTTTAGAAATGCTGAGGACAAATACAGTCAAGAGTTTAGCAAATTCGTTGATTTCTTGTCTAAACCAGAGGTTGATGAAATGTTTGCAAGAGTTGGTATTGGCATTGGTAAGCGACTTGAAAGTCAAGCATTCAGATTTATATCAGCATACATAGCTACAGGACCAGAAGAAAAAAAGAAAAGCTTAGCTGAAGCTGCAGATCACCTTATAGCTACCCGTTTGCTTAGAGGTATAGAGAACAGATTAGAACTGAAATCATCAACATTGAAGGAGTTAAAGGAAAGTCTTTATTTCTACTTTAACGAAAGCTTTGAAGAAGAGCCCAAGGACTCCTTGGCATTACTTGATATTGCTATAAATAGACAATGATATTTGATCGTATATATAACACTCTGGTGGACGAAAAGAAATTGTCCAGTACAATCAATCTTGGTAGATATATAATCACAGAGACAAATGAGGAACTTTGTGAAGATAATCTACCAACCGATTGTGATTCAACTATAAACGATGCTTTTCTTGGTGACACATACGCTACCACTCATAAAATCTTACGCAGACTGACACAAGAAGTAGCAGGTCTCGTTCCATGTAAAGAACATCTTCCATCTCCCATCATAAGGGACGTCTGCACAGAGATTAAATTAACATTATTCGAGGAACATCTTTATGAGAATATCCATCATATTAAAGCCGCTTATGATAAGCCACATTCTAAACTAAATAGAATTGAGGAGAAAGTTAATGTATCCAAAGCCAAACGAATAACTCCCAGAAGTTATCAGTATTTAGGTGCTCACACGGAGGACTGGCAGCAATATAGCATTGTTTCCTTTAGGCCAGAGAGAATCTTAACTGAAGAGTTAAGTATGGATTTTGACATCTATGAAAATAGATTATTGGTAGCCTTTGTTCAACGAACACTGGCCTATCTTAGAGGACGATTAAAATCTGTTGAAGATGCTAAAGAGTTTATCAAAGAATACAAGAACAGTTTGATCAATTATCAAAAAGGTCTTACTGGAGATTCTTACTGGTACGCTAAACCAGAAAGAAATCTTCAATTATATGGTAGAGAATATCACGATCAAAACTATATTACAGAAAAATCTGATGATGACGAAAATCAATCTGATTTAACATATAAGAAATTGCGTCGTTTGATGAATGAGTGTGTAATAATGTTGGGTAAGAATTTAACCCAAGAAGTCAATTCAAGAACAATAGATTCCATTACCTATCATGACACAAATGTCTTGCTTGGTCATCCTCATTACAAATATCTAAAATCATTATGGTCTGAATTAAATTCAGAGATTCAAGAGTATTCAATTAATCGATTACATACTGAACATCAAGATACTTTAAGGGGACTCATTTCATATGCTAATGCACTGATAAAATATATCGTGGTAAAATATTTCCACTATGACATACATGAAGAATCTGAATGTCAATGGTCTGCTGTTTTTAAGGAGAACCATTATTCTGCCTTTCCTTCTATAACTCTTACAAGAGAGGATGGAGTATTAAAACTTTGCATTGGCACCCATAAAGTAAGGATAATAACTATTGTTGGAGAATTGAAAGAAAAAAACATTCCCAAGGATTGTCTAATTCTTCAATACAATTTGAGACATTATCAAGAAATAACATCAAATAAGCCGGATTGTATTATAAATGTAAATTTGAAGGACGTTAATTCTGTCGAAAGAATTGCAATGTACATGCGAGCAATACTTATTGGCTTACATGTCAAGAATATAAAGCAAAAGAAAGATTCTCCTCAATCCATGATATTCTTACACCCAGAGTCACCAGTAAAGACTTATAACGGAGATATAAACTATTTAATGATGAATGATTATTTTGTATTGAAAATAAACGAAGGTGAAAATTCTGCTATTTTCAGTAATTCTAACCCAAAATTAAAACATCTCTCATTCAACGATTGGGGGATGGACAACATATTTGTCTCTAATTATCGAACATTCTAAAGAAACATTATATGTTAGGAGCTATTATAGGGGACATAGTAGGTAGCTGTTGGGAATTTAATCCCACGAATGATTACAATTTTGAACTGTTTTCAGACAAAAACAGCTTTACGGATGATACTATCTGTACTGTAGCTGTGGCTGATGCTCTTTTACATGGTTCTGATGACTATGGCAAGTTCATCCACGAATGGTGCCGACGTTATCCACATCCAATGGGAGGCTATGGCGGTCGTTTTGCAAAATGGGTAATGAGTAACAATCCCCAGCCATATGGAAGTTACGGTAATGGCTCTGCCATGAGAGTAAGCCCAATTGGATGGTGGTTTGGTCATCCCCACGATTTATATGCAGAAGCAGAGAAAGCTGCAGCATGTACTCATAACCATGAAGAAGGAATACTTGGAGCACAAGCAGTAGCTTTTGCCATCCTTGATGCCAGAGAACTGAGAGAAGGTTTGCATGGAAAGCCTATGACAGAAGAATACTTGCTGAAATATGGTCTGGATCATGGAATAGGTCTTTATGAGGAGTTTCCACAAAATTTCAAGATAGACCTTGAACAATACAGGAATAAATTTGATGAAACTTGTCAAGGCACAGTACCAGTAGCACTTTGGATTGCCCTTCATAGCAAGAGTTTTGAGGATGCAATTCGTCAAGCAGTGAGCCTTGGGGCTGATGCCGATACGCTGGGTGCCATTGTCGGTAGCATAGCTGAACCCTTATGGGGCATTCCTGAATGGATGAAGGAGAAAGCCCTTTCATATCTCCCCGATGATATGAAGGCTGTCATAATGGAGTTTCACACACGTTTGAAAAGACTTCGCAAACTTTCAAAGAAGTGCCAGTTCTATGCCATTGGAGAGTTCACTTCCGTTGATGACAGCGACAAAATTGCCTATGACATCGAGCGTGAATGGATGCACGACCTGGCACGAAGTTATACGAATGCAGATAAGGTCAAGGAGGAAATGGCGAAACGGTTTCCTTTGGAGGAATGGCAAGCACTCGCTGATAACTACGACCTTCCTATTTCACTCATTGGCTACATAGCAAGACATGTTCTTACACCAAAGCACAAGTCATTGAATGTGGTAATGAAGTTCCTTGAAATGCATTACACAATGCGAAAGGCACAGGCTGCCAAGAAAAAAGAAGAGAAAGAACAGAAACAACACTTCATGGCCATCATGCATTGGAAGCTGGGACTTGGAAACTTCAACAAAGTTTTATCTGGCGAAAGTCCTCTTCCCGACAAGTCAAAGACGGCGACATCAAGCGACTGGAACATAGAGCTGATGCCATCTACCCCCGATGAAAAGTCTGAAATGTCTTTCGACTTTAGGATTCCAGCAGAAGCAATGAAGGTTATACGTAAAGGTCATATTCCAGAATCACAAGAAGACCACTGGTTCATGTACTGTGATGATGAATATATTCGCTACTATCGTAGTTGGACGGGAATGTGTGCTTTCGAGGCACATTACAAGAAAGACGGTGTTGACTACCTTGTCGATCACCTGAAGATGAACCATGTGCTTTCAGAGTTCGGTGTTAATGGTGACGAAGCAGGTTCAGCACTTTTCTGCTATCTTGTGATTGCCGAATCAGGCGGCAATGCCGATGATGCGTGGCAGCATTACCTTATAGCTTGGGACAAATTGGTACAGAAGTATTCAAAGAAAGATTAGATATGACAAGGCAGCACATTGTATTTTTGACTGGTGCAGGTATCAGCGTTGAAAGCGGATTGAGCACCTTCCGTGGTAAGGATGGTATGTGGACGAATGAGGAATGGGCTTATCTGGCCAGTACTGATGCACTCTACAATGATACACAAAGATGCCTTGACTTCTACAACTACAGACGTAAACAGTTAGCCGAGGTAGAGCCGAATGATGCTCACCGCATGATTGCAGAGTTAGAGAAAGAGCATGAAGTGACTGTTATCACTCAGAACGTTGATAATCTCCATGAACGTGCCGGTTCATCCCAAATCATTCATCTACATGGTGAACTCAGCAAGGTATGTTCTATGGATAACCGTACTACGTGTGTAAAGGAATACCCATTGACCACACCCATTATGGTAGGTGACAAAGCAGATGATGGCTCACAGCTCCGTCCTTATATTGTAATGTTCGGGGAATATGTTGACAGTATGAACGTAGCCATCAAGTATGTAAGCTATGCAGACATCTTTGTGGTTATCGGAACTTCTCTTCAAGTATATCCAGCAGCTGGATTCATCAACTACGCTCACCATGAAGTACCCAAGTTTGTCATAGACCCAGGAGAAATGGAACAATGCACACAATTGGGATTTACCCATTATAAGACAACGGCC
>OMXX01000283.1 GCA_900315105.1 uncultured Prevotellaceae bacterium | reverse complement strand
TGTGTGAATGTGAAGGTCATAGAAACTTGACCATCGCATCAGATCATTGATAATGTCAAGAGCCTCACTTGGATTGTTAATGTCCCTGAGCAGGTCACGTACACCATCGATGACAACTAAGCCATATCGTGAATCACCACGTAATGCCAGGGTGATGATATCGCGTCTCTGTTCTGGAGTGTACTCACGCAAAACAAAGAAGTCGATGAGTCCGCTTTCCTTGTTTAATGGGAGGTTGGCCAGCTTCAGTATTCGCTCCAGAACCTTATGACAATGGTACTTGCTTTGTTCCGTATCAATATAAAGAATCTTTTTCTTGTCTTCAGGCAAGTGAGCCTTATATCCAAGAATCTCTTTCCCGGATATGGCAGCAGCAACAATAGCAGAGACGTTGAACGTCTTCTTACTCTTTGGTTTGCCGACCGAAGCACTGAAGTTGCCCAGAGTTGCTATAGTTGCTCCTCCGCATGTGATGATTTCTGGGGGAAAAGAATATTCCTCGGTAACCTTCAGCTTAATGTGCTTTAATAATTGTTCAAACGTTTTCTGGTCAATTCTCTGATTGCCTAATGTTGTTATGTCCATTATTTCTTTTTGTTTTTATGATTAAAATTTCCTTTGAACAGATTCTCCATGTGGGTGGCTGCATATTCCTCAATCTCGTCA
This sequence comes from uncultured Prevotellaceae bacterium, assembly GCA_900315105.1. The sequence continues at coordinate 2,230 of OMXX01000283.1, read as the reverse complement.
TCAGACATAACTCTTGTTTTGGCAATCCATCTGTTAAGATCATCTCTACGAATAAAAATGGTCTTTCCGTTAGGCTTGTAAATGGGGAGTTCATGTTTGCTGGTTAATCTATAAACCAAACTTGGAGAAAGATTAAGATAGTCTGCTGCTTCAGTGACAGTCAGATACTCTTTGAGAATATACATTTTCTTCTCAATGAAAAGCATGTGAGTAGCGAGATCTTTGAGCGTCCCAAATCTTCTTAGGAAGTATTCAAGATTATTTAGCTTTTCAATCGTTGATTCAATGTCTTCAGATTTTTCAAGAACTTTCTTGGCTGCTTCAAGTCTGTCAAGCAAACTTATAATATGTACATTGTCAAGTTGGTTTGCTTGGGGAAAATCATTTGTTTTCATTGTCATTGCTTATTTCGTTATATGTTTTGTTCTGTAATAGCCAGTCATCTGATTCTGTAATGCCCATATATTCACAAGCTTCTGCTACTGTTAATACTGTTTTGACTTCACTATAGAACCTATCAATGTGTTCAATCGTCAATAGTTTCGGATTGATATAGTCCAATTTTTCTTCAATACAATGAAGACGCTTAGGAATGTCACAGTTAACAAGGTCTGTGAGTCGCTGATTTATGGAAATAATCATTTCCAATGCGTTGTCAGATAATGTCGTCTTACGTCTGCCCATTTTCTTTGTTTTATGATGATACAAATAGAGGTTGCCCTCCGTTACCAATGTAAACCGGTTACGGAGGGCAAAAGTACATTGAAAGTCATTCATGAGAAAGAGAGATAATAGAGACTCTATCTGATTCTCTTGCTCACTCCCTGACATCATCTTTGCAGTTATTTGTCAGTGTTTCTTTTTCTTTGATATTTCTGCCCGATAGGACGTACTGCATCATCAATGATCTTCTCCTGTGCAGACAATTCTAAATCTACAATAGAGTAGAGAGCTGAAGACAAAGACTTCTGGGTTAGAGTGTCTTTGCCTGTGGAGCTGACAATGCAGCGTTGGTGGGCAAGAACGTTCTGCCAGTTGCGGATGATGAGATTGTAGAGAGATAGCTGGTCGAAGAAAAAGGCGACAAGCCGATTGTTGCGAGAATGGAGAGGCATAGACAATTTGCCGTCCAGAAGAGAAAGAAGGTCGCTGGCATAGATGACTTCGCTGAAGATTTGAGCCTCGTTGCAACAACGAGCAAGAATACTAAGGTCATCATTGTCGAGACAGGAGCATAAATTGAGGTCTGATGCCTCTCTGACTTTTTTACGAGCTACAAAGGTGTTGGATGAAGGTAGCGTAGTATTAAACAGATTGAGCATTTCCCTCAGCTCTGCTTCGCTAACTCCACTTTTGTTGAAGTAGTTCTCAACAAGGTCACGTCGATTGGTTAGTAGTGAATCAAGAATGCGGTAGTTCTTCTGATGTTCATTCTTGCTCCATGCGTCGATGGCATCGTGGAACTCATGGCTATAAACAAAATCATCAGCATAACGCTGATAAAGTTTGCCTTGGTTAACAACTTCGACCTGATAGAGGTCGTAGGCTTCACGGAGCATTTCGAGCAATCCCGAATCTCCACTCTTGGCAGCGGTCAAGTGGCTTGTCCGCGTCAGTCTCTCAAAAAAGAGAGAGGAAGAATTTTTCTTTTCTCATTGTTTTTTGTATTTATTAAATTGAAAATATAATGTAACGGCTTTCGCCGAACATTGTTATCACTATTTTATGGCGACACATGATTTCTCTCTCATAAATTTCCATTTATTGTCATTTTAAAGACCCGAATTGAGTAGTCTTTATTACCTTGTTGATGAGGGAGCATACAATCTTGTTATCACCAAGAATTATCCCGTTTTTAGAAGCTATATTTGATTCTGAACTCGTCATAATTTGCAAAATTATAATATTGAAGTGTAATAACCATATCCATGTTAGTCCATCTTGCTCAACCTATTGGCTGAGCACGATATATTGACTAACTTTGTTTATTTTGGCCTTTTAAATCTCATAGTTGTACTTTAATGAATCGTGCATAATGATTATTGTACATCAAATTTATAAACACAAAAGGTGGGTAAACAAATATATTTACCCACCTCTGTTATGTAGAATGATTTAATATCAATTTGGTTTATCCGTTATTGTATTTCGAAGCGATTCTTTTTAATTCCACATCGAAAGTCCCAAAGTTTGGCTTTCTCTGCATAGCCACTAAACCTGTAACCAGACT
>OMXX01000130.1 GCA_900315105.1 uncultured Prevotellaceae bacterium | reverse complement strand
GCCAGCGTATCAGCCACCATCTACACCCGTCAATTATCAAACCAGCAACAACTTGACATCGAGCGACATAACCAGCAGTACCCACCCATCACCGTCAATATCTGCCAGCGAAATCACGATCGCTTTTTGATTATCGACGATGTGGTATATCTCTTCGGGGCCAGCCTTAAAGATGCAGGCAAGAAACTATTTGCCTACATCAAAATGCAAGAAACCCCAGCATCGGAACTGCTGAATAATATAAAATAATGGTTTTTGTTATTCGACCCGTCGTGATGACGACTTGACATTTTATGATATTAGATTTAGGTTATTATTTATTAGGGCTCAGCGGAGCCCTTTTTTATGCCCTTTACGACACGCTCCAACCCTCTACCCCTACTTTGTCGCAAATCCTATATCCTGTCGCAACAACTTCGACAAGAATCTGGCCATTTTCTTGGAATCAGCCCAAAATCCCCGTACCTTTGCATCAGTTATTTGAATCATACGTTAGTAGTTTTCTTTTGCATATTTGTTTTAGGTTATTGGTTAGTAATGTAGCATACAGGGTTCGCTGAGACAGCGAGCCCTTTTGCTATTTCATCATCAATAAAAAACATGGGCCATCCATGCCAATTTAGCATTTCAAGCCCATGTAGGTTAAATGGAGGATGGTGGTTGTTTGTGGTGCAACGATATACGTTTTCGATTTCACCCCTTGCCTTGCGGTCAATGGCATCCTCCAAAGGATAGGGTTAGGATGTCCCAGATAAGTTGATAGATTCACCTTTCGGTGCATCTCTAGAGTTTTCTCCCAGCCTCTCGGTTATGGGCATCCTTCCCTATATATTTTACGAAAGAAAAGGATGTGACCGTTTATTCTGCCGAGACTAATGCCCACCACGGACATCCAAAGAGGCTTATTTTATACTCCCTTCCTTACGGTTTAGGGCATCCTTTTCAACTCGTCTGCAAAGTTACACAAATTAATCCACTCCACCAAACTTCTCTGCTAAAAAAGGCAAAAAATATTGTGGATCTCAGGTTTTTGCAGTACCTTTGCACCTCAATAATAGTTTTGTTAGAATATGCCAGCAGTGATGCTCGCAGGTTTTTAGGTTTCATAGATATCACACCGTCGTGATGACAGGAGGGTTTAGAGAAATTTTGAATAGATTGTAATGGGACTCTTCTGAGCCCCATTTTGTCGCAAATCCTATATCCTGTCGCAACAACTTCGACAAGAATCTGGCTAATTTCTTGGAATCAGCCCAAAATCCCCGTACCTTTGCATCAGTTATTTGAATTTTACGATTGTTCATTTTTGCATAAATTTGGTTTTTAGTTATTTGGTTAGTAAGGTTAGCATACAGGGTTCGCTGAGACAGCGAGCCCTTTTGCTTTCAATATATTATAATCCATGTCTATCCTGAGCCATGATTCGCTGCATCATTCCTTCCCACTTTACTACATCCTCTTTTCTTCCAGCATAGACATTCTTGGTATGGATGAAATCGAATGTTCGTAGATTGCTATAAAGATCAGACACAGATATACCCTGGTTACGGATATTATCTTTGATTGTACGTTCCGACTCCTCATCGTAGGTTATAATTGTCAGATGCCTGATAGGTTCTGGTGCAGCACTGGCCACTTTGAAGAACTCTCTGAAATAGCAGAAATCCATTTCATTGATAGAGTGCCCGAAGAAGATAATCTCTTTGGCTTCAAGTATATTCTTTGCCACATGGTTTGCTTTTTTGAGCATATTGTACTTATACATAAACGACAACTGCCTGTTTACTTTTTCTTCAGGTTGTAGGTCGCACCCTAACACAATGTCGTTATCTCTTAAACTCCCATGTACATAGGTAAACCAATGCTGACCACCATTAAATAATTCTGGCTTTAACGGAAGTTTCATGTATTGTTGAGGATTAGTATAGTTGAAATATATCTCCGTCACAGTTAATGGGCACTCCCTCAAACGATCATATAGAATAGTGCTTAATTTCTTTTCGCCTGCAGTAAATTTAGATGTAATACGGTTTAGGTAATTAGCCAATCCTTCTTTTATCAAATCGAACTCCCATTTAATTTCCCCAATTTCCTTTTGAGAATTATTAGGGTGGGCTTTTACGAACTTAGAGATTTCCTCTTCGATATCAAACCACATGGAATCATTTGACGCTAATTGTAATTGAGCTATCAAAGAATGATTGCAATAACTGCTGTCAGCAAGAAAAGCATCAATTCTTTTCACAACTCCTTGCCACTCTTTACTATTTATAAAGTCAGAGTACTTAGAAGGGAGTCCCAAATCTATGTCGAATCCATTGCCGATGATTAACGCCAACTCTGCCATACACTAATTCTTTAGTTTGTCGATCTCTCCAAGCAGTTGCTCCAACTTCTCTACAATGCGGTGTTGCTCTACAAGAGGAGGAAGAGGGATAAGCATATCATTCACAATCTTTTGGTTGATATTCTTTTGTGCTCCACCTGCAGCTTTCTCTTGCAGTTCTGTTCTATTTGCTTGAATTGCATAATATATATAATCTGTAGAAACAGACGGATTTGGAAATAATCCGCAGATAGCCTGATTCGTTGTCATTGGCGACTCAATAATAGAAGATTTTCCAATTGCATCATTACAATACATAGCAACAAGTATTGTACCTTTTGGAAATAGTTTTGCTGAAGAGTGGTTTAACCCTTCTTCGGATATACATTCTTCTGTTTTATCAATATTCTTTTTAATCAAATCACCAACCTTTACCCATGGTATTTCGCCACCATAATATTCAGGATGCCCCTTTTCGGGTGTTCCTCCTGATGTTGTTTCAAATAGTTGTTTGATCCTACACCATTCCCAGCTATCAGGTATCTCAAAGGGGATTTCGTCGTCGGAGATGGGTGTTTCGATGAGATCTTTCTTTTTGAGTTTGCCTTCCTTTACTAGTTGCTCCTTTTCCTTGCGGATTTGGGCGAGGAGGACGGAGGCGGGTTCGTCGTTGGGGTCTTGGGGGACGAGGCGGCCTTCTATTGCTTCTTGCAGAATGCTTTTCTTTAAGCGTTCTGGCAGTTCGGCATTCAGTTTGTTAAGCGCATCCTGCGCTTTGCCGTATTCCTCAACCTTGGGCAATAGTTCTTCTATCTTTGCCACAATACGGTGTTGTTCAGCAAGAGGAGGAAGAGGAACAGGCATAGCCTTAAGAACCTCAAACGGGGGTATATTTTTAATAGCAGAACCAGATCCTTTCAATTTATTCTCAATAAGAAGAACATATTGAAAATGTAACAACCAATATGGTATTATTGAATCAAGATGAAGTTTTGCTCTCATTAAGGCTTGATTGATAATGCCAATGGGAGCCTCAGGAGGAAGAAGGTATGTTTCACCAATAGTTCCAGCACAACTTACAATTATATCACCAGGGCGAACAGTGAAGCCAGTCATCGTTTCATATTTCTCTTTTGTGACATAATAATCTCCCAATGAGTAATCTTTTTGGATTGCATTCTTTTGTTCGTAGACCTTCACTGCTTCATCCGATTGAGGAACGAACATTGATTTAGTAAGACTACTTCCAAATGGCCCCTTTTTGTATTCACCAAGCTCACCCCATCTTACCCAAACCCATCCTTTAGGAATCTCAAAGGGGATTTCATCCTCGGAGATGGGTTTTATTTCGAGGTCTTTCTTTTTGAGTTTGCCTTCCTTCACTAATTTTACTTTCTCCTTGCGGATGCGGGCCAGCAATACGGATGCTGGCTCGTCGTTGGGATCTTGGGAAACGAGGCGGCCTTCGATGGCTTCTTGCAGGATGGCGTTCTTTAACTGTTGTGCGTTCATACCTTAATCGTCATTGCTGGGTTCGTCTGTGGTTTCGGGCAGCAAATAGTCGCTGGCTTTGGCTGAAGAAATAACACTGCGACCCAGTTTACTCTCTAACTGCTTGCGGGCTGCTTTTGCCACGCTGCCACCTTCTTTGGCTATCTTGGTCTGCTGACGATACCCTTTTGGGTTGCGCTCCTTCGATAGTTCTGTGGCAGAGGCTTCTGCCAGGATATTCAGTGCAATCTCCAGATTCGTCATGTTGTCGCGCAGATTCTCCTTTTTCAAGCCCTTGTGGTGTTTGTATTGTTTGGTAGTAAAACCACTCCATTCACGCGTAATGATATCCGTCAGCGAGGCGTATTCCATTCCCTCATGCACACCTGTACGCTTCCATTCGTCTGTGAGTTCCTTACGCACCTCAATGCTCTTGATGCGTTGGTTGATCCAAGCGTCAGAATACCCCAATCTTTTATAATCGATGATAGCCTGATCTATACTCTTTTCGGGATCTTGCATCTGGTCGAGGCGCTGGCTGGCCACCTGTGCCATCCATTGTTTAAAAGGTTCTGCCTTAGGAGATGGGATGGATTGTATCAGGCGGAAAAGTTGCTCAGTATCAGCCACATCCGTTAAACGCATCTTGCCATCATAAGCGCGAAGTTTCAACTGGTTACAATTTGTAACCGTTTCATTTCCTTCTTTTACAAGCCTGTGCTTTAAGACTTTCCAATAGTTTCTTGCATGCTCGTAATCAGGCTGATCTGTCAATATACCACAAACATCTACGATGGAGAAATACCATTTCTCTTCCACATCATCCCACACCGTGCGGACTTTTTTTTCTTCAAATAATCGAAGTGCTTCTTTTTTTGTCATAGTTATTACAATTTAAGTACATTATATATTTATACCCAACATCTGCTGGATTTCATTCAGCGTTGCGTCTATCTTGGCATCGAGGGCGGTGCGCTTCTCGTGGTACTGCTTTAGCAGTTCATCTGGGCGCAATACCTCTTCCTCTTCTTTGGGGAACTTGCATTGATCGAAGTTACAACCAAGGTCTAACAGTTCTTGTGCTGAGAAACAGCGCGACTTCTCGTCGCCAGTCTCGTTATCGATGATCTCCACGCGGTTGTTCCACCAATCCATCATCGGCTTGCAGTGGTCTATCAGCATGGGCTTGGTCTTAGAAAAGTGCTTGTAGCCCTCAGGCATATCCATACGATAGAACCAGGTGTCCTTCGTGTTGAATCCCTCTGCTGCACCCTCTGCCTTCTCATTGTTGAAGAACAGAATGTTGGTGGCAATCGAGGTGTAAGGGGCAAAGATGCTGCCTGGTAGGCGGATGATGGTATGCAGATTGAACTCTCGCAGCAGTTTCTCCTTGATAGCCAACTTGGCATTATCAGCACCAAAGAGGAAACCATCTGGCAGAATCACTGCAGCGCGTCCATCCTTTGCCAAGCGGTACTGAATCACCACCATAAAGAGGTCAGCCGTTTCGCTCGAAGCGAGGTCTGATGGGAAGTGGCGTTTCACATCGTTCTTCTCGTTGCCACCATAAGGGGGATTCATCAGGATAACGTCGAACTTGTCATCGTCGGTATAGTTCAGCACATCCTTCGTGAGCGAGTTGCCATGAAAGACTTTAGGCGAATCGATATCATGCAGCAGCATATTCGTGACACAAAGCATATAGGGAAACTGCTTCTTCTCGATGCCATAGATGGAGTTGGCAAAAGCCTCACGATCCTCAGCGGTGTTCACCTTCTTATCGAGGGCTTTGAGCCATGAAGTGAGGAATCCACCAGTACCACAAGCGAAGTCAGCCACCTTCTCACCAATTTTAGGCTGGATGATCTCTGCCATGAAATCAGTCAAGGCACGAGGCGTATAGAACTCACCTGCCGTTCCTGCCGACTGCATCTCCTTCAGAATGGTTTCGTAAATCTCACCAAAGGCATGACTCTCCTCATAACTGCTCAGGTCCAAGCCATCGATCACGTTGAGAACCTGACGAAGCAGCACACCATCCTTCATATACTGGTTGGCATCCTGGAAGGTGGCGCGGACAATGGCGCTACGCATCGGCGTATCGGGTGTGACCTCCAGTTCCTTCAAGGTGGGGAACAGCGTATTGTTCACAAAGTCGAGCAGCTTGTCAGCCGTCAGAGCCTCACCCGTACCGTCATCTTTCGCCCAGTTGCGCCAACGGCAGTTTTCAGGGATAAAGGATGTATAGTTGTCTTCGTTGAATTCCCAATCGTTTTCTTTCTCGTCGTAAACTTTCAGAAAGAGCATCCATGCGATTTGTTCTATGCGCTGGGCATCGCCATTGATACCTGCATCATTGCGCATGATGTTTCGGATGTTCTTTACAAAATTTGTAATTGCCATTTTTGATGTTAAGCTATATCGTTGTAAATACTATCTTCGAGTTCTTTGACGGCTGCCATATACTGCTGGTTGCCACCAAACAATTTGGCGATACCAGAAGGTGAACCCATATGTCGGAAGGGATCAAGGGTGAGCACCTTGCGGTTCTCCAACTGACTGATGCCTTCGTTCATATACTTATCAAGCAATGCCTCCAACACCTTCTGAGCCTCGGGGCCGTACTTATGGAACACATCGCGTTTCTTCACGTTCTCCGCACGTTCCTTACGGGTAAGGGGTTTCTTGCCATAGGCGATATGACAGATAAAGTCAAAGTCATCGACATCATCCATCCCCTGGTCGTGCTTCAAGGCTTGCAGGTCAATGCCATTTTCACGCATCAGTTCAGTGATTTCCACCTTCCGCTCTGCCGCATTCCAATGCAGGATGAAGTCATTGAGATTGGCATAGGTGTCGTTGATGTTCTTCTTCGTATAGTCCGTAATGCTCTCCGTGCGCAACAGCTTGCCGTTGGAATCATAGACTGACACAACCTTATTGATGATCTTCACCTCGCAGCCATCTCTGTTGACGATGGGTTTCACATCATGTACACCGCCCCCGTCATCCGGTTTGTCCTTTGGAGGCGTATAGGGCTTGGCCCTATCTGGCATATAGCCCTTATCCACTTCCAGCGGACCATCCCAGTCGGGATCGGCGAAGAGGCGGGTGATGTTGCGGAAATCCATAATGGTGAAATGCGTCTTACCCTCTTTCTCGCGGATTCGTGTACCACGACCCACAATCTGCTTAAACTCCGTCATCGAATTGATGCGCTGGTCTAAGGCTATAAGCTTCACCATTTTGCAATCCACACCTGTGGAGAGCAGTTTGCTGGTGGTGGCTATCACGGGCGTCTTGGAGGCAACAGAGATGAAATAGTCGAGTTTTGACTGTCCATAGGGATCGCTGCCAGTGATACGCACCACATAGTCAGGATTCTTTTTGCACATCTCAGCGTTCTCATTTACCAATGCCACACGCATCCGTTCTGCATGATCTTCATCAGCACAGAAGACAATGGTCTTTGCCATCGGGTCAGTGGATTTCAGATAACTGCTCACCTCATGGGCTACCTCTCGGATGCGGTCTTCTATGATGATATTGTAATCGTAGTCAGTATTGTTGTAGATACGGTCTTCTATCACGTTGCCGTTGATGTCGCGCTGTCCCTTGGTGGGTCGCCATTCGTCACCGATATTCGTTGTGATATTGATCACCTTGAAGGGTGCTAAGAAACCATCGTCGATACCCTCTTTCAGACTATAGGTATAAAGCGGTTCTCCAAAATAACTGATGTTCGACTGATAGCGTGTCTCCTTTGGTGTGGCTGTCATACCTAACTGGATAGCATTTTCGAAATACTCCAGTATCTCACGCCAGTTGCTATCATCCTTCGCACTGCCACGATGACACTCATCGACAATCACCATATCGAAGAATTCAGGTTTGAACAGTTCTTCGTAGTTCTTGGCGCCCTCTTTACCTATCAACTGCTGATAAAGGGCAAAATACACCTCATGAGCGGTATCTGGATGCTCCTTATCCTGCTGATAGTTCACCTTATGAATGGTATTGGTGAGGGGCTTGAAATCCTGTTCGATAGACTGATCGACCAAGATGTTACGGTCTGCCAGATAAAGTACCTTCTTCACCAGTTCCGTCTTCAGCAGACGATAGACGATTTGGAAGGCGGTGTAGGTCTTACCCGTTCCTGTGGCCATCACCAACAGCATCCGTTTGTCGCCACGAGCCACCGCATTCACCGTTCGATTCACGGCATTACGCTGATAATAACGAGGTGGAAAAATGTCCTGACCTGTGCAATAGGGTTGATTGATGACTTTCAGTTCATTATCAGTAATACCCTCTCCCCCATTGCTTTCATGTGGAAGTGTTTTGGATAATCGCAAACTGTTGTAAATCAGCGCATAACAAGAAGTGTCCAAAATTAAACGGTACAAAAAAGTGCAATAGCAAAAAATGGGAAATCTAAGAGTTTTGTAGAGCAAAACCAGCCTTCAAAGGCGTGCAACATTTAACATTTCGTTAAGATTATTTAACCTTTAATTATGAGGCCATTTTGCCGTTTGCTAAGTCAGGATGACAGTAATGGGTGGCATTTACACCTTCATAACATTGCCTTGCAACATATAAAAAGAGGGCAAAAAGGGGACGTTTGTACCGACGTTGTACCACGACTGCGATAATTGGCTGTTAGACAGCGTCGGTTAATAATTCAAAATCAACTCATGCATGGCATTTTGATTCATTTTAGAGGGAAATGTGCACTATATCGTGTTAAAGTCTGTCATATCAGAACCTCCTTGAAGAATATTTTGTAACTTTGTAACCAAATTCACATAGGATTGTATCATCATGAACGAGAATTTCGCTATACAGCTCTTTGAGGGCAAGAAAGTTCGCATCGTATGGGATGCAGAACGGGAGAAGTACTATTTCTCTGTAACGGATATAGTGCAGGTCTTGACAGATTCCGTGAATCCGCGTGATTACATAAAGAAGATGCTTAGACGTGACCCAGAACTGAAATCCAAGTGGGGGACAATTTGTCCCCCTGTTGAAATGTTGGCTCCAGATGGCAAGCGACGCAAGACACAAGCCGCTGATCTTGAAGGCATTTTTAGAATCATCCAGGCCATACCCTCCAAGAAAGCCGAACCGGTGAAACAATGGCTTGCTGAGTTGGGCAGTATGCGTGTTGACCAAATGATTGACCCGGAACTGACCTTTCAGATGGCCGTCGAGGACTATCGTCGCCAAGGCTACAGCGACCGCTGGATAAACGAGCGCATGCGCTCCATCGAGATGCGCAAAGAACTGACCGATGAGTGGCATCGTTCTGGCATACATGAGCCTAGGGACTTCGCCATTCTGACAAATGTGCTGACAAAGGCGTGGAGCGGCATGACCACAGGCGAATACAAGCGTTACAAGGGGCTGACCAAGCAGAATCTGCGCGACAACATGACGAATGTGGAACTGGCACTCAACACACTTGCCGAGGTAGCTACCACGGAGTATTCTCGCCAATCTAATCCGCAGTCGATGGCCGAGAGCCAACGTATTGCAAAGGAAGGTGGCGAAGTAGCACGCGAAGCACGCGAGACGATGGAACGCCGTCTTGGCAGAAGCGTTGTTTCTTCTGAGCGTGCATCAGACTACATAAGGCCAATTGAGGGCAAAGGGCAGAACACTCTGCCCAAGGAGGACGAATAAGAACAATTCTATGAATATCATCATTATTGGAGCCACCTCAGGCATTGGCAAGGCCTTGTATGAGAAATATGCAGCTGACGGGAACCATAATTTAAGTGCAAAACTATGGATTTTATATTTAATGAAATAATTACTGATCTAATTCAGTTTGATTTCTTTTCTGAATATAAGTTTAGGAAAAGAGATTCTTCCTTAATTTTAAAAACAAAAGAAGGAAAGCAAATTATCGAATTAGACCATTGGATAGATGTTGCAAAAACATCTATTGTAATATATCCAATCTATGGTGTTAGATTTGATGTATTATCTAAATGGTTTGAGAAATTCAGTGTAAAAAATATACAAGACCAAAGAGATCGGCCAAGTATCGCATTTACCGGAAATATGTTATCTATGCAAGATAAATTTTATTTCCGTTTGGATAAAAATGGATATAGTGACGATTTTAATAATTTTCGTGTAAATCTTGAAAAATGTGCAATGTAT
>OMXX01000080.1 GCA_900315105.1 uncultured Prevotellaceae bacterium | reverse complement strand
AGCTAACAGCCTAGGGCATCGCCCTAGGTATAGCGAGAGAGTAAGTTCGCCCTGAAAGGGCAAAAGCATTACATCATGTGTTAGGGCTTTTGCCCCTTCAGGGCGTTGAATCCCCCATTTAACCAATACCACAGGGCGTTGCCCTGGGCTATTGGCTCGTTGCCCCCTTCGGGGCGCAAACCGACTAGCAATTTTTCGCTAAGCTCAACAAGCTAAAGCAATTCGTGGATAATTAATGTAGCCAAGCGCAGCGTTTATATTCATCGAATTGACGTTATGTTAGACAAAAATACGGGGTAATATTTGGCGGTGTGGGATTTTATGCGTATCTTTGCATCATGTAAACATGCTGCGATTATGGCGGCGAAAGAAAAACTTAATTGTGAATTACAAAATCAAAATGAAAAAGAACATCGCTTTATTATTAGGATTGGTGTTAGGGCTTGGCTTCGTAAGCTGCTCAAGTGACGACGATGACGATGACGAATACACCAATGGTGAGGGTAAGTATCTGGCCGAAATGCAAACAACTCGCTATGACTGGAAGGATGGAAAACGTTCCAATGAGGGGAAGCCGTTTCAACTTATCAGGTATGACAAAGAAGGAAGGTATATCGGTGAAGATAATTTCAGATCTGGACATAGAACAGAAATTATATTTGATGATAACGGTGACCGGATAGAAGAAAGAGTGTATGACTTGAATAATTTAAAATCTCTGATTTCCAGTTATAAATATGAATACAACTATGAAGATTTAAGCTATGTTGTGTATGGATATAACTGGAAAGGTAATCTGGTTATAACATACATAAGAGAATTTGACAATGCAAAGAATCTTATAAAACATACCGAGGTTATTGATTCTATAGGCAAAGATTATGGGACGATTCGCACATATAGCTATAGTGGTAATGTTGAAACTATAGATGTCTCAAAACTTAAGGATGGTTCGTTTTCAGAAAGGATTGTTCATGAAGAGGACAGTCATGGTTATATAATAAAAACCACAGTCACTTACAACAATGGACCTACGACAACATCTGAGTATATAAACGAATACGACTCAAATGGAAGGCTTTTGAAAAGAACAGGTCCTATATATAATAATAGCGTGAATTATGGATATACCGAATATACATATAATGATGATGGTACTATCAAAAAACAGCATGTTGTAGCTCGTTTGAATTCACCCAAAGATGTTGGTCCTGTCCAGAACGAGGAATACGACTTGGAATATACATACAAATACAAGAAAAAGTAGTTGATTTATATAAGAAAGTCCCAGTTTGCTTGGCAAATTGGGATTTTTTGAACATTGACACTTTTTGAAAAAATATTTTCAATTTCTAATAAATAGCAAGTAGAAATAGCAAAAAAGCGAATATTTTTAATCAAAATCGGCAAAAAAGTGACATTTATTTCATTTTTAGGGAAAATTTTATTAATTTTGCGGCTTCAAAACGGCAAAAGGCCAAAGACAAAAGGCAAAAGACTTTCGAGAATGACATCTTTGACAATCTTTTATACCTTATTCTTTAGACTTTAGCCCTTAGACATTAGACTTAAAGTTGGCAAAGGATAAGACAGCATACGTTTGTGACTACTGCGGACAGGAGTCGGCAAAGTGGATGGGTAAATGCCCTTCATGCGGTCAGTGGAATACGTTCAAGGAAGTGCGTATCTCTGCTGAGACACCTGTCAAGTCGGCACGTAAGGCGGCTTCTTCTGTTGCCACGACATCGCTTCGCGCAAGCAAGACGGCACGTGCCGTTAGCCTTCGCGACATCTCCACAAAGGCTGAGCCGAGGATTGACACGCACGATGCGGAACTGAATCGCGTACTTGGTGGCGGCATAGTACCCGGAAGCATAATACTTCTCGGTGGCGATCCGGGCATAGGAAAGAGTACGCTCACGCTCCAGACAATAGTGCAGATGACGGAACGCCGTGTGCTATATGTCAGCGGTGAGGAGTCAGCTCATCAGATTAAGATGCGTGCCGAGCGTCTTTCGCCTGATGCCGGGGAGCACGTGATGATTCTGTGTGAGACATCGCTCGAGAATATCTTTAAGGAGATTGAGGCTGTGGCTCCTGAGCTTATCGTCATCGACTCTATACAGACAATGGAGACAGAGGATGTGGAGTCGGCTCCAGGTAGCGTGACGCAGATTCGCGAGTGTGCCTCTGCCCTACTCCGCTTCGCAAAGACAAGTGCTATTCCTGTCATTCTGATAGGACATATAAATAAGGAGGGAACGATAGCTGGTCCGAAGGTGCTTGAGCATATCGTAGATACCGTTATCCAGTTTGAGGGCGACCGCCAGAACATCTACCGCATACTTCGCTCTATAAAGAACCGTTTCGGCTCTACTTCGGAACTCGGCATATACGAGATGCTTCAGAACGGTCTTCGTCCTGTGACGAATCCTTCAGAGCTTCTTCTTTCCGACGAGCGTCAAGGAATGAGCGGAATAGCGATTTCGGCAGCCGTAGAGGGTATGCGTCCGTTCCTTGTGGAGACACAGGCATTGGTAAGCACAGCTGCATACGGAACTCCGCAACGCTCGGCAACGGGTTTCGACCAGCGAAGACTGAACATGCTGCTTGCCGTCCTTGAGAAGAAGGTGGGCTTCAAACTTATTCAGAAGGATGTGTTCATCAACATAGCAGGCGGATTGAAGGTTACGGATATGGCAATGGACCTTAGCGTAATAGCCTCCGTATTCTCAAGCAACGTGGACATCCCGATAGAGGAAGGCTGGTGCATGTGCGGTGAGGTTGGACTGAGCAGCGAGGTTCGTCCTGTAAGTCGCATAGAACAGCGAATTGCCGAGGCTGAGAAACTTGGTTTCACGGATATCATCATACCGAAACGCAACTCGAATGCCTTGAAGGGTAAGAAATACAGCATACGCATTCATCCTGTAAGTAAGGTTGAGGAAGCGATAAGGACGTTGTTTTCGTAAGGGCCCCTCACCTGCCCTATTGGGCATCCTCTCCCCAAGGGGCGAGGTAAAAGTTACACACTTTCGCTATAGAGCAAGAATATTAAACATTATAAATCAATAAAAGTAAAACCAGTACCCTTGATTGGAAATACATACTTCCTCCTCGCCCCATGGGGAGAGGATGTCCGCAGGACAGGCGAGGGGCTGTTATTTAATTTCTTATGGTAAAAATCACTAAAGAGGCTGCTCTCAAGTATCACGAGACCGGCCGTCCAGGAAAGATTGAGGTAATGCCAACAAAGCCTTACCACACTCAGACAGATCTCTCACTCGCTTATTCTCCGGGTGTAGCGTTCCCATGTCTTGAGATTCAGGAAACACCAGATGCAGCTTACAAGTACACAGACAAGGGTAACCTCGTTGCCGTAATCTCTAACGGTACAGCGGTGCTCGGTCTTGGCGATATAGGTGCTATGTCAGGCAAGCCAGTAATGGAAGGTAAGGGACTTCTCTTCAAGATCTACGGTGGTGTTGACGTATTCGACATCGAGGTTGACGAGAAGGATCCTGAGAAGTTCTGCGAGGCTGTAGAGAAGATTGCACCAACATTCGGCGGTATCAACCTTGAGGATATCAAGGCTCCTGAGTGCTTCTACATTGAGGATCGCCTCAAGAAGTCACTCGACATACCAGTAATGCACGACGACCAGCACGGTACAGCCATCATCTCTTCTGCAGGTCTGCTCAATGCCCTTGAGGTTGCAGGCAAGAAGATTGACGAGGTTAAGATCGTTGTATCAGGCGCAGGTGCTGCTGCTATCATGTGTACAAAGCTCTATATTGCCCTCGGCGCTAAGAGAGAGAACGTACTCATGCTCGACTCTAAGGGCGTTATCACATCTGACCGTCCAAACCTCACAGAGCAGAAGAAGTTCTTCGCAACAGACCGTCGCGACGTTCACACTCTCGAGGAGGCAATGGTAGGTGCAGACGTATTCCTCGGCCTTTCAAAGGGTAATGTCGTATCTCAGGATATGATCCGCTCTATGGCTAAGAACCCTATCGTGTTCGCTTGCGCAAACCCAACACCAGAGATTTCTTACGAGGATGCTATGGCAGCACGCCCTGACGTACTCATGTCAACTGGCCGTTCTGACTATCCAAACCAGATCAATAACGTAATCGGCTTCCCTTACATCTTCCGTGGTGCCCTCGACGTAAACGCTCGCGCCATCAACGAGGAGATGAAGATTGCTGCCGTTCACGCTATCGCAGACCTCGCTAAGCAGCCAGTTCCTGACGTAGTGAACCAGGCATACAACGTGAACAACCTCACATTCGGTCCTGACTACTTCATTCCAAAGCCAGTTGACCCACGTCTTATCACAGAGGTTTCTGCTGCCGTAGCAAAGGCTGCTATGGATAGCGGTGTGGCACGTAATCCTATCACAGACTGGGACGCATACAAGCGTAAGCTCCGTCGCCGTATGGGACAGGAGACAAGCGTTACCCAGAACCTCTACGAGACAGCTCGCAAGCACCCACAGCGCGTGGTATTCGCAGAAGGTCTCCACCCAACAATGATCAAGGCAGCCGTTCAGGCAAAGGAAGAGGGTCTCTGTACTCCTATCCTTCTCGGTAACGACGAGATGATTGAGAAGAAGGCAAAGGAACTCGAGCTCAACCTTGATGGCGTAGAGATCGTAAACCTCCGTCATGACCGTGAGCGTGACCGTCGTGAGCGTTATGCTAAGATTCTCTCTGACAAGCTCCAGCGTGAGGGTTACACATTCGAGGAGGCAAACGACAAGATGTTCGAGCGCAACTACTTCGGTATGATGATGGTTGAGACAGGCGACGCTGACGCATTCATCACAGGCGTATATACCAAGTTCTCTAACACTATCAAGTGTGCCAAGGAGGTTATCGGCATCCGTCCAGAGTACAACCACTTCGCTACGATGAACATCGTAAACTCTAAGCGCGGCACTTACTACATCGCTGATACCCTCGTAAACCAGTCACCAGACAAGGATACCATCAAGGATATCGCTCGCCTCACAGCCGACACAATCCGCTTCTTCAATGACGAGCCACGTATCGCTGGTATCTCATTCTCAAGCTTCGGTGTTGACAAGTCAGGTACCCCACGCATGATGCACGATGCTATTGCAGAGCTTCAGACAGAGTTCCCTGACCTCAAGATTGACGGTGAGATGACTGTTGACCTCGCTCTCGATCAGGATCGTCGTGATGAGAAGTATCCATTCCTCCGTCTGCACAA
This sequence comes from uncultured Prevotellaceae bacterium, assembly GCA_900315105.1. The sequence goes on along the minus strand of OMXX01000080.1, from coordinate 11,737 downwards.
CGAGACTGTAAACTCAATGGTGTTCACATCTTTGAGCGCAGCAAACTCTGCTTACAAGCTCATCAAGCAGTTCTCTCCTGAGACTGAGGTTATCGGTCCTATCCAGATGGGTCTTAACAAGCCTATCCACTTCACCGACTTCGACTCAAGCGTTCGCGACATCGTTAACATCACAGCTGTTGCCGTTATCGACGCTTACGTAGAGAAGATTAAGAAGAACAAGTAAGTTCTAAGTGAAGAGTGAAGAGTGAAAAGTGAAGAATTTGAGTTTGTATTGCAGTTTAATACATTATATCGCTTTTTTAGATATAAAATGTAACTTAAATTCTTCACTCTTAACTCTTCACTTTAAACTTTTGCACATCAATATAACGCTGTGCGCAGAACAAGCTTTTGTGCACGACGTTTCATCCTTAAAAATCGACAATTCAGTAATTGAGTTGTCGATTTTTTTTCGTTTCATTTCCTTATATAATATCTTTGCATTCAAAGAATTAAAAACGGTGGTAATAAACAGCTAAATTCCCCACCATAATTATAAAAGAAATGGACAATTTCAAAGAATTATTCGAAAGCCGATATACCTGGATAGAAGGTTATATGAGGAACGTTCGCAGATACTCACGTAAACTTGCTATCATAGATCCGGAAAGTAACAAGAAATGGACATACGCCGAATTTAATGAAGACGTTAACCGCCTCACGAATTCCCTTGTTTCAATAGGCATTGGTAAGAAGGACGTAGTAATGCTCGACCTTCTCAACTGCCCAGAATTTGCATTTGCATACGTTTCAACACAGAAGATCAAAGCCGTTTGCTGTCCTGTAAGCTACCGTCTAAGTGCCGGTGAGCTTGCCGACAATATCGAGGATTCACTTCCGAAGGTTATCATCTTCGACTCTACAAATGAGAAAACAGTTCTCGAGGCTCTCGACATCTGCGGACATAAGCCGGAGCGACTTATCGTAACCAATGGCAAAAGTGCCGGAGAAGTTGTATCATACAAGGAATTCGTAAAGAATGCCTCTACGGCAGAATACTACGATCCTTCTTCTGGCTATAACATCTACGACGAGACAACCCGTCTATATACATCAGGCACCACAGGACGTGCCAAGGGCGTATCAATGACCTCTATCAACGAGGTCCTGTCAGCTCACGACGTGATGATTCATTTCCCTATGAGTTATCGCGACGTGACCATGAACACCACGCCTTGGTTCCATCGTGGCGGTCTGCATTGTGCAGGTCCCGGTCCTGCCTTATATGCAGGTGCAACGATGGTGATAATGAGCCATTTCGATGCTCTCAATACACTTCTGTACATATGGCAATACAAGATTACGTTCATCATCGGTGTACCTACAGTTCTCGAGGCTCTTGCCGATGAGCAGGAACGTCAAAGCTACGACCTTCAGACTCTCAAGGGCATCGTGACTATGGGAAGTCCGTTGGAGCGTTCTGCGTGCATACGCTATCAGCGCGTTCTCACCCCGAACATATATAACGGATATGGTACTACGGAGACATTCTGGAACACCTTCCTACGCCCATTCGACCTTCCTGAGAATGCTGGAACAGCAGGAGCATCATGCGTTGACGATGACGTGCGCGTAGTAAAGGTTTATGAAGACCATCGTGCAGAGCCGGATGAGCTTATTCCAACCGATAGTAACGAGGTTGGTGAGGTTATAATCTGCTCTCCTGCAAAATCGCCTTACCTGTATTTCAACAACGAAGAAGAGACAGAAAAGAAATACTACAAGGGCTTCATCTACACTAACGACCTCGCCACATGGGATGAGAATCAGTTTATCACCATCGTAGGCCGCAAGGATGACATGATTATCTCTTCAGGAGAAAACATCTATCCTACGGAGATAGAAGCTGTGCTCAATGTTCATCCGAAGGTGAAGGACTGTATCGTTACATCCGTGCCGGATAAGATTCGTGGTCAGGTAGTTACAGCCTATATCGTGAAGAATGACGATAGTCTCACGCCAGAGGAACTTGACGAGTTCTGCAAGAAGAGTCCGGACATCGCCAACTTCAAGCGCCCACGTTTCTACCGTTTCATTCCGCAGATTCCGTTCAATGCCACAGGCAAGAAACTCCATGTGAAAATCAAGGAGACTGCGGCAAAAGATCTTAAGAACGGATTGCTGTATAGGGTTTAAGGGGTAGAGATTAGAGGTTAGAGGTTAGAGTTTAGAGATTAGAGAATAAAGTTTAGAGTGAAAAGTGAAGCGAAAATTCTTCACTTTTCACTTTTTTTATTATCTTTGCAGCGGATTTACAATTCAAAACAAGCAAAGATGAAGATATTGATTCTTGAGGATGAGATGCACCAATACAACGTACTCAGGCACATGCTTGAGGACATAATGCCGTCAGCTCTACTGATTGGTCCGATACCGACCGTATCAGAAGCACGCCTTTTCTTTCTCTCGCACTCGGAAGCAGACATCATCATCGCCGACATACAGCTAAACGACGGTCTTAGCTTTGATGCCCTTTCATGTGCTCCGGATAATACCCCTATCATCTTTATCACAGCACACGAAGATCATGCCCTGAAAGCTTTCGAGTACAATAGTCTGTCGTATCTTCTCAAACCTATCAACGAGGAGCAGTTACACACGGCTCTACAAAAAGCGTTGCGCCTGTTTGCAGCCAATACCATAACTAAAGGCACATCGCGCAATACCATTAGTTTCCATTCACTTAGCAAGAGGAACAACAAGTTCCGCGAGCGTTTCATGGTGAAGACTGTCAAAGGTGAGAAAATGATACATGTCTCTGGCATAAGATACTTTGTTTCAGAACAAAAGAACACCTATTTGAAACTACTCGACAACACATCATATCCCATCAACATATCGCTTGAGGAACTTGCCCTACAGCTTGATCCACAGAGATTCATGCGTGTAAACCGCAAATTCATAGTACCACTTGAACAGGTAACAGAAACCGAGCGTCTATCCAACGGCAAAGAAAAACTAATACTCAAAGGTGACAATCCACCGGAGATTATCATTTCAAGGACAAGAAGAAACGAGGTTGAGAAATGGATAGGAAAATGAAAAAAAAATGAAGAATTATAAAATACAGATTACGTTTTCCTTGTAGGAACTATACGCGGAAATACTGTATTGTATTTTTCATTTTTCTTATATTTTTTTGTATTCACAAAAAAATATATTATCTTTGCATCCTGTTATGGACAATACAAATAACTCATCTGTATCTGACAAGCCGTTTTGGGGTATCAACGAGCAAGGCAACACATGGACACATCTCGTAGGAGCAGTCTTTGCATTGTCTTCTATATGGATGGTATGGCCAGCAGCAGGAAAAAGTTGGCAGATGGCATTCGGCGTCATCTTCTTTATTACTGGTATGTTCCTGATGTTCCTCTCAAGTACTCTTTACCATTGGGTGAGACCAGGAATGGCAAAAAACATACTACGACGCCTCGACCACATCAGCATTTACGTGATGATAGCATGTTCATACACACCAATATGCGTCGGTGTGATTGGTGGTTGGACAGGATGGCTTGTTTTCGGATTTCAATGGGCTGCCGTAATAGGCGGTGTGTTCTATAAGGTTTTTGCATTCGGAAAATACCCAAAGCTATCACTCGCAATATACCTCACAATGGGATGGAGCATATTATTGATAGCTCCGGAAGTATATACGAAACTGGATGTCATCGAGTTTATTGTACTTCTTTCCGAAGGTGTTTTCTATTCAGCAGGAACGTATTTCTTCGCACACGACAGCAAGAGATTCTTCCACCCCATCTGGCACGTTTTCGTGCTTCTTGGAGCAATGGCACACTGGACTCTGGTGCTTTTGCTTATCATTAAATAAATACAAGCCCACTCACAAAATTCAGATATATGCAACCACAATTTGCAATCATAGAGCCAAATATCCTCACAGGAATAGGTCTGCAGGCTATTCTCGAGGACATCATACCTGGAGCAGAAATAAAACTGCTACAGACGTTCGAAGAATTGGAAATGCTGGAGACAAACCAGTTCGTGCATTTCTTCGTATCTTCGCGCATATATTTTGAGCACACACAATTCTTCCGCCAACAGGCAGCAAGAAGCATAGTGCTAGTAAATGGCGATATGACCATATCAGGTGTCAAGACTATCAATATATGTCAAGATGAGAAACAGTTCGTGCGCGACATTCTTGCCCTTAATCGTAGCCAACATGGCCCACACGGCAGTATGCCAATGCCACCGCCATCACACAAGCCTTCAGAGCTGATTCTCTCTCCACGTGAGATTGAGGTTGCACTACTTCTGAGCAAGGGTTGCATCAATAAGGAGGTAGCCGACCGTCTCAATATCAGTCTGGCAACCGTCATCTCCCATCGCAAGAACATAATGGACAAGCTTCACGCCCGTTCTCTCGCTGATATCATTGTATACGTAGTAATGAATGGCTTGGCAGATGTTAGCGAACTGTAAAATTAACAATTAACAATTAATAATTAACAATTAACCGTTTCCATTCCAAAAGGTAATTTGTAATTCGTAATTAGAAAAGATGAATTTTCTCGGACTTATCATCGCCGTTACAACATTCCTTGTCATCGGCATCTTTCATCCAATCGTTATCAAGTCAGAATACCATTTCGGCGTGAAATGCTGGTGGGTATTCCTTATCGCAGGCATCGCATTCATAGTTGCATCACTTTTTACCGACAACGAAATCCTTAGTCCTGTACTCGGCGTTGTAGGTTGCTCATGCCTATGGAGTATCCTTGAAATCTTCGAACAACGAAAACGTGTAAAGAAAGGCTGGTTTCCAATGAACCCAAAGCGTAAGGAAGAGTACGATAAGTTTACACTAAAGATTAAGAATAAGGACTAAAGGATAAACATATTGTAAATTACCAGACATCAATTTTATACAGAATAAAAATAAAAAGGGGACTGTCTCTCAGTATAATTGAGACAGTCCCCTATTTTTATAAGAAAAGTGGAAAATGAGAAATTTGAATTACTTTTTATCGCGAAAGGATGATTATCACCCTATTAACTAAAATACTAACTTAAATTCTTCACTTTTCACTATTCACTTTTCACTTCAGTTCCTTACTTCACAGTCTTACCGAACTCTGAAGCCTCAGCATCATTCTGGTCAAGCTTGAATACCATGAAAGAAGGATCCTTCTTTGTGAGAGGTTTCCAGTTACCATCCTGTGCACCATTAGGATTACTGTACTTTGCAAAATTTGTCCATGCTGTGAGCATCTTTTCAGAAAGATCCCAGTCACCCTTTGTCCAAGGACGCCAACAATGCTTCAAAGACTTGAACACAAACCACAAATCAGAAGAGTGGAAGGCACCCTTCAGACGTGATGTAACCTCTGGATGTGAGCCATCATCAGGAAGAGGACGGGCAAACTCGTATGCCCAAGCCTTACCACCCTTGCTCTCACGTACACGACAGAATTCAGCAATACCCTCGCTCATATCTCCCATGTCATGCTGAGTGTAACCAATCATATAAGGCACATCAGCAACAGTTCCTTCGCGAACAGCATCGTCAAAGCTCTTTGTGCATACATATCCCTCTACGATTGGCATGAGTGGGAGGAATGCACGCTCACCAGTCACATTTCCATAAAGGGTGCTGAGAGCATAGATTGTCTCTGTTGAAGCCCTACGCATCTTTGTAAGGTCTGTAAGACCAGCCCAATCCATCATCTTCTTTGTCATAGCCTCAGCCTGCTCAAGTGTTACTGGAGCAAAAGGTCCTGCTGGACGTGGCTTAACGCCATCCTTTGAAGGAAGAGAGATACCATTACCACTCATGATAACAGCCTTATGGAAGAGACCACGTGCCAAAGGAGACTCGCAAAGTGTACGAACACTACCTGCACCGGCACTCTGTCCGAAGATTGTAACATTATTTGGATCACCACCAAACTGAGCGATATTCTTCTTTATCCATTTGAGGGATTCTATCTGGTCAAGAATACCATAGTTGCCTGATACGCCCTTTGGATTCTCCTTTGAGAGTTCTGGATGGCAAAGGAATCCGAATACACCAAGACGATAGTTTATTGATACGAGGACAACATCCTTATTGCCCCATTCCTGACCGTCGAACTCAGGCTCGGTGCCCCATCCTTCACGATAGCCACCACCATGAATCCACAAAGCCACAGGGAGTTTCTTGTTTACATCGCCCGGAGCCTTTGTCCAGACATTAAGATAGAGACAATCCTCGCTATATGGTGCTTCCTTACCATACCCCCACTCTGTTGTATAGCCGCCAGGATAGTGAACAGCCTGATATGAAGGATGACCGAAAGTATCACATACCTTTACGCCCTTCCAAGCAACAACTGGCTGAGGTGCTTTCCAACGCAAATCACCGATAGGAGGAGCTGCATAAGGGATTCCACGATAGACAAAAACATCTGGATGGTCATCGGCCTTAACACCCTGAACCTGTCCTCCTTCTATCTGAAGCACAGGATTTTGAGCCATTGCGAACAATGTCATTGACAACATTGCTGCAAAAACAAAGAATTTCTTCATAATGATAATAAAAGTATATATTAATAATAAAAATTTAGGTTTCTAAAACAGTTATCACACAAATGCAAATGATTCTTATTGAGCGATGTACTTTTTATTTGCCGACTGCAAATATTGTTCGCACGAAGGCAAAAGTGCGTGTCAGCCCCAAAGGCTGGCGCACGGTCTTTGGAAGATTTGCCGAGTGCAAATTTTTATTCGCACGAAGGCAAAAGTGCGTGTCAGCCCCAAAGGCTGGTGCACGGTCTTTTGAAGATTTGCCGAGTGCAAATTTCCGTTCGCACGAAGGCAAAAGTGCATATCAGCCCCAAAGGCTGGCGTACGGTCTTTAGAAGATTTGCCGAGTGCAAATTTTTATTCGCACGAAGGCAAAAGTGCGTGTCAGCCCCAAAGGCTGGCGCACGGTCTTTAGAAGATTTGCCGAGTGCAAAGATAAACATTATTCTCGAAACTTGCAAACGTTTAACAGTCTTTTACTTTCTTTATTCAATAAATAAAAACAAGAAGACTGTCTCAAACAATAGTTGAGACAGTCCCCTATATTTATACCTTACTTCTTAACAGGTTGACCAAACTCTGAAGCCTCAGCATCATTCTGATCAAGTTTAAATACCATGAACGACGGATCTTTCTTAGTTAGAGGTTTCCAGATTCCATCCTTTGGACCATTTGGATTACTGTACTTTGCGAAATTAGTCCATGCAGTAAGCATCTTTTCCGACAAATCCCAGTCGCCCTTTGTCCAAGGACGCCAGCAATGTTTCAAAGACTTGAACACGAACCACAAATCAGAAGAGTGGAATGCACCTTTCAAACGTGATGTAACCTCCGGATGTGAGCCATCATCAGGAAGAGGACGGGCGAATTGATATCCCCATGCCTTGCCGCCTTTTGCCTCACGAATACGACCAAACTCGGCAATACCAATGCTCATATCTCCCATATCATGCTGAGTGAAACCAATCATATAAGGAACATCAGCAAGCGTTCCTTCACGTGCAGCATCGTCAAAGCTCTTGACACACACATAGCCATCAAGTATAAGTCCCTGTGGAAGTGTGACGCGCTCGCCTGTAACATTTGAATATATAGTGCTCAATGCAAAGAGTGTCTCTGTTGATGCCCTACGCATCTTTGACAGGTCTGTAAGACCAGCCCAATCCATCACCTTCTTTGTAGTAGCCTCTGCCTGAGCCAATGTAAGCGGAACGAAAGGACCGGCAGGAACATTATCAACCGATACACCACCAGCACTCATAATAACAGCCTTATGGAAAAGTCCACGAGCCAAAGGAGACTCTACCAAAGCGCGAGTACTACGTCCGCCCGCACTCTGTCCGAAGATAGTGACATTATTAGGATCGCCACCAAACTGAGCTATATTCTTCTTTATCCATTTGAGGGCTTCTATCTGGTCAAGAATACCATAGTTACCAGAAGTTCCATTTCCCCTTTCCTTAGACAGCTCAGGATGACTGATAAAGCCGAATATGCCAAGACGATAGTTTATTGACACGAGGACAACATCCTTGTTACCCCATTCCTGACCGTCAAACTCGGGTTCTGTACCCCACCCTTCGCGTAAACCGCCACCGTGAATCCACAAAGCAACAGGCAGTTTCTTGTTCACATCACCTGGAGCCTTTGTCCACACATTAAGATAGAGACAATCCTCGCTATATGGTGCTTCCTTACCATACCCCCACTCTGTGGTATAGCCACCTGGATAGTGAACAGCCTGATATGAAGGATGACCGAAAGTATCACATACCTTTACACCCTTCCAAGGGATAACTGGCTGCGGAGCCTTCCAACGCAAATCATCAATAGGAGGAGCTGCATAAGGGATTCCACGATAAACATAAACATCTGGATGGTCATCGGCTGTAACACCCTGAATCTGTCCTCCTTCTATCTGAAGTACAGGACCTTGTTGAGCCATTGAAAACAATGTCATTGACAGCATTGCTGCCAAAAGAAATATTTTCTTCATAATGATCAAAAAAAGTATATATTAATTTTAGGTTTTAATTGTCGAATGCAAGTGCAAATACATTCGCACGAAGACAAAAGTGCGTGTCAGCCCGAAAGGCTGGCGCACGGTCTTTTAAAGATTTGCCGAGTGCAATTTTTTTATTCGCACGAGTGCAAAATTACACAATCTATCCGACTTCTCCAAACAAATTAAGCACAAACAATTCATAAAAGATATTAAATGCCCTAAAACACAAACTATCGATTATCTATGTATTCTATTGAATTACAGTTTTTTTCTTAAAAATGCGCAAAAAAGTTTTGTGTTCGGGAAACTTTTATTACCTTTGTAGTAACAAAAAATTATAATATGGAACAGGCAGCAAAACACAATTTGAAAACTATCATTACCGCATTGCTCGCCCTCATAACAATAGGAGCATCCGCACAAATTAAAGTGGAAGTATCAGAGACCGTTGAACTGATGGGTATCCTATCACGCACAGCGGGCTTTGAGGAGTTCAGCAATGATTTGGCTGGACAGTATTCCAAAGACACAGAAGCATGGTTCAGCAAGTACCGTGAGCACCCGACTGTTGCTTACTATCAGAATCTCCGTGCCAAGCAGGGCATCGGTTACGAGAGGGTAACGAACATGGCAATCCACCTTGACATCGAAAAGGGAAAAGTCAAGTTCATCGGCGACCTTGCAGAACTCAAAAACAACGGTTGGCAGAATGTTGACCTCGATGGTTTCTTAAAACATCTCAACAAATTCTACGCCGACACCCGTTTCCATGATTTTTTCGAGCAGCATAAGTCTTTCTATGACGCATTCCTGAAAGAATACGATTCCAATGTTATGGGTTATATTCACCCGGAATGGTATAGTCGCTTCTACAACGGCACAGAGCAGACAGAACAGTTCCGACTCATCATCGGCTTCACCTACGGAACAAACAACAACGGTGCTTCACGACAATTACCCAATCGCCCTCGTGAGGTGTTCGCCGTTTGTGGCTACAATAAGAATCCTTTGACTGGTCAACTCTTATTCGACACCAGCCTTCCGCTCCATGAGTTCAATCACGCATACGTCAACCCACTCCTTGACAAAGTCGAGAATGCCAAGGCTATGCAGGAAGTCGGACAGAAACTTTTCCAACTGTCAAAATCAGCTATGGAACAGCAACACTATAATGACTGGCATATCGTCATCAACGAAAGCCTTGTCCGAGCCGCAGTAATCGTCTATTTTCACGAACATGGCATAAATCAGTTTGCAAAGAATATGCTAACCATCGAAATGGGCAACGGTTTCCCATGGATGCGCGATGTCGTCACCGCTCTCATCTACTACGATGCACACCGCGACCAGTATCCTACTATCAGCAGTTTTTACCCCGAAATCGCCAGATGCTTGAGTAAATACCTTGACAAGGAAACTGAGCGGATGAGTAAGCCGTAGCGATGACCAGATGTACAATTACGCTAATAACATATAATGGCACACTAAGCATAATTTGAACTTATGCTCGTAGTTGCGCCTATATAGCAAGGGAGTAATCCTTATTCTTATCCAGTCGTTGTCCAGTCGTTGTCCATTCGTTGTTCAGTAAATGACTGAACATATAGTGGACAAATACTGATGAAATAATGAACAAGTAATGGACAACAATATGAACATCATAGAGACTACTCTATTGGAATGATTTAAGGAAAACGAAATGAATATATTATAAACAAGAAATCAAATATAGGAGGTAAAACTATGAAGAAGAACAATACTGTTTTGGGATTGCTAATTCCAAAGAAGGTGAGCATTGGCGGCATGACTTTTTATAAGCGACAGGGGCAAGTGGTTGGGCGCGTATCGGAATCGAACGAGAGTCGCAGTAACACGCTACCGCAGTTCAAGCAACGACAAAAGATGCGACACACTCAGGCTCTATGGAAGATGCTGAAGTTCTGCGAGACCATGTTTACAGAACGGGGCAACGCATATCAGAATTTCGCATCGCTGGCAAATCGCTTGCCTGTGGTGTATGTAGATCGTAATCAGATGGAACAGGCTTCGTTCCTAATGCCAGGCATACCCGTAAGCGACGGCACACTACCTGCGTTGCAACAGGAACTTAGCGAGGTAAATGGTGTACCTGCTCTTATGACGGGGCTCAAATATGGCGAGCAATACGAACATGAGAAGTTATGGTTGTACACCGCAAAACAGGAAATAGAAGGCTCGACACCACGTGTGCGATTCAGCAAACGTGATGTGTCGAGGCAGGACATGAACATAGTAGATGGTCAATTGGCATTGGTTGGTGAGGAGTTTGCCGATGATATGAAGGGCTGGGCACTGGTACGCGTGAGTGAAAACCGTTGTTCTCCTCAGATCATCATCACCCGCTGCACCCTATACCAACAATACACCACCGAAGAAGCCCTACAAGCTGCCGCCAAGAGCTATGGAGGACTGACAGACGAGGACACATTCCTCAAGCCATAAGTTTCAAAAATACATGTGTACAAAAAAAGCAAGGGCAAGTATCTGTTCTCCAGACACTTGCCCTTTACACATCTAATTTTCTGCACTTTCCGATTCCCCAATAGCCACGTGTGCGACTACAAACAAATATTGGTTATTAGCGACTTACATAGTCAGCAAAGTGTTTATCTGCCTGTTCTGAACATTTGAAATGTGATTTTACAGCATGAAAAATGAGAAACAACGCAGCCGTTCCGACCATCGGATAATTGCTTTTCCAGACTCCATAGAATAAATAATATAGCGGAACAGCCATAAACTGACTAATCACTATCAACCATCCGTATTGATACCCCAAATAGTAGGCTGTCCACCCTATAAAATTAATCAATAACATTAAGACTGTTAATGCGAAAAATGTTTTTTCTTTTGTTGTTTTTAATGAAAAGAGACCAACATCATCCCGGACAATCAGCATTAACAAAGCCATAGTCAACACACCAAGTATATTTTGAATTGTTACTAACCATTCGATTTCATTTTGCATGTGCATGATAGGATTGTGGACAGGTTTAACCAATGGCATAACAATATATGGAATTTCCTGAATCATAAAAGCTATAATTCCAATAACAGATACCCCTAAATAATAATTCTTGAACAGATGTGTAAATTTCAACATTACATTTAAAATATACG
>OMXX01000031.1:35165-140521 GCA_900315105.1 uncultured Prevotellaceae bacterium | reverse complement strand
GGATGCTTGTGATACATGGATTCAGGATCCTCCACGTGACCTCGATAAGCCATTCCTTATGCCAGTTGAGGACGTATTCTCAATCACAGGTCGTGGTACTGTTGCTACTGGTCGTATCGAGACTGGTAAGATCCACGTAGGTGATGAGGTTGAGCTCCTCGGTCTTGGTGAGGACAAGAAGTCTGTTGTAACAGGCGTTGAGATGTTCCGTAAGATCCTTGATGAGGGTCAGGCTGGTGATAACGTAGGTCTTCTCCTCCGTGGTATTGATAAGGCTGAGATCAAGCGTGGTATGGTTCTCTGTCACCCAGGACAGATCAAGCCATTCAAGAAGTTCAAGGCTTCTATCTATGTACTGAAGAAGGAAGAGGGTGGTCGTCACACTCCATTCGGTAACAAGTATCGTCCACAGTTCTATCTTCGCACAATGGACTGTACTGGTGAGATCACACTCCCAGCAGGTGTTGAGATGGTAATGCCTGGTGATAACGTTGAGATCACTGTAGAGCTTATCTATGCTGTTGCTCTTAATGCTGGTCTCCGCTTCGCTATCCGTGAGGGTGGTCGTACAGTAGGTTCTGGCCAGATTACAGAGGTATACGAGGATTAATCCTTGAACCAAATCATTCTGAAGATTTAAAAATCAGATATAGATTCCCGGTCTTCGGGTCGGGAATCACTTACGAGAGTCCTCCAATGGTAGGAGAGCGGTCTCCAAAACCGTCAATGTGGGTTCGATTCCTGCCTCTCGTGCTAAAAGAAAGATAATATGAATAAGATAGTAAATTATTGCAAGGCTTGTTACGATGAGCTTGCGCATAAAACATCTTGGCCAACAAGATCTGAGTTGACCCATTCTGCAATGGTTGTATTATCTGCTTCCCTTTTCATTGCAGTTGTGGTGTTCGGTATGGACTCGATCTTCCAATTTGTCATGAGTAGAATTTATCCTAACTAATTTTTAAGGAAAATCATGGCTGAAAAAGGAATGAAATGGTACGTAATGCGTGCTGTCAGCGGAAAGGAACAAAAACTGAAGGAATACATTGAGAAGGAGATGAGTCACAACGATTTTCTCCGTTCAAATGTCAATCAGGTTCTCCTTCCTGTTGAGAAGCATGCTGCTTTGCGTAATGGTAAGCGTGTTGTGAAAGAGAAGGTTGCTCTTCCTGGATACGTTTTTGTTGAGGCCAATCTCATAGGAGATATGGCCCATACTTTGCGCTTCATGCCTAATTGCCTCGGTTTTCTTGGTGGTTTGGATGATCCTACACCTGTTCGTCAATCTGACATCAACAAGATGCTCGGTACAGCAGAAGATACTGTACTTGTAGAGGAAGTTGATATTCCATACATGGTTGATGAAATCGTGAAGGTTACTGATGGTCCATTCAGCGGTTTCTCTGGTGTCATCGAGGAGGTGAATGCAGAGAAGCGTAAACTGAAGGTGATGGTTAAGATCTTCGGACGTAAAACACCTCTGGAGCTCGGTTTTATGCAAGTAGAAAAGGAGGCTTAATACCGAATTGTTCTCATGTTACGGGGAACATGATTGTATCAGGCTGACTTATATACATTTCACACAAATTTAATATTAACAAAAATGGCTAAAGAAGTTGCTGGATTTATCAAGTTACAGATTAAAGGCGGCGCTGCGAATCCTTCACCTCCAGTAGGACCTGCTCTGGGTTCTAAGGGTATCAACATCATGGGATTCTGCAAGGAGTTCAATGCCCGTACCCAGGATAAGGCAGGTAAGGTACTTCCTGTTGTTATCACTTACTACGCTGACAAATCATACAGCTTTGAGATCAAGACTCCACCTGCAGCTGTTCAGCTGAAGGAGATTGCCAAGATTAAGTCAGGTTCTTCTACTCCTAATCGTAAGAAGGTAGCAGAGGTAACTTGGGATCAGATCAGAACAATCGCAGAGGACAAGATGCCAGACCTCAACTGCTTCACAGTAGAGTCTGCAATGCGTCTCATCGCTGGTACCGCACGTAGTATGGGTATCACTGTAAAGGGAGATTTTCCTGCTTAAGTAATTCATTTCCGGGAGACGTAAGTCGTTTGTACCGAAAAAACTTCAAAGAAAATGAGTAAATTGACAAAAAATCAAAAGGCAGTTGCTGGTAAGGTTGATGCTAACAAGGCATATACTCTTGCTGAGGCTGCAGCACTCGTCAAGGAAATCACTACAACAAAGTTTGACGCATCTATCGATGTTGACATTCGTCTTGGCGTAGATCCTCGTAAGGCTAACCAGATGGTTCGTGGCGTTGTGTCACTTCCAAACGGAACTGGTAAGGTTACTCGTGTGCTCGCACTCTGTACTCCTGATCAGGAGGCAGCTGCTAAGGAAGCTGGTGCTGACTATGTTGGTCTTGACGAGTATATCGAGAAGATCAAGGGTGGTTGGACTGACGTTGATGTCATTATCACTATGCCTTCTTGCATGGGTAAGATCGGTCCTATCGGTCGTATCCTCGGTCCTCGTGGCCTCATGCCAAACCCAAAGAGCGGTACTGTAACAATGAACATTGCACAGGCTGTTAAGGAGGTTAAGCAGGGTAAGATTGACTTCAAGGTTGACAAGACTGGTATCATCCACACATCAATCGGTAAGGTATCAATGACAGCTGATCAGATCTTTGGTAACGCCAAGGAGTTCATCTCTACAGTTAACAAGCTCAAGCCAGCTGCTGCAAAGGGCACATACATCAAGAGTATCTTTATTTCAAGCACTATGAGTAAGGGTATCAAGATTGATCCTAAATCAGCCGAGTAACTCTAAAAGTTTTGTAAAATGAAAAAAGAAGTAAAAGATACTATCATCACCGAGCTTGGTGAGCTGTTGAAGCAGTATCCACATTTCTACCTCGTTGACTTGACAGGTTTGAATGCTGCTGACACAAGCGCACTTCGCCGTAAGTGTTTCAAGAGCGAGATTAAGCTCGTTGTTGCAAAGAACAAGCTTCTGCGCAAGGCTTTTGATGCATCTGATGTAGATTTCTCTGCTCTTTACGATACTCTCAAGGGTACTACAGCTCTGATGTTCTGTCAGACAGCTAACGTACCTGCTAAGCTTCTCAAGGAGTTCAAGGACGTAAATCCTACTCTCAAGGCTGCTTATGCTGAGGAAATGGTATTCGTTGGTGCTGAGAATCTCTCACAGCTTGCTGCTATCAAGAGCAAGAACGAGGTTATCGCCGATATCGTTGCTCTCCTTCAGTCTCCTGCAAAGAACGTTGTTTCTGCACTCCAGGGTTCAGCTGGTGGCAAGATCCACGGTCTCCTCGAGACTCTTTCAAAGAAGGAAGCTTAATACATTCCCGGTTCTACCGGAACTACCGGATATACCGGCTTACCGGATTCTCCGGAAACATAACAAAAACAAAAGTATAAACAAATTAAATTTTTAAATAAAATGGCAGATATTAAAGCTATTGCTGAGGAACTCGTAAACCTCACAGTTAAGGAAGTAAATGAATTGGCACAGGTCCTCAAGGACGAGTATGGTATTGAGCCAGCTGCTGCAGCTGTTGCTGTAGCTGCAGGTCCAGCTGCTGCTGGTGATGCTGCTGGTGCAGAGGAGAAGGACTCTTTCGACGTTGTTCTCGCTGAGGTAGGTGGCGCTAAGCTCGCTGTTGTAAAGGCTGTTAAGGAGGCTTGTGGTCTCGGTCTTAAGGAAGCTAAGGATCTCGTTGACGGTGCTCCTTCTAAGATCAAGGAGGGTATCTCAAAGGCAGAGGCTGAGAACCTTAAGAAGGCTATCGAAGAGGCTGGTGCTAAGGTAGAGCTCAAGTAATAATGCTCTTGCTGACTGGAACTTCCGGGATATCCGGAATTTCCGGTTACCAACATAAAAAAAACAAACTGGTTAAGATCTACTAAGTAGGTGGGTCTTAACCTTTTTGTTGTCTTAATAGTGTGAAAGTGAGAGGATATCCTGTGAGAGACTATTAAGCAGAAAATAAATAATAACAAAAATATATATTTTTAGATTCATTAATTAATGGCAGCAAAAGTCGAAAAAAGAGTAAGCTTCGCTCGCGTCAAGAATCCGATGCCATATCCGGATTTCCTTGATGTGCAGCTCAAGTCATTCCGCGACTTCCTTCAGTTGGATACCCCACCAGAGGATCGTAAGAATGATGGTCTGTACAAGGTTTTCGCAGAGAACTTCCCTATTACAGACACTCGTAATAACTTCGTCCTGGAGTTCCTGGACTACTACATTGATCCGCCTCGCTACACTATCGAGGAGTGCCTTGAGAGAGGTCTGACATACAGCGTGCCTATGAAGGCAAAGATGAAGCTGTTCTGTACTGACCCTGAGCATGAGGATTTCGAGACCATCACTTCTGATGTGTTCCTCGGAACAATCCCTTACATGACCTCAAACGGTACTTTCGTAATCAACGGTGCAGAGCGTGTTGTTGTATCACAGCTCCACCGTTCTCCAGGTGTGTTCTTCGGTCAGGGTACCCATGCAAATGGTACTGTGCTCTATTCTGCACGTATCATTCCATTCAAGGGTTCTTGGATTGAGTTCGCAACTGACATCAACAATGTCATGTTCGCTTACATCGACCGTAAGAAGAAGCTGCCTGTAACAACACTTCTCCGTGCTATCGGCTATGAGAGTGATAAGCAGATTCTTGAGCTCTTCGACCTCGCTGAGGAGGTTAAGGTAAACAAGAAGAACCTTCAGGCTTGTCTTGGCCGTACACTTGCAGCTCGTGTATTGAAGTCTTGGAATGAGGACTTCGTAGATGAGGATACAGGTGAGGTTGTATCTATCGAGCGTAATGAGGTTATCCTTGAGCGCGAGACAGAGATTACAAAGGAGAATATCGACCAGATTCTTGATTCTGAGCAGAGAACAATCCTTGTTCACAAGACTGCAGAGTCTGCTTCTAAGTATGGTATCATCTTCAATACCCTGCTCAAGGACCCTTCAAACTCAGAAAAGGAAGCTGTTACATATATCTACCGTCAGTTGCGTAATGCAGACCCTGCTGATGATCAGAGTGCTCGTGAGGTGATTCAGAACCTCTTCTTCTCTGACAAGCGTTATGACCTCGGTGAGGTTGGTCGTTACAGAATCAACAAGAAGTTGAATCTTGACACCAGCATGGATGTACGTACTCTTACTCATGAGGATATCATCGAGATTATCAAGTACCTCATCAACCTCATCAACTCAAATGCTACTGTCGATGATATCGACCACTTGTCAA
This sequence comes from uncultured Prevotellaceae bacterium, assembly GCA_900315105.1. The sequence goes on along the minus strand of OMXX01000031.1, from coordinate 135,278 downwards.
ACCGTCGTGTACGTACTGTAGGCGAGCAGTTGGCAAATCAGTTCAGCATCGGTCTTGCACGTATGAGCCGCACAATCCGCGAGCGCATGAACGTGCGTGACAATGAGGTCTTCACTCCAACCGACCTTATCAACGCAAAGACTATCTCAAGCGTTATCAACTCGTTCTTCGGAACAAACCCACTCTCTCAGTTCATGGACCAGACCAACCCTCTGGCCGAGGTGACACACAAGCGTCGTCTCTCTGCCCTTGGTCCTGGCGGTCTTTCTCGTGAGCGTGCAGGTTTCGAGGTTCGTGACGTACACTATACTCACTACGGACGTCTCTGTCCTATCGAGTCTCCTGAAGGACCAAACATCGGTCTTATCTCTTCTCTCTGTATGTATGCCCAGATCAATAATCTCGGCTTCATTGAGACACCATATCGTAAGGTAAACAACTCTGTTGTTGACCTCGACAATAAGAATGTGGTATATCTCACAGCAGAGGAGGAAGAGGATCAGATCATCGGTCAGGGTAATGCTCCACTTAAGGACGATGGTAACTTCATCCGTGAGGTCGTTAAGTGCCGTGAGAACTCAGACTTCCCTGTAGTTCCACCATCAGAGGTTAACCTCATGGACGTATCTCCACAGCAGATTGCATCTGTAAGTGCAGGTCTTATCCCATTCCTTGAGCATGATGACGGTCACCGTGCGCTGATGGGATGTAACATGATGCGTCAGGCAGTTCCATTGCTCCACAACGATGCTCCTATCGTAGGTACTGGTCTTGAGCAGCAGGTATGTGAGGACTCACGTACTATGATTACTGCCGAGGGCGAGGGTGTTATCGAGTATGTTGATGCAACAACAATACGTATTCTCTACGACCGCACAGAGGATGACGAGTTCGTTAGCTTCGAGCCTGCTATCAAGGAATACCGTATTCCTAAGTTCCGCCGTACAAACCAGAACATGACCATCGACCTTCGTCCAATCTGTGAGAAGGGACAGCGTGTAAAGGCTGGCGATATCCTCACTGAGGGTTATGCTACCGAGAACGGTGAGCTTGCACTTGGCCGCAACCTCCTCGTTGCCTACATGCCTTGGAAGGGTTACAACTATGAGGATGCTATCGTACTTAACGAGCGCGTAGTTCGTGAGGATATCCTTACATCTGTTCATGTTGACGAGTACGCTCTCGAGGTTCGTGAGACAAAGCGTGGTATGGAGGAATTCACAGCTGATATTCCTAACGTATCAGAGGATGCAACAAAGGACCTCGATGATAACGGTATCGTTCGTATCGGTGCACGTATCGAGCCAGGCGATATCATGATCGGTAAGATCTCTCCTAAGGGTGAGAGCGATCCATCTCCAGAGGAAAAGCTTCTCCGTGCTATCTTCGGCGACAAGGCTGGTGACGTTAAGGATTCTTCATTGAAGGCTAACCCATCACTCTCTGGTGTGGTTATCGATAAGAAGCTCTTCTCTCGTGCAATCAAGACCCGTGAGTCTAAGAAGCAGGATAAGATCATCCTTGCCAAGATTGACGAGGAGTACGAGGCAAAGGCAAAGGATCTCAAGGAAATCCTTGTTGACAAGCTCCTGACTCTCACAGAGGACAAGACCTCTCAGGGCGTTAAGGACTACACAGGTGCTGAGATCATCACAAAGGGCAGCAAGTTCACAGCTTCTGCTATCGCTAACCTTGAGTTCGACGGCATCCAGTCTAACAACTGGACTGGCGATGACCATGCAGACAAGCTCATCCAGCGTTTGATTATGAACTACATCCGCAAGTACAAGCTCCTTGATGCTGAGCTCAAGCGCCGTAAGTTCGCTATTTCTATCGGTGATGATCTCCCATCAGGCGTTCAGCAGATGGCTAAGGTTTATATCGCTAAGAAGCGTAAGATCGGTGTAGGTGATAAGCTTGCAGGTCGTCACGGTAACAAGGGTATCGTATCTAAGGTTGTTCGTCAGGAGGATATGCCATTCCTCGAGGATGGTCGTCCAGTTGACTTGGTACTTAACCCTCTGGGTGTGCCATCACGTATGAACCTTGGTCAGATATTCGAGGCTGTTCTCGGTGCTGCCGGTAAGAAGCTCGGTGTTAAGTTCGCAACTCCTATCTTCGATGGTGCTAAGCTTGACGACTTGAACGAGTGGACTGACAAGGCAGGTCTCCCACGTTACTGCTCTACACACCTCTATGATGGTGAGACAGGTGAGATGTTCGACCAGCCTGCTACAATCGGTATCACATACTTCTTGAAGCTCGGTCACATGGTTGAGGACAAGATGCACGCTCGTTCTATCGGTCCTTACTCCCTCATCACTCAGCAGCCACTTGGTGGTAAGGCACAGTTCGGTGGTCAGCGTTTCGGAGAGATGGAGGTTTGGGCAATCGAGGCATTCGGCGCTTCTCATGTGCTTCAGGAAATCCTTACTATCAAGTCTGACGACGTTGTAGGCCGTTCTAAGAGCTATGAGGCTATCGTTAAGGGTGATCCAATGCCAACTCCTGGTATTCCAGAGTCACTCAACGTGCTTCTCCATGAGCTTCGCGGCCTCGGTCTTAGCATTAAGCTTGATTAATTTACAATTGAAAAGGATTGTAAGAATAAGTAAATTGTAAATAGTAAATAGTCAAATTGTAAATACATATGGCTTTCAAAAAAGATACAAAAATAAAGAATAACTTCACCAAGATCACTATTGGTCTGGCTTCTCCAGAGGAAATCCTTGAGAACTCATACGGTGAGGTTACCAAGCCTGAGACCATCAACTACCGTACCTATAAGCCAGAGCGTGACGGTCTTTTCTGCGAGCGCATCTTCGGTCCTACAAAGGACTTCGAGTGTGCCTGCGGTAAGTACAAGCGCATCCGCTATAAGGGTATCGTCTGTGACCGATGCGGTGTTGAGGTAACAGAGAAGAAAGTACGTCGTGAGCGTTCAGGCCACATCGAACTCGTGGTTCCTGTTGCACATATCTGGTATTTCCGCAGCCTTCCAAACAAGATTGGATATCTGCTCGGTATGCCAACAAAGAAGCTGGAGTCTGTAATCTACTATGAGAAGTACATCGTTATCAAGCCAGGTCCTATGGCTGGCAAGAACGGTACTCATCCAGTACAGGCACCAGATGGTAGCGGTGACCTTAACGGTACACATGTAGGCGACCTCATCTCTGAGGAAGAGTACATCAACATTGTTGACAGCTACCTTGATCCAAACAACGACTATCTTGATGACGACGATCCAAACAAGTACGTTTGTAAGATGGGTGCAGAGGCAATCTACTACCTCCTGCAGAACCTTGACCTCGACGCACTTGCAGCAGAGCTTCGTGAAAGTGCCAACAACGATTCTTCACAGCAGCGTAAGAACGAGGCTTTGAAGCGTCTGCAGGTTGTAGAGGCATTCCGTGCAAGTAAGGATGTGAATCGTCCTGAGTGGATGATTCTCAAGATCCTTCCTGTTACTCCTCCAGAGCTCCGTCCGCTCGTACCATTGGATGGCGGCCGTTTCGCTACATCCGACCTCAACGACCTCTATCGTCGTGTCATCATCCGTAACAACCGTCTGAAGCGTCTCGTTGAGATTCATGCTCCAGAGGTTATCCTCCGTAACGAGAAGCGTATGCTTCAGGAGGCTGTTGACTCTCTCTTCGACAACTCTCGTAAGTCAAGCGCTGTTAAGAGCGAGAGCAACCGTCCGCTCAAGTCTCTCTCTGACTCTCTGAAGGGTAAGGCTGGTCGTTTCCGTCAGAACCTCCTCGGTAAGCGTGTTGACTACTCTGCACGTTCAGTAATCGTTGTAGGTCCAGAGCTTAACATGGGCGAGTGCGGTCTTCCAAAGCTTATGGCTGCCGAGCTTTACAAACCATTCATCATCCGTAAGCTCATCGAGCGCGGTATCGTGAAGACTGTGAAGTCAGCCAAGCGTATTGTTGACCGTCGTGAGCCTATCATCTATGATATCCTTGAGAATGTGATGAAGGGACACCCAGTTCTCCTGAACCGTGCTCCTACACTTCACCGTCTTGGTATTCAGGCATTCCAGCCAAAGCTCATCGAGGGTAAGGCTATCCAGCTCCACCCACTTGCTTGTACTGCGTTCAACGCCGACTTCGACGGTGACCAGATGGCTGTTCACCTCCCATTGTCTCACGAGGCAGTACTTGAGGCTCAGATTCTCATGCTCCAGAGCCATAACATCCTGAACCCAGCTAACGGTGCTCCTATCACCGTACCTTCACAGGATATGGTGCTCGGTCTCTACTACATCACAAAGATGCGTCCGGGTGCAAAGGGTGAGGGACTCTCATTCTATGGTCCAGAAGAGGCTATCATCGCTTACAATGAGAAGCGTTGTGACCTCCACGCTCCTGTAAAGGTTGTTGTTGAGGATATTGAGAATGGCAAGTACATCCGTCATACTGTCGAGACTTCTGTTGGTCGTGTAATCGTCAACGAACTCGTTCCACGTGAGATGGGCTTCGTAAACACCATTATCTCTAAGAAGTCACTCCGCGATATCATCGCTGACGTTATCAAGGCAGTAGGTTTCGCACGTGCTTGTGAGTTCCTCGACGGTATCAAGAACCTTGGTTATCGTATGGCATACCTCGCAGGTCTGTCATTCAACCTTGACGATATCATCATCCCACCAGAGAAGGAGCAGCTCATCAAGGCTGGTAACGATAAGATCCGTGAGATTACCGATAACTATAACCTCGGCTTCATCACCGATACTGAGCGTTATAATCAGGTTATCGATACTTGGACACACGTAAACAACGACATCGGTAACATCCTCCTTAAGGAGATGACCGAGGCTGACCAGGGCTTCAACGCCGTATTCATGATGCTTGACTCTGGTGCCCGTGGTTCTAAGGACCAGATTAAGCAGCTCTCTGGTATCCGTGGTCTGATGGCTAAGCCTACAAAAGCAGGTGCCGACGACCGTCCAACCATTGAGAACCCTATCCTTTCTAACTTCAAGGAGGGTATGTCTGTGCTTGAGTACTTCATTGCATCTCACGGTGCTCGTAAGGGTCTTGCTGATACCGCGATGAAGACAGCCGACGCTGGTTACCTCACACGTCGTCTTGTTGACGTTTCTCACGACGTTATCATCAACGAGGACGACTGTGGTACACTCCGCGGACTTCTCTGCACCGCTCTTAAGAATGGTGATGAGGTTATCTCAAGCCTCTATGAGCGTATCCTTGGCCGTGTATCTGTTCACGACGTTATCAACCCACATACCAATGAGGTTATCTGTCCTGCAGGTGAGGAAATCACCGAGGCTCGTGCAAAGGCTATCGAGGATGCAGGTATCGAGATGGTTGAAATCCGTTCAGTACTCACTTGTGAGTCTCGTCAGGGTGTATGTAAGAAGTGTTACGGTCGTAACCTCGCTACACAGCGCATGGTACAGAAGGGTGAGGCTGTTGGTGTCATCGCAGCACAGGCTATCGGTGAGCCAGGTACACAGCTTACTCTCCGTACGTTCCACGCCGGTGGTATCGCAGGTGGTGCTGCTGCTAACGCAACAGTTACCTGTAAGGTGGCAGAGGCTCGTATTGAGTTCGATGAGCTCCGTACCGTTCCATTCAAGGAGGACGACCGCGACTGTGAGATGGTAGTAAGCCGTCTTGCCGAGGTTCGTTTCATCGATCCTACAACTGGTGTCGTACTCTCTAACATGGCTGTTCCTTACGGTTCTTCACTCTACTATAAGAATGGTGATGTTGTTAAGAAGGGCGACGAGATCTGTCGTTGGGACCCATTCAACGCTGTCATCGTTACAGAGTTCAAGGGTAAGGTTAAGTTCCACGATGTTGTTGAAGGTCTCACATACAATGCCGAGACCGACGATACAACAGGTATGACCGATAAGGTAATCATCGAGGCTAAGGACCGTTCAAAGATCCCAACCTGTGAGATTATCGATGAGAACGGTGAGGTACTCGGACGCTATAACTTCCCTGTAGGTGGTCACGTAGTTGTTGACGACGGTCAGGTAATCAGCTCTGGTGCTACTCTCGTTAAGATTCCACGTACTGTAAGCCGCGCAGGTGATATCACCGGTGGTCTGCCACGTGTAACTGAGCTCTTCGAGGCTCGTAACCCAAGCAACCCTGCTATCGTCAGCGAAATCGACGGTGAGGTTAAGATCAACCCACAGCTCAAGCGTAACAACCGTGAGGTTACAATCGTTTCTAAGACTGGTGAGGAGCGCAAGTATCTCGTTCCAACAAGCAAGCAGTTGCTCGTTCAGGACCGTGATGCTGTTCGTGCCGGAACTCCACTCTCTGACGGTGTAATCACACCAAACGATATCCTTGCCATTAAGGGTCCTACCGCTGTTCAGGAGTATATCGTGAACGAGGTACAGGATGTATATCGTCTGCAGGGTGTAAAGATCAACGATAAGCACTTCGAGATTATCGTTCGTCAGATGATGCGTAAGGTACAGATCAACGAGCCAGGCGATACATGCTTCCTTGAGAGCGATATCGTCGATAAGCTCGACTTCGCTGAGGAGAACGATCGTATCTGGGGTAAGAAGTACGTTATCAACGCAGGCGACTCTGAGAACGTTCGTGCAGGTGAGATTATCTCTGCCCGCAAGCTCCGTGACGAGAACGCAAGCCTCAAGCGTCGTGACTTGAAGACTATCCAGGTTCGTGACACTATCCCTGCAACATCTACACAGATTCTTCAGGGTATCACACGTGCCGCTCTCCATACCAAGAGCTTCATGTCTGCTGCATCATTCCAGGAGACAACGAAGGTGCTCAACGAGGCTGCTATCCGCGGAAAGAGCGATTCACTCCTCGGTATGAAGGAGAACGTAATCTGCGGTCACCTCATTCCTGCTGGTACAGGTCTGCGTGAGTTCGAGAAGATCATTGTTGGTAGCAAGGAAGGCTATGAGCGTCTTCAGGCTAACCGTCGCAATGTCCTCGAGTTCTCTGACAGAGACCTCTAAGAATTGACATATCATTCTAAATAGAAAATCCCTGCAAAGTTAGTTTTGCAGGGATTTTTATGTTTTGACGAAAATCGACCAATTATTTGGTGGATTGGATGTTTTTTCGTATTTTTGCAGCGTTTAAAAATATAAATGTCGAAAAAATGAAGAAATTATTATTAATGGCAAGCCTCTTGCTTGCAAGTGTTTCTGGATTTGCCCAGTTATAGAAAGGGGCATGGTATCTCACTCCAAAGGCAGGTCTCAACTTTGCAAATATGACGAACTGGGATGATTCAGAGTTTCGTATTGGCTTTAATGTAGGTGCAGAAGCAGAACATGCCCTCAATTCAAAAACATCAATCGCATTCGGTGCACAGTATTCTCAGCAGGGAGTTGCTGAAAGTGCTGGTGGTGCTGATTTGGTTTTTAAGATGGATTATATCAATGTTCCTGTAACCGTAAATCACTACTTCTCTCCAAAGTTCGCTCTCTTTGCAGGATTGCAGCCAGGCTTCCTTGTGGACGATGCTGTTAAGGTTTCTTATGGTGGTGAGTCAGTAACGGTTAATGGCATTAAGAAGTATTTGAAAGACGGAGGCATAGATATGTCTTCTTTCGCTCTTAGTGTGCCTGTAGGTATGGCATTCACATTTGGACAGTTTAAATTGGATCTAAAATATGCTCTTGAACTTACAAGCACTCTGAGTATGGGTGATGAAAAATCACACCATAGTTACTTCCAGTTAACTTGCGGCTATAAGTTTGACTTGTAAGAATAACAATCATTCTATATAGAAAATCCCTGTGATGCGTTTGCATTGCAGGGATTTTTGTGTTAATTGGATAACCCATAGGGTCTCTATTTTTTTGGTTCACAATGAACTGAACCTTTTTTGCTTTCTACATACTCAATGCGCCATACTCTGACTGAACGATTCGTTCACCCTGCTTGTCTCTTCTTTTACCTAATGCACTGATTTGGTGCGTCAGCTTGTTATCATCTTTTCTTCTTTTGACATGGTGTCGCGAATCGCGACGCCGTTATGAATTTTGTTCTCTTCCAAAGGAGGTCGTGAATCCCGACCCCCCTTATGAATCTTGTCCTCCTCTGAGGAGGCCCTGATTCAGGGCCTCCTTTTTTTATTCCTAAGGGATTCTGTGCGGGGATTAACACTAATTTCCTTATTGTTACCTGTTACTTGTTACCGGGGAGTGATTCTCGACTTCCGCTTCTTATATTTCCTTTCAACGCAGAGACACAAGTAAGAGATTAGAGATTTAGAAATTAAACGATAAGATAATAAGACTGTTTTTCAAGTTTTTTCTTGATAAATTTGGAAGTATCAGTTTTTTTGTATATTTTTGCACTCGTGCAAAAATGACAAACAGCTAATTATTAACCTATTAACTAAACAAAATAAAACAGAAAATGAGCACGCAAAGAATGACTTTATCATTTCTGACGGAGAGTAAAGTCTCACACGTCGGAATTATCTCCATGCGACGAGTGGTTATTACTCTTCTCGTCATGTTGTTGACTACGGCAAGTGCTTGGGCACAGGTTATTATACCAAAAATATACCGACTTTACCTGCACGCAAACTATCAGGGATGTGCTGTTGCAATGGTTGAAGTTCCAATTTCCGTCCATACCACCTATACGTTAACATCAGTTGATGAACCTACTCGTGAAGGTTATATATTTTGTGGTTGGTCAACATCATCAACGGGAGATGTACAATATCGTACTAATGACAAAATAACCTTAACTGGCAATACGACGCTTTATGCGATATGGGATAAAAGCTATACGCTCACTCTGGATACCAACTATGAGGGCGCAGATTCCAAAACGATTTCAGTCTCAAGTCTTAATCCCACCTATACACTATCGGAAAGTGTTGAACCTACCCGTGCAGATTATACATTTTTGGGTTGGTCAACATCATCGACGGGAGCAGTCCAATATCGTACTAATGATATAATAACCTTAACTGGCAATCAGACGCTTTATGCTGTATGGTATAAATTGAGATACACTATCACCAATGAAGAGCTAAGACAAGCAAGGGTGTTAGGGTATGAAGGAGGTAAGCCCGCAGGAGCCTTGAATATCCCTGCCACCACTATAATAAATGGCACCGAGTATTATGTGGCGAGCATTGGTGGTCACGCATTTCAGGAATGTAGCAGCCTTGAATCTGTCACCATCCCTAACAGCGTGACGAGCATTGGTAGTTTCGCATTTGAGAATTGTAGCAGCCTTAGATCGGTTACTCTAAATAGCAATCCGAAGATTGGCGCATTTGCTTTTTATGAAACCCCTGCTACTGTGACAATGAATCTTACGGCAAGCAATGTAAACGGAGACAAATGGACGACCTTCTATAACGACGGCTATAACTTTCAGCCAGATGAGAATACAACGTTGTATAAAGCAACTGTGGATGGCTCATCGCTTGTGCTGACGGAGGTGGCTGACGGGATTGTTAATTCAGGCACAGCGGTAATACTGAAGTCAACAGACAATCCTGTAATGACTCTTACTAATTCCGGGAGCAGCGACACAAACGGCAATGATCTGCGCGGTATCAGCAAGAGGACTTTGCGCAGCGATGTTATATCTAATATCAGCGGTGCTGATGCGATTTACACAATGGGCAACACATCGGCAGGCTTCGGTTTCCACAAATACACAGGCGAGTATGTTCCGTTTAACAAGGCTTTCCTTCCACTCAACATAGAGAACGGGGCTAAGCCTATCCTTAATATGGTTTTTGCCAACGAGACAACAGGCATTAACGCCCTGTCTTCTGACGATAACGCCTTGCAGAACGACTGGTTCTCGCTCGACGGCACCCGCCTTAACGGCAAGCCTACACAGCGTGGCATTTACATTAACGGAAATAAGAAAGTGGTAGTAAAGTAACAGACCCCCTCAGTCCCCCTGCATAGGGGGAAGTCTGACGCGAAAGAAAGTCTCCCTACGCAGGGAGATTTAGAGGGTCTAATTTTAAAATTTTTTCAACATGGAAAAGAAGCAATACACCCAGCCTATTATGAGGCTATACAACATACGTCATCGTGAGCATTTACTTCAAACTGCCAGTCTGGAGCAAAATAAACTAAAGATCTTTGACGATGATAATGACACCATAGAAGATGAGTATGGTGTGATGTAGAAACTCCGCTTGCGCGGAATGATTGGAAAAGGAAACGGATGTATCTGATGTATCTGAAAGGAAAGGCTTGCGCCCTTGGGCAGAAAGTAAATTGTCAGTAAATGAAATCAGTAAATTATATTCAGAAAATTAAAATCAGATAAATCAGATAAATCCGTTTCTTTTTTTATTAACCACAGATATCTCGGATTTATTCGCAAAGCTCATCAAGCTAAAGCAAGTCACAGATGTCAATCACGAGCGCAAGCGAGATAATCCGTAAAATCTGTGTTATCTGTGGTCAAAATAAAAGAAACGGATTAATCTGATTTATCTGAAATTATAAAGGGGGTAGCATTTCACGACCCCCTTTGCATTTGCCATACATAAGTTGCGTTCCGAGTAAATAGATGAGTCCGTGTTTTAGGGAGTCATCGGCACAGAGATATAACAAACCAGTGCCCTAAATCAGGGCGGTGGTTTTCAAAAACACATCAATACCTGCGTTCACAAAATGGAATGATGACAACCTTTTCAGGAATACGACAACTATTTCAGAACGATGTCAACAAGCGCAGTTTAATTATAACCAAAACTGTAAACCAAATCAGGAAAAGACGCAAAGACGCGGTCGGTAACAGGTAACAAGTAACAATAAGAAAATTAGTTTTAAGCAGCTGCCTATTTTATTATTTCTATATATAATAAGGTATATAAACTCCTTAGAATAATTCCGTAAAATTTGGGCGCACAAAAATCCTTATTGTTACCTGTTACTTGTTACTGGTCGTGATTGCGCTTGCTTGTTAGGATTACCTAAGATAAAGATAATGAGGCTGTTATGACAAAATGATGGGTAGGGTATAGTCGGCTGACAGTCTCAATAAGCATTAATTTCGGGCTGATTCGCCTTGTTCTGAATGCTTGAAAACCGATGAAAATACGCGAAAAATGCTCGGGTTTCCCTTTTGATGCTGTTCCGTTGTAAATCCGTTGTAAATCCGTTGTACCTCCGTTCCAAGTCCGTTTCAGGTCCGTTTCTAATCCGTTCCAAGTCCGTTCCTTAGAATGGGAGAAAAATGGGAGTAGCAAGGGAGGTAGAAGGGAGGTACAACGAAGGCACGAAAGAAACGAAAGCGGGCTGCAAGCCAAACAAGCCCATAGCCCTAGGCATCGCCTTGGGAATGAGAATGGACGGACAATCGCCCCATCGGGGCAAAAGCCTTTATATGATGATGCTTATGCCCTTTCAGGGCGGATGAAATCACATTGGATACAAAACCGCGGGGCGATGCCCTGGGCTAAGTGCAAACCTTGCCCCTTCAGGGCGTAAGTCAGTATTGTGAGGATTATTATTTTCATTTGTTCCGTGCTTTCCGTGTTCAGAATAAATCTTTGCGACTTCGCGTCTTTGCGTATGAAAGGAAATATAAGAAGTGAAAGTCGAAAACACTCTCAGTAACAAGTAACAGGTAACAATAAGGATTTTAGTGTTAATCCCCGCACAGAATCCCTTAGGAATGAAAAAAGGGGTGTCCATTTTAGACACCCCTTCTGTCAGAGTATGGCGCATTGGGTATATGCAAAAGCAAAAAAGGTTCAGTATATTGTGAACCCAAAAAGAGAGACCCACCCTAAATATAGAATTCTGAGGAATCAACGAGACCGGCTCTGAGGGCGTATTTTATGACCTCGTGGGCGGTGTTGACTCCGAGTTTTCGGAAGATGTTCTTACGGTGCGTGGTGATGGTGTGTATGCTTGAATAGCGCTCGTTGGCAATTTCTTTCGTGGTCTTGCCTTGGGCGATGGCTCTAACAATCTCCGTCTCGGTTTCTGTCAGTATGCTTGGCTGTTCCTCCTGCTCCTGTTGCTGCTGGTTGAGGATGCTTTCCAGTACACGCTGGCTGATATGACGATTGTGATGGCTTACAGCTTCAAGGGCATCGCGGACATCTTTCAACGTGCCATCCTTGAATACGATGCTGAACTGATTGGACAGATAGACTATACGGCGCAGGAACTGAGGGGTTAGTTCTTCACTAATTAGAATCCATTGTGCCAATGCAAAACGCTCGGCAATAATTAGAAGTTGGTTTTCGTCGGCAAAGTCGAATAGCGTGTAATCGAGTAATACCACAGCATCCTCATGCTCTTTCAGTAATTGCACGAGTCCAGCCTTGTCGTGGGCGTAGAATATATCTCCGTGCTCTTTCTGTCGAATCAGGCTCTCCAATGCGAAGCGCGTAAGCTCTTGATTATCTGCGATTATAAATTTGTTCATGTTTGTTTTTGTATAAAGTTTGAGTCTGCGGTCTAAAGCTTAAAGTCTAAGTTTCAAAATGTTTAAGGTCAAAGGGCTTTAGCTCATAGCCTTAGTCCTTTGACCTTAGTCTTTTGTCCTTATACTAACAATATCAAATCTTATCGAGTGCCTGGCTGAGGTCTTCGATGATATCGTCGATATGCTCTGTACCGATGCTCAGGCGAACTGTAGAAGGTGTGATGTGCTGCTCTGCCAATTCCTCTGGTGAGAGCTGTGAGTGAGTTGTGGTGTAAGGATGGATAACGAGACTCTTCACGTCGGCTACGTTGGCAAGCAGAGAGAATATCTGCAAGGCATCGATGAACTTCCAAGCCTCTTCCTGTCCGCCCTTGATCTCGAATGTGAAGATGCTGCCGCCACCGTTAGGGAAGTATTTCTGATAGAGCTTGTGGTCATGATGACTCTCGAGAGCAGGGTGGTTGACCTTGCTTACCTTTGGATGCTTAGCGAGGAAATCAACAACTTTCAGAGCATTCTCTGTGTGACGCTCTACGCGAAGGCTCAGAGTCTCTACGCCCTGCAGGAGAATGAATGCGTTGAATGGAGAGATAGCTGCGCCTGTGTCACGGAGAATGACGGCACGGATACGTGTAACGTATGCAGCAGCACCTACAGCATCAGCGAATACGATACCGTGGTATGATGGATCTGGCTTTGCGAGAGTAGGGAACTTGTCAGGATTAGCCTTCCAGTCGAACTTACCGCCATCAACGATTACACCGCCGAGTGATGTGCCATGACCGCCGAGGAACTTGGTTGCTGAATGAACAACGATATCTGCTCCATGCTCAAGAGGACGGATGAGATAAGGTGTGCCGAAGGTGTTGTCAACGATGAATGGGATGCCATGCTTGTGAGCAACAGCTGCAACGCCTTCAAGGTCGAGAACGTCAGAGTTAGGGTTGCCGAATGTCTCGGCATATACTACTTTAGTATTAGGCTTGATTGCTGCCTCGAGAGCTTCAAGGTCGTTTACGTTGATGATTGTGTTGCTGATACCCTGAGTAGAGAGGGTGTGGGTGATGAGGTTGTAGCTACCACCATAGAGGTTGTCGGCTGCTACGATGTGGTCACCAGCCTGCACGATGTTCTGGAGAGCGTAGGTGATGGCTGCTGCACCAGAGGCAACAGCGAGACCTGCTACACCACCTTCAAGGGCAGCTACGCGATCTTCGAATACACCCTGTGTTGAGTTGGTCAGACGACCATATATATTACCTGCATCGCGAAGTCCGAAACGGTCGGCTGCATGCTGAGAGTTATGGAATACGTAACTTGTAGTCTGATAGATAGGCACAGCGCGTGAATCGGTTGCTGGATCTGCCTGTTCCTGTCCTACGTGAAGCTGTAATGTCTCAAAACGATAATTCTTCTTGCTCATAGTCTTTTTACTTTTTTTTAGCCTCTCTCCCCGCTGTTTCTCCTCGTAGAGAGGACGCCCGGGTGAGAAAGGGGTATGTTAATATTCTTGTTATCTTGAAATTATCCGAGTGAAACTTCGGAGGTTTTGATTTCGAGTGCAAAATTAATATTTTTAGAAATATCTTCCAAATTTCTTGTGATATTCAGAAAATATCACTATTTTTGCATCTGAAATAGAAAATCCTTCTGATTGGGAGGTAAAAAAGCCTCTCAAACAGAATAAAACTCTAAGAAAACATGGAAAAGCTTGATGAAACTGATATTCAGATACTGAAAACGCTACAAAAAAATGCGAAATTGACCACAAAAGAGTTGGCTGATGCCGTTCATCTCACCCCAACACCTGTATTTGAGCGTCAGAAACGCTTGGAAAAGAACGGGTATATAAGAAAGTATGTTGCCGTACTTGATCCTGAGAAATTGGATCAGGGGCTTCTTGTGTTCTGCAAGGTGAAGCTGAAGCAGATTAACCATGAGATTGCGGATGCGTTTGTGCGTCGCATAATGCGAATTCCGGAGGTGACGGAATGTTACAACACCTCTGGTGCGTACGACTATCTATTGAAAGTACGCGCGCGTGATATGAAGCAGTATCAGGAGTTCGTGCTCAATAAACTTGGTGAGATTGAAAGTCTTGCCTCTATAGAGAGTACGTTTGTGATGAGTGAGGTGAAGCAGAGCTATGGTATAAATATATAAAAAGGCTACGGCCTCTCCCCCCGCTTAGCACATACTCCGATGTTATTAACATCGGACTTCCCTCCGTAGGGAGGGAGCTGGAAGGCGATGGAGCACACTAAACAAAAATACTAATCTCTAAGCCTTCTCCCCAAACCTTCTCTCCAAACCAATGGATTTGCGCACTCCAGCTCCCTCCCTATGGGGGAGGGCGGGGGGAGAGGCCGTGTTTTTAATCTATCGGAAACAGGTAATGCTTCCGCTTCTTATCGAAGTCTATCATCCATTGGTCGAGGATGATGTTGTCGTCAAGGGCGCGTATGGAGAGAGTATGCTCGCCCCTTGTGAGATTGATGTCGATGCTCTTAACTGACTGACCGCGAAGAACATTCTTCTTCCATTGCTCGGAGTTGTATGCTTCCTTTATGGAAATGACGGTCTCGTTACCTCCGTCAATACTTACGGCATATCTTACGTCGCCTTTGTCGTGGGGATGAGTAGGGATGAGGGCAATACGCAGAATGGCAGGGGCTTCTTGATCAGATACGAAGGAGTAGGTAAGGGAAGAGCCCTTGGGAAGTGAAACAGCCTTCATGCTGTGGCCGAGCATGGAGATGAAGTGGAGACCCTCTAAATCTCCCTTAAAGGAAGACTTCTTTGCATTCTGGCTCTCACCCTTTAAAAGGGAGCGGGGAGAGGATCGGTCGTAATCATTACAGTTGCGGGCGATGAAACCTTCTTTTCTCGCTATCCAACTATAAGGGATGTTCTCGCCATGAGCCTCATGTACTTTACTGAGTTCCTCTTCCATGTTCTCTCCAGACAGAAGCATGGGGAGAACCGGAGCCCCGAAGACAGGAAGGTCGCGCGGGTGCATATCCATTATATTCTCCCATTTGCCATTGGCTATTGAGATGTTGTAGCAGTTGGTGAGTGCCACGATGTGATGATATGCTTTCTGAGCCTTGGCACAGGCAATACGCATACCCTCCTCTTGTTCTTCCTTGTTTCTTCCGGGACGGCCGTTAGCCAGTTGTCGTGCCTTTTGCGCCTCAAGAATCTTTACCGCATGAGCCCTTGCAGCACATACGGGATATTCAATCATGGCAAAATAGGCATCGTTGAGTACTGGAGAAACGGAATCCTCTGCCTCATAGACAGTCTTTACTATTGCCTCGTAGTCATCGAGATAGCGTTGCATCTCATCGCCAAAAGCGTGGGTAAACTCCGTATTTCTGATAGGAGATACTCCACGGTCGTATTTGTCCCTGTCGGACAGTTCAGTTTCTGACCAAGCCATGAATTCCGGCTTGCGCTCTCCGCAAAGGCGATAGAACTTGCTCATGGCAGGGAAGAGGAAGTTACCGGCTCTCTCGCCAAACTGGGTGACAAGCCATTTCCTATAGTGGTCGCCAACGGTCTCGCTTGTCGTGCAGTTGATATTCCATGCGAGGTCGAGGAACAGTTCAAGGTCATAGCCGGCAACCTTAGGGTCGTGAACGTTTGCGATCCATATCTTGCGCATGTTATGGTCGTAAGCCTGTCGCATCTGGTTATAGATAAGACCTGGCTGAGTGGTGGTAAGCCACAGATAGTCGTGAGGCCTTCCCCAATAGCTTAGATGATAGTAAACGCCACCTCCGCCTATTCGTTTCTGTTCCTGGGCGTTGCTTAGGCGAGTGATATATCCGTAGTTGTCGTCACACCACATAAGTGTAACGTAATCAGGCACTTTTATTCCGTTCTCATACACCTTGAGCACCTCTTTGTAAGGGATGAATACCTGCATCTGCTTGCTCGGGTCGCCGATGTGCTTGCGGATAAGTTCCTGCTGGTCGTTGATGACATTCTGAAGTCCCTCAAGCTGCTCTTTCTCGGTCTTTGCACCATTCATACGACCGTCATGAATGCCTCGCATACCGATGGTGAACATATTGTTTCGGCTATCCTTCACCTCGTCAAGACGCTCCGCCCAGTATTTCTGAATGTTCTCCTTGTTGGTAAAGTAATTGAACTGCCCTTGCCTGAAGGTGTCCCATTCGCTTACGTTATTCCGAAGAAGAGGCTCACAATGTGAAGTCCCGACAAAAATCCCGAAGGAATCAGCCTCTTCCTTTGCCCCTTTCACCTTGAAGAAAGGAGTGGTTTTCTCGTGCATAGCCGGCCAGATAGTGTTGGCGCGAAGACGAAGCAGAAGTTCGAAGATGCGCTTGTAAGTCCTTCTTCCGATTTGTCCGAAGTTGCCTTTCTCATAGTTAGAGTAGCTCCAATGGCGTAACGACCAGTCTTCATCGTTGAGGAATATTCCGCGATATTCCACGCTTGCTGATTGCATGGTGGTAAATCGGCTGTTGATGGTTAGGCGCTCTTTCATCTCGGGAACAACATCTCCCCACCATATCCAGGGAGAGATGCCTGCTATGCGTGAAAGTTCGAGAATACCGTATGCTGCACCACGTCCGTTAGCCCCGACCACAATAATGTTTTTCTTGTGACAACGTATTGAGAACGCATCATGGCCTTTCGCTATCTTGCTGATGTCAAAGCCCATCTTCGCTAAATCCTGTCTTTCCTTGTCGGTGGCCTTGTCGAGCTGATAGATATGAATCGTTGCCTTTGAAGGAGCCTCAGGGATAGCGTATGCCTCTGTAACCTCCAGCATATCGTTAGAGAACATATTCAAAGCAGTCTCAACAACGAGGTCCCTATTAGTCAGAACGCTATATGACACAGGATTAGTTCCGTCAAACCACACAATATCCTTTGCATGGATTGGCAGAATCAATATGGTTAATAGCAATGATATTATCGTTCTTTTCATTCTGATTAAGGTTCGTAGGGCATTATTGTTATTATCAGATTTAGGTTGATTAGGAATGACAGGGCAAAGATACAAATAAAATCCGAAAACTCACACTTTTCTGCAATTTTTTTTCTTTTTCCAAACAATTCTCCTGTTTTTTCAATCCTTATGCTCTTCCCAAGCAGGCCCTATGTAAGTCCTATGTAGCTCCGCTCTTCCTCCTATGATCCTCCGTACCAAAGTCGGTGCAAAGTCGGTGCAAAGTCGGTGAGAGAGCGGAGGAAGAGCAAGTTTGGTTAGGAGGATAAGCGGAGGATTAACGAAGGAATAGCGGTTTTTCATGAGAGTTTGTGTCTGACCGGAAAAATCGGATTTGGGTTTGTTTATTGTTCGCCGTTCGAGATGTCAAATGAGCAATTCTCCATTTGTAAGCAATCGATTGAGAAGGGTGGGTATTACAAAAAGTGGATTTCGTCTGATTATTTCCTTTGTTTATAGATTTTATTTCGTTAATTTTCTCAAATTACTTGTTGATTGCAACCTTTTTTTGTATCTTTGTCCCATTCTGTTGCGAAGTTATCAGTCTCGGTAAATAAAAAGGAGGAAATCTTTTGTTTTTTTCCCGATTTTTCGTAACTTTGCACGTAAATAAATCTTTTTCAAATATTTAATAACAAAACATTGCGATGAAACTCTACTCTAAACTTTTTGTCTCAGCCGTAGCGCTATGTATGACTGTCGCTGTTTCGGCACAGCAGGCACGTGAGGATTTCCGTAAGGATATCACTCTTTCTGGTTCTAACTACAAGGCTTATCCTGGTCCTCAGAAGGCGCTTACTCCAGCTCCTGCGGGCTATACTCCATATTATATCAGCCATTATGGCCGTCATGGATCTCGCTATCTCATTGGTCCTATGGATTATGACATGCCATACAATATAATGAAGAAGGCGGCAGATGCCGGTTTGCTTACAGAAAAGGGACAGGAAGTTTTTGATAAGGTTGGCCAGATACGCGAGGAGGCGAGAGGTCGTGACGGAGAACTTACTCCGCTTGGTGCAGAGCAGCATCGCGGTATTGCAAAGCGTATGTACGAGAGATTCCCAGAGGTGTTCAAGGGCAAGACGAATATTGATGCAAAGTCAACAACCGTTATCCGTTGTATCATCTCTATGGAGAATGCGCTTTTGCAGTTGGCTTCAATGAATCCTGAGTTTAACATCACTCATGATGCCAGCCGTCATGATATGTATTACATGAATCAGCAGGACTCTGTCCTTTCTGCCTTGAAGAGAAAGGGCGAGAAGAGTCAGGAGTATATAGACTTCAGAATGAAGCATAGAACGGGAGACCGTATCCTGAATCTTCTTTTCAAGGACAGGAGCTTCCTCAACGACTACAAGGTTCGTGGTCGTCAGATTGATGCATATATGTTCGTAGAAAAGCTGTTTGAACTTGCTTCTAACATACAGAGCACAGAGATTCGCCATAAGTTCCAGATGTATGACCTCTTCAACGAGGATGAGGTTTATGACCTCTGGTGCCGCAGTAATGCTTTCTGGTATGTGAACTATGGCAACTCTCCTTTGAGCGGCGGTATTCAGGGCTACTCTCAGCGTAACCTTCTCAGGAAGATAATCTCAGAGGCAGATTCTTGTCTTGCCCTCCCACATCCGGGAGCAACTCTCCGCTATGGTCATGACACTATGGTTATGCCTCTTGTCTGCCTTCTTAACCTTAACGGATATGATAAGAAATTGAGCCTTGAGGACCTTGACAAGAATAACTGGCTCAATTACCGCATATTCCCTATGGCATGTAATGTTCAGTTCATTTTCTATCACAAGAATGATCAGGACAAGGATGTCATTTTCAAGATACTCCATAATGAGGATGAGGCTGTGCTTCCTGACCTGAAGCCTGTTCAGGGATGCTATTACAAGTGGAGCGACTTCAAGGAATTCTTCCTGAAGAAGCTAAACGACTACGAGAAGAAGTAGTCGATTCTCAATTCTCGTAAATCCCACTTGTATGGAGCGCAAATAAATCGTTCTCAAATTAAATAATGACATCGTGGTGAAACTCTATACAAAGCTTTTCGTATCAGCCTTTGCGTTGTGTATGTCTGTCGCTGTTTCGGCACAACAGGCTCGTGAGGATTTCCGTAAGGATATCACCCTCTCAGGTTCTAACTATAAGGCTTATCCTGGTCCTCAGAAGGCTCTCACACCAGCACCAGCGGGCTATACACCATATTACATTAGTCATTATGGTCGTCATGGCTCTCGATATCTCCTTGGTTCCAGAGACTATGACATGCCATATAATGCACTCAAGAAACTTGCAGATGCTGGTATGCTGACCGAGAAGGGACTTGAGGTATTCGACAAGGTAGGGCAGATACGCGAGGAGGCAAGAGGTCGTGATGGTGAGCTTACCCAGCTTGGGGCAGAGCAGCATCGCTGTATAGCAAAGCGTATGTACGAGAGGTTCCCTGAGGTTTTCAAGGGCAAGACAAATATTGATGCAAAGTCAACTCAGGTTATACGTTGCGTCCTCTCTATGGAGAACGCTCTCTTGCAGTTTACCACTATGAATCCGGAATTGAATATCACTCATGATGCAAGTCGTCATGATCTGTATTACATGAACTACAAGGATTCTGTTCTCATTGCCTTGAGAAATGAAGCTACGAAGGCACAGGAGTTCAAGGACTTTAGTCAGAAGCACAGAACAGGTGATCGTGTTATTAATTTGCTTTTCAAGGACAAGGAATTCCTAAAGGAGAACAAGATTAGTGGTCATTTCCTTGTGGAGAAGATTTTTGAACTGGCTTCAAATATCCAGAGCACAGAGCTTCGCCATAAATTCAATATGTATGATCTCTTCAATGAGGATGAGGTATATGACTTATGGGCTGGTAGCAATGCATGGTGGTATGTGAGTTATGGCAATTCTCCATTGAGCGGAGGCATACAGGGCTATTCACAGCGTAATCTTGTAAGAAAGATTATCTCTGAGGCAGATTCCTGTCTTGCCTTCCCGCATCCGGGAGCAACGCTTCGTTATGGTCATGACACTATGGTTATGCCTCTTGTCTGTCTTCTTAACCTTAACGGTTATGGCAAGCAGATGCCTCTTGACGACCTTGACAAGAATGGTTGGCTCAATTACCGCATATTCCCTATGGCATGTAATGTTCAGTTCATTTTCTATCACAAGAATGATCAGGACAAGGATGTGATATTCAAGGTGCTCCTTAATGAAGATGAGGCTCAGCTTCCTGACCTGAAACCTGTTCAGGGATGCTATTACAAGTGGAGCGATTTCAGGGAGTTTTTCCTGAAGAAGATTAACGACTACGAGAAGAAATAAATGAAGAAACTCTTTATAGAAACTTACGGATGCCAGATGAATGTTGCAGACTCTGAGGTTGTTGCCTCAGTAATGCAGATGGCTGGCTATGAAACAACAGAAGAAATAGATGAGGCTGATGCGGTGTTCCTTAACACTTGCTCAGTACGTGAAAATGCAGAGAACAAGATATACCATCGCTTGGAGGCTCTGCATAACATTAACAAGAACAAAGGGAAGAAAGTAATCCTTGGCGTGCTCGGCTGTATGGCTGAGCGTGTCAAGGATGACCTTATTGATAACCACTACGCTAATCTCGTGGCTGGTCCTGACTCCTATCTGTCCTTGCCTGACCTTATAGCACAATGTGAGCTTGGTCAGAATGCTATTGATACAAATCTCTCTTTGACGGAGACATATCGTGACGTGCTTCCAAAGCGTGCTCATGGCATGAAGATTTCGGGTTTTGTCAGTATCATGCGAGGCTGTAATAATTTCTGCCATTATTGCATCGTGCCTTATACCCGTGGTCGTGAGCGTTCAAGGGATATCGACAGCATCCTGAAGGAATGCGTAGATCTAAGGGACAGAGGCTACAAGGAACTCACGCTTCTTGGTCAGAATGTGAACTCGTATAAGTTCCCAAAGGAAGGCTCTGACGAGTTCGTTCTTTTCCCGGAACTGCTTAGAAGGGTGGCAGAAACTGTTCCCGAGATGAGGGTTCGCTTCACCACCTCACACCCGAAGGATATGAGCGATGATACCCTTCAGGTAATAGCCGATATGCCGAATGTCTGCAAGCATATCCATTTGCCTGTGCAGAGCGGAAGTGACAGGATTCTGAAACTCATGAACAGAAAATATACTCGTGAGTGGTATCTCAGTAGGGTAGAGGCAATCAAGCGTATTATTCCTGATTGTGCCATTACGACAGATATTTTCGTTGGATATCACTCAGAGACGGAAGAGGATCATCAGATGTCTCTCTCTCTTATGAGGGAAGTGGGCTATGCAAGTGCCTTTATGTTCAAATATTCAGAGCGTCCGGGCACATACGCTTCAAAGCATCTTCCTGATGATATTCCAGAGGAAGTTAAGATTGCAAGACTTAATGAGATGATAGCCCTCCAGAATGAGCTTTCCGCAGAAAACTATAAACTTGATGAAGGCAAGGAGTTTGATGTCCTTGTAGAGAATTACAGCAAGCGAAGTCGCGAACAGCTTTGCGGACGCACCGAGCAGAATAAAATGGTGGTTTTCGATAAAGGCAATCACCATATCGGCGAAACCGTTAGGGTAAGGATTACAAGAAGCACCTCCGCTACTTTGTTTGGTGAAGAGGTGAAGGCATAGGTACTAATTCAAAAAATCTACAATATTTCATTCCCACACCTTCAATGATTCCTTGTGAATGTCTTGGCGGTGTGGGATTTTTGTTTCCTTTCTTTATTGATTTTTCACCCAAGGAATTCGGCATTTCCTATGTAACAAACTCCGCCATTTTTCCGCTTTTCCTCTTAGGATACTCCATCGATACTCCATCGATACTCCATCGATGGTCCATCGTTTCGATGGAGGATCGATGGAGAATCGATGGACCACTGATGGAGTATCATTGGAGAAATAAAGATGTTTCTGTCTTTGTATGTCGAATGGTTATCGACGAGAAAACGTGTAAATATGATAATTCTTTGAGGCTTTCACGTAAACGTTTGTTGATTTTGGAATGCAAAATATGGTCAAACGTTTTAAAATATGTTAAAAATGAGAGGGGTGTTATTGAAATATTTTTCATAATTTTGCATTGTTGCATGGCGATACATACGTATTCACACAGAAGAATATATGAAGACGGATTACGAGACGGATTATAACAATATCTCTATTATTCATCTTATTTGTCCTTAGTGTAAAGAACTCTGTTATGATGTGTGCTGTTTCATAAAGAAACGAGGAGGATTCCTATTGCCCCTATCTATCATAGTTGGTGGGGTTGTTCTTGGGGATTATTTCATATCCAGAGTGAATATGACGAATTTTCATTGCTATTATCACCGCCAGAGAGGGATGTCCGCGCCTCTTTGTTTTTGGCGAAATACTAATTCTGCGGACACAATGCTAATAATAAATCCAAATTAAATGAAAAAAATTTTTAGCGCAGTATTGGCTGGTCTGTTAGCAATTACTGTTATTTCTTGCTCTGATGAGCAAGATGATTTAGACTACACAAAAAATGATAAAATTAGTGTAGAAATGATATCTGCTCCTAATACTACAAGGAGTACATCCGCGTCTGTGGCGCAAGGTGAAGGTCTTTACAGAGTAAGTTATCAAGGAATATCATACGATGTTATGATGTCGCCTTCAAAAGCCCAAAAACTGAATGGTTCATCATCAAAGAATGGATGGCAGACAAAAAAATTATATGGTTTTACAAGTATGGAGGATGATCGTAATGGCCTGCAAGGTGGAAAGAATTACCAATTGGCAATTTCATCCAAAAATTCCAAAGAGTATGGACTCGCTCCAGGAATTTATATCGCAAAATCTGTATTGTTTGTCAACAAATGTAAAATTCCAGAAAGCTGCGAAATCACACAAGGAGAAGTTAATGAAAACATAATGGGAAAAGATCCATCTAATAGAAATACACGTGGTTTTTCTATAACACGCTCAGGAACTGATGTGATTGTAAAAACAGCAGGGACATTGATTCGATGTAATTCAGGTGGAGCTACAGTCAACAAAGCATATCCTGTCTCAAAAGAGAAAATGGAATTTAATATTGCGTATCTGGATATTAACGATCCAATATCTGATCCTGTCGGGGATATTCAGAAAGTTGCATATACCCCTGGCAGTAAAACTGTCTCAGTTGATTACACCTTGAAGTATGCTCAAAACCACCCTACGATAAAGATACGTGATCACTGGTATAATACAATAATAAAGAGTGTGGAAGTAACTAATTCAAGAGAAACCAAAAACATTAAACTTGAAAATGTTCAATTAAAAGACGATTATCGATATGATGTTGTATTGGTTGAAAATGGAAAAGATTTGTCGGTAAAGAATCTCTCTACTACTGCTGTTGATAGTGATGGACCTGCTTATGCAAGTAATCAGATTACTAATTTATGGTATGACAGTAGTACCAATAAGATAAATGTTGACTTCCAACTCAAGAGAAGTGGTGCGACTGTAGGGTTTAGATTGTTGTCAACAAAGTCTGGAAGCTGGTATGACGGAGGTTCTTGGTACTGTCCACAAAATAGTGGAGGCTATTTTATAAACGTTCCAAATGAGACTGGCAATGTTCTATATATAGTTGTACTTACCGTAAATGGGACTGAGGATGGTGCGACTAAGCAAATCGTTATTTCTAGATAAAAAATAATCCTAAGTGATATTTTAATTATTGTGGCACAGGCTATTAATAGCTTGTGCCACTTCTTTTGTTCCTGACATTCTGATAATTTCTGTTTCCAGGGTGTTTTCTTGTGTAAAAGTCCGCTCTTCCTCTTAGGATACTCCATAGATGGTCCATAGTTAGATGGTGTATCATTGGAGGAATAATGATGTTTCTGTCTTTGTATGTAGAATGGGTATTGAGGGGAAAACGTATAAATATGATAATTTCTTGACAATTATACGTAAACGTTTGTTAGTTTTGGAATGCAAAATATAGTCAGATGCTTTAAAGTATGTTAAAAATGAGGGTGGTAATTGCGAAAACGTATTTTGTTTTGAGTTATTGAAATATTTTTCATAATTTTGCATTGTTGCATGGCGATACATACGTATTCACACAGAAGAATATATGAAGACGGATTACGAGACGGATTATAATAATATCTCTATTATTCATCTTATTTGTCCTTAGTGTTAAAACTCTGTTATGATGTGTGCTGTTTCATAAAGAAACGCAGAGGTTTCCTATTGCCCCTATCTATCATAGTTGGTGGGGTTGTTCTTGGGGATTATTTCATATTTAGAGTGAATATGGCGAATTTTCATTGCTTTTATCACCGCCAGAGGGGGATGTCCGCGCCTCTTTGGTTTTGGCGAAATACTAATTCTGCGGACACTAATAATAAAACCAACAAAATGAAAAAAATTTTACTTTTATTATCATGTTTCTTAGCAACATGGGGTAGTGTGCAAACGGCATCTGGTACTAGCAAAATAAATTCTGCTAGATATTATGCCGACAATAGTACAATTTCTGTGAATTTCACGACTGACTATACTTCTAATGCGAAATTGGGAATATTGTCTCAACATAAGGGAAGTGTAACTAATCCATTATGTACTTCATCTTATACTGTATCAAATCGATATGGTAATACATCTTCTGGAATTGTGAACGTAGATCCAACCTTGGAGGAAGGTCTATTCCAAGTATTACTTTATACAAATGGCAATAATTTTGTGGGCGCATATCCGGTAAATGTTCAAGCTACTGGAAATATAAAGAGTGTCACCCCAAATATATACAATAAGACACTTACTGTTAATTACAGCATGCAACATGGTTATGAGTATTCCTCTTCAATAAGAATATATGATGAGAAACATACACGTCTATTTCACAATGAAAATATCAAAAAAAAATCTTCGGATCCAAATCCAAATACAAATGTATATGCATACAGAAACTTTACATTGCCTGTAAATAGACTGGAATATGGAAATTGGTATTGGTGTGGATTGTATAGTAATGGAAGGTTATTGAAGGAAATTAAGTTCCAATGGCCTTTCCCTCCTGCTGTAACTGGAACTATTAAAGAAGCCGTATATACACCAGGTCAAAAAACTATCGATGTAGATTACATCCTGAATAATGCTGCAAGCGCAAATATATATGTATATAATGGTTCGGGTAAAGTGGTAAAGTCTGGTGGGGCAATAGCAAATTCAAGTTCAACCAAAAGGTTTACATTTGAAAATGTTTCATTTGAAAATGGGTATTATGTTGAAATAATAGCTAAACCTTATGATGAAAAAAATAATAAGACTACAACTATTAGTAAGCATATCTCTACTGTTGCTGTAGTGCCTGATCCTGATAATAGTCCTGTTTATAATAGTACTGAGATTGTTGATTTGGGGTACGATAGAAGTACCAACAAGATATATGTTGACTTCCAACTCAAGAGTAGTAGTCTTCTCAATAGACCTAATGGAGCAAAAGTAGAAATAAAACTATTGCCTACATCTGGAAATGGTGGATATACTATAGATAATATGAAAAGTGATGGTCCTTGGTACATTAGGCAATGTAGTGGAAGAGGTTATGTGGGAGTTCCACAAGAGAGTGGCACTGTTCTGTATATAGTATTCCTTTGTGTAAATGACGAAATCGCTGCATCCAAGCAAATCGTTATTTCTAGATAATAATATAACTCGTAAGTAATATATGATTATTGTGGCATAATCTATTTTATTATAGGTTGTGCCACATTTTTATGTCCAGACTTTCTGCCGTTCTTCCGCTCTTTCTCTTAGGAGGCTCCATAGGTGCTCCATAGTATTGTCGGACTATCGATGGAGTACCGATGGAGAATGCCAGAAGAAGCAAGGACGGAAAGATACAAAAAAATAAAAAGTAAAAAGTACTATTGCGAAAGGTTGTGATTGAGTACTTTTTACTTCTTACTTTTTATTTCCTATTTCCGAAAAGAGATTTACTTCCTCTTTGCTGCTTTCTTTGGGGCAGCCTTTGCAGGAGCAGCCTTTACTGGTTCTGCAGGTTTCTCTGCTTCCAATCCCTCAATGCCTATGAGCTCAACCTTGAAGATGAGCATAGAGTAAGGCTTGATCTTGCCCTGGTCGGCATCGCCGTAAGCAAGCTCGTAAGGGATGTAAAGTTCCCATGTAGAGCCAACAGGCATCATTGTAAGAGCCTCTGTCCAACCCTTGATAACCTGATTGCAACGGAACTTGGTGATTGGGTCGCTACGCTTGTATGAAGAGTCGAAGACAGTACCGTCGAGGAGCTTTCCTTCATACTTTACCTTTACCTCCTGAGAAGCTGTAGGGATAGGACCTGTACCCTTTGTCAAAATCTTATACTGAAGACCAGAAGGAGTTGTTACGACACCTTCTTTCTTGGCATTCTCTGCAAGGAACTTCTTACCAGCTTCGCGGTTAGCTCCGTAGAGTCTTTCCTGCTTAGCCTCGTGGTTCGCCTTCATACGAGCCTCGAAATAGCTTGCTGATGTCTGCTGATTATAAATAGATGTGTCGTTCTTGAGAGCTGCAACGAAACCCTCAACGAATTTCTCGCGAACGAGAGCCTCTGGAGAGCCCTTGAGCTCGTTCTCGATGCTTGGGAACAAGCGTTCCTTTAGCATCTTTGCAATCTCGATACCAGCAGCATGGGCATTGTAGCTTGGATCTTCGGTCTTATTCATTGCCTCTTTGAAGCCAGCGATGAAGTCTGCCATATAGGCTGTATCAACCTTCAACTGGCTTGTGAGGTAAGGAATGAGTCCGTTTGTCTGCGACATACCAGCGGCATAGCTTAGTGTATCGTTGCTGTTGGCAAGAACTGTACGCTCTGGAGCAGCAGCAGGAGTGATGGCTTTCTTCTTCTTGTCATTAGCAGCGATGGTGAGCATTGAGAAGCTCACCATCATTGTTATTGCTATAAAAAAAGTTTTTTTCATTTCTAAAGATATTAAGAAATTATGAAGTTAAGAGATTGAAACTCTAACCCCTAACCTCTAATCCCAAAGTCCCCCTATGCAGGGGGATCTAGAGGGCCTTACTTATTTCTTGATGCTTATAAGCTCAATCTTGAAGATAAGTGCAGAGAAAGGCTTCAACTGACCTGTTGAGCGCTCACCGTAAGCGAGTTCCTGTGGGATATATACTTCCCAGATAGAACCTACTGGCATGTGAACGAGAGCCTCTGTCCAACCCTTGATGACTCTGTTTGCAGGGAATGTTACAGGCTCCTTGCCGTATGAAGAATCGAATACATTTCCGTCGATGGTCTTACCCTCGTAGTTTACGACAACAATTGAAGAATCAGCAGGAATCTCGCCAGAACCTTCCTTGATAACCTTGTACTGAACACCACCAGGGAGAACTTTTACACCTTCCTTCTTTGCGTTCTCAGCAAGGAACTTCTCACCGGCTGCCTTGTTGTCGCCAAACTGCTTCTCAGCCTCACGAGCCTTGATAGCCTGAACCTTTGCCTGTGCAATTTCGTTAGCCTGCTCTATGGTCATAAGCTGGTTCTTGCCAGTTGTACCAGCGATGAAACCTGCGAGGAAGTTCTTCATAGAAACGGTCTTTGTTGAGTCCTCGCCGAAGAGTTCGCGGTTGAGACCCTTGATCATCTGGTTAGAGATCTGCTGACCGATCTGGATACCAGCATAGTAAGCTGCAGTCTTCTTGTCGTCACCTGCCTTTGCACCCTCGTTGAGACCCTTGATGAATGCGTCCATATAAGTGGTATCAACACCGAGTTGGTTAACGAGGTATTCCTTCAGGCCCTGAGTCTGACTCATACCGATAGTGTAGCTTACAGTGTCAATGTCGTTCTTGAGGTTAGCCTTGGGGCTGTTGCCGCAAGAAGAGAAAGAAGCAGCAAGAACAGCGATAAACGCGATTGCTGCGAAAGTGAATTTTTTCATTTTCTTTGTTTTTTATTTTAGTTATTTTCTAGTTGTTCTGATTTTATCTGGATTTCCCGGAATCTCCGGTTCTTCTTACTTTACCTCGATAAGCTCCACGTCAAAGATGAGGGCTGCGTATGGAGGAATAGAGCCTGCTGCGCCAGCCTCACCGTATGCGAGGTGATAAGGGATGAAGAAACGGTTTTTGCCTCCTTCCTTCATGAGCTGAAGGCCTTCTGTCCAACCTGCGATAACGCCATTGAGAGGGAAAGCTGCTGGTTCGCCACGCTGTATGCTGCTGTCGAATACTGTGCCGTTGGTGAGGAAACCCTCATAGTGGCAAACAACTGTATCGGTAGCCTTAGGCGACTTGCCTGTGCCCTCTTTGAGTACTGTGTACTGAAGTCCTGAAGCTGTTGTGATTACATCGTCTTTCTTTGCGTTCTCTGCAAGGTAAGCCTCGCCTTCTGCCTTGAGTTTCTTGCCGGTCTCTGCCATAGCAGCACGTTGCTTAGCCTCCTGTTCCTGAAAGAATTTCTGTACAATCTTCTGTGAATCAGCCATTGAAATCTTGAGTTCTGAATCGTTGAGCACATCCTTGATTGCCTGTGCGAAATCATCGATGTTGAGACTCTCTGCGCCCATGCTCTTAAGCTGGGAACCGATGCCCAGTCCGAGGGCGTAGCTTACATTATCCATGTGAATTTTAATCGTTTTTTGTGGAAAAATATTTAATCAAGGTGCAAAGTTAACATTTTTCTCCGATTACTTTAGTGTATTTCCGAAAAAAATTACTATTTTTGTGCATTGTTAAGAATTAATGCCCGATATTAGGCAAAAAAACAACGTAAAAACTATTGAAATTATGAGGAAGAAAATAGTTGTCTTGACAGGTGCGGGGATGTCGGTCGAGAGTGGTTTGACCACTTTCCGCGATGCTGGCGGTCTATGGGATAATTATCCTGTGATGAAAGTTGCCAGCCATACTGGTTGGGAGCAGGATCCTTGCTATGTGAATGATTTCTACAACATGCTCCGTACCAAGTACCGTGATGTGAAGCCTAATCAGGGGCATCTTCTGCTGAAGGAACTTGAGAAGGATTTCGACGTGACTATCGTTACTCAGAACGTGGATAACCTTCATGAGATGGCCGGCTCCTCAAAAATCATACACCTTCATGGTGAGTTGATGAAGATGTGCTCAAGTCGTGATGTTGATAATCCTCGCTTTCACGTAACCCTTCCTCATGAGGGCTTCGGAGAGTCAGGCCTTGAGGTTCCTCATGGAGAAAAGGCTGGCGACGGAAGTCTTTTGAGACCTTTCATCGTATTCTTCGAGGAAAATGTGCCTAATATGTATGATGCTGCTCAGGAAGCCCAACAGGCTGATATCTTCATAATCATAGGCACGAGCCTGAACGTATATCCGGCTGCCGGACTTGTGCAGTATTGTCGTCCGGGAATACCGATGTATCTCATTGACCCTAATGCTGTTGCTACTCGTGCTAATCTCACGCATATAAAGAAAGGTGCGAGTGAGGGAATGAAGGAGTTAATCGAGATATTAAGAGAGGGAAAAGAGTAAAGTAGAAAGATTAAAGTTGAAAGATAAAGAATGAAAATACTGATAATGAATGGTCCGAACCTGAATCTTCTCGGTGTTCGTGAACCTGGAATCTATGGAGATTCTTCTTTTGAGGCTTATCTCCCAAAGTTAAAGGAGCGTTTCCCTAATGTTGAACTGGAATACTACCAGAGCAATATCGAGGGTGAGATGATAAACAAGTTACAAGAGGTGGGCTTCACATACGACGGTGTGGTTCTCAATGCTGGAGCCTATACTCATACGAGCGTGGCTCTTCACGATTGTATTCGCTCTTTGCGTTGTCCTGTTATTGAGGTGCATATTAGTAATGTACATACGCGAGAGGAATTCCGTCATCATAGCTTTATCTCTGCTGCTTGCAAAGGCGTAATCTGTGGTTTCGGACTTGACTCTTATCGTCTGGCAATTTCTGCTCTCTGTGAATAGTGGAATAAAGTTTATGGAATAAGGAATAAACTTTGTTTGTCTTTTATAAATGAGGACTTTGAAAACAATCAAACCTTATTCCAAAAGCTTTAATCAAAAAATAAATAATGGCAAAGTCTAAGACACAGGATCCGACACATACCACCCTTGACGGAGAGGCTGAACTTGACAAATACGTTAGGGAACATTCGGACAAAGAGCCTGAATATCTCTATCGTCTTTATCGTGACACCAATGTCCGTCTGCTTCATGGCCGTATGGCAAGCGGGCATCTTCAGGGGCGTTTGCTGAAGATGCTCGTTGAGATGGCTAAGCCGAAGAATGTGCTTGAAGTTGGTACTTTCTCCGGCTATTCAGCATTGTGTCTTGCCGAGGGACTTTCAGAAGACGGTCATCTCTATACCTTTGAGATAAATGACGAGCAGGAGGACTTTACCCGAAAGTGGATAGATGGCTCTCCGCTTAGCGAGAAGATATCATTTATAATAGGTAATGCAATAGATGAAGTTCCGCGTATCGCTTCTGAGAAGGGCATTCTCTTTGATATGGCATTTATTGACGGGGATAAGCGTACATACGTTGAGACCTACGAGATGGTTCTTCCTCTGATGTCGAAAGGCGGGTGGATTCTTGCCGACAATACCTTGTGGGACGGTCACGTAATCGATCCTGAATATGCAAGAGACTATCAGACGAAAGGAATACGCGATTTCAACGATGTCGTTGCTAATGACGATAGGGTAGAGAAGGTCATGATTCCGCTTCGCGACGGACTTACCTTGATAAGGAAAAGATAGGTGTTGGGTGATGGGTGTTAGGTGTTGGCGTATAGTAATAACAAACACTTAAATTTAATCATCGATAAATTTGGAGAAACCAAAACTTTTTATTACCTTTGCATTACAAACATTCAAATTATTAACTTAAAAACATAGAATCTAAACAAAATGGACAATAAGAATCAACAGGCTGGACAGCAGATGCAGATAGAGGTGTCACCTGAGGTGGCAAGAGGTATTTATTCTAACTTCGCAGTTATCAGCCACTCTCATGCAGAGTTTGTTGTTGACTGTGCAAGTATGCTTCCTGGTCAGCCAAAGGCTCAGGTGGTTAGTCGTATCCTTCTCGCTCCGGAGCACGCAAAGCGTCTTGCTATGGCTCTTCAGGAGAATATAATGCGTTATGAGTCTGAGTTCGGTACAATCGACCTCGGTCAGCCACAGGCTCCACAGGGACCTCGTACCGCTAACCCATTCGGAAAGGGCGAGGCTTAATTTTGAAAAGGCTCAAAGTCAAGGCCGCTTAAAAGCCATAAGAGACTCGGTGCAGTTCCAATTCTGCACCGAGTTTCTCCGTTTCTAAGGGAACGGACTTGAAACGGACCTGAAACGGATTTGGAACGGAGGTAGATATTAGTTCGAAAGTTTGTATTCCAATGGCGTCTGGTTGGTGAGGCGCTTGAAGTATTTGCTGAAGAATGAGGGATTGGGGAAATTCATTTCTTCAGAGATCTGGACGATTGGTTTGTCGGAATATTTTAGTTCAATCTTTATGTGCTCGATGAGGGCGCGGTCAATCCATTCCTTGGCGGTAATGCCGCTGGCTTGGCGGATGACGGTGCCGAGATAGTGCTCGGTAAGGCACATCTTGTCGGCATAGAAACCTATCTGATGTTCGCGTGTGGCGTGTTGATTGACAAGATATATAAAGCGGTCGAAAATGGTCTGCTCACGACTTTGCGAAGCCTTTAACAGATCGATATGTTTGCGATACAGCCCGTCGTAGTGGTACATCATAGCGGCAACTATACTGCTGAGCGTCTGGCGGTTATAGTCAGGTTGGTGAACCAAGTGCCAGATGGTGTCAATGAAATGACGTGCCGTGATGATGTCGCTCTCATCGACTTTAATTTCGAAGTCGCGCACTTGTCCGTTGAAAGCCGATGGCATCTTTTCTTTGGCAAATGGCATAGGGAAGTCTGCAAATAGTCCTATGCCGTAGAGTTCGAGATTATCACCAAAGTAGATAGGGTTGATGATGGTTCCAGGTCCCAGGAACACGAGTGTGCCAGGGGTGAGATTCCGTTCTACGAGATTGATGCTGGTGCGCATCTCACCTCTGACGTATATTCCCATTCGATAGTCATCGATGACGAAAGGCGGCTGGCTGTGATGCTTGGCGAGCATGAAAGCGTTGGGACTTCCATATATCATGCCCAGTTCTTTGTTGATAAATGAAGACTCACTCATATGTGCGAAATGAGGACTTAGTATTTCTCTCATTCGCGAATAGTCCATCAGATTCGGTTGCTTTCCCATAGTTGTTATTGCTAAATCCATGGCAAAGATAATAAAAAAGTATGGAATAATATCCTTTTTATGTAATAATCTAACAAAAAGAACATTTATTCACATTTATGGATAACATATATTTTGTAAAATCGCCGTATCTTTGCAAACGAATACAGCGAAGATTATCAAAGTAACGATTATGCGAAAATTCATTTTAGCTCTTTTAATGTTGCCGGCAATGGCACAGGCGCAGACTCTCGAAGAATGCCAGCAGGCAGCGGAACGTAATTATCCGCTGATACAGCAGTATGGACTGATTGACAAGACTACTGAGCTGACGGAGGCAAATATCCAAAAGGGATGGTTGCCGCAGGTATCTGTTTCTGCACAAGCCACTCTACAGAGCGACGTAACGGCATTTCCCGATCAGATGCAGCAGATGTACAAGGCTATGGGCATAGACATGAAGGGGCTGTCGAGGGACCAGTACCGCGTGGGTGTTGATGTGCAACAGATGGTATATGACGGTGGCGTTATCAAGAGTAGAAAAGAGATTGCTCGGGAACAGGGAAATGTACAGACGGCTCAGAACGAGGTCAATATGTATAATGTTCGCAAGCGCGTGAATGAGATGTATTTCGGTTTGCTGTTACTTGACGAGCAGATCAAACTGAATGCGAATTTGCAGAATCTACTGAGTGCCAATGAGAAAAAGCTGGCTTCAATGCAGAAGAACGGAACGGCAGCTGAGAGTGACTATTTGAACGTAAAGGCAGAGCGCCTGAACGTTGTGCAAAAAATGACGGATATGCAAGCCCAGCGGAAAGCCCTTGTCAGGCTGCTCTCTACTTTTTGCGGGATAGAGGTGAGGAATCCTGTAAAGCCCCCACTAAACTTTAAACGCTCAACACTAAACTCTGAGCGACCTGAACTAAAGGCTATTAATGCCCAGCTCCGACTGGCTGATGCTCAGGAGAAAGCCCTTGATGCATCCTTGATGCCGAAGTTCGGGGTGTTTGCGCAAGGTTTCTATGGTTATCCCGGATATAATGTGTTCGAAGATATGATGAATCGTCAATGGTCGCTCAATGGTATGATTGGTGCGAGGCTCACTTGGAATATAGGGGCTTTCTATACTCGCAAGAATGACAAGGAGAAAATACAGGTACAACGCAAGACAGCAGAGACCAATCGTAGCGTGTTCCTGTTCAACAACAATCTGGAACAGATTCAACAGAACGAGGATATAGGGCGCTATCGGAAACTAATGGCAGATGACGAGGAAATCATTAATCTGCGGTCGTCTATACGTAAGGCTGCAGAATCGAGACTCTCGCATGGCATTATTGATGTGAATGACTTGGTGAAGGAGATCACAAACGAGAATGCAGCAAAAGTTCAGCAATGTGTGCATGAAATAGAGATGCTGAAAGAGATTTACGACTTGAAATATACAACCAATAACTGATATAGAATATGAAAGCAGTAAATACAATATGGACGATAGGTTTGGCAATGGTCTTGGCAAGCTGTGGAGACAAAGAGCAAAAAAATGATGCTACGGGCGTGTTTGAAGCCACGGAGACAACTATTGCCGCAGAGCAGAGTGGCACGCTGATGGCATTTGATGTCTGTGAGGGCGATGAGATTGCTGACGGCAAGGAAGTGGGACTCATTGATACTACACAGATATGGCTGAAGATTAAGCAGATGGGTGCAACAAAGCAGGTTTATCAGAGTCAGAAACCGGATATGGAGGTCCAGATAGCCGTTACTCGACAGCAATTGGATAAAGCTAAGCAGGAACAGCAGCGCTATAAGGAACTGGTTAGTGACGGGGCTTCACCAAGTAAGATGCTTGATGATGCGACAAGTCAGGTTGAGTTGTTGGAAAAGCAGCTCAAGGCTCAGGTTTCTACTCTAAACACTCAACTCTCAACCCTTAACTCCCAGCTCTCAACTACTGATGTGCAGGTTAGCCAACTGATGGATCAGTTGCGGAAGTGTCATGTCATAGCACCTGTCAAGGGTACTGTATTGGAGAAATACGTTGAAAAGGGCGAGTTTGTGGCAATCGGCAAGCCTTTGTTCAAGATGGCAGATACGAAGAGCATGTATATCCGTGCCTATGTGACCTCTGCACAATTGAAGAATATCAGGGTAGGGCAGAAGGCAAAGGTCTTTTCCGACTATGGTATCGGACAAAAGAAGGAGTATGAGGGTGTAGTATCTTGGATTAGCAGCCGTTCTGAGTTTACCCCTAAGACCATACTCACAGACGATGAGCGTGCTGATCAGGTATATGCCCTGAAAGTTGCCGTAAAGAATGATGGGTATATAAAGATTGGTATGTATGGGGAAGTTCAATTTAACAATTAATAATTAACAATTAACATGCCTTTCGTATTCCAGATCCCTTCCTATGGGAGAGGGCGGGGGAGAGGCCGATAATTATGATATCTGTCAATCATATCTCGAAGTCGTATGGCAGGGTAAAGGCACTCGATGATGTGTCGTTCTCTGTGGGTAAGGGCGAGGTTTTTGGACTTATAGGTCCAGACGGCTCTGGCAAGACCTCCATGTTCCGTATCCTCTGTACGTTGTTGCTTGCTGATGAGGGTAAGGCAACGGTAGATGGCTTTGACGTGGTACGTCAGATGAAGGAGATACGTAAGCGTGTAGGGTATATGCCTGGCAGGTTCTCGCTCTATCAGGATTTGACGGTGCATGAGAATCTTGAGTTCTTTGCCACGCTTTTCGGTACTACAATTGATGAAGGGTATGACAATATCAAGGCTATATATTCGCAGATAGAGCGATTCAAGGATCGTAAGGCTGGGGCTTTGTCGGGTGGTATGAAACAGAAACTGGCATTGAGTTGTGCGTTGGTTCATCAGCCAAGCGTACTCTTCCTCGATGAGCCTACTACGGGCGTTGATCCTGTGAGTCGCAAAGAGTTCTGGGAAATGCTTGCTATGCTGAAGGAGCGTGGCATAACCATTGTTGCTTCCACCCCTTATCTTGATGAGGTTAGGCAATGTGAACGTGTGGCGTTTCTTAGTGAAGGTAAGGTGATGGGCATTGACACACCAGAGGTAATACTTGACAGGTTCAGGGACATATTTAATCCTTCGGGAATAAGTCAAAAGTCAAAAGACGAAGGTCAAAGGGCCGAAATTGAAAATGTCATAGAAGTCTCTCACTTGGTGAAGGCATTCGGCGATTTCCATGCAGTTGACGATATCAGCTTTTCGGTTAAGCGAGGTGAGATATTCGGTTTCCTTGGGGCTAATGGTGCCGGCAAGACGACTGCCATGCACATGCTGACCGGTCTGAATCAACCTACGAGCGGTTCTGGTAAAGTAGCTGGCTTTGACATCCGCACAGAGCATGAACAGATAAAGAAGAATATCGGATATATGAGCCAGAAATTCTCGCTTTATGAGGATTTGACTGTGGCTGAGAATATTCGGCTATTCGGTGGTATCTATGGTATGAAGGGTAAGGATATTGCCTGTAAGACGGACGAACTCCTAAAGAAACTGAACTTCGAGGAACATAAGAACGACCTCGTAGGTTCTCTGCCACTTGGCTGGAAGCAAAAACTGGCATTCTCCGTCTCTATCTTCCATGAGCCTGCCATTGTCTTCCTTGATGAGCCTACTGGTGGAGTGGATCCCGCAACCCGCCGTCAGTTCTGGGAACTTATATACGATGCCGCTCATCGTGGAATTACCGTTTTCGTGACTACCCACTATATGGATGAGGCTGAGTATTGTGACCGTATCTCGATTATGGTGGATGGCAAGATAAGTGCGATGGGCACGCCGGAGGAATTGAAACGCGACCTCAGACAGCCCGATATGGATCATGTGTTTACGTATCTTGCAAGGCAAGCGAAGAGAATAGAAAAATAATTCAATTAATAATAAAATCCCGTCACGACTCTCCCTTCCCCATCACGGTGGAAGGGCTGGAGGTAGGGGGCTTTTCATCATGCGACAGTTTATATCATTTGTCATAAAGGAAACTCGTCACATCCTTCGCGATAAGCGAACGATGTTGATACTCTTCGTCATGCCGGTTATGATGATGCTGATCTTCGGCTTTGCCATCACCAACGACGTGAAGAACGTGCGAACTGTCGTTGTGACCTCGCAAATGGATCATCAGACACAGGCTTCCGTAAATCGACTTTCAACATCGGAATATTTTAATGTCATAGCTACCGTAGGTACGCCTAAGGAGGCTGAATTGCTCATCCGAAATCAAAAAGCCGATATGGCAATAGTTTTTGCATCTGACTATGCCTCCAAGCATTCGGGCATCCAGTTTATCGTTGACGGCTCTGACCCTAACATGGCTCAGCAATGGACAAACTATGCTCAGCAGACCATTCTCAACCCTAAGCTCTCGTCTCTGAATGCCAAGCTACTATACAATCCTCAGATGAAGTCGGCATATAACTTTGTTCCGGCTATCATGGGAATGCTCATGCTTCTTATCTGTGCAATGATGACCTCCGTAAGCATTGTTCGCGAGAAAGAGCGTGGTACGATGGAAGTCCTGTTGGTATCACCTGTTCAGCCGCTTATGATAATTGTGGCTAAGACAATCCCATATCTGTTACAGGCGTTGCTCATTCTTGGCATTATCTTGTTGATGTCTGTCACGGTACTCGATGTTCCATTATCTGGCTCTCTTGGTTGGATTCTCGTTGTTTCGCTCATCTATATCCTTTTGGCTCTCTCCCTTGGCTTGCTTATCTCCAACATCGCGCAGACGCAGTTTGTAGCCCTGCTTGTCTCGGCTATGGTATTGCTGTTGCCAACTGTTATGCTTTCTGGGATGCTCTTCCCTGTGGAGTCAATGCCAACCATACTTCAATGGGTTTCAGCCGTCATACCACCTCGCTATTACATTCAAGCTATGCGTAAGCTGATGATAATGAATGTGGGTATAGGTGAGGTGTGGCGCGAAGTGGCAGTCCTCATAGGAATGACCGTATTGCTTCTCACCATTTCATTGGTAAAGTTCAACAAACGATTAGAATAGTAGGCTATGACATTGAAATATCTCATACAGAAAGAGTTCCTGCAGATACGCCGTAACTCGTTTATGCCGAGGATAATCTTTATCTTTCCCATAATGGTGATGTGTGTCATGCCGTGGGTAATGAATCAGGAGGTAAAGAACATACGCGTTGATGTGGTGGATAACGACCGTTCTATGCTCTCCCAGCAACTTGTGCATAGCATAGAGGCTTCTAATTACTTTATATTCAATGGCCTGTGCCCTACATATAATGCAGCCTTCAAGGATATTGAAACCTCAAAGGCTGATATTGTACTGGTTATTCCCCGAAATTACAGCCACGACTTAACCTTGGACAGTAATCCGCAAATTCTTATTGCTGCCAATGCTGTTAATGGAACAAAAGGCTCAATAGGATTGTCGTATCTTTCGCAGATAGTAAACCAATCCTCTCCTATTAAAATAGAATCCCTTTCGCTCTCCGGCTCCCTCTCTACGGGAGAGGGCGGGGGGAGAGGCCGTAGTGGTCAGGTTTTATCTCTCTACAACAAGGGACAAAGTTACAAGGTCTTTATGATTCCTGCCTTGACGGGCATCCTTATGATGATGCTCTGCGGTTTCCTGCCTGCGCTTAACATAGTGGGAGAGAAGGAGAAGGGAACTATTGAACAGATCAACGTTACCCCGGTATCCAAGTGGTCGTTCATCCTTGCAAAGCTCATCCCTTACTGGATTATCGGTATGGTAGTCCTGACTCTCTGTCTGCTACTGTCGTGGGGCGTCTATGGCATTACGTGTCAGGGACCGCTCATCCTTATCTACTTGTTAGCCTTGCTCTTGGCATTGTTCTTCTCGTCTCTTGGACTTATCATTTCCAACTATAGCGACACTCTTCAGCAAGCTATGTTGGTAATGTGGTTCTTCGTGGTCTGTCTGATGCTTCTTTCCGGTCTTTTCACCCCTGTTCGTTCAATGCCACATTGGGCTTATCTTACTACGTACATCAATCCAATGCACTATTTCGTTGATGCTGTCCGTACAGTATTCATCCGAGGTGGTGATTTCCAGAGTATAGCCCATCAGGTCCTCGCCCTCGTCATTTCCTCCTCAGTCATGGCTGTCTGGGCAGTAGTGAGCTATAAGAAGAATAATTAACGTGAAACCGCACCCTGCATGCCTTTTAATTGAAAATAAATGTCAGAAAAGTAAATTACCGGAAAATTATACTCGGTAAATTTGTCGAATTCACGTTAGAATAAAAACTCCCTGTAATGCAAAGCGCATTACAGGGAGTTTATATTCAAGTTCATAAAATTTGTACGAATTATATATTCTCTATCTGGGGCAGTCTTACTGCATAAAACGGAAAGAGGCTATAATTTCGTCAGCAAGAGCTTTTCGTTTGTCATTAGATAAGTTTCCAAATTTTATATTGTATAACATGTCTCCTTTCTTGAATGTATAGGATAGATGCTTGAATCTTTTCCCCTGAAGAGTTCCATCCTGTAGGGTTTCATAGCACTTTCTCCCAGCTATAGTTATTTGTTTGTCAGAAATGATTCTAAATCCTGCTTGCTTTATGTTTTCGTTTGTTTCGATGTGGGCCTTAGATAGCGAATAGTCCGTTTCAAATCGGATAATTGTGAAGCCAAAATCTTCTTGTTTAGAGCCTATGTATGCATCTGTCATTTTATCAATGTTTTCTAAAACTCTCCATTCCTTAGGATACTTGATGGAATAATATTTTGTTGTATAACTCTTATCCGCTTTTTGCAAAGTATTTTCGGTATCTTTCGGTATGAATGGTTTTAATGAGGTGTATATCCTACTCCCCATTTCCTTTATTTCAGATTTGCTTTCGGTCAGCGAACATACACATATCATGTAATTCGCTATTGGAAGTTTCTTTATAAGATAATATTTATAGGCCGTAAGTAAACCTTGTGAAGATTGATACAAGATAGATGTGTCAGACACCTCAATCTGAGTGAAAGAAAACTTTCCGCTATTTTCGTTGATTTTGGTGACATCATTATTTAAATTGTCTACAGGAACACATTGAATGACAATTGAATTGTCTTCTTTTGCAAAACTCATAAAGTCTGCTACACATTTGTACGCAGGAAATTGTTCTGGTATAGAAACTACATAACTTTTATCTGGACTTGTGTATTCCTTGTATTTTGTTTCTTTTTTCTGGCAGGATTGGCATAACATAATGCCCAATGCCATAAGTAGGAAAATAGATGGTTGTTTCATGATTTTCTAATTACATGTTCTGATTAATGCAAATAATATTGTAAAAAGAATTCCGCATATGATTAGACCATAAGCTTCTTCCCAAGCTCCCTTGGCTGCAACTTTCGATGTCTCTTTGAAACTTTTTAAGAACTCATCTACCAAATCTTTAGCTTTTGCTCTGGCTGCATTGATATCCTCTCTCAAATCGTCATCCATAACATCATAGTCGTAATTCCAAGATTTAGTCTTTGTTTCAGACTTTTTCACTTGATGTATTTCTTGATGTTGAGAGAAAGCATAGTATTCTTTATCATACCTTGAGCGACTTATGTCATCAAATAATATCGTATAGGCCTCGTTAATGTCTTGCATTGTTTCTGTGACATCAACTCCTGGGTTTTTATCAGGATGCCATTTTAACGACATCTGACGATAAGCTTGCTTTATTTCTTGTTTTGTTGCAGATGGGGAAATGCCCAAAATCTGATAATAGTCTTTGAACATTCTGTTTTTAGCTACTTCTGTAGAATAGAATTGTTGTTATCATCTTTTTGGTTTTGTGGCTTCTTCCAAATTGCTCTCAATGCACCAATCAAAGCAGCCAAAACTATTAATCCGAGGATTCCTGGTGTACGACCTGCATCACTCATTGCGCCAGCAATAGCACCAAAAATGATGATAAAAAGAAAAACGACAACAAAAGTTACTAAAATTTTAGCAGTTTTATTCATGGTAATAACTCCTATTGCTCTCCAGCCTCCACAAGAGCCTTTAATTGTTATGAAGCGTGGAACTGATATACCACTTCTTCAATCGGAGGTCGTGAGAATTACCCAGTCAGCAGATGTAGTATTCAGTCCACGCTATAAGCGCGAACCGCCACACTTTCTTGCTGACTTTGGAAGTTTCTCACGTTTCCGATTACAAGAAAAGCATAACGCTTCGTATTATCAATATGTCGTACAAAAATGGCACGTGGCCATTTTGTGTTGCAAAGATACGCAAAAAAACTCCAATAATCGTCATTTTTTCATAAAATTTACTTAAATTCCATGCAAAACGGCATTTTTAAGTCATTTTAGTAGTAGGAAAAGTGCATATTTGCAATTCTTTGCTAAGAAAACAATCGTCATAAAATGAAAAAGACGTACTCTGATATCAGAATATTACATATGTGATTTTTATTCAATGCTTGAAGAAATGTTTTATAACATGACAATTTTCGAATGTTTTTTGTGTGGTAATAAAAGAGATAATACCTCTCGGCTTATGCTTCGTTGTTCTTCCGTTTCTCCTCCGATGTAATTACCATTAAATTACCATTAAAATACCATTAAATTACCATTAAGATACCATTGTCTATGGTATTTTTAATGTACTTTAATTGTAAATATTTGGTTTTTTATTTGGATTTTCAACGGAATATCTGTATCTTTGCAGCTAGAAAGAAAAGAAAACAAATTAAAATCCTTAAGAATTATGGCAAGACTTGATAAAAACGGAATTATATGTGGTGCGGTTGACAATGTGGTTTACAGAAACTGTAATGGGCAGGTCGTGGTTTGCCACAAGCAGACGACATATCGTGATGCGAAGGCTGAGGGACAGGTCGTGTATAGGGTTAAGATGCGCAACATACAGAATATATATGCTGCGTTGAAGGAATCGTTGAGAGGTAACTTTCAGGATAAGACTGGACGACAATCTGATTATTCACGCTTTCAGGGTGTCAATATGCAAAAGCCTGCCGTATATCTGAACAAGAATGAGGTTGCCATGAAAGCACAGGTGGTGGCTCCGTATATCGTTTCATTCGGCACACTTCCACCTGTAGCGTATTCGCTCAAGGATAATATGCTCGTGACGGATATAAGTCTTGGGAATCTCACGATTACCCCCGACACGACGGTTTCAGAAATAGCCCTCGCCATTGTGAAGAATAACGAGGGCTGGGAACTTGGAGATTGCCTTGAGTTCGTGGCTGTCAGACAGATGGAAGGGAAGACTCCAACCGCGAAATGTATCTTTGCGCATCTGGTACTCGACAAGAATAATACTGTCAAACTCTCTGAGGCTGTTGTTGTTCGTGATGCCAATCAGATGGAGCTTGGTTCAAGTGCCGGGGGCTTTCTTCAGATGAATGCTTCAGACAATGGCGGTTTTGCGATAATAAGGAAACGAATGGCAAGCAAGGGATTGTTGACTTCTTCACAGGAACTCGCTATCAAAAATCCGCTATTTGACCAATATCATAGCAACCAGCGAATGCAAAAGGCGTTGGACAGCTATGGGGTGAAGAGAGTGAAGGATTAAGAAATTAATATGAGAACGCGCCTTTGGTGCTGAACTGACAATAATTAACGTGAACTCGCTGCCGAATTTGCACATTAGGTAAAAATTTGAAAATTAAAAAAGACTTGTAAGAGTTAAAAGAAGTTAAAGAGTTGTGGCTATTCTAACAAATCTTTATTTATATTAGGTAATTTCGGAAAATATTCGTACCTTTGCACCCCGAAACGCTTCAAAAAAGGTGTATTATGCCCTGATTGGAGTGTGTAATGTATTGAGTACAAATAAAATAATATAAATAAATTAAACAAATTAAATTATGCCTACAATTCAACAATTGGTAAGAAAAGGCAGACAGGTACTTGTAGACAAGAGCAAGTCACCAGCTTTGGACTCATGTCCTCAGCGTCGCGGTGTGTGCGTGCGTGTGTATACAACTACCCCTAAGAAGCCTAATTCGGCTATGCGTAAGGTAGCCCGTGTTCGTCTCACAAACTCTAAGGAGGTTAACTCTTACATTCCAGGTGAGGGCCACAACCTTCAGGAGCACTCAATCGTACTTGTACGTGGTGGTCGTGTAAAGGACCTTCCAGGTGTACGTTATCACATCGTTCGCGGTACTCTTGATACTGCCGGTGTTGCTAACCGCACACAGCGTCGTTCCAAGTACGGTGCTAAGCGTCCAAAGGCTAAGAAGTAATAGCCAATACCACCATTTGCCATTTGCATAGTTGAATGGCAAATGGTAGTTTTATTTTTCTTTTAGTGCAAGAAATTGTACGCAAGTACATATATATATAATGTACATTTAACATCATTTTGCTGGAGATTTGTTATTAGTGACGGTTGAGTAAATGCTCTGGAGAGAGCGTTGAAGACAAGGAAACAGACAGCCCCCAAGCAGAATTTAAAATTTTTCAAACAACAAAATGAGAAAAGCAAAACCAAAGAAGCGCGTGGTCCTTCCAGACCCAGTCTTCAATGACAAGAAAGTGTCAAAGTTCGTTAACCATCTTATGTTTGATGGTAAGAAGAACACATCTTACGAAATCTTCTATGCTGCCCTTGAGACCGTAAAGGAGAAGATGGCAAACGAGGAGAAGTCTGCTCTTGATATTTGGAAGCAGGCACTCGACAACATCACTCCACAGGTTGAGGTAAAGAGCCGCCGTATCGGTGGTGCTACTTTCCAGGTTCCAACAGAAATCCGTGCTGACCGTAAGGAGTCTATTTCAATGAAGAATATGATCATCTTCGCTCGTAAGCGTGGTGGTAAGGGTATGGCTGACAAGCTCGCTGCTGAGATCATGGACGCATACAACAACCAGGGTGGTGCTTTCAAGCGTAAGGAGGATATGCACCGTATGGCTGAGGCTAACCGTGCATTTGCACATTTCCGTTTCTAATTGTAATGAGGAGATAAAGAAATGGCAAAGCATGATCTTCATTTGACCCGTAACATCGGTATTATGGCTCACATTGATGCTGGTAAGACAACCACATCAGAGCGTATTCTTTTCTATACAGGTAAGACCCACAAGATTGGTGAGGTACACGAAGGTGGCGCTACCATGGACTGGATGGCTCAGGAGCAGGAGCGTGGTATCACTATCACATCTGCTGCTACAACCTGTTTCTGGAAGTATAACGGTAATCAGTACAAGATTAACCTTATCGATACTCCGGGACACGTTGACTTCACAGCTGAGGTAGAGCGTTCACTCCGCGTACTCGACGGTGCAGTTGCAACATACTGTGCAGTAGGTGGTGTTGAGCCACAGTCTGAGACCGTATGGCGTCAGGCTGACAAGTACAATGTTCCTCGTATCGGCTACGTTAACAAGATGGACCGTTCAGGTGCTAACTTCTTCGACGTAGTATCTCAGATGAGAGAGGTTCTCGGCGCTAACCCAGTTCCTCTCTGTGTTCCAATCGGTGCAGAGGAAAGCTTCAAGGGTCTCGTTGACCTCATCAAGATGAAGGCTATCCTTTGGCACGATGAGACAATGGGTGCTGACTATGACGTAGAGGATATTCCAGCTGATCTCGTTGACGAGTGCAACGAGTGGCGTGACAAGCTCCTCGAGTCAGCTTCTGAGTTCGACGAGGATTTGATGATGAAGTACCTCGACGGTGATGTTGATAGCATCACAGAGGAGGAAATCATCGCAGCTCTCCGTAAGGGTACTCTCGAGTTGAAGTGTGTTCCTATGCTCTGCGGTTCTTCATTCAAGAACAAGGGCGTACAGACAATGCTCGACTATGTATGTGCTCTTCTTCCTTCTCCACTTGACAACGAGGAGGTTATCGGTACAGAGCCAGGCGACGAGAGCACAGAGGTTAAGTTCAAGGCTACTGAGGACGATCCAACAGCAGCTCTCGCATTCAAGATCGCTACAGACCCATACGTAGGTCGTCTCGTATTCTTCCGTGTTTACTCAGGTAAGGTTGAGGCAGGTTCT
Organism: uncultured Prevotellaceae bacterium; assembly: GCA_900315105.1. Next base: position 90,586 of record OMXX01000031.1, on the reverse strand, counting down.
TACGTATTCAACCCACGTTCTGGTAAGAAGGAGCGCGTAAGCCGTCTGTTCCAGATGCACTCAAACAAGCAGAACCCAGTTGACGTTATCGCTGCAGGTGATATCGGTTCTGGTGTAGGCTTCAAGGATATCCGTACAGGTGATACTCTCTGTGATGAGGAGCACCCAATCGTACTCGAGTCAATGACATTCCCTGATACTGTGATCTCTATCGCAGTTGAGCCAAAGTCTCAGGCTGACGTTGCTAAGCTTGACAACGGTCTTGCTAAGCTCGCTGAGGAGGACCCAACATTCACAGTACGTACTGATGAGCAGAGCGGCCAGACCGTTATCTCAGGTATGGGTGAGCTTCACCTCGATATCATCATCGACCGTCTGAAGCGTGAGTTCAAGGTAGAATGTAACCAGGGTAAGCCACAGGTTAACTACAAGGAGGCTATCACACGTGAGGTTAACCTCCGTGAGGTTTACAAGAAGCAGTCTGGTGGTCGTGGTAAGTTCGCTGACATCATCGTTAACATCGGTCCTAAGGATGAGGACTATAAGGAGGGCGATCTCCAGTTCATCAACGAGGTTAAGGGTGGTAATGTTCCTAAGGAATTCATCCCAGCAGTACAGAAGGGCTTCGAGGATTGCTTGAAGAACGGTGTACTCGGCGGTTATCCTGTAACTGGTTTGAAGGTTACTCTTCTCGACGGTAGCTTCCACCCAGTTGACTCTGACCAGCTCTCATTCGAGCTCGCTGCACGTAACGCATTCAAGAATGCTTGTCCTAAGGCAGGTCCAGTTCTCATGGAGCCTATCATGAAGGTAGAGGTTGTAACTCCAGAGGAGAGCATGGGTGACGTTATCGGTGACTTGAACAAGCGTCGTGGTATGGTTCAGGGTATGGACGATGCTCGTAGCGGTGCTAAGATCGTTAAGGCAATGGTTCCACTGGCAGAGATGTTCGGTTATGTAACAGCTCTCCGTACCATCACTTCAGGTCGTGCTACTTCTTCAATGGAGTATGATCACCACGAGGCGGTTTCTAGCTCAATCGCTAAGGCTATCCTCGAGGAGAACAAGGGTCGCGCAGATCTCGTGTAAGAAACTCTTTCGCGGAAACGCGAAGAACAATAATGAGGAGTCCGTGAGCAAATGACTCTTTACGGACTTCTCTCACTCTTTTTTATTAACATTATTAAATTATTAAAATTATGAGTCAGAAAATCCGTATCAAGCTGAAGTCATACGACCACAAGTTAGTTGACAAGTCAGCAGAGAAGATCGTTAAGGCTGTAAAGGCTACTGGTGCTATCGTAAGCGGTCCAATTCCACTTCCAACTCACAAGCGTATCTTCACAGTTAACCGTTCTACATTCGTTAACAAGAAGAGCCGTGAGCAGTTCCAGCTTTCAGACTTCAAGCGTCTTATCGACATCTACAGTTCTACAACAAAGACTATCGACGCACTTATGAAGCTCGAGCTTCCTTCAGGTGTTGAGGTAGAGATCAAGGTGTAGTTTCTAGAAAACACTTATAGATAAAAATCCGGTCTGTTTTTGCAGACTGGATTTTTTTGTTAAATATTTTTGTAAAATAATTCGCGAAAAATTTGCGTAATTCATTAATTATTAGTACCTTTGCATCCGGAAAGGCGAAATTTGCGCTGGAAAAACCTAGGTTTTATCTATCAACTCGCTGAATAAGAACGCTTTAGGGCGGTCTTTTTTTCGTGTGTGTGCAATCGGTCCTTTTCCAAAACAGAGTGTAATAAAAACAAATTTAACAAAACAATATTTTTAAACATTTAAATTGAAATGCCAGGATTAATTGGAAGAAAAATCGGAATGACATCCGTTTTCAGTGCCGACGGTAAGAACATACCGTGCACTGTTATCGAAGCTGGTCCTTGTGTTGTTACTCAGGTTAAGACCGTCGAGAAGGACGGTTATAAGGCTGTTCAGCTCGGCTTTGCAGAGGCAAAGGAGAGCCGCACAACAAAGCCTATGATGGGTATCTTCAAGAAGGCAGGCACAACACCTAAAAAGCACTTGGCCGAGTTCAAGTTTGACGAGGAGTATAACCTCGGTGACACTATCTCTGTGGAGATTTTCAATGACGCTCAGTTTGTTGACGTTGTTGGTACTTCAAAGGGTAAGGGTTTCCAGGGCGTTGTGAAGCGCCATGGTTTCGGCGGTGTAGGTCAGGCTACACACGGTCAGGACGACCGTCTGCGTAAGCCAGGTTCTATCGGTGCTTGTTCTTATCCAGCAAAAGTATTCAAGGGTATGCGTATGGGTGGCCATATGGGTAACGAGCGTGTTACCACTCAGAACCTTCGTGTGTTAAAAGTAATTCCAGAGAGCAATCTCCTTATCATTAAGGGTTCTGTAGCTGGATGTAATGGTTCAACCCTCTTAATTCAGAAGTAATGGAAGCTAGCGTATTAAATATCAATGGTCAGGAGACCGGACGTAAGGTTGTCCTGAATGATGCGATCTACGCAATCGAGCCAAACGATCACGTTCTCTACCTCGACGTTAAGCAGTATCTCGCTAACCAGCGTCAGGGTACAGCAAAGTCAAAGGAGCGCAGCGAGATGTCTGGTTCTACACGTAAGCTTGGTCGTCAGAAGGGCGGCGGCGGCGCACGTCGTGGTGATATCAACTCTCCAGTACTCGTAGGCGGTGGCCGCGTATTCGGTCCTAAGCCACGCGACTATCGTTTCAAGCTCAACAAGAAGGTTAAGACTCTTGCACGTAAGAGCGCTCTTTCTTACAAGGCTCAGGAGAACGGTATCATCGTAGTTGAGGATTTCTCATTCGAGGCTCCAAAGACAAAGGAGTTCCTGAACGTAGTAAAGAATCTCAACGTTGCAGATAAGAAGGTTCTTCTCGTAGTACCAGAACTTAATAAGAATGTTTATCTGTCAGCACGCAATCTCGAGAAGGCTGAGGTTATGACTGCTAACACCATCAATGCATATAAGGTGCTCAATGCAGACGTACTCGTTGTTTCTGAGAAGTCAGTACAGGTAATCGACGAGATTTTAACAAAGTAAACTTATAGGAGACATAAAATATGACATTTATCATTAAGCCTATTGTTACTGAAAAGATGACAAAGGTCACCGAAAAGTCTTCTGCAGATAAGAAAATCGTAGTTCCTGCTAATCGTGCTGAAGCTAAGGGTGCAACCGAGGAGAAGCTCTCCTATACAGTAAAGAAGAAGAATGGACAGGAAATCAAGAAGGAAAAGTCTGTCTATTCATACACAAAGCCTGCACAGGCAAAGTATGGCTTCCTTGTAAAGCCAGAGGCTAATAAGCTTCAGATCAAGGCTGAGATAGAAGCTCGTTACAATGTTACAGTTGAAGACGTTAATACAATGAACTACGCTGGTAAGCGTTCTGCCCGTTATACAAAGGCAGGTCTTATCAAGGGTCAGAAGAATGACGTCAAGAAAGCTATCGTCACTCTCAAGGCTGGCGAGGTAATTGATTTTTATAGCAATATTTAATATAAGAAATGGCAGTACGTAAATTAAAGCCAGTTACCCCTGGTCAAAGACACAAAGTTATTGGCACGTTCGAGGATATTACTGCATCCGTGCCAGAGAAGTCTCTCGTTTACGGTAAGCGTTCTACCGGCGGTCGTAATAACACCGGTAAGATGACCGTTCGCTACATTGGTGGTGGTCACAAGAAGAAGTATCGTCTTATCGACTTCAAGCGTGAGAAGGATGGTGTTCCTGCTGTAGTAAAGACAATCGAGTATGATCCAAACCGTTCAGCTCGCATCGCACTTCTTTTCTACGCAGATGGTGAAAAACGTTACATTATTGCTCCAAACGGACTTAAGGTGGGTACAACGGTTATGTCTGGTGCAGAAGCAGTTCCTGAGGTAGGTAACTGTCTTCCACTTGCAAACATTCCAGTAGGTACCGTTATCCACAACATCGAGCTTCGCCCAGGTCAGGGTGCGCTCCTCGTTCGTTCGGCTGGTAATTTCGCTCAGTTGACTTCTCGTGAAGGCAGTTACTGTGTAATTAAGCTCCCTTCTGGTGAAACTCGCCAGATTCTGAGTGCTTGTAAGGCTACTGTTGGTGCCGTTGGTAACTCTGACCACGCTCTTGAGCAGTCTGGTAAGGCTGGTCGCTCTCGCTGGTTGGGTCAGCGTCCTCACAACCGTGGTGTTGTTATGAACCCTGTAGATCACCCAATGGGTGGTGGTGAGGGCCGTCAGTCTGGTGGTCACCCACGTTCACGTAAGGGTCTGTACGCTAAGGGTCTCAAGACTCGTGCACCTAAGAAGCTTTCAAATAAGTACATCATTGAAAGAGCTAACAAGAAGTAATTAACTCAAAACGAAAGGAAATTATGAGTCGTTCACTTAAAAAAGGTCCATATATCAACGTATCTCTCGAGAAGAAGATTCTCGCAATGAATGAGAGCGGAAAGAAGACCGTAGTTAAGACTTGGGCAAGAGCTTCAGTTATCTCTCCAGACTTCGTAGGTCACACTGTAGCTGTCCACAACGGTAACAAATTCATCCCTGTCTATGTAACTGAAAACATGGTTGGTCACAAGCTCGGTGAGTTCTCTCCAACACGTCGCTTCGGTGGACACGCTGGTAACAAGCGCTAAGACAGGTCCATAACCATTTAAATTTATAGAAATATAATGGGAGCAAGAAAACATATTGCGGCTGAAAACAGAAAAGCAGCCAAGAAATCATTATACTTTGCCAAGCTCGTTGGCGTTCCTTCTTCTCCACGTAAAATGCGCTACGTAGTGGACATGATTCGTGGCATGGAGGTTAATCGCGCTCTTGGCGTACTCCGTTTCTCAAAGAAGGCAGCATCTGCTGACGTTGAGAAGCTTCTTCGCTCAGCTATCGCAAACTGGGAAGCTAAAAACGAGCGTAAGGCAGAAGACGGTGAACTCTATATCTCTAAGGTGTTCGTCGATGAGGGCGTAACCTTGAAGCGTATGAGACCTGCACCTCAGGGTCGTGGCTACCGCATCCGTAAGCGTAGCAACCACGTTACTCTGTTTGTTGATACCAAAACTAATGAAGATAAATAAAGAATAGAATGGGACAGAAAGTTAATCCAATAGCAAACCGACTCGGTATTATCCGCGGTTGGGATTCAAATTGGTTCGGTGGTAAGAACTTCGGTGACAACCTCGCAGAGGACCTCAAGATCCGTAAGTATCTTAACGAGCGTCTCGCTAAGGCCAGCGTAAGCCGTATCGTCATCGAGCGTACTTTGAAACTCGTTACTATTACTATTTGCACAGCCCGTCCGGGTATCGTCATTGGTAAGGGTGGTCAGGATGTTGACAAGTTGAAGGAAGAGCTGAAGAAGCTTTACAAGAAGGAGATTCAGATCAATATCTTCGAGGTCAAGAAGCCTGAGCTCGACGCTAACATCGTTGCTAACTCAATCGCTCGCCAGGTAGAGGGCAAGATTGCTTATCGTCGTGCAATCAAGATGGCTATCCAGAACACTATGCGTGCTGGTGCCGAGGGCATCAAGGTTCAGATTTCAGGTCGTCTCAACGGTGCTGAAATCGCTCGCGCAGAGATGTTGAAGGAGGGTCGTACTCCTCTGCACACATTCCGTGCAGACATCGATTACTGTAAGGCTGAGGCTCTCACAAAGGTAGGTCTCCTTGGTATCAAGGTTTGGATTTGCCGTGGTGAGGTTTACGGTGACCGTGATCTCACTCCTAATTTCTCACAGGAGAAGCAGAACAATGGTCGCTCAAACAACAATCGTGGCAATGGTCGCGGTAATCGTAAGAGAAACAATAACCGTTAAAAAAGTAAGAAGCTAACATGTTACAGCCTAAAAGAGTAAAATATAGAAGGCCTCAGGATGGTCGTGGCAATAAAGGCAACGCCCACAGAGGTACACAGCTGGCTTTCGGTTCTTTTGGTATCAAGACTCTTGAGCCAAAGTGGATTGACAGTCGCCAGATTGAGGCAGCACGTGTAGCAATCAACCGCTACATGAACCGTGAGGGTCAGGTTTGGATTCGTATCTTCCCTGATAAGCCAATCACACGTAAGCCTGCAGACGTACGTATGGGTAAAGGTAAGGGTGACCCAGCAGGATGGGTAGCACCAGTTACTCCAGGTCGTATCCTCTTCGAGGTAGAAGGCGTTTCTTTTGACATCGCTAAGGAGGCTCTCCGTCTCGGTGCTCAGAAGTTACCAGTTAAAACAAAGTTTGTCGTACGTCGTGATTACGACGCTAAAGCTTAATGAAGTATGAAGATCAAAGAAGTAAATGAACTCGAAACCAAGGAATTGGTAGAGAAGTTGGAGAATGCACAGGCTGCTCTCGCTACAATGAAGCTCAACCACAACATTTCTCCTCTCGAGAATCCATCACAGATTAAGGCTGCTCGTCGTGACATCGCTCGTATGAAGACTGTTCTTCGTTCACGTGAACTTAACAAATAACATTGGTTCAGATGGAAACACGTAATTTAAGAAAGACAAGACAGGGTGTTGTTACAAGCAACAAGATGGATAAGACCATTGTTATTGCTTCTAAGTTCAAGGAGAAGCACCCTATATATGGTAAGTTTGTCCAGAAGACAAAGAAGTACCATGCACATGATGAAAAGAACGAGGCTAACGTAGGCGATACAGTTCTCATCATGGAGACCCGTCCACTCTCTAAGACTAAGAGATGGAGATTAGTTTCAATAATTGAAAAGGCTAAGTAAGATATGATACAGACAGAAACCAGACTTACAGTATGTGATAACAGCGGCGCACGTGAGGCTCTCTGCATCCGTGTACTCGGTGGTACCGGCCGTCGTTATGCAAGCGTGGGCGACGTAATCGTCGTTGCTGTCAAGAACGTTATTTCTTCTTCTGATATGAAGAAGGGTGCAGTATCTAAGGCTTTGATTGTACGCACAAAGAAGGAGATTCGTCGTGCTGACGGTTCATACATCCGTTTCGATGACAACGCTTGCGTTCTCCTCAACAACGCTGGTGAGCTTCGTGGTAGCCGTATCTTCGGTCCTGTTGCTCGTGAGCTCCGTGCAGTAAATATGAAGGTCGTTTCTCTTGCACCTGAGGTTCTTTAATTAACATTTAAAATCAAGTCAAGAAAATGAGTAAGCTACATATTAAGAAAGGCGATAAGGTTATCGTTCTTGCTGGCGATCGTAAGGACAAAGGTAAGACCGGTATCGTGAAGAAGGTCTTGGTTGATGAGCAGCGTGTTATCGTAGAGGGCATTAAAATGGTCTCTAAGAGCACTAAGCCATCTGCAAAGAACCCTCAGGGTGGTATCGTAAAGCAGGAGGCTCCAATCCACGTATCAAACGTTAGCCTCATAGATCCAAAGAGCGGTAAGCCTACTCGCGTAAGCATCAAGCACGAGGGTAAGAATGTCGTTCGTATAGCTAAAAAGTCAGGGGAGGAGATTAAGTAATGGATACAGCACAGTTAAAGAAAGTCTATAAGGACACTATCGCTCCTGAGCTGCAGAAGCAGTTCAACTATTCTTCAGCAATGCAGATTCCTGTCCTGAAGAAGATTGTTATCAACATGGGTCTCGGTGACGCTACCCAGGATAAGAAGATTGTTGATGTTGCTATCAATGAGATTACAGCAATTACCGGTCAGAAGGCAGTTGCTACATATTCAAAGAAGGATATCGCAAACTTCAAGCTCCGTAAGAAGATGCCTATCGGTGTCATGGTAACTCTGCGTCGTGAGCGTATGTATGAGTTCCTTGAGAAGCTCGTTCGTGTTGCTCTCCCACGTATCCGTGACTTCAAGGGTATTGAGTCAAAGCTTGACGGCCGTGGTAACTATACTCTCGGTATTCAGGAGCAGATTATCTTCCCTGAGATCAACATCGATTCTATCGATCGTATCCAGGGTATGAACATTACCTTCGTTACAACAGCAAAGACTGATGAAGAGGGGTATGCACTGCTCAAGGCATTTGGTCTTCCTTTCAAAAACGCTAAAAACGATTAATCGATATGGCAAAAGAATCAATGAAAGCCCGCGAGGTTAAGCGTGCTAAGCTCGTTGCTCGCTATGCAGAGAAGCGTGCTGCTCTGAAGAAGATTGTTAACACAGCAGAGGATCCAGCTGAGGCATACGAGGCTGCTCGCAAGCTCCAGAGCATTCCAAAGAACGCTAACCCAATTCGTTTGCACAACCGTTGCAAGATTACGGGTCGTCCAAAGGGTTATATCCGTCAGTTCGGTATCTCTCGTATTCAGTTCCGTGAGATGGCTTCTGCAGGTCTTATCCCTGGCGTTAAGAAGGCAAGCTGGTAATCAACAGCAATCTATATTTAAGGTTCTAAGGTGTAAGCGCTTGTCGGGTGGCTGTTTTTACCAACTGCCCACATGTCATGTGAGGAATCGCTTGATAGATCAAGCCTTACAGCCTCATTACCTGAATAAGAAAATAACAAACAATTTTCTATTTATTTAATATTGTCGGGAGTGTCCCGATTAATTAAACAATTTTTTTTATGACAGATCCAATAGCAGATTATCTGACAAGACTCAGAAACGCAATCATGGCTAATCACCGTGTTGTTGAGGTTCCTGCGTCAAACCTGAAGAAGGAAATCACCAAGATTCTCTTCGAGAAGGGTTACATCCTGAACTACAAGTTCGTAGAGGATGGTCCTCAGGGCACTATCAAGGTTGCCTTGAAGTATGACCCACAGACAAAGACAAACGCTATCAAGTGTTTGAAGCGCGTATCTACACCAGGTCTTCGTAAGTACACTGGTTACAAGGATATGCCACGTGTTATCAACGGATTGGGCATCGCAATTCTGTCCACTTCCCAGGGTGTAATGACAAACAAAGAGGCTGCCGAGCTCAAGATCGGTGGTGAGGTTCTTTGCTATGTATATTAATTGGAGGATTTAAAGATGTCAAGAATAGGTAAATTACCAATTAATATCCCTGCAGGCGTTACAGTTACCCTCAAGGATAATGTTGTTAACGTGAAGGGTCCTAAGGGTGAGCTTTCACAGAAAGTTGATCCTTCTATCATCGTTAAGATTGAAGATAATCAAATCGTATTTGAAGTTGATGAGAAGAGCCCAGTAAACATCAAGCAGAAGCAGGCTTTCCATGGTCTTTATCGTTCACTCGTGAACAACATGGTAGTAGGCGTAAGCGAGGGCTATAAGAAGGTGCTCGAGCTCGTAGGTGTAGGTTACCGTGTATCTAACCAGGGTAACATCATCGAGTTCGCACTCGGTTATACTCACCCAATTTTCATTCAGCTGCCAGCTGAGGTAAAGGTAGAGACAAAGTCTGAGCGTAATCAGAACCCTCTCCTCATCCTCGAATCTGCCGACAAGCAGCTTATCGGTCTCATTTGTGCTAAGATCCGTTCTTTCCGTAAGCCAGAGCCATACAAGGGCAAGGGTATCCTGTTCCAGGGCGAGGTTATTCGCAGAAAGTCTGGTAAGTCAGCTTCAGCTAAGTAACCTTTAAAACATTACGATCATGACAACAAAGAAAATAGAAAGACGAATCAAGATAAAGTACAGAATTCGTAAGAGCGTAAACGGTACTGCAGAGCGTCCACGTATGAGCGTGTTCCGCAGCAACAAGCAGATTTATGTTCAGATTATCAATGATGTTACCGGTCAGACACTTGCTTCTGCATCTTCACTCGGTCTTGAGGCTCTCCCAAAGATTGAGCAGGCAGAGAAAGTTGGTGCTCTCGTAGCTGAGAAGGCTAAGGCAGCTGGAATCACAGCTGTTGTTTTCGACCGTAACGGTTACCTCTATCACGGACGCGTTAAGGCTCTCGCTGACGGCGCACGTAATGCAGGTCTTAACTTCTAAACGATATATGGCAATGAATAAAGTAAAAGTAAACAGTGACGTTGAATTAAAGGATAGACTGGTTGCTATTAACCGTGTAACAAAGGTTACAAAGGGTGGTCGTACCTTCACATTCGCTGCTATTGTCGTTGTAGGTGACGGTAATGGTGTAATCGGATGGGGCCTTGGTAAGGCTGGTGAGGTTACAGCAGCTATCGCAAAGGGTGTTGAGTCAGCTAAGAAAAACCTCGTTAAGGTTCCTGTTCTCAACGGTACTATTCCTCACGAGATGGAAGTTTCATTCGGTGGCGCTCAGGTATTCCTGAAGCCAGCTGCAAAGGGTACTGGACTTGTAGCCGGTGGTGCTATGCGTGCCGTACTTGAGAGCGTTGGTATCACTGACGTGCTTTCAAAGTCTAAGGGTAGTTCAAACCCTCACAACCTTGTAAAGGCTACAATTCTTGCTCTCAGCAAGATGCGTGACGCTCGTTCTGTAGCTCACGACCGTGGCATCAGCATGGACAAAGTATTTAACGGTTAATAATAGGAGGATTACACAATGGCAACAATAAAGATTCAGCAGGTTAAGAGCCGTATCGGCCAGCCTATCGACCAGAAGCGTACTCTCCTTGCACTTGGCCTTCACAAGATCTCTCAGGTAGTAGAGGTTGAGGACAATGCTTCTATCCGTGGTATGATTCGCAAGGTTCACCACTTGGTTAAGGTAGTTGACTAAACTTTAATTTAATAAAACTGAACGACTATGAAATTAAATAATTTGAAGCCAGCAGCTGGCTCTACTCACTCACGTCGTCGTATCGGTCGCGGTCCAGGTTCTGGTCTCGGTGGTACTTCTACCCGTGGTCACAAGGGTGCTAAGGCTCGTTCTGGTTATAAGAGAAAGATTGGATTCGAAGGTGGTCAGATGCCTCTCCAGCGTCGCGTTCCTAAGTTCGGATTCAAGAACATCAACCACACGGAGTATTTCGCAGTTAATCTGTCAACACTCCAGAAGCTTGCTGAGAGCAAGGGCTACACAGAGATCGGTATCGATCAGCTCGTTGAGGCAGGTCTTACAAACGGTAAGGAGCTTGTAAAGGTTCTTGCTAACGGTGAGATCAAGGCTGCTCTCACAGTCAAGGCAAATGCTTTCTCTAAGACTGCTGAAGAGGCAATCAAGGCAGTAGGTGGTAACACTGTTATACTTTAAGTAAATGAAAAAATTTATAGAGACACTGAAGAACTGTTGGAAGGTTGAGGATTTGCGTATGCGACTCCTCATCACCGTCCTGTTTGTTGCAATTTACCGTTTCGGTTCGTTCGTAGTTCTGCCTGGTATCAACCCTGCAAACCTCGAGAAGCTTCAAGAGCAGACAGCAGGTGGACTTATGTCCCTTCTTGATATGTTCTCCGGTGGTGCATTCTCCAACGCATCAATCTTTGCGCTTGGTATTATGCCATACATCTCTGCGTCTATCGTAATGCAGCTTGCTGCTGTCCTTGTTCCATCTTTCCAGAAGATGCAGCGCGAGGGCGCAAGCGGCCATAAGAAGATTGCCCAGTACACTCGTTACTTGACGGTGGCAATCCTTCTTTTCCAGGCTCCTTCATATCTTCTGAACCTGAAGATGACATCTGCAAGCGCACTTGCATCAGGTCTTTCATGGACTGAGTTCATATTTCCTGCTACAATCATCCTTGCTGCTGGCAGTATGTTCATTCTCTGGCTCGGTGAGCGCATTACGGACAAGGGCGTTGGTAATGGTGTCTCAATGATCATTATGATCGGTATCATTGCTCGTTTCCCACAGGCTTTCATTCAGGAAGTGTCAAGTCGCTTCACAGCGATTACAGGTGGTGGACTCGTGATGTTCATTGTTGAGATTCTCATTCTCTATGCAGTTGTATGTGCAGCAATCCTTCTCACACAGGCAACCCGCAAGGTTCCTGTAGAGTACGCAAAGAAGCTCGTTGGAAATTCGCAGGTCGGTGGTGTACGCCAGTACATTCCTCTGAAGTTGTTCGCTGCTAATGTGATGCCTATTATCTTTGCTCAGGCAATCATGATGATTCCTGCTCTTGGATTACAGGCTTTTGCTGGCGATAGCATGGTAGGTGTTGTACAGGCACTCATGGATACAAGAAGTCTTCCTTATTGTACGATTTATGTGATTCTCATTATAGCTTTCACATATCTCTATACAGCGATTACCTTGAATCCAACTCAGATGGCAGAGGATATGAAGCGCAACAATGGATTCATTCCAGGTGTTAAGCCGGGTGAAGATACAGCAAACTATATCGAGGAGATTATGTCTCGTCTGACTTTCCCAGGTTCGCTCTTCATTGCCTTCATCGCTATCATGCCTGCTTTTGCAAGTTTGCTTGATGTACAACAGGCTTTCTCTCAGTTCTTTGGAGGTACATCTCTCTTGATTCTTGTTGGTGTAGTTATCGACACACTCCAGCAGATTCAGTCTCATTTGATGATGCGCCACTATGACGGCCTGCTTACTTCTGGTCGCACACGTCCACAGAACGGAGTTAGTGCATACTAAAATTTTGTCTTAAATAAGGAATGGCAATATTTCTTAAGACTGAAGATGAAATTGAGCTGATGCGTAAGGCGAACCAGTTAGTTGGTTTAACCCTTGCAGAGTTGGCAAAGAATATAAAACCAGGTGTAACGACCCTCCAATTGGATAAAATTGCTGAGGAATTCATCAGAGACCACGGAGCAATCCCTACTTTCAAGAATTTCCCTAATCCTTTTGGAGGGCCTTTCCCCGCAAGCATCTGCACATCTGTCAATGATGTTGTAGTCCATGGTATACCTGACAAGAATACTGTTTTACATGACGGAGATGTCATATCTGTCGATTGTGGCACACTTCTTGCTGGGTATAATGGCGACTCTGCCTACACATTCCGGGTAGGTGAGGTTTCTGATGAAGTTAAGAAACTTCTGGCAGTTACCAAGGAGAGTCTGTACAAAGCGATTGAATGCTCTGTTGCCGGGAATCACTTAGGTGATATAGGGCAGACTGTTCAAGACTATTGTGAGTCATACGGCTATGGTATTGTGCGTGAATTGACCGGTCATGGTATTGGCAAAGAAATGCATGAGGATCCTCAGGTTCCAAACTATGGCCGCAGGGGCAATGGTACAAAGTTGAAGGCTGGTATGTGTATTGCGATTGAACCGATGGTAACGTTGGGCGCTCGCAATATTTATCTGGCTCCAGACAAATGGTCTATAAAGACCCGTGATGGAAAGCCTGCTGCTCATTTTGAGCATACTATTGCGATACGCAAAGGCAAGGCTGAGATTTTATCTACATTTGAAGAAATAGAACGCGTTTTAAATATTTAAACTTATTATGGCAAAACAATCTGCTATAGAACAAGACGGAACCATAGTTGAGGCTCTCAGCAATGCTATGTTCCGTGTCGAATTGGAGAATGGTTGTCCTATAACAGCACACATCTCTGGCAAGATGAGGATGCACTACATCAAGATACTTCCAGGTGATAAGGTCAAGGTGGAGATGAGTCCTTATGACCTTACAAAGGGTCGTATCGTTTTCCGATACAAATAATCATATCTTATAATAATATGAAGACAAGAGCATCATTAAAGAAGCGTACACCTGACTGCAAGATCGTTCGTCGCAAGGGTCGTCTGTACGTTATCAACAAATTGTTGGAGTAGATTTGCCCCAGAATAAGCGTGGCGAAATCGCATTGACCTATATCTATGGTATCGGTCGAAGTAGTTCAGCAAAGATATTGGATAAAGCCGGTGTCAGCCGTGACCTTAAGGTCAGCGAGTGGAGTGACGATCAGGCTGCCAAGATCCGTGAAATTATCGGCGCTGAATTCAAGGTAGAAGGTGATCTCCGTTCAGAGATCCAGTTGAACATCAAGCGTCTGATGGATATTGGTTGCTATCGTGGAATCCGTCATCGTAATGGTCTTCCTGTTCGCGGTCAGAGCACTAAGAACAATGCACGTACTCGTAAGGGTAAGAAGAAGACTGTTGCTAACAAGAAGAAGGCCACTAAGTAAAGTTTAACGTTTAAAGCTAAAAGTTAAAAAGTCATGGCAAAGAAACAGGCAACAACTAACAAGAAAAGAAATGTCAAGGTTGATGCAGTTGGACAGCTTCACGTTCACAGTTCATTCAACAACATCATAGTATCCCTTGCTAACTCTGAAGGTCAGGTTATTTCTTGGTCATCAGCTGGTAAGATGGGATTCCGCGGAAGCAAGAAGAACACTCCTTACGCTGCTCAGATGGCTGCAGAGGATTGTGCAAAGGTTGCTTACGATCTCGGTCTTCGCAAGGTTAAGGCATTCGTAAAGGGTCCAGGTAATGGTCGTGAGAGCGCTATCCGCGCTTGCCACACAGCTGGTATCGAGGTTATGGAGATCGTTGATTGCACTCCACTTCCACACAACGGATGTCGTCCTCCAAAGCGTCGTCGCGTATAATAAAATTACGGAATGTCCGGTTCACTCCGGAATATCCGGTTAATATTCATTAATCAAAGAAATACATTTAGCAAAATGGCTAGATATACAGGTCCGAAATCAAGAATTGACCGTCGTTTTGGTGAAACCATCCTCGGTACAGAAAAAGTTTTGTCCAAGAGAAACTTCGCTCCTGGACAGCATGGCCACGATCGTCGCAGAAAGCAGTCTGAGTACGGTGTCATGTTGGCAGAGAAGCAAAAGGCTAAGTACGCTTACGGTGTACTCGAGCGCCAGTTCCGTAATTTGTTTGAGAAGGCTTCAAAGATGGAAGGTATCAAGGGTGAGAACCTCCTTCAGCTTCTTGAGAGCCGCCTTGACAACGTAGTTTATCGTCTCGGTTTAGCTCCAACTCGTCGTGCTGCTCGTCAGCTTGTTGGTCACAAGCACATTACTGTTGACGGTAAGGTGGTAAGCATCCCTTCTTTCTCTGTAAAGCCAGGACAGATTGTTGGTGTACGCGAGAAGTCAAAGTCTCTCGAGGTAATCGAGGCAAATCTCGCAGGTTTCAACCACAGCAAGTACCCTTGGATTGAGTGGGACAATGCAGCTAAGGCTGGTAAGTTCCTGCACCGTCCAGAGCGTGCAGATATTCCTGAGACCATCAAGGAGCAGTTAATCGTTGAGTTGTACTCTAAATAATCATTAAATTAATGGCGATATTAGCATTTCAAAAACCTGATAAAGTTGTAATGTTGGAGGCCAATGACAAATTCGGCAAGTTCGAATTCCGTCCTCTTGAGCCTGGTTTTGGTATTACTATCGGTAATAGCCTGCGCCGCATTCTACTTTCATCGCTCGAGGGTTATGCCATTAACACCATCCGTATTGATGGTGTGGAGCACGAATTCTCTTCTGTGCCCGGCGTAAAAGAAGACGTGACCAACATGATCTTGAATCTGAAGCAAGTTCGATTCAAGCAGATAGTAGATGAATTCGAGAACGAGAAAGTTTCTATCACCGTTGAGAACTCTACTGAGTTTACAGCAGGTGATATCAACAAGTATCTGACTGGATTTGAAGTGTTAAACCCAGATTTGGTGATTTGTCATTTAGATTCAAAAGCTTCAATGCAGATTGAGTTGACTATCAACAAGGGCCGTGGATACGTTCCTGCTGATGAGAATCGCCAGTTCTGCACTGATGTCAACGTTATCGCAATTGACTCAATCTACACCCCAATCCGTAATGTTAAGTTCGCTGTAGAGCCTTATCGTGTTGAGCAGAAGACTGACTACGATAAGCTCGTCATCGAGGTTAGCACGGATGGTTCCATCCACCCAAAGGATGCACTCAAGGAAGCAGCAAAGATCCTGATTCATCATTTCATGCTCTTCTCTGATGAGAAGATCACTCTTGAGAACCCAGACATCGAGGGTAACCAGGAGTTTGATGAGGAGATTCTCCATATGCGCCAGTTGCTCAAGACACGTCTTGTTGACATGAACCTCTCTGTTCGTGCCCTCAACTGTCTTAAGGCTGCTGATGTTGATACACTTGGAGACCTCGTTCAGTACAATAAGACTGACCTCCTTAAGTTCCGTAACTTTGGTAAGAAATCGCTTTCAGAGCTTGATGATTTGCTCGAGAGTCTGAATCTGTCGTTTGGAACTGATATTACCAAGTATAAACTTAATCAAGATTAAAACTCAAAATGAGACACAATAAGAAATTCAATCATTTGGGTCGTACTGCATCTCATCGTAATTCCATGCTTGCAAACATGGCTATTTCGCTGATCATGCACAAAAGAATCACTACGACCCTTGCAAAGGCTAAGGCGCTCAAGAAGTACGTTGAGCCACTGATCACACGTTCTAAGGATGATACAACAAATAGCCGTCGCGTAGTATTCAGCTATCTTCAGAACAAGTTTGCTGTTACTGAGCTCTTCAAGGTTATTTCAGAGAAGGTAGCTAACCGTCCTGGTGGCTATACTCGTATCATCAAGCTCGGAACTCGTCAGGGTGACGCTGCTGAGATGTGCTTCATCGAGCTCGTTGACTTCGATGAGAACATGGCTAAGGCACCAAAGGCTGCTAAGAAGACTCGTCGTAGCCGTAAGGCTGCTACTGCAGAGGTTCCAGCAGCAGAGGCACCAGTTGCAGAAGCTCCAGCTGCAGAGACTGCAGCAGAAGCACCGGCAACAGAGGAGCCAAAGGCTGAATAAAGTCCCGATAGCTTCATATAAGCTAAATATAGATAGCGCTTTCCTGATTAGGAAGGCGCTATTTTCTTTATGTGAAGACGAGAAATACAGAATTACATAGTTTACATTGTACACATTTTATATAGAACAATTATCTCTACGTTTCACCTCCGTTCCAGGTCCGTTTCTGATCCGTTCTGGTTCCGTTCCCTAAAATGGGAGCCGGAAGAGTTGATGAAACATCTACAAGTGGAATTGCTATTATTGTTATTATCTATCGGATTTGATATTAAGCGAATGTTAATAAAGATTAATTATTCTTCATTGTTAGTTAAATCCACTTTTTTTTTATTACCTTTGCATCATCTTTGTGGCAGGCATAGCCAAGGAGGTGCATATTTATATGCAGTTTTCCTCGCCGCGAGAAAAAATAAGCGAGCTTAATATGGCTCTTATGGCTTAATGGAAAGGTTCGGTAGCTCAGTTGGATTAGAGCAACAGCCTTCTAAGCTGTGGGTCCTGGGTTCGAGCCCCAGCCGAATCACATAAATCGGGTTCTTCCCGAACCAAATCGTAGATTTCTATTACCGATAACAATATATCCTTAACAAGGAATATACCGTTGCAAAAATGCATAGAAGAATAATTATATACCAGAATAACGACGATGGCATAGTAATATGTCATTTAAGGAATCTGTTAGTAAATATTTTACTTGACAATTAGTAATAGTGCCATGAGGGGCAAATGACAGTATAAATGTTAAAACGTTGGTATTATGAAGAAATGTATTATCGTAGATGATGTTGCTCTTAACATCGTATTAGCACAGAAAATGCTGACTTCGCTCAAGTTGGAGATGAGCAAGGCGGTCAATGGTCAGCAGGCTTGTGATATGATCAGAAACGGTTATGAGCCTGATGTCATGATTCTGGATCTCATGATGCCTATAATGGATGGTTTTCAGGTTCTTGAGGAGATCCGTAGTGGAAGATGCGGTAATAAGGATTTGCCGATAATAATCCTGTCTGCGCTTAACCGTGAAGAAGACGTAAACCGTGCAATGTCTTTAGGTGCGAATGATTTTGTCACAAAGCCGATTATTATGAATCGTCTTATCAATGCTGTGAAGACTGCATTGGGAGAACAGGATAGTTAGAACATAAGCGAATGAGACGGCTTTTACTCCTATTGTGTCTGATGCCTCTATGTTGCCTTGCACAGTTGGAGAAAGATATAGAGAGTCCTACAGAAGGTGTCCTTACAAAGGATTTTGTCGGTGAGGATATTATGATGGATGACCTTCTGAGGATGCTTGCCCGCTTTTCTTCCTATGTGGTTGCAGACTATCAGGAATGTGTAGAGCCGAATAGTAGGGGAGAGAAGTGTGGTTGTTTTAAGGGAGAAAGTACCATGAAAAGCAATGAGGCTGGTGTTCGTACAAACGCTGACCTTTCAATGATATGCGCCTTTCTTGTCAAGTATGCCCAGCCAAAGGACGTCGCCTTGCCTTCTGGTATTTCTTATCAGATGCTGAAGGATTATGCGATGGAATCGCTTGTTTTTGCATATTCCACCCATAAGGCAAACAAACTGAAGATATGTGCCGACGGCAGGTATTGGGGAAGTGTCTCTGCAAATGATAATGTGTGGGAGTCAAGCCTATGGGCTATGTCCGTTGCATATAGCGCCTTTTTTCAATGGGATGACTTGACCGCCCAACAACGTGAATACATAAGGAATTTATTGGTTGCTGAATGCCAGTATGAACTTCAGCGCAAAGTACCGACAGGTTATGTCGGTGACACAAAGGCTGAAGAGAATGGCTGGGAGGCAGATGTCCTTGCTGCTACTTTAGGCCTTTTTCCTGATGATACGCTCGCAACGAAGTGGTTCGACAGAGTGAGACTTTTTGCAATCAATTCGTACAGCCATAGTAATGACGCAAAGGATGAAAGCGTTATAGATTCGGGATATGACTTGAAGAAGGTAAAGGATCTTCATATAGCTCCTAATCTGTATGATGACTATACGCTACAGAACCATAATTATTTCCATACATCATACCAGAATGTTGTAATACAGGAGTTGGGTGAAGCTGCTCTTGCGCTTGAACTGTTTCAGACAGGCGGAAAGAGTAAGAACGTATGGAATACGAATGCCTTGATGCATAACTGCGAGGCGGTTTTTGACCGTGTACTTGCTTGGCTTGCTTTGGCTGACGGAGAACTTGCCATGCCTAATGGAAATGACTGGAGTATGTTCCTTTATGATCAGATAACGTCATATTCCACACTTGCCTGCTTCCTGAGAAATCCTGATGCCCTACTTCTTGAGAATCTCGCATATCAGCAGATAAAGGCACGCCAGACAACTACACTGGACGGCTCTTGGCTGCTTCGTCCTGATGTTCAGGCACGAAGGATGGGAGTTCAGGCGCATAGAGTGATGATGACGTATCTCATGCATCTCATGAAACCTACAAAAGATCTGATGCCGACGAGATGGGATGCGTTTCGCACACGCCATTCTAAGGCATTGCTCTTCCCTGACCAGAACATAGCTCGTGCCTATACAAAGGAACGCTTTACGACGTTCTCATGGTCAGAAGGCCTGAAAAGCTATACTGGCTACTTTACTTCCGACAAGGCTGACAAGAATAAGATAGTCGTGCCTTATCGTAAGCACAACACGGGAAATATCCTCGGTTGGTATGATGTGAAGGGAAAGAGAACAAATGCCCGTCCTGCAATGAAAGCTCAGTTCGACTTCAAAGGAGATGGGTATATCATGAATGGGGAGCTCGTTACAAATGATTCAGCCCTCAGCAATCAATTCTCGCTATACAGCACCTCGCGCAACGCATTTATATACCTTGACTATGTCACGGCAAATGATTCCTGTCAGATAACTGCGGAAAAAGGCGGTCTGCTTGCAATCAGTACAGATGAGTTTACGAAAGAGAAACGTATCTTATACTATCACGAGCGTGAGTCCAAGGGATACAACGAGGAAATAAAAGTGATGCAGAGTGATGGCAAGGATATGCTGACTGTCAATTCCGACTGGGTGAACATCGACAATGAGATAGGTGTCATAGGTCTGAATGGCAAACGGATTGCCTTTGGCGACAGGAGTATGGAGAACAGCATTATATCAACAAAGCTATATCCAATGTACACAAATGATACACGTACCGTAGGAAAGGGTGATGTCGTTGACAAGAGAAATCTGGTGTATTATGCCAACGTATCGGCAAAAGATGTGTATATGATGAGCCAGCGTCTCTGTCCTTTGAAACAGCAGTTGCCTGAAGGATGGAATGGCGTGATAGCTCCTGATAGTCTCGGGGCTTATCTGTTTATAAGCAATTTTGTCGGCAAGACATCGGAGACTGTCATCGAGAACGTGCAGTTTCCTCTCACTAAGGACGGTGAGGCTTGGGAAATGTGGGCTCCGGTTCTCAATGTTGAGACCAATATTACAAAAAGCCATTCTTCTGCAAAGTTCACCCTTGAACATAACCGTTCTTTCGGACAGCCTATAAATTTCTTCATTAAGGGTGACAATGTCATAGCATCCTCCGTTTCTGATACTGTAGCTAATGTTACGGCACGAAAAAACACCACTATTTCCCTGGCGGTGTGCGTAGATAACATGGAAAAACTAATCATAAAGAATATCAAGTTCAAAGCCGGAAAAACCGTTGTCGTAAAGGTTAAGGATAGCGACTTTGTAGTGGATTAAGATTGGAACTTGCTTAAGCAAGTTTTTCCCCAAGGCTCATCAAGCTGAAGCAAGTCGTCGAGCTCACGTTAAAATTAATGCGATATTAAAAACGAAAAAAAGAATTTTTGTACTACTCGTCAACTCGTCACCCTCAGCGCTGTAATGTTTTAAGCGACAGAGAGTTGTGGCGGTGATTCATTTCGTTTCACTCGTCACCCACTCGTCACCATCAAGCTGTTTAACGTTCTGATATAGAATGAATTACGGAGATAATTCACTCGTCACCCTAAAAAACGGTGACGAGTGGGTGATGAGTGAAATAGTCGTGTAAATATCACATTGTCAATAAGATACAGAGGTTCGGGTGACGAGTGGGTGACGAGTGCTTTGAAATGAATCACCGCTGTAACGTAAAGAGCCACAATAACTTGCAGCGCTGAGGGTGACGAGTTGACGAGTGTTGTAAAAATTCTTTTTTTCTAATTCATTCGTCTCGCCTCTACCTTAGGTCCGTTCTACCTCCGTTCCAGGTCCGTTGTAAGTCCGTTTCAGGTCCGTTCCGGAACTATAGGATCATAGGAGGAAGAGCGAAGGATCATAGGAGGGAGAACCTCGATTTTACTGAACGCAAAGAGTTTATCTGACCACGGTAAGCACGAAAGGAACGGAAGTTTTTCGCATAAGTTGCTTTCGCCTTCTAAAAAACAGGGTAAAAACAATAAAAACATATAAAAACAAATGTTTTATTTTGTGTTCTTTTGTTTTAATTGGTTTTTCTAAATGGCGAAAGCAACTTATGCGAAAAACTTCCATTTCTTTCGTTATTTCCGTGTTCAAATAGAAAACTCGGTATCTTTGTGCTATATGCGAAAAACTCGTTTTGCCGTTGCCGTTGTTGTATCTGCTATTTCCTCGTTGCTCGTGCCGTATGCCAAAGCAAGTTTTTCAATTATGAAAGGAATGAACGATGATTCGTTTCTTTCGCCTCTGTGTGGGGCAGGTGCCATGTAAGGGGCATCAGTCTCAAGGACTATCCTGTCCATAGGGACAACGGCGGCAAGGTATTCGGCAAGATGACTTTTCTTGAATGTAGAGACACCTCCAATGCCGAGTACGAATTTCTCGAATTGCAATAGCTCTACTGCCTCGTGCTGATTACCGGTAAAGCAATGGAAAACACCTCCTGGCAATTCCTTCTCGTATCTGCGGATAATCTTCACCATTTCATTCTGAGCCTTGCGACAATGAATCATAAGAGGTAGTTGTGTCTCCACGCTCCATTGTACCTGTTGCTCAAAGGCGTCAAGCTGTTCTTTCTCAAATTCGCGTGACCAGTAATAGTCAAGACCAACCTCGCCGATGGCTATATAGTTGTCGTTGCGAATTTCTAGGTGCATCTTATCAAGCACCTCCTTGTAATCCTCTTTCACATCTTCAGGATGAAGACCGAGCATAGGACGTATAAAGTCGGGAAAGCGTTCGCAAACAGCTTTCATCGTGGCTATAGAGTCATAGTTGATGCCAGGACACAAAAGTTGTATGGCACCAGCTTCCTTTGCTCGTGCTATTACCTCGTCAAGGTCATCCTTGAATTCCTCTCCGTCGATATGGGTGTGGGTGTCGATGAAACTGCCCCTCGCCTGCCCTGTGGGCATCCTCTCCCCAAGGGGCGAGTAGGAAATTACACTATTTAGCTTGTGATTATTCATCAAATCCTTTGATCGAAAATACTAATTTTCCCTCGCCACTTGGGGAGAGGGTGTCCGTAGGATGGGTGAGGGGCCATTACTTCTCCCTCTTCATCATCTTGGCTGCATATTCCCTGAGGGCGGTTTTCTTCTCCTCGGCAACATTAACCTTGTTGAGAGCCTCGATAGCCTCGTGATAGTATTCCTCCATCTTTGCCTTTGCCATAAGGTCGATACCGAGCTTGTTGTAGATAGCGGTAACAGCAGCAACCTTCTCCTGACGGTCGAACTCCTTGGCTGCAATCCAGCGTGAGAGTTCAGCCTTTGTCTCGCCCTCAGCCTTGTTGAAGGCATTGATAAGCATATAGGTCTTCTTGTTGCTAGTGATATCGCCACCGATAGCCTTGCCGAAAACCTTTGGATCACCATACACATCAAGGAAGTCGTCCTGAAGCTGGAAGGCAAGTCCCATACGCTCGCCAAAGCGATACAGAAGGTCTATGTCCTCCTTTGGGGCATCAGCCATGATTGCACCAATCTTCATGGCACAGGCAAGCAGAACGCTTGTCTTGAGGCGAATCATCTCAATATATTCCTCCTCACAGACATCATCGCGAGTCTCGAATTCCATATCGTATTGCTGTCCCTCGCCAATCTCCAATGCTGTTGTGGTGAAACAGTCGAGAACGGCTGGCAACTTGTCTGCAGGACAGTTCTGCATCCTCTGGTAAGCGAGAACGAGCATAGAGTCGCCTGAAAGGATAGCGGTATTTGCATCCCATTTCTTGTGAACGGTAGGCTGACCGCGACGCACATCTGCATTATCCATAAGGTCATCGTGCAGAAGGGTATAGTTGTGGTATGTCTCCAAGCCTATTGCCTGTGGAAGAATAGAGCCTGGGTCATCCTTATAAAGGTTATACGACATCAGCATGAGCATCGGGCGGATGCGTTTTCCTCCAAGGTCGAGAACATACTTTATTGGCTCATATAATGAGTAAGGCTTGCGGTCGTATGGCAAGTTTGAGAGATAAGATTGGATAAGATCCCCCAGCCCCCCAAAGGAGAGTTGGTTTATAGTATTGACGTTGCTTTTTTCCATATAGATTTTTATAATTAATTCTTCATTGATTAGAAATGCTATCTAAAAGCTCCCTCCATTGGGGAGGTATGGGGTGGGTCAAAGCGTAAACGCTGCATTTATCATAAGACTTGACGAACTGACATGATACTTTGCATAGGACACTCCGAGAGAGAAACTGTCGAGTATCAATCCGCCTCCGAATGATAATCCCGCTCCGTGAGAGCTATCAGATTTGTCGCCAAAGCTGTCGTATGTGCCGACTTTCATCTCATGTGCCCTTCGGAGGTTATATCCTGCGGAGAGATAAATCTGGTCACTTAGCAGAAGGTCTGCTCCGACTACCATGTGTCGGAAGAGGGAATAGTTCCAGCGAGTGAGGTCAACGGCGGTAAGACTTACTCGGAACGGCGTGCCAATTATGCGCTTCGTGGCACCCAGTTGTAAATCGGCAGGCATAGATTCGTATTCCTCATCGTAAGCAGACAACTGGCCTCCGAGATTCTTTGCCACTATAGATGCAGAGAAATCCTTCTCCTCATTGTAATAGTTAAGGCCAAGGTCAATGCCAACAGCCGTACTGCTATAGTCGCCAATCTTAGAGTAAACGAAGCGGGCGGTCACACCACCCATCAGATTCTTTGCAAGAGGATATGACAGCGTGCCGTTTAGGGCAAGGTCGGAAGCGTTGAATTCTCCGAGGATCGTTCCCTCGCTATCAGTATGCTTCATGCTTCCGTAGTTGAGATATTGCGCAGCCACACCAATGGTGGCTTTCTCTCCTTGAGCAAAGGCATATCCTGCGGAGAAGAGATTCGCACCACTCATATAGTTCATATATCCGATATTCAGCGTCCTGTCTGAAACAGAGGCAAGCAAGGCTGGATTATGAATAGCGAGTGCTGCATCATCTTCAATGAGAGATATGTTATCTCCACCCAAGGCTGCCGCATGCGAACTTACAGGCAAACGCAGGAAATTGTATATCGTCTGCGACTCCTGAGCGTGTAATGCAAGCGAAAAACCGACCCAAAGGAGGAGAATTATAGCTTTTTTCATCCGAATTAAAGAAATTTACGGCAAAGATAGCATTTTTTTCCAATATCATTGCTAAATTTGCACTCGAATTTAATATAAAAACGCATTTTACCACTATTTTATTGTGGAAGTAAAGAAATCACATAAAGCAGATCTTGAACATTTACGTCCGTGGATGTTTCTCGGTGCATTCGTCATAATGGGCCTTCTCTTCATCCTTGTGCTTGAGGTGCATATAGGTGGAGGGAAGGATGATTTTGACGATTTCGACGATGATATAACTATGGATCTGAACCTGAAGCTGAACGATCAGCGTGACATGATTTCGGCGGCAGAAAAAAAGATAAGACATGAAGAACAGGCGGAAAAACTCAATAAGGTTGATAATCTGACGGAGATTCCCCCAAAAATACTTGATGTCGTAAAGTTCACTCCTGACGATATGGATGAAGATGAACTTCTTGAAGAGGAGAAGGACGAGCCTATAAATCAGAATGATGATGATCCTGAGACTCTCCGTATTGTTCAGGAACTGCCTCAGTATCCGGGTGGTATGACCGAATTCGTGAAGTGGCTAACCAAGAACCTGAAATATCCTACCGCCGCTCTGCGCAGTAAAATAGAGGGAAAGGTCATGATCAGTTTCATAGTCAATACCGACGGCACTATTTCTGATATCAAGGTGGTGAAGAATGCACATCGTCTGCTTGATGCTGAGGCTCTGAGAGTTGCCAAGCTTATGCCTAAGTGGGAACCGGGGAAGGATCACGGCAAGGTATGCCGCACGAAGGTCGCTATACCTATTGTGTTCGAGATATAGGTTTGTGTCGGAATAATGGTGATGGATTACAAGAAATGAACCCCACGATTCTAATGTAAGAATCATGGGGCTATTTTATTCTCGGGAATTATGATTATACACAACCATCTGTTCCTGATTCGGAGGGGCTAATACCTTGACTTCGTAGAGCTTCTATTTTACCACTGCCTTCTTGCCATTCACGATATTCACGCCTTTCTGTAGTGAAGAAACGCGAGTGCCACCTAATGTAAAGATAGTGGATGGCTGTTTAGCGTCAGGAGATGATATAGCAGAAATACCAGTAACGCTACTATCAATGATGTTAAACTTCTTCCAGTAGGCGGCATTCTCGTATGCTTCCTTGCAGCCCGCAGGAACATACAGATTACCGTACTGCTCAAAAGTTCCTCTATATAGATTGAATGGTTTGGTGGCATTTATTTTTATAGATTTCAGGGATGAACAGCCAGCGAATGCTGTTGTTTCGATAAACTGCAAGGTGCTTGGCAGGGTGATACTTGCAAGTTTGGTACACTCTAGGAATGCTGACGTACAAATGGTGGTAACACCTTCTGGAATGATTATTTCTGTTAGACTCTCACAACCATAAAATGCAGATGATGCAATAACAGTTAGTCCTTCTGGTAGAGTAATCGAAGGAAGGCTTATACAATACATAAATGCAAAGTTGTGAATACTTTTTACCGTCTTGGGAATTACTATTGATGTAAGTTTTGTCTCTCCGTAGAATGCATATTGATCTATTGCAGTTACCTTATAAGTCTTGTTTTTATAAGTTACATTCTCTGGAATCGTGACACTTGTTAATTCGTAATAAACGTTTGGAGAGTCAAGGTCAAAAAGTGTTTTCTGCAGACAGGTTACAGATGCCTCTTTAGTGTCTTCATCCAGATTGTAGTACAGATCTCCAATCTTTATCTTTTGCAGAATATCAGCAAATGTAGATGATACCATGAATAGTGACAGCAGAACCATCACGATACGTATGTTGAAATGTTTCATTTTCGTTGATTTTTATTATTAATAAAGTCTCTTTTTTTCATTAATTCAAAAAAGAAAATCTCTCTAATTCTTGACAAGATAAAATTTTATTTACTGCCATGATTTTTTACCACAACCTTCTTTCCGTTCACAATATTGATGCCCTTCTGCAATGAAGAAACGCGAGTGCCGTTTAGACGGAAAATACGGGATGCGATATCTGTGTTACAGAGTGTTGCGTTAGAGATGCCAGTTGAGATCTTTACATCATCCACGATATTAAAGAATGTTTGACCTACTGTACTATTCTCATATGCATCTCTGCACCCCTCTGGAACATGTATCGTTATTGTTAAATTGTAGGAATTCGTTTCAATGCTTTCTGGGAAAATTGTTGGAGGAGTGGTTGAAAGGAAAGTGATTGACTCAATATTACTGCTGTAAGCGATAGCAAGTTCTTCCACCACCTTTACAGAAGCAGGGATTGTGATTGACTTGAGTGCATGACATTGATTCAATAGGTATCCAGGAATAGTCTCAAGCGATTCAGAGAAAACAAGAGTTTCCATAGCACGGCAATTCATAAACACATTGTAACCAAGAGCTATTATCGAATTAGGCATCACCATTGATTTCAATCCAGATTCATTAAAAGCCCAAGAACCAATACTCGTTACAGAGTTTGGAATATCAATCGTTGTGAGTAGTGTCTCACCTGCGAATGCCCATTCACCAATACGGGTCACACTATTAGGAATCTTGGTATTCTGATTACCAAAAATCAATTCGTTGGTTCCTGTCTCAATGATACCATTACAATCATTCCTGCTATCATAGTTTTTGTTGTCCTTGTCAACTACGACAGAATTGAGTCCAATACATCCGTAGAAGGCATTATACTCAATATCCTCTACCGATTTTGGTATATATATAGATTGCATATCATCACAACACGTAAAAGCGCTCGACTGAATGCTTACCACAGATTCTGGCAGATTAACCTTTTTCAGTCGTCTATTTACGGCAAAAGCATTTTCACCAATGGAAGTAACCTTGTATGTCACACCATTGTAAGTCACCGACTGTGGTACAGTTACCGTGTTCGTGTAGTAGGTGAGAGAGGTGTTGTCAAAAGTTGATACCTCAGAATCAGGGCCATTAGTTACCTCTGCTTCCTTCTTTGAGCTATCCAATCGATAGTAAATACCATTGATAAGCACTCCGTTTGCTGCTGATACCACCTGTGTTAGCAACAAAAATAAAACAATAAGAAGATTTGTCTTCATTTTGCAATCTTAAATTTGGTTTTAATTATAAAAGGATTGTTAATCGATTGCAAAGGTAAATGTTTTCTGTCAAACAAGCAAATAATGAAAGGATTTTTTTTCTGCTTTTTTCAGAAAAAGTGTTCCCAAAGTCCTGCGAGCCTACTTTATGTCTGTAAACAAGAAATCTCCACGATCCCTAATGTAACGTCAGTTCGACGAAATTTCCCAGCAAACGGCTTTTTACTTGAATCGTTTGTCAAGGCAACTCCTATGTACCTCCTATGATCCTCCGCTCTTCCTCCTATGATCCTATAGTTTTTATGGGCGAAGAAGCAGAGGCATAACGGGAGCATAGCGAAGGATCAGCGGAGGCAAGTAGATGAAAGGTGAAAGATGAAAGTTGGGAAGTAGTAAAAGGAAAAGTGGTTCTCCCACACATTCAGATTTGTCACTCTGATAGTGTGGGAGAATTTTTTAATGTTATATTATGAAAACTTTAGGGATTTATTTCGTTTTCTTATAAATAATGTGTAACTTTGCACTCGGAAATTGGAAAAGAGGTTAGAGTTTAGAGGTTAGGGGGTAGGGCTTTGACCTTGGTCTTTAGTCTTTTGACTTTAGACTTAAGTCTTTAGCCCTTTGACCTTAGTCCTTTGACTTAAAAAATAAAAATGAAAGAATTCCTTAAGGTACTGAGGCGTTTTGTGCCTCCATATAAGAAATATCTCGTGCTGTCGGTGGTGTTTAACATACTGTCGGCTCTGCTCAATATCTTTTCGTTTGCCACTCTTGTGCCTATCCTTCAGATTCTGTTCAAGACGGGAGATGCGGGTAAGGCAACCCATTTCATGGAATGGGATTGGAATAACGTGAAGGAGGTGGTGAGCAACAATGCAGACTATTATGTGACGAATATGATAGCTGATATGGGCGCAACTACCACGTTGCTTATCATAGGTCTGTTCCTTGCCTTTGCCACATTCCTCAAGACAGGAGCTTATTTCCTTTCATCGGCAACTATCATTCCTATCCGTACAGGTGTGGTTCGCGATATCCGCAATCAGCTGTATCGTAAGATTACATCTCTGCCTTTGGGATTCTTCAGCGAAGAGCGCAAGGGCGATATCATAGCCCGTATGTCGGGTGATGTTCAGGAGATAGAGTCTTCGATAATGTCGAGCCTTGACATGCTGTTCAAGAATCCGATTCTCATTATTGCCTATTTCACTACGCTTATAGTGATAAGTTGGCAGCTCACGCTGTTTACTATTGTCTTTGTTCCTGTTATGGGATGGGCGATAGGTGCTGTGGGCAAGAAACTGAAATCGAAGTCGATTGCTGCTCAGGCTCTATGGAGCGACACTATGAGTCAGGTGGAAGAGACTTTAGGCGGTTTGAGAATCATAAAGGCATTCTGTGCCGAGGAGAAGATGAATGACCGTTTTGATCGCATAAACACCAATTACCGCAATAGCATACTCAGAGTGAACGTTCGTCAGCAGATGGCGCATCCTATGAGTGAGTTCCTTGGTACGCTGATGATAGTCATCGTGCTGTGGTTTGGTGGTATCCTCGTGCTTAACGACTATGCCCTCAGCGGTCCTACATTCATCTACTATATGGTTATCCTTTACTCAATCCTTCAGCCTTTGAAGGATTTCAGTAAGGCAGGATACAACATCCCAAAAGGACTCGCATCTATGGAGCGTGTGGATAAGATACTGATGGCTGAGGATACTATTCCTGAGAGCCAACATCCAACACCTATCACCTCGTTCGAGCATCAGATTGAGTTCCGCAACGTATCGTTTGCGTACAACGACTTCAAGACAGGTGAGCCTCATTGGGTATTGAAAGATATCAATCTCGTTATTCCTAAGGGAAAGACCATAGCTCTTGTGGGGCAGTCGGGTTCGGGAAAATCCACTCTCGTGGATCTCATACCTCGTTATTATGATGTGCAGAAGGGAGAGGTGCTTATAGATGGCGTGAACGTAAAGGACCTTGGCGTACACGACCTTCGCCAGCTTATAGGAAACGTGAATCAGGAGGCTATTCTGTTTAATGATACGTTCAGAAACAATATCACGTTTGGTGTGGATTCTGCTACTGATGAGGAGATAGAACAGGCTGCAAGAATTGCCAATGCCCATCAGTTTATCATGGAGTCAGAAAACGGATATGAGACTATGATAGGAGACCGGGGCGGCAGACTCTCAGGCGGTCAGCGTCAGCGTGTTAGTATTGCGCGTGCCATATTGAAGAATCCTCCAATCCTTATCCTTGATGAGGCTACCTCGGCACTCGACACAGAGTCGGAGCGACTTGTTCAGGATGCCCTTGAGAAACTGATGACTACCCGAACAACCGTTGCAATTGCCCATCGTCTCTCTACCATTAAGCATGCAAGTGAGATATACGTACTTCACGAGGGTAGGATAGTGGAGAGCGGTACGCATGAGGAGCTGCTGCAGAAGGACGGTTACTATAAGAAGCTGCATGATATGCAGAAGTAAAGGAGGCCCTCCTCCATCTCCCCTGAGGGGGAGAAGAAGTACGCGGTGGTTTTAAGTAAAAAGTGAAGAGTTAAGAGTGAAGAATTAAAGCTACACTTTTCTCGCGGTGGAGAATGAACTTGAAAAATCGGGAATGAAAATACTGATGAAATATAAGTTTGTTGTGACTATGATAGTTGGGGTGATGACTATCATGGGCTGTAATACTCCTCGTGTGCTAAGTAACTACGCTGGAGAAATTGGGGATTCGTTAATTGCATACATTCCTTGGAATAGTAAAAAAGCAGCATTCCCAATGATGTATGTGCAAGAACATCATGTATTTGATTACCCTTATATCTTTGTTATAAAAGGGGATAGTATATCAATATGTAATACCGTTGATTTTGAGTATGTTAGTTTCCTATTCAAAAGGAATAAAGATAGCGTCGTTATCTATCGTGACAATATCACGGATGTTATATTCTTACATAATAAGGATTTAGATAGCATTGTTTTGCATAAGGTTTCAGAAAAAGTTATTGAAGAAATACAGAAGAGACCGAGTGTAATGTGGAAAAAAAAGAATAAAAAATAGAAATGGCACATCACGCTCCATACTCAAAACAGGGAATGAACTTTCACCGTGAACTATCTCCCTCCCTCGGGAGGGACGGGGTGGGGCTTTTCCTCCTTTGGACCTTTATCGGAGTATTTAGCAAGCTTGTTTTCCTTGCTGTATATGCTTCGATAATAGAAGGGATTAGCGCTTCTGACTGGTGGGATGTGATATGGCATGGACTTGTACTCGATGTGGCCGTTGCCGGATACCTTACTATCATTCCTGCTCTCATCTTTATAGCTTCCCTATGGACAGAGTCGAAGGTGACAGAATGGATTTGGAAGGGCTATGTGGGAATCGTGGCTTTCATTTCCTCACTTGCATATGTAGCAAACATAGCGCTTTACGGCTTCTGGGGATTTCCGCTCGACAATACCCCGTTGCTCTATATAAAGACATCCCCCTCTGATGCTATGGCGAGCGTCACGACAGGACAGTTGATAGGAGGCTTGCTTGCCGTATGTTTTTCTACGGTGTTTATCTATCTCCTCATCACAAGACTTGTGAGGCTTCCGAAGGCTCAACAGAATGGCAAGCCGTTGTTGCAGACGATAGTGATACTTCTCCTTACCGCACTTCTCATCATCCCAATTCGTGGAGGCTTTGGTGCAGGAACAAACCATACAGGGGCGGTGTATTACTCAACAAACATACGCCTATGTCATGCTGCCGTGAATCCTATCTTCTGCTTTATAGAATCGGTAACGCATGATGAGGACATAGCCGACAGGTACCGCTTCATGGACGATAGGGAGGCGGTAGATATCTTTGGCGATATGACCTGTACAGCATTACGTGGGGACTCGGTTGGGGAATTCTCGCTTCGTGGAGAGAATAAGCCAAGAAACGTGGTGGTGATAATGCTTGAGAGCTTCTCGAAGTATATAATGACAGAAGCCGGACATGTGAAGGGCATAACACCGAACCTTGACAGATACTCAAAGGAAGGAATGTATTTCACACGTTTCTATGCCAATAGCTTCCGTACGGACAGGGCTATTGTCTCAATACTCAGCGGATTGCCGGCTCAGCCTACAATGAGCGTAATGGATATTCCGCATAAGAGTACGAGCTTGCCTTCTATTGCAAGTGCTATGGGAAAGGCAGGATATAACAGTACGTTCTACTACGGAGGTGATACGAACTACAGCAATATGAAGTCGTATCTTATGGGTACAGGCTTTCAGAATGTGGTGTCCGACAAGGATTTCCCAAAGGAATTGCATACAGGCAAATGGGGTGTAGCTGACGGTCCTGTGTATGAGAGGATTCTGAAGGATATGATATCTTCTGACAAGAAGGAAAAGCATTTGCGAGTGGTAATGTCGGAGAGCAGTCACGAGCCGTTTGATGTGCCTTTCAAGAGCCATATCAAGGAGCCGGAATTGAATGCCTTCTACTATGCAGACAAATGTCTTGGCGAGTTTGTTGAGGCTATGAAGAAGCAGGCGGATTGGGACAACACCCTTGTGCTTATTGTGCCTGACCATCTTGGCGCATATCCTCTGAATATCGACAACTATGCCATGTGGCGCTATGAGATTCCGATGATTCTGCTCGGAGGAAAGATTAATGCTCAACAGGAAGAGACCATAGGTTGTCAGTCGGATATCCCTGCTACGCTTCTCGGCATTCTTGGTGTAGAGCATAACGAGTTCCTGTTCTCAAAGGATATTCTTGATGCCAAAGCTCCACATTTTGCTTTCTTCACCTTCCCTGATGCTATGGGAATGGTTACGGAAGAGAATACTGTGATATACGACAATGCCTTGAACAAAGCAGTATTCGACGAGGGAAGCAAGAAAGGATTGAATAAAAAGAAGGTACAGGCGTATCTTCAGAAACTATATGATAAAATAGCGGATTTGTAATGGAATTTATATTGACGCTCATATCGCGATTGCCTTTCAAGGTGCTCTATATCCTCTCCAATATAGCATATCTTTTTGTATATCACCTTGTTGGCTACAGGAAGGAGATTGTGAGAAAAAACCTCTCAGCCTCATTCCCTGAGAAGAGTGAGAAGGAATTACGGGAGATAGAAAGAAAATTCTATCATTGGTTGTGCGACTATTTCGTGGAAACCCTGAAACTCCTGACCATCACCCCGGAGGAAATGAAGAAGCATCTGGAGTTCAAAGGTCTAGAGCAACTTGTTGCCGTGAAGAAAGAAGGACAGGGTGTGTCTTCATTCCTTGGCCACTATTGCAACTGGGAATGGCTTTCTGCTGCCGGATTATATTGGCCCTGGCCAGATGATGTTATGGGACTAATCTATCATCCGTTGAGAAGTGATTTTGCCGATGAACTGATGATAAAGATGCGCTCTTCGCTTGGAGGCTTGTGTATCAATAAGCATCATATACTTCGTGAGCTTGTCACCCTCAGGAAAAAGAAACAAGGCTATCAGTTCGGCTATATCTTTGACCAGAGTCCTAAGTGGGACAGCATACATCTGTGGATAGATTTCCTCAATCAGAAGACCCCGGTTTTCACAGGTGCTGAGCGAATAGCAAGAAAGGTAAACGATCTTGTAGTGTTCGTCCGCATGGAGCGTCCAGAGAGGGGAAAGTATATTGCCAACTATCATATTATCTCCACAAATCCTAACGAGGAAGAGGAGTTTGCGATAACAAAAAGGTGCTTTGCCATTCTTGAGAATGAGATTCGCAAGAATCCGGAATTCTACCTTTGGACTCACAACCGCTGGAAGCGTACATACGAGGAGTATTTGGAAAGAGAAGAAGAAAAACGAGAACATAACTTGCAAAAAGACATGCCATAGGGCGTGTCTTTTTTTGATACGCTATACCTTCGCTCTTCCTCCGTACCAAATTCGATGTTCCTCCGCTCTCTCACCGACTTTGCACCGACTTTGCACCGACTTTGGTACGGAGGATCATAGGAGGAAGAACGAAGGAAGAACGGAGGAAAAGTCACGTTGTAAAGGCAGATTCAAATCAAACGAAAAAGAAATGTGACAAACGAGTTCTCCGCCTTTTTGTATGATAGATTCTGTTAGAATCAGTTCAATTCTTGCCTATGGCAAGTTTTACCCTTTATTTTTTGGCTTTTCCGCTTTTTTTTGCTATCTTTGCCCTCGTTTTCATAGAAAATGAAATGAGCAAGTACGCCAACACCTAACACCTTCGACCTTTATGGCAAATTGTGCATCAAAATATGATTATCTTATAGTAGGTTCCGGACTTTTTGGCGCTACCTTTGCGTATTGTGCCAAGAAGAAGGGAAAGCGATGTCTGGTGATTGACAAACGCCAGCATCTTGGAGGTAATGTGTATTGTGAGAAAACAGAGGGAATAAATGTGCATAAATATGGAGCACATATCTTCCATACTTCGAATAAGAAGGTATGGGACTTCGTAAACTCTGTTGTTGAGTTCAACAGATACACCAATTCGCCAGTTGCCAACTATAAGGGCAAGTTGTATAACCTCCCATTCAACATGAACACTTTTTACCAGATGTGGGGCGTAACGACTCCTGATGAGGCAATGGCAAAGATTGAAGAGCAGAAGAAGGATGCTGTGGAGAAACTGAAGGCTTTGGGAGTGTCTGAGCCTCGTAATCTTGAAGAACAGGCTTTGTGTCTTGTTGGTAAGGATATCTTCAATACGCTTATCAAGGAATATACAGAAAAGCAATGGGGAAGGAAATGCGTTGACCTTCCAGCTTTCATAATAAAACGTCTTCCTGTTCGTTTCGTCTATGACAACAACTATTTCAATGACAAGTATCAGGGTGTTCCTGTTGGGGGATATAACCGCTTGATAGAAGGCTTGCTTGAGGGTGTTGAATGCAAGACAGATGTTGACTTCTTCAACTCTGAATACAAGGATTGGAGGAAGTTTGCAGATAAGTTGGTTTATACAGGTGCTATTGATGAATATTTTGATTTCTCATTAGGCAAACTCGATTGGCGCACGGTATCTTTCAAGACGCGTGTGTTGGATGTTCCAAACTATCAGGGAAATGCCGTTGTTAACTATACTTCGCATGACGAGCCTTATACCCGTGTCATAGAGCACAAGCATTTTGAGATGTTTGGTCAGGAGGTGTATGAAAATCCCAAGACTGTGATAAGCGAGGAGTATTCCGTAGAGTATGCTCAAGGCATGGAGCCTTACTATCCTGTGAATGATGAGCGTAATAATGCTCTTGCCGAGGCTTACAGGCAGTTGGCTGAAAAGGAAGAAGGAGTAATCTTTGGAGGCCGTCTTGGTCAGTATAGATATTACGACATGGCACCTGTTATTGAACAGGTGTTGGAAATGGATATATAGATGAATAAAAAGTTGAAGGACATCATAGGAAGATTCTGCGGTAGTAGGGTGGGAGCATTGGTATGCAATCTCCTTCTAGTATATGTGCTGTTTACTGTTACGCGAATTGTCTTTGTCGTATGCAATAGCTCAATATACGCAGAGCATCTGTCTGCCGGGTATATGTTGCAGTTGCTTTTGGCAGGACTTCGTTTTGATACAACGGCAATACTGTACCTCAACTGCTGGATGATTCTGGCATTCCTGCTGCCTCTGCATTATAAGGAGAATGTCAAGTTCTATGCCGTTATGCGATGGCTGTTCGTCGTGCTTAATTTCATCGGCCTTTCAGCAAACCTATGTGACTGTGCGTATTTCCCGTTTACAGGAAGACGAACAACTTTCAATGTCTTGCAGGAATTTAGTAATGAGGGAAATTTCCTCACTATCATAACAAATGAGGCGTTGCCTTACTGGTATCTGTTCATTCTTGCTGCCCTGTTGGTATGGGTGCTTTGGAAAGGCTTTCGTGCGCCTGATAATCACCCGACATTCAACGCCCAACACCTCTTACGCTATTACATCGCTCAGCTCGTTCTGCTTGCCGTGGCATCGGGACTTACCGTAGCAGGAATGAGAGGCGGATTTACCACAGCAGTTCGCCCTATTACCATATCAAATGCCAATCAGTATGTGGATCATGCCATTGATGTGGGTGTTGTGTTGAATACTCCTTTTAGCATAATGCGTACTATTGGCAAGAAACCGTTCGTGGAGTGCCATTATCTCTCGGATGCTGAAGCGCAGGAGCTTTACTCTCCGTTGCATCAGCCGGCAGATAGCGTGCAGTTCCGTCCGATGAATGTGGTGGTGTTCATCCTTGAGAGTTTTGGAAAGCAGGCAATGGCGCGAGGTAACATGCCTTTCCTGTCGGAGCTTGCGCAAAAGGGGATGACGTTTGAGTATAGCTATTCAAGTGGCAGGAAGAGTATTGATGGAATGCCAAGTGTGCTTTCTTCTATTCCAAGTTTTGTAGAGCCATTTTTCCTAACACCGGCTTCTATGAACGACCTTTCGGGAATAGCAGGAGAACTGTCACGCAACAAAGGCTATACCTCAGCTTTTTTCCATGGTGCGGAGAATGGTTCGATGGGATTTCAGGCATTTGCCAAGGCTACAGGCTTTCAGGAGTATTATGGAAGAACAGAGTATAATCAGGATCCTCGCTATCATGGTGATGATGATTTTGACGGTACTTGGGCTATTTGGGATGAGGAGTTCCTTCAATTCTATTGCGACAAGATGAGTGAGATGAAACAGCCGTTTGTCACCTCTGTTTTCACAGCCTCTTCACATCCTCCATACGCTATGCCTGAGAGGTATAAGACTAAGTTCCCTCCAACTGATCCGCCAATCTTTGCAAGTATAAAATATTCGGATAATGCCTTGCGCCTCTTCTTTGAAAAGGCAAGTAAGCAGGAATGGTTTAAGAATACGGTCTTTGTGCTCACGGCCGACCATACCTCGGAATCTATTGACCCTCAGTTTACCTCTGATCTTGGCAGATACAAGGTGCCTATCGTTATTTATGCCCCTTCTTTGCCGGAGCTTCAGGGCGTGGCTGACAGAGAGAAGATTATAAGTCAGACAGATATAATGCCGACTATACTTGGAATCCTTGGTTATGACCTTCCATATGTCGCTTTCGGACAGGATGTGCTGAACACTAAGAAAGAAGATACTTGGGCGGTGAACTATATTCCGGGCAACGGATATTATCAGTATATGCAAGGCGACTGGATGTTGCAATTTGACGGCGAGAAGGTGGTTCATGCTTATCGCTTTAAGGAAGACACCTTGCAGGTGAAGGATATGAAGGCGCAATATCCGAAGGAGTATGAGAATAGGCTAAAGAGCCTTATTCAACAGTATATGTTCAGAATGAATCATAATCAGCTTGTCTTCAAGAAATAATGAAGAAACGCAAGAGAAATATTATATTGACGATAGTTGCCATTGTTGTGGTAGGATTGGGTATATGGGCATATACCCGATGGGATGTCTGGTTCGGTAATCCGTCAGAGGCTCCATATACGGCATCAAAGACACCTTCACGTGTGCTGCTCACATTCGGAAATGATGGTGAGTTGTCGAGAATGGTGTCGTGGATGTGTGATGACAAGGTTGATGCTGATGCCGTTCTTCTGCTTGCCGATTCAACCGATACGGCCAAGGTAAAGGCCATTGGAGAGGTGTTTGAATCGCGTGCAGGCAAAGCAGCATATTATCGAGCAGAACTAAAGGCTCTAAAGGCAGAGCATACCTACAGTTATGCGGTAAAGGCTAATGGCGCATTGTCAGAATGGTATAGTTTCACGACCTCAAATCCGAAGTCAGAGTCGTTCTCATTCCTCTACATGGGGGATGTGCAGGATACGATAAACGGTGTTGCCAACATTCTTCTGAAGAAAGCCATAAGCAGGCATCCGGAAGTGGAATTCGTGGCATTTGGAGGTGACCTTATCGAGCGTCCTACGGATGCATATTTTGCAGAGACTTTCCGTAGTATAGACAGCGTGTGTACGGCAATGCCGATAGTGAATATCACAGGCAATCACGACTATCTGAAGTATCTGATAAGGAAGTGTGAGCGCAGGTTTGCCCTTACCTTTCCTTACTTCCTAAAGGGAATGGAGGAGAGGGGCGATGAGAATCATCTGTTCTCTTTCGTATATCACAATACGCAGTTCTTCCTCCTTGATTCTGAACGTGGAGCATGTTTCCTCCTTCAGCAGAAAGCATGGCTAAAGGATAGGTTTGATGAGTGTAATACAAAGCATAGGATTGTGATGCTACATCATCCGCTTTATTCCGTTAAGAACAAGAACAACAATCTCATTGAGCGTTGGGTGTTTAATGATATGATACAAGAGGCTGGCGTGGAACTTGTGCTTCAAGGACATGAGCATGGATATACTCATTGTACATCTTCTGAAGAGCCGTTGAAGAGTAATGAGTGCAAGAATCCTCCTCTCTATACCGTAAGTCATTGTGCGCCGAAGAACTATGAGCTTAAACCTACTGAAAGGTTCTCGCCAGTACTTTCTGGAAGCAGATACTATCAGGTTATAAGGGTTGATGAGGCTGCTGTCACAATGTTAGGGTATGATGCGAATACCCAAGAGTTGGTGGATAGCGTTAGGATAATTAAGGGAAAATAAAAAGAAAGCTATGAATATAAGACATAATCCGCCTGTTGAATTTCTGCAGGAAGAGACAAGAATTGGTTATACAATATCCGCAGATATGAAGAAACTGTGGGCTGTGCAGATAGATTTGTTGCAGTATCTTCTTGATATCTGTAATAAGCACGGACTTCGTGTCTATGCTGATGGCGGAACATTGCTTGGCGCTATCCGTCATCATGGTTTTATTCCTTGGGATGATGATATTGACATGGTGATGCTTCGTGAGGACTATGATCGTCTCATGTCTTTGGCGGATGAGTTTGAACATCCGTATTTCCTCCAGAATGTATATACAGATTCTCATTATACTCATCGTCATGCTCAGGTGCGAAACAGCGATACTGCATGTTGGGGAGTTGACCAGAAGGGATGTACGGATAAATACAATCAAGGCATATTCATTGATATTTTCCCTGCTGATATACTACCTACGACGGCAAGAGGATTCTCGCGATACTACAATAAGGAAACACGTGCAAAGCAGAAGTTCCGTTTTGTTTCAAAGTTATGTAATGCTATGCCGGAGTTCATATATAAATGGATGAGGAGTAGTACGAAATGTTTCAGCGACAAACATATGTTTGGTGAATACGAGAATGTTGTAAGAGGTCAGAGTCGCAAAGGCAATGCTCCTGTATGTGAGA
This sequence comes from uncultured Prevotellaceae bacterium, assembly GCA_900315105.1. The sequence continues at coordinate 52,178 of OMXX01000031.1, read as the reverse complement.
TTGCATTTAACCATAGCAGTCCGATAAACTTCTATGAGGAATATGGCGAGCCTCTTTATGCCGATTTTGAATATATAAAGATTCCTATCCCGCAACAGAGCCATGCTTTGCTTGAGCGACAGTATGGAGCTGACTATATGACACCTCAGCAAGTGTCAGCAATGCATGGTAGTTTTAATTTTGATGTGGAAAGGAGCTATAAACAATTAAGGACTAAAAATTAATATGCCTGCGATGGAAAATACTATTAAACAGTCTGCCTCTTTGGAAGACGCTGTTAAGCTCTTTCTGAAAATTCCTTCAACAAATAAAGCGAAGGATGACATGGATGTTATCATGGGCAGAAATGGGTTTCGTGATATTGCCTGGAGTATTGATTCTCACAATTCGATAGCGCGTTTCATAAGTAAGCTTGTAAGCGTACTCCTCGTTCTTGTAAGAGTAAAGAAAGGCAATGTCCTGCTTATTCAATATCCGTTCAAGAAGTATTACTCCCTTGTATGTCGTCTTGCACATTTCAAGGGAGGTAAGGTTGTGACGCTTGTTCATGACCTTGGCTGTTTCCGTCGTAAGAAACTCACCATCGCACAGGAACTGGTTCGCATAAACCATACTGATGTTCTCATTGTACATAATGAGGCAATGGAGCAATTCCTGCTTTCTCAGGGATATCGTAAGCCTATGGTGACGCTTGGTATCTTTGATTATCTGTCTTCCTATCCAGGTAGAAGACCAGAGAAAACAGTAGAAGAAGAGTGGAAAGTTGTATATGCTGGTGGTCTGTCACATCGTAAGAATTCTTTCCTCTATGAATTGGATGACAAGATACACAATTGGCATTTCCATATCTATGGCGGCGGACTTGACGAAGACAAGGCAAAGGGATGGAAAAACATCACTCCTATGGGACTTGTTACTCCCGATTATCTCATTAGCAATTCAATAGGTCATTTCGGGCTTGTCTGGGATGGCTCAAGCATAGATGAATGCGCTGGCGACTGGGGAGAATACCTCAAGGTGAACAATCCGCACAAGACATCATGCTATCTGAGAAGTGGAAAGCCTGTTATTATGTGGAATCAGTCAGCTCTGGCTCCTTTTGTAGAAAAGGAGGGCATTGGCTTTACCGTAGGATCGCTTAGGGATATAGATGAAAGAATAAAGGATATAACGCTTGAGGAATACAAAAAAATGTGTGACAATGCAGAGATTATGAGCAAGCGTCTTGCTGAAGGGTATTATTTCAAGAAGGCTTTTGCAGAAGCCTATGACCTTTTGGATATTGTCCGTAAGGGATGAGTCAAAGCCTTACGACGAACCCATTGACGGTCATGCTGTTTTTTCTGTTGAAGGGCTTGCTCTGCCCATTGCTCTGGATTAGAAATACCACATGCAGAGGCATATTCTTTTACTATAAAAAGGAATAGATCGTAGCGGCCGCTGAATCGTGTCATGTTCTCTATTCTCTCTTTCATCGGGATGTCCTGTATGGAATCGTAGAATGTGACACGGTTTATGTCTATCAACGTAAAACTAATATCTCCGTCTTTTCTCGTGAACAGGATGTTTGTGTTGTTCATGTCATTGTGGAGTATCCCACACTTATGCAACTGGGCAAAGAAGTGTGCTAAGGCTTTTGCTACATCTTTGTCCCATTCTTTTTTTTCAAAAGCCTCGCGTATTTCCGTACAATCTTCAAGTTCCTTGCAGATATAATAGGCATCTGTTAGAAACAATCCTTTTCTAAACTCTACGAATGCAATTGGTTCTGGAGTATTGATACCGCGATGTATCATTTCCATACCGTTTTCATAGGATTTGCGTGCCTTATGGCTCCTGAATATATAACCTATATTCTGAATAAAGTTAGGACATTTGAATCTCTTCACCACCATTCTCTTTACATCATCCATGGTGATATCAACAGCTTTTATCTTATTTCTGCCATTCCATATCATATTCCCTGAGTGCTCGAAACTCTCAGGTAGATTATTGATATAAGCATTAAGCTCGCTGTATTTTTGGTATGAAGGATTTAATGTGCAATTAGCCATAATATAGAGCCTAACCAAGCTTTTTATAATCCGATTTGCTTCTCGTAGAGCTTGCAGAGAACCGTGAACTTATATTGTGCTGAACGCATTGCCTGTACATATCCTGCAATGCCGTAGAGGAAACCGCCCTTGATGAAATACAACTTTATGAAGCGCATTGTAGGTGATGCGAACATCTTGAAGAAGGTTACCTTTGTTCCGGCACGCTTTTCCACCTCGTTATCGGTATAGTTGTTAAGACGCACAAGGGTAGCGTGGGTAGAGTCGTCAAGATGAACGAAAGCGAGATCCTTACGTTTCTCAGGGATATGGTATAGTTTACCGTTTACGGTTGGGAATGTGTGAACGTATGGTGGCCACACGGTTCCTTCCTTTATGAAGAAACGCAGCTGATAGTCGGGGTATGAAGAGGGCAGGAAAGTACCCATTGTGAAATTTTTTCGTGGGATGTAGATACCGCGAATGTCGCCTGGATTCTTTATGAAGTCGTATAGATAGTCGTGTAAAGCCTGTGGTATGAGTTCATCGGCATCAACAACGAGCACCCAGTCGCAGCTTGCTGATTGTATGGCGAATGTGCGGGCAGGCTCTGCACTCTTATGGTCTGCCTTGGGGAAAGTCACGACCTTTGCACCGTAGTTCTTCGCAATCTCCACGGTGTTGTCGGTAGACTCCATATCACAGACTACAATCTCGTCAAACGATTTTGCCGTCTCAAGAACACGTGCAAGATACTTGCTCGCGTTGTATGTATTAATTACGACAGAAATGTTGTTGTTCATAATTCAGCTTTATATTTCTCCAAGGTCTTTTGCTATACCAAATCCATTCTTCAATATATACCAGAGTGCCTTGGCTCGCACGAATCTCTTCTTCTTTGCAATCTCAGCCTTGTTAATTGGAGTATCGTGCAAACTCCAGTCTTGACCTTGTCGTGTTATATGCTTTCTCATCGTGGAGTTGCTTATGCCCCATTTAAGAAGGAACTGCGTAGATCCATCGTTCTTCCTTATTCTGCCTGTTGTCTTTGTCTCGAAATGATACACACGGCTGTTTCCTAATCCCTTCATATGAGTAACACCTACCATGAGGAGCTTTGCGGTAAAGTCCGGGTCGCTGTACATTCCAGGAGAGAACTCGATGCTGTAACCGCCTACAAGATCCCAGATGTCACGATGCACAAGAGAAGGTGGACGTGTTGCGCCAAGCCAGTCATTGTAGGGCGTATTCATATATTCCTTTAGCAAACGTTCTTCCTCGAATGTTTGTATAGAGTCACCGTAATTGATACAAAGTCCTACATCGTCCTTGTAATGTGGCTGTATCATCGTGCCTGATAGGTAATACATATTATCAGGTCGGCTTTTTATCTCTTCCATTAGCACCACATCCCAATTGGGAAGCACATACATATCATCATTTATGAAATATATGTATTCGGTCTTGACAAGCCTACGCATGCTGTTCATTGCGAGGCACACACCGATATTCTCCTCTGAATGGGTGTAGTCAAGTCCTTCTGCCTTAACCCATTCGAGAGTACCATCAGAACCGTCATTCACATGAATAATTATCTGATGATTATATGCAGAATGCTGTCTGATACTACGGACGCATAGTTTCAGATAATCGAGATTGTTCCATGTAGGAATGAGTATGGAGAAGCCGTTATACATTCTTATAGCTCTTTTCTAAGTCTAACAGGTGGAAGTTATGCTGCCGCTGGTGGTCTCCGTCAGGAATGACCATGTACTCGCCGTATTTCTGTGTGAGATATTCATGTGGATGCTCCACACCCATTACTATCTTATCCTCGAAGAGAACAGGCGTAGGCTTGCCGAGAAGAGACTTAGGCATTACGCCTTTAAGTCCGTCATCGTGATCTACGATAAGGTTGCATTTGTCATAGTCGTATGCCTTTTGCATCTTCCTTATCTTCTCCTGCAAGCCCTGCATCGTATATAGTTTCCTGCAAAGAAGAGGAAGCCATGAGGAAGGTCCATGACCGTGGCGATAAGGATCTCTGTGTACGAAATACAGAGCTTTCTTCAGCCATTGATAGTGAATGAAATGCAGCCTTTGCTTCAAACGAGAAGATGGCATTCCGTCAAGAGGGAAGACATCGAGATAGATTCCTCCGAGATAGCTCAGATGCATGCGTTCTATGAGCGTTGTGCTACCATCCTGTATCTTAGCAAAAGGCAATGGGTAGTTCTCTGCATCTGTTTCATAGCTCACCACCTCAAACGGCTCAGGCATCCAGTCCTTTGCATTCGCCATAAGCAGGTCATAGTCCTTTCGGGGCATGGCAATATCGAGGTCGTCATCCCAAGGAATAAAGCCCTTATGGCGAATTGCTCCGAGCATTGTTCCTGCCCAGAGATAGTATCTCAGATTATGTTCCTTGCAAACCTTGTCGAGTGCAAGGAGAATATTGAGAATACGTAGTTGTAATGGTCGGATGTCGTATGATGCCATCTATTTTGCCTTTTAAAACAGTTCTGTGGGAATCTTCCCCCTCGCATTCTCAAAGTCCTCTACCGTGTCAAGCTCGCAAGAGAAGAGGTCGGAGACATCGAGAACCTTGTATGTATGTCCCTTGGGAAGAAGACGCTCGAAGGCAAGTTCATAGAACTTATTCTCAAGATGCTCCTCATTCATCATCGGTTCAAGTTCTGCATAGAGTGCCTTGGTGTATTCTTTGCCCATTTTCTCAATGCCGAGACTCTCACCAGCAGCATCTTCCACACGACAGGTCTTGCTGATTTCAAGGATAGAACCTTCCTTGTCAACAACAACCTTCATCTCCTCCTCTCCAAGTTCATGCCTTATGAGGGTAAGTACATTGTCCGCTTTATTAGCCAATACGCGTGTTACAATCTCAGGATCATAGAGAAGGTCACTATCCAAGAGAAGGATATCTTCATTCTCTGCCTCTGGACGTGCAAGCCATAATGAGTATATGTTATTGGTAGAATCATACACCTCGTTATGGATGAATCTCACCTTAATGCTATTGCCGTATTGCTCTGCAACGAAGTTCTCAATCATCTCGTGCAGATAACCTGTTACGATTACGAACTCGGATATGCCGTTCTTTATTAGAGCATCCATAGAGCGCTGCAAAAGACTACGCTCACCAATCTTAAGCAAGCATTTCGGAGTGTTATTTGTAAGCGGACGAAGGCGTGATGCCATTCCTGCCGCAAGGATTATTGCTTTCATTTGTCTGAATTAAAAATTAAAAAGTAAGAATTAAAAAGTATGATTACACTTAGAGCCCATTTTCTTTCATCTTTTTCACGATTGCAATTAAAATGTAAATTATTTCATTGCAGTCATTGTTTATCGAATCAAATTCTTTTTGTGTGAGATGGTTTCCTGTGTAAAGTTTTCTCAACCAGAATGACGTTTCATTTGCTTCTTTTAAGGCAATGCTGTATTTGCTTACAAAATCAGCTCTACTTTGTGCATAAACGCCTTCATTCAGGTTGGCTCCTATGCTTGTCCCTGCTCTACTTATCTGGTTGATGATGTAGTTATCTACATGTTTTGACTTCAGATAAGCAACAAGTTTGATGATTCTGTCCGTGAATTTCTCAACCTTGATTAGCAATATGTTCTCTTTGTGATGGAACATAGGTAATCATACTTTTTAATTTTTAATTCTTATTTTTTACTTGTTTATTGCACAACGCTTGATGGTGTCTACTACCACCTGTATCTGTTCCCTTGTTCCGAGAGTGATGCGGAGGCAGTCCTCAAGTCCTTTGTCGCCCATGAACTTGATCTTGTACTGCTGCTCTGCCATTGCCTTCTGAAGTCGCTCCTTAATCTCGGTAGGGTACTTGATAAGGATAAAGTTGGCAACGCTCTTATAAACCTTGAAGCCAGGGAGATTGCCAAGTTCCTTCTTGAACAACTGGCGATCCCACTCCATATCGTCAGCAACCTTACGATAGTGGTCATCACTCTCAAGGGCGGCTAATGCCACAGCCTCTGTGAAACGGTTGTAGCCAAGGTATTTGTTGGCATAGCTGAGGAAGTTCTCATGTCCCTTACCCATGAATCCGAAGCCCAAGCGCAGACCTGGAAGTCCGTAGAACTTGCTCAATGTGCGTGAGATGATGAGGTTTGAGTATTTGCTAACCAGAGGTGCGATATAGTCGGTGTCAGTTGAAATGAATGAAGCATAAGCCTCGTCAATAAGCACCATTGTGTCCGCTGGTATGTTCTCCATAATCTTGCCTATCTCCTCTGGTGTGAGGCAGTTGCCTGTTGGATTATTAGGAGATGCAAGGAGAAGCATACGAGGATGAATACGGTTGGTGTATTCTATAACCTCGTCCACATCGTATGCGAAGGTATCGTCCAACTGATGCAAAGGGTACATCTCGAAATTACCGCCACACTCACCTGCTATGCGGTTGTAGTACCACCAAGAGAACTCTGGAATGAGAATTGTCTTGTTGTCGCCCTTCATAAGATAGTAGTGAACGGCATTCTTCAGAATATCCTCACCGCCATATCCCAAGAGAACCTGCTCCTCTGGCACGTTGTATATCTCTGAGAGACGAACAGACACGATGCTCTTCTTGCCCTCGTCGTAGATTCGGGTGTAGAAACATAGTGTCTCCGGATCAAAGTTCTTTATAGCATCAATGACCTTCTGCGAAGGCTTGAAGTTAAATTCGTTTCTATCAAGAAAATTCATAGTTTATCTATGTTAATTGTTAATTCTTACTCGTTAATTTGTTTTATTTACGGCAAACCTCACCACAAGGAAGTTTGTCACCATGCTTATCAGCAAAGTCGGGATGTATGCTATCCTGTCTGGAATCTCCATTATATTGACGAATATCCACATAAGCGACATCCTCACTACGAAGAGGTTGAACATATGTGCGGCTATTACTCCAAACAGGTTTCCTGTTGACGGCTTTTTCTTAAAAGTCCAGTATATCGTGAGCAGATAGTTTACGATGAGGCTCAGGCAATATCCTGAAACCAATGCCACCTGATAGGGAGCAAACAGTCTTACGAGATAGAAGATACCTGCATCCAATGCCGTTGCAATCACACCAACTATGCAGAATCTCACGAACTCAGCAGACTTAGAATTACCGCTATATATTTCTTTTATTGACATTCTATCCACTCTAACCTCAAGACTCTAACCTCTAACCTCCAAATACATCTCCATCACCTGCCTTGTCAATATCTCAGGAGTGAACATCCTCCTTGCGTAAGCCTCCATCTTTTCTCCGATGCTATGTGCCAAAACTCTGTCTCCGCAAAGGCTGTCTATATGCCTTGCCATCTGCTCGGCTGCATCTGAGGCGTGAGGGTTTATCAGACAAGCGTCAGGTCCAGCTGCTTCTGGAAGAGAGGATACGGTAGTCGTTATTACTGGTGTCTGCTGAAGAGCCGCCTCCACCACAGGCAATCCGAAACCTTCGTAGAAAGAGGGGTATATGAACAGCATCGCCCTTGTATAGAGAGCCTGAAGCAATTGGTTGTTGTGTATGTTTGTCTCAATCCTTGTATAAGCCTCAAGCGAGTTCTTGGCAATAAATGCTTCGCACTCTCTTCGGTATTCCCTTCCGTTGCCCACGATGAGCAGTAGCGGACGGTTCTCCTTCGGAATCAAAGCCAAAGCCTGAAGCACACCGAGAAGGTTCTTGCGTGAGTTTATGCTACCCACATACAGTATGAAAGGCGGAAGTCCCTGCTCTCCGAAATGCTCTGCTATGAGTTTGTCGCAAGTCTCGTCTGCGAGTGGGGTATAATAGTATTCCTGTACAGGCTGATAAATCACCTTTACCTTTTCTTCCTGCACGCCATAGAACCTTATCACATCCCTCTTTGTTGATTCTGATATTGCCAGCACCTGATCAGCCCTTCTGCACGAACTGCCATATTTCCAGTTGTATATCTTTCGGTCAGCCCAATGATACATATCGGGGAAAGTTAGCCAAGCCACATCGTGGATAGTCACGATAGATGCAGGTCGTTTGCCAGCCGACAGGTCGAAAGGTATTTCGTTGCTAAGACCGTGATAGATATCACAACCATCCTTTGCCGCTTTCTTTCCCAATGAGAAAGTACGGGTAAGCGCTCCCTCGTCATAGAGCACATACTCGTTTTCGGGGAACAGCTTTTTCAAGCCATTCACCAATGTGCGACTATAGTTGCCCAGTCCTGTCTGGTTATGATAATAACGCTTAGCGTCGAATCCTATCTTCACTCTTCTGAGATTTTCAATTTACAATTGAATATAATAGCATGCAAAGTTACTCATATTTTTTCATATCTGCAACTATTTAAGTCGAAAACCATTGTATTGACCGAAATATCATGCAATAATAGGATTAAAAGGAAAACCACCACCCTGAAATGAGGTAGTGGTCAAGCAGAATATCTGTTTATTTTGGAATGGCAATTCTTCTTTTCCAGAATATATACCATGGTCGTTTTATGTATAAATGCTCACTTCTATATATTTGTGCTTCATTTATTATTTCTTTATTGCTGTATTTTTCTATTAATGGTTTGAAGCGTTCTTGTTTGTCTGATACTACATATCCTCTTGTAATGTCTAAAACCGCTCTTTCAGATTTCTTGTTTTCCTCAAACAATTGCTCGATCAGTTGGTAAGCCCATTCGTTGTCGTATGCCATTACTGCCGCAAAATAATTACGCCTTTGATGCCAAGGAAAAATCTTTACGTTAAAAACTTTTTTGCTGAGTTTTTCCAGATAAGGAACGAATATCTCATCGGGATATTCCTTGATGGCATCTAAGCCCGCATAACTATACTTGGTATCTTTCCTTGAATTGTAATGATACTTAGTGTAATCTTCTAATGCTGCGATGATTTTGTCTATGTCTTGTCGGTTCTTGTATGCTGCGATGTATTTTATCATTTCATATCTTCCATTTCCGAATAGCTTTTGGAATTGATCATAATATTTCGGAACACCTTTACAACGGTTCATGATACCATCAAATCCACTAACGCCATCGGCAGCTTCATGATAAATGAAGGTGGAGTCTATAATGTCTAATGAGTCTTTTGATAGGGTTATTGAATAGGTTTCTAAATTAAAATTTAAAAGATCAAGAATGCGTCTTCTTATGGTTTGTGGATGCAATTCTGGTTGTGGGTATTCTTGGCGTATAAAGATTATGTCGCTATCACGTAGCATTTTAAAGCATAAATCAACACTCATATCGTGTTGCTTGTTATATAGAGCGTAAAAAGCAATTAGTCTGACGCTTGGTGACTTGCTGCTGAATGCAAGGCTGTCTAATTGTTCATTTGTGGCATATTTCTTTATTGTCTCTGCATGCCTCTCCCATTTTTCAGGTCCGATTATTCTATTGGAGATGAAAAACAAACGGTCTTTAGTTACTTCAAGTTCTGCAAGAGCCTGCTCAAAAGTGATATCCTCTTGTGCAAAGATTCCTGTTGAATAACAGAATGTCAACAAAAATGTGATGATGATAAGTTTGAGGGTTTTCATCTGTATTTTCTTCGCTTTTGAAATGACTAGTTGCAAAGTTACTCATATTTTTTCATATTTGCAACTCTTTGAATGGAAAACGTGAAAAAAGTTGTATCCTCGTAGGCTCTTTCTCTTAGGATACTCCATCGATACTCCATCGATCCTCCATCGATGGTCCATCGTTTCGATGGAGTAACGATGGAGTAACGATGGAGTATCGATGGAGTAACGATGGAGATACATGGGAGGAAAAGGTAGCTCCAATTCCCGATTGGACTTGAATTGGAGATATATTGAACTTGAATCGAAGCTGTTACTATCCTACATCGAACAAAACGAACAAGAAAAGGATGTGATTTGGCGATGTGTTCTTCTGTTTAACGTGAATTCGATGATGATTAGCGGAAGATTTATGGTGTGTGAAGATTTGCAAAAACAATGCTATTTCTTGCAGATTTAGAAAAATATTATTACTTTTGCAAGTGCTGACGAAATTAAAATAGAAAATGATGCTTAAACATTAAATCTATTTTTCGGAAATTACGTCTTTATAAGTGTTGATAGTTGATAAAACGGTAAAAAATTATAAAACGACAAAACTCTATGAAGAAATCAATTATATCTTTAATGTTGTTGCTCATCGCCATCTACGGTTGGGCGCAAAAAGTGTGGGAAAATCCAACATCATTCTGTGATGATGGTCATTACGGTAGTATCAAAGTCGGAAAAGTAGAATTCTCAGAAAAGGAAACGGTTGTGCATCTCAATGTCAAGAGTGTTGATGCATTCCAATTTGATAAGGGAATATACATAGAGACTCTTGATGGCAATGAGTATTATGCTATTGGTGCTAAAGCCACGTGTGAGGACGAAATAGATTTTCCATTAAGTGAATGGTATTTGCCTAATTCTCCTTACACCAATATCGCCCTTCACTTTGAACCTCTGCCTGCTGATGTGGAGCGTTTTCACTTGATAGAAGGCTCTACCCCTTTTTCGCAAAGAATATGGAACATTACAGAAGGAAAGGCAACGGATATGTCCGAGTTTTTCAACTCCAACTGGCGTAATGACCAGACAGGTGATTGGGTGCTCGGCCTATATTCCGATAATGCTGTATATAATTGCAAGGTTTGGAAATATGAGAGCAAGGACGAGAAAAAGGTTGTCCTGACAGATGGTCAGGAGAAAGTAACTATTGTTATTGGCAAAGAAAAGGCAGGCAAGCGTCAGTTCACTATCAACGGACAGAATGTACCCCTTTCACGTTTCGGTTCTGTTCTTCCTGCATATCCAACAGCGGATAATACTTCATTCAGCACAGAGTATAAGGAAGGTGAGGCTGTTATTACGGGTTGGATAAAGGATTTACCAAAAGATTTTTCCGACAAGGGAATCAGTTTGGTAGCCAGTGTGGTGAATCATGTGACGTGGCAACCTCAATATTTTAATGCGACGTCTTTTGACGAATCTGGTCAGTTCACGATGACAGTCAAGCTGAATTGCGTTCAGACGGTTAGATTTGCTGAGACTGCAAGAAAAAATGTTGTTTTTGCGAAAGATCTTGTTTTGGAACCGGGAAAGAAATACTATATGGTTCACGACTGGAAGAATGGTTGTTGTCTTTTTATGGGAGAGAATGCCCGTTTGCAGAATGAGCTTATGGCTAATCCTTTCGATTCTCCTTATGTTGAAACAAGATCGAATCATAATAATTTGGGTGCTGCTAAAGCCCTTAAGAAATTCAAGGATGTGTGTCTGGAAAAATTCGGTGAAAACAAAGACAGACTTAATGAAATCGTTGCTCAGCACCCTACCATTAGCAAGCGTTATCATGACTATGTGTCAGAGTCCAACAGATTCGGAGCTGTTAGTGCGATTATGTCAACATGGATTGCTGCCTCTAACTGGAAATTGCCAGTGGAAGTGGAGATTGCGGCAAGCAAACTGGGAAATATAGATCCATCTATGCCACTTTTACTCACAAACAGTTTAGGAAGGTACATTAGTGATACCATGACCTATGGTGAACAAAAGATGAAAAAGAAATACGAAGACAATCCAGACCTGTATTTCTCGCTTGAGCAGAAAGGCTTGCTGAAACTGAGTGACGAGGATCGCGACCTTCTCAACAAGTGGAAGGCAAGAACTATAGAGTTTGAAAAAAACGACACTTTAGGAGGTAGGGCTTGGCAGGATTTCTATGTTGCGACAGAAAAGAAATATTGTTCGATTGTGGATTTCCATCAATGGCGCGATCGTGAGGATGTGAAAGCGGCATATAATCAATATGCACCTTCAAAGCTAAAGCAGTTGATGATGATAGTAGATTCTATCAGTACTGCCAACGACCGTGATTTCTGTATGGCAAGGGCTTTGTTCCAGAATATATTAAGTACCAAACAACCGCTCAGCGTGGAGGGTTTGACATTCCTCAACGATATTAATAATAGCTTTTTCAAAGATGTTGTTGTAGAGCAGAATGAAGATATGATGAGGGATATTGAAGAAGAGGAGGCTAAGGCAGATGCACGTATCCTCTCAGCCTCTATCGTTGAAGGACTTGAAGACGGAAAAGCTATTCTTGACAAGATTGTTGAGCCTTATAAGGGTAAGATTGTATATCTTGACATCTGGGGTGTAGGTTGTGGCGGTTGTATGATGTACTTACAGCAGATATCACCTGACATAAAGCAACAGTTAAAGGATTACGATATGGTATATCTCTATCTCGCAGCAGAGAGGAATATTGGAAGCTGGAAGTACTATATCACGAAATTCGGTCTTACCTCTCCAAGTTGCGTACATTACAATCTGCCCAAAAAGCAGTTCTCTGCTGTTCAGGATTATATTGGAGTACAGGGTATTCCTACATTCCGACTCTTTGACAAAGAGGGAAATATGATAAAACTGGCGGTTGACCATTGGAAAGATATGGATGGATTCAAGAAGCAGATTGATGAGCTGAGTAAGAAGTAGGGATTAGGGTTTAGAGTTTAGAGTTTAGAGGTTAGAGTTTAGGGTGTAGAGATTAGGGTTTAGAGGTAATTCGTAATTACCCCTAAACCTTAAAAACTGTAAACTACTTGGAAATCAGCGCAACGCAATAGGCAGAAATGCCTTCCTGACGGCCTGTGAAGCCAAGTTTCTCGGTTGTAGTAGCCTTGATGCTGATGTTATCCTCATCGGTATTTATAACCTTAGCCAGACAAGCACGCATAGCCTCTACGTGAGGGTTTAGCTTTGGTTTTTCTGCACATATCGTACAGTCGATATTTCCAACCGTATAGCCCTTTGTGGCTATCAAATCTATTGTCTTGCGAAGCAGTATTTTTGAGTCTATACCATCTGTTTCTGCTGCCGTGTCGGGGAAGTGATAACCAATATCACGCATATTAGCTGCACCAAGAAGGGCATCGCAGATAGCGTGGATTAGTACATCCGCATCGCTATGACCTAGAAGCCCAAGCGTGTGTTCGATTTTGATACCTCCAAGCCATAAGTCGCGACCCTCTACAAGTTGATGGACGTCGTAGCCCATGCCTACTCTAAAAGGCACGGCCTCTCCCCCCGCCCTCCCCCGTAGGGAGGGAGCCGGAGCGCTACAAACTCCTTGTTTCTGTTCGTTATTTTCTTCTTTCATTTTTTATGCTTTTATGTTGTTATCGAAATTCTTGATGAGATTTAATTGATCTTACATTGGCACTCCGGCTCCCTCCCTACGGGGGAGGGCGGGGGGAGAGGCCGTGTCTTTTGTTTCAACCACTCCCTATCTTCATCCTCAAGCAATGGTGAGAGCTCATCATATACCCGTTTGTGATAGTTGTTCAGCCATTCTGTCTCTTCTGGGCGCATCATATCAATAATGATAGGCTCTGTGTTTATCGGACAGAGGGTGAGAGGTTCCATTTGAAGGAAACGTCCAAACTCGGTTTCCTTGTATGGAAGGATAATCATGGTGTTCTCAATACGAACTCCAAAACGTCCTTCGAGATAAAGTCCGGGCTCGTCAGTTACTATCATATTTGCTCGTAGAGGAGAAGGTTTCCATTGCATCCTTATCTGATGAGGCCCTTCGTGCACGTTTAGGTAAGAGCCAACTCCATGACCTGTTCCGTGGAGATAGTTCATGCCCTCTCGCCACATATCCATTCTTGCAAGGGCATCAAGCTGAGTGCCGGAAGCTCCATTGGGGAATTTGAGCATAGCAAGTTGAATGTTACCCTTGAGCACAAGAGTATAGACTTTTCGTTGCTCGTCGGTCAAAGTTCCGAGGGGTATTGTTCGGGTAATATCGGTTGTGGCATCCTGATATTGTGCCCCGCTGTCTAGGAGTAGGAAACCCTCTGGGCGAACAGGCGCATCTGTCTCTGTAGTAGGCTCATAGTGAACAATAGCCCCATGCTCCTGATATGCGGAGATAGTATCGAAACTGATATCTCTGAAAAGATGTTGCTCTGCCCGTAGGGAAGTGAGTTTACGGGAAATGCTCAGTTCTGTCTCTCCACCCTTTTCAACGGCAGGCTTCAGCCAACGAAGGAACTTTACAAGTGCCACTCCGTCACGCTTCATAGCCTCGCGGAAACCTTTCACTTCTGTCTCGTTCTTTATGGCTTTCATGGCAGGTATCGGACTTTCGCAATCCTCAACCTTCACCCTCACATCATTATATAAGGTATGGCAAGTGGTGGCTTTGTCCATAATGATGTTATAGGCTTTGTATTCCTTTAATGCCTTGCGCACATTCTCGTAAGGCTCAACCTTCACGTTGATAGATGCAAGGTAATCGCTAACCTCTTTCGTGAGTTTCCTGTTGTTGACGAATAGTGTGGTGGTGTCCTCGTTCAAAAGCAGATAACTGACGAAGACTGGATTGCAATGAACATCAGTTCCTCGGAGATTGAGAGTCCATGCTATGTCGTCGAGGGTAGAGACGAGAACACCACAAGCATGACGAGTGCGGATAGCCTGTCGGATGCGCTCAAGCTTGCTCTCGGCACTCTCTCCTGCATATTTAAGTGGTTGTATCTCAATAGGATTGAGAGGAATCTCAGGACGGTCTTTCCATATCTCAGCAAGAGGGTCGAAGTTTGTCCTAACGGTTATTCCACCTTCCTTTCGGAGCTCGGAGATAAGGTTGCCAGTATCATTTGCGCTCATCACCATACCGTCAACGCCCACGCAGTTACCACCATTGAAACTGAGCTTTCTGCCCAGCCATTTCGAAATGCTTGGAGTATCTTCTAAGCCATCTTTCATAAGCACGAAGCCTGTACCTTCAAGTTGCTCGGCTGCAGCTATGAAATATCGGGAATCTGTCCATAGGGCGGCCTCGTTGAGAGTTACAACGGCTGTACCTGCAGAGCCGTTGAAACCGGATATCCATTCACGGCATTTCCAATGGTCGGGCACGTACTCCCCATTATGTGGGTCTGTGCTTGGAAAGATGAATGCGTCTATGCTCTCGCGTCGCATAACCTCGCGAAGGGCTGAAATTCTTTCAGGTATGTTCATTGTTTTGTTTAGTGTAAAGTATAAGGGGTAAAGAGTAAGGTGTAAGGGTTGATTTGAGAGTTTCAACCTTTTACCTTGGACTCTTTTTGCAAATTATACTTTACAAAGATACAATTTTTTATTTATTCTGCAAAAGAAAAGAAGAAAACATGCTCTTTTCTCAAGAAAAATAACTACCTTTGCATGGCAAATGAGAAAAAATGGGATAACATTTATCTAATTTGCGCGTTAGAAGAAGTAGTTATACAACAAATCAATAAATATTTAACAACAATGGCATTTTTAACTAACGAAAAGCTTGTTATCGTTGGAGCTGGTGGTATGATCGGTTCTAACATGGTTCAGTCAGTATTGATGTTGGGTCTCACACCTAACGTATGTCTCTACGATATCTTTGAGCCAGGTGTTCATGGTGTATATGAGGAAATGTGTCACTGCGCATTCCCAGGTGCAAACCTCACCTATACAGTTGACGCAAAGGAGGCATTCACAGGTGCTAAGTATATCATTTCTTCAGGTGGTGCTCCACGTAAGGAAGGCATGACACGTGAGGATCTTCTCGTAGGCAACTGTAAGATTGCTGCTGAGTTCGGTGACAACATCAAGAAGTACTGCCCAGACGTTGAGCACGTTGTAGTTATCTTCAACCCAGCTGACGTAACAGCTCTTACAGCTCTCATCCACTCTGGTCTTAAGCCAAACCAGCTCACATCACTCGCTGCTCTCGATTCTACTCGTCTGCAGGAGGCTCTCGCTAACGAGTTCGGTGTACAGCAGGATAAGGTAACTGGCGCACACACATACGGTGGTCACGGTGAGCAGATGGCTGTATTCGCTTCTCAGGTAAAGGTTGACGGTAAGTCACTCGCTGAGCTCGGTCTTTCTGCTGAGCGTCTTGCTGAGATCCGTCAGATCACAACTCAGGGTGGTTCTGCTATCATCAAGCTCCGTGGTCGTTCTTCATTCCAGAGCCCAGCTTATCAGGCTGTAAAGATGATCGAGGGCGCTATGGGTGGTGCTAAGTTCGAGCTTCCTGCAGGTTGCTACGTTAACAACGATCAGTACAAGAACGTAATGATGGCTATGCCTACAACAATCGACAAGACTGGTGTTCACTTCACAGCACCTAAGGGTACTGCTGATGAGATGGCAGGTCTCCAGAAGTCTTACGAGCACCTCCAGGCTATGCGTGACGAGATCATCTCTCTCGGCATCATCCCAGCTGTTGAGGATTGGAAGACTCTCAATCCAAATCTCTAAGCCTAACCAGTTCCTCTCAAAAGGAGGAATGTTAGATAATATTATCGCCCACGGGTTAATTCCTGTGGGCGATATTTTTTATGAATAATAGTTATTCATTTAATGTATATGTTAATTTGAATGGGAGTTTATATGGGAATTGACAACCTGTAGAATCAACATTATTACCATTCTCGTCTTTTATAATTCTGTTCTTTAATTTTATCTGAGTGCCCTTGACTTCATACTCTTCACTTTCCACCAGAACACCATCATAGCATATACTATTAAAGAACTTAGATACTCTTTTGTAATATTGAAGCTTATTGTTTTTGTAATATTGTAAATGGAAATTTATATAATCACCAGATTCTCCTTCTTCTTTTGAAAGCATAGCTTTACCATTTCGTATAGTAACAATACTGTCCGAATCAAGTGATTCTATTTCATCCAAGTGTGATTTGAAATATGAAAGACTATGATAAGAACCTGAACAACTTTCAAGAGCCAAGAAACAAAATGATATGATTATAAACCTGTATTTCATAATAAATCCTTATTTGATATTTTAACTTAACGTGAGCTCGATGAATTTATCTACTTGTATATTATTGAATATCACGTAGTTGAAAGAGCTCTGAAGGAGCGACACCTAAAAAGGCAGTCCGTTAGGGCTGTTATATTTGCCGATATAGAGG
>OMXX01000031.1:0-35125 GCA_900315105.1 uncultured Prevotellaceae bacterium | reverse complement strand
CTTTAATCACGCATCTACCGAATAACAGCCCTAACGGACTGCCCTATTAGGTGTCGGGCTTTCAGCCCTCGCGGTCTTGAATTCGTCGAACTCACGTTAACTTAAATGGAGTCTGTATGCTTGATACTATTTCAAATCAACAAGAAATTTCTTAGTGTCTGCTTTTTTGTTTTCATCTATTTTATGTACATTCACTATTAATGTATCTCTATAAATATCAAAAGAGAAATCCTGATTATATGAAACAAAATAATCAGAACAATAGCTTTCTGCTCCTATATATTCATTCTTTTTATAATCACCAAAGCATTCTTTTAGTGAATCCTTGGTTAGTAAATACAAAGAACAATAAATCTGCCGTGAACACATATCTTGATAACTTGTGTTTACTGTCATGAATTCATGTCCATCACAAGAAAAGCATTGAATACTATCAATCTTAGCTGATTGCTTGCGGAATACAATAGAATTCTTTTTCTTGTCTAAGATAACGAACAACGAACTCTTGCCGCCCATTATATTGCCCATTACACGCAAGGAATCATCTGTTTCTTTGTAATAAAGAACCTCATCTATATATATGCTGTCGTTATAATCAGCATCATCAGAGATGATACAATCATTCCCGATTTTGTTGGGTAGTACAATGTGCGTTCTTTTTGAATATGTCGATGCCTTCTGTGTATTAGCGATAGCATATGATACACAGAAAAAGCATATAAATAATAGTTTTCTCATTTTGTCTATTTCTGTCTCTTATAGATGCCGTTAATATCTTGTGTATAGTACATTCTCTCTTTATTTCTCTTTACTAAATTGCCGTAATGAGTATCTATCCATAAGGTGAAAATGAGTAGGAATTAATTACCGCTACACATAGAGTACATGTTTATACATTGGTTTTCTGGAGCTATCCAGCCTATCATCTCTTTTCCCTTATTGCAAAATCGTATTTTCAACCATTTACCATCACATTCCAAGACTTGGGCAATATTATAAGCTGCATCCGTTGGTAGTATGCTATAACTTGAACTATAAGATGGTTTGTTATATAATGGAATTTTTGGCTCATTATTAATTCTTGTAGTAGTCAATCCAACACCAACATTACCCTTTGATATCCACACAGAGTCCATAGATAAGGGTTGGGAATCCGTGTCAGATGACATGATATTCACGAGAAAGCGATTATTACTAGACCCTATAATATCTACAATATAAAACGCATTTGATGCAGAATCAACGAGCAATTCTGTATCATTATTGATGTCTTTCCGACTGATAATAACATTACTGCAACTATCTTCTGACGTCTTATAAGTCGATAATTGGTTTCCTATTAAAACCCCTTGATTAATCTGGCAGTATGCCATAATATGTGCTATCAACGAAAATGATATGATTATAAACCTATATTTCATAATAAATAACTCTCTAATCGTTTAGCCAAATACAAGGCTCGCCATTATAATGGCATCTTATTCTGTCAACTACATGATGAGAGTCCCAGACGGCACAACATTCCAATCCTTTGACTTCCTCTTTTGAAGAAGGGGTGATTTCTCCAGTTTCTGTGTTATACAATTCATATTCAGGATTTTCATTCTTATGATGTATAAATTGATTTGGTAAGATTTTTAGGTCTTCCCTTACCGGTAGTTTACCGACTTTTTCCCAAACCCCAGTAGTTACCACATCATTATAAACCGCAATTATAAAAAGAACAGGGGTATTTATGAGGACGTCAAAAAATGATAGAGGTTTTGAACTTTTGTAATCAAAAAAGGCATAACTCCCTTTGCCCAAGATTTGAGCATAGCAATAATAATCTTCAACGGGAATTTGAAGGATTGAGCCTATAGTTATTCTTTGTCGTTTCATTTTCAGGAGTAAATAGTGTGGGTTCTGACGGCAAAAGTAACTAAAAAAATCAATAATGCCAAAGAAATTGTATGGAAAAGTAAGTTCTTCCTTTGAAACTCTTAAGATACTCCATCGATAGTCCATCAGTCCTCCATCGATCCTCCATCGAAACGATGGACCATCGATGGAGTATCGATGGAGTATCGATGGAGCATCTACGGAGGAATAACGGTAAAACAGCGGTAAAACAGCGGAGTTTCTTGAGGTATATATCCTCTGTTCTCTTAATCTCTGCGCTTTTTGATGTCCCCATATAAGAGGGATTTAGTGGGCCTGAAATTGGCTTTATTTTTCGCTAAGGCTCAACAAGCTGAAGCAAGTCGCAATGCTCATCAAGCTTCGCAAGTCCCTTCGGTCGCCGAAATAAAGTTTCCCACACCTCCAAGGAATTCACGAGGAATTGATGGAGGTGTGGGAATGAGATTGTCTCTCTCGGCATCATACCAGCTGTTGAGGATTGGAAGACTCTCAATTCAACTATTTGCTCTTCACGCTAAGAGGAGTATCTACAAAGCCATATAATTTACCTTTCGACATAATCATAGTGTCTTTGCAAATATAATCCCAACCATCGATATTTATGGTTGGTTTGTTACTTGGGTCTACGATTAAGAGATATTTATTGTCACTTGTTTTCTCGTAATATCCTTCTAGTTTGTAATTAGTATCATAATCTATCAGGGAGATTCTAAAAAGATGATAACTCTTGTCATTTATAAGATCTTGCCTTGATCGATAATGTTCTTCTCCATCTAACACCAAACTGAAACGCTTGTTTTTATAGTCTACGCTAAGATATTGAGTTGTCATATTGTTTCGGTCCATTAAACGTCCAATACCACTCATGATACTAAATAGGATTGGAATTATTATCACATTAATAAGCAAGGAACTTCCTGCTGATCTGTGTTCTTCGAAAAACACGAATACTAATCCGACAAAACCTGACAGTATCATTGTCAACAATGTGACAAATACAAAGGTTAAGTCATAAAAATGGTTGATGAAGAAGCAGAATATGCCTACAATAATATCAAAACCAAGTATATATATCCATTTACTTTCGCTCATCTTATTTTTTTTTTCGAAGGCAAAAATACTAAAAATTTTTCAAGACAAGCAATTATTCCAAAGAAAAAGTGAGATACAAACAAGTTCCTCCTTTGAAACTATGAAGATACTCTATCGCTTGTCCATCAGTTCTCTTGTTTCACAATTACATACATTATTTCTGCATATCGCATATCTTGTATACTAATTGGTCAAACAAAATCCTTTTCCCTGCAAAATCCCCATACGTGTACCCCATCATTACTCGTAGATATATAGGAGCGTACCTTCCATATCCTAAATGTGTTTTCAGATTAACGGAACATTGGAATTCTTCTCCCTTTTTTATAAAATCTTCAAACGTAAATTTCTCAGGAAGAGACTTCTGTATTCTTTCCATATCTTGAGCTACTTGAAGTTTCTTGTCCTCAGGTACTTCGTAAAAAACCATTTTATCGCTATATGTATGCTTGGTCTCTTTTAGAAATTTCTTAAAAGACTCATATTCTTTTGGATGATTCTTGATGCTGTTGTTTAGAACCTTTTCCCATTTTTTATTAAAAGGGGAACAATAATCTTTATTGAATTCCTTGAATCTGTTGCGCCTTATTGGCTTGCCTTCATAATCGCAAAACAGCTTATATTCCAGCATGGAAAAGTTATAATCTCCAACATTCTTCCCTTCAGGAATATGATTATACTCTTCATAATAAAAATCATGAACTCTTTCTGCAATAGCTATTCCTTCGTTGGCACAGAACCATTCGCCAATTTTTATTTCGTTATTCTGCTTCATTTTATCGATGATGATTTTCGGATATTGCTCATTTCGAGGGCAAAAATAAACAAAAAAACTAATACGACAAAGAAAATTTGGGAAAAAGTTTGACGCGTCAAGAAAGACGTGTTGATAAAGATTCTATCTCGTTCCAAGGTAGGTCCGTTATAAGTCCGTTCCTATGAATAGGCGAAAAATGGGATTTGCATAGGATTTGGTAGGGAATTGCTTAGGACTTGCAAGGAGTTTAATTTTCGTCGAACTGAAGTTGTTTGTTGTGTGTTCGTGCACAATGTTAAAAATGGAGTTCCTCCATAAAAAAGTAGGCGAAGAATTTGGATTTTTTGTTCATTTTTACTACTTTTGCAAACATAATAACAAAAGGTAATAGTGGAAACATCCACTCTCGTATATTGAAAACGTTGACTTACATTTATTTCCATGACAATTTGATGTATTGTTGACTCCCCACGTTTTTCATTATATGAGATAAAAATAGAGACATAACCGATTGTATGGCTTTAGGAGTCTGCCATGAACATTTATTTCCGACTATGAAAAAGATTTTTACACTTATTTTATTAAGCATGATTACCTTTAATGCAATTCATGCAGAAATCACTTGGAATCTATCTGATGATGGTACATTGACCATATCAGGTACGGATATGCCATATTTTGATAATTTTTCGCCATGGTATACACAACGAGAAAAAATCAAGAATGTAGTAATTAAGAATGGAGTGACGAGTATTGGACGTTTTGCTTTCTCAGGTTGCACAGGTCTCACCTCAATCACTATCCCTAACTCTGTGACGAGTATTGGAGATGATGCTTTCTTTGGTTGCTCAAGTCTCACCTCAATAACTATCCCTAATTCCGTGACGAGTATCGAGGATGAAACTTTCTATGATTGCTCAGGACTCACTTCAATCACTATTCCTGAGTCTGTGACGAGTATTGGAAGTAGCGCTTTCTCTGGTTGCTCTGGCCTCACATCCATCACCATCCCTAACTCCGTAGCGAGTATTGGAAATCATGCTTTCGATGGTTGCTCAGGTCTCACCTCAATCACAATCCCTAACTCTGTGACGAGTATTGGAGAGATGGCTTTCTTTGGTTGCTCAGGTCTCACCTCTATCGCTATAGGTAAGGCAATAACAAATGTCAGCCGACAATTCCCTAATTGTCCTAATATTACTTCTGTAACTATTCTTGATGGTGTAACGAGTATTGGAGGTTGGACTTTCTTTGGTTGCTCAGGTCTTACCTCAATCACAATCCCTAACTCTGTGACGAGTATTAAAGGTTTGGCTTTCGAGGGTTGCTCTGGTCTCACCTCAATCACTATCCCAAAATCTGTGACGAGTATTGGAAGTAACGCTTTCGAGGGTTGCTCTGGCCTCACCTCAATCACTATAGGTAAGGTTATAACAAATATTGGCAAATCATTCCGTAATTGTTCTAATATTACTGTAACTATTCTTGATGGAGTGACAAGTATTGAAAGTTTGGCTTTCGAGGGTTGCAAAGGTCTTACATCCATTACAATTCCTAACTCTGTGACGAGTATTGGAAATAGTGCTTTCTCAGGTTGCTCTGGTCTTACATCCATCACTATCCCAAACTCTGTAACGAGTATTGGAAATGAAGCTTTCAGAGGTTGCTCCGGTCTTACCTCAATCACTATCCCTAAATCTGTGACGAGTATTGGAGGTGGAGCTTTCTCTGGTTGCTCTGGTCTCACCTCTGTCACCATCCCTAACTCCGTGACGAGTATTGGAAGTTCTGCTTTCTCTGGTTGTTCTGGTCTCACCTCAATCACAATTCCCAACTCCGTGACGAGTATTGGAGATTATGCTTTTAATGTATGCTCAGGCCTCACCTCAATCACAATTCCCAACTCCGTGACGATTATTAGAGATTATGCTTTCCAGTATTGCTCCGGTCTCACTTCTATTGCTATCCCAAACTCTGTGACGTGGATTGGAAATGCAGCTTTCTATGGTTGCTCAGGTCTCACCTCTATTGCTATCCCAAACTCTGTGACGAGGATTGGAAATGCAGCTTTCTCTGGTTGCTCAGGTCTCACCTCTATTGCTATCCCAAACTCTGTGAGGGGGATTGGAGATTATGCTTTCTATAATTGCTCAGGTCTCACTTCTATCACTATACCAGAATCTGTAACGTACATTGGAGATTATGCTTTCTATGACTGCTCAACTCTCACCTCTATTGCTATCCCAAACTCTGTGACGAGTATTGGATACGAGACTTTCAAAGGTTGTTCAAGTCTTACCTCTATTACTATCCCAGAGTCTTTGACGAGTATTAGTGGTTCTGCTTTTGATGGAACGAGTTGGTATAACAACCAACCAGATGGCATAATCTATATAGGTCAGATTCTTTATAAATACAAAGGAACTATGCCAAAAAACACAAAGATTGTTATAAAGGATGGAACAAAGAGCATTGCAGGATCAGCTTTCTCAGGTTGCACAGGTCTCACCTCAATCACAATCCCAAACTCCGTAACGAGTATTGGAAGTTCTGCTTTCTCTGCTTGCTCAGCTCTCACCTCAATCACAATCCCAAACTCCGTAACGAGTATTGGAAGTTCTGCTTTCCAGAAGTGCTCAGGACTCACCTCTATCGCTATAGGTAAGGCAATAACAAATTCCAGTCGACTATTCAGTGATTGTTCTAATATTACTTCTGTAACTATTCTTGATGGAGTGACGAGTATTGGATATGAGGCTTTCTCTGGTTGCAAAGGTCTCACCTCCATCACTATCCCAAACTCTGTAACGAGTATTGGAAGTGAAGCTTTCAATGGTTGCTCAGGTCTCACCTCAATCACAATCCCTAACTCCGTAACGAGTATTGGAGATAAAGCTTTCCGTGGTTGTTCTGGTCTCATCTCCATCACTATCCCTAATTCTGTGACAAGTATTGGAGGTTCTGCTTTCTTTGGCTGTACAGGTCTTAACTCTATAATTGTAGAACAAGGGAATAAAAACTATGATAGTAGAAACGATTGTAACGCAATTATAGAAACAGAATCTAATACTTTGATTATAGGATGTAAAAACGCTTTTATTCCTAACTCTGTGACGAGTATTGGAAGTGAAGCTTTCTATGGTTGTACAGGTCTCACCTCAATCACCATCCCTAACTCTGTGACGAGTATTGGAGATAAAGCTTTCGATGGTTGTTCTGGTCTCACCTCTATCGCTATAGGTAAGGTAATAACAAATGTTAGCCAACAATTCAATGGTTGTTCTAATATTACTTCTATAACTATTCTTGATGGTGTGACGAGTATTGGAGATCTGGCTTTCAAAAACTGCTCTGGTCTAACTTCAATCACTATTCCTGAATCTGTGACGAGTATAGGAGAACGGGCTTTCTCTGGTTGCAAAGGCCTAACCTCTGTCACTATACCCAACTCTGTGACGAGTATTGGAGATCGGGCTTTCGTTGCTTGCTCAGGTCTCACCTCTGTCACTAATCTTACCACAACTCCACAAAAATTAAGCGGATGGACATTCTCGAAATATGGTACGCTTCATGTACTTCCTGGCTGTAAGGCTAAATACGAGGTTGCTGATGAATGGAAGAATTTCACTATCGTAGAAGATGCAACAACAGGTATTGATGCAGTTAAGGGAACTCCAACGATTTCAGCAGATAAGATATTCTCAATCTCTGGTCAACGGCTCAATATGACCAAGAAAGGCGTGAATATCATAAATGGAAAGAAGATATTAGTGAAATAAAATTTTTTAGAATTAAACGACAAACACGTACATGGGGGCTAAAATCAGCAGTAAATATACTGATAAAGAATAAGTTAAGAGCATGTACGTGTTTGTCTAACACATACATAACATATACATAAGTCGTCATACTTTTTAATTGAACCCCCAAACATGTATGTGTTATGTACGACTTATGTACGTGTTAAGCAAACACATACATGCATACAAAAAACTGATACACAATATGTTATCATGTGCATTTCGCCCCATGTATATGTTTGTCGTTTAATTCTAAAAAAAAGTTCACTTGTTGTCTGTTTATGCCATAACAGTAAGTCCGTTCTAATACCGTTATAGGTCCGTTGTAAGTCCGTTCTTGCTCCATCGAGGGAAGCGAACCTGAAGCGAAAGCATAGCGAAGGGAGAGCGAAGGCATGACGGATGCAATATATTGGTGTAATACCCTTGAAAAGAAAAAAATCAAAAAGTTTTTAGAGGAAGTATTACACCTTTTGTTGTAATGGGTGATATTTTGCTTGAGTATCAGAGCGTTAGATACGGTGTAATACCCTTGAAAGTATTACACCATTTTGGGCAATTCGATGTAATACTGGTGTAATACTTTCGAGAGTATTACACCAAGGTAAACGAATTGATATACAATTATTTGATATGCTCAAACCTGCAAAGATGTAATACTCGGCTTTGAAAACTTTTTGAAAAATAGTATTACACCAACCATTACACCTATGTTAATGTGAGTTCGATGAATTAAAAATGGATATTTATGTAAAAAGATTGCGTAGATTGGTAATTATTGTCAGTTCAGCATCGTAGATGCGTTTACATTGAATTCGTCGAACTGACGTTATGTTACTTGAAAAAATAAGAATAAAAAAACACGCTACTACTCTTCGCGAGCTGTAGCGTGTTGAAAAATATGTTTAACTAAAATCCTTTTCTAAATTCAAAGAACAATCTCGCGATCATTCTTATGTTATCCAAGAGTCAAACAATCTTTAACCTAATAACTAAAACCTAAATCTATTATTCTACTAACCTAAACAATTCTTGTTCTTAATGTCATTCAGGAATGTTTCCGGGAGCGCACTCCTTTTTTCCTTTTGACGATGCAACGTGCAAAGCACCTCGCACGATGGAAATCAAGTGGGTTGGCTGTAAGCCAGCGCTTGTTTTTTATTTCCGAGTGCAAAGATAGTAAGTTTTTTCTGTGTGCGCAAACAATTTTACGTTTTTTATTAATAATTGTGCTTTTGCTTGATATAAATCAAGCGTTGTGCCCGCGCACAAACAGAAAAACATAAATTTTAAGGAGTTTTAAGAATTGGTTTCTTGTGCACAATCTACTTCTTTAGGAACTCCACAACCTGATCGGCAAAAGCCTTCATTCCTGCAACAGAAGGATGTCCCCATTGCTTGTCGATATTGTGAAGATCAAGACAAGGCACGTTGTAATGTTTGCAGATAGTATGAACCGACTCGTTGATTTCGTCTTTCAGTTCGCTATTGAGAATAAAGACGATACGAGCCATGGGATAATTGCCTTTAAGGTCATACAATAGCTTCGCCATAGCAGGACGGAAAGAATAAAGCTGCTTGTCTGTCCAGTTTCCGAAGACATAATCTCCGATAGGGGCATCACACCAACTGTCATTCGTGGCACCACAAACGAGTATTACGTCAGGATTGCCAAGCCAGTTGCTTCGGGTGATAAAAGCACGATCGGAATAGTCGGCATGAGGCAAGTCTTTTTTCGGACGATAGCCCGTATAGCATATCGTAGCGCCAGAATAGGCATTGTTGCGCTCAAGCTTTGCACCAAGACGCTTGATGACTTGATACCACCAGGTTTGCTCTACTTTTCTGACATCATTACCTCTTTGGACGTTTTTGTTGCCGTCAGGGAAATACCAGATGGCATTGGTATCAGGAACAACACATCCGTAGAAGGTTGAGTAGCTGTCGCCAAGGATAGAGATGCGGAGAGAATCGCTTTGCGCATTGGCGCAAAGAGAAATAAGGACAAAGAATAGGGTGAGAAAGACCCCCATCCCCCCAAGGGGGCGTTTTTTGATAGTATTTATTGCGAAAGGCATGTTAATAAAATTCGGCCTCTCTTCCCGCCCTCTCCCGTAGAGAGGAAGCCAGAACGCGAAAGGCATGTTAATTGTTAATTATTAATTGTTAATTGTAAAATCGCCTCTGGTCCCATATTAAAAAGGAGATCGAGGATGCTGAGGTCGGGAATGAAACCATGACGTGATTGAAAAACCTGATAATAGGGCTTGCTGTCATTATGCAGATTGAAGGAACAGCCTTGGTATTCGTCCGTCAAGCGTATTTCTGTGCGTATATCGAGTAACTCGCACATCTTATGGGTAATCTCAAGGTTGTAGTCAAAGAGGAAGTCCCATTTCTTTTCAAAGAAAGGTGCAATATCATCGGCATAATACTCAAAGAAAGGCGAAGAACCGTATGCAGATGCCAAGGCTTGCCAATGAAGATGCCTCCAGTTGTTATGGTCGGATATTTTTATATCCTTGATAGAACCAGAGCCGGACACAGGAACGGTAAGCGTCTGTACGCCGTTTGCCGTTGCTATTCGGCATCGGGTGCGTAGAGTCTGCTTCTGGAAATTCTCGTGAGCCTCTATATAGATAGGCTCTGAGGCACGAGCGATTTGCTCGTACCACGAAACTGGACCGAAGAACGATGTTGGCAAAACCATTTTTTACTTACGATTTACTTCTTCTTTGGCTTTCTGCGTGCCCAGCCCTCTTCTGAGAAATCAGGCTCTTCGGTATTCTTCTTGCCACGTCTGCGACTCTGGTCATCGTTCTTCTTGAAGAACTGACGCCAATCGCCCGTCTCAGGCATACCTGCTACATCAGAATCGAAATCCTTACGGGAGTTATTGCGCTTGCTCTTCTTTTCAAAACGAGAGAAATCGGCATCTTCCTTGCGACCACGACCTGAACGACTGCGACCTTCAGATTCGCTCTTGCGGCCTCTTCCGCGACCTCCAGTAGCTGGCTTTCCGTCAGGATGGTCTTCATTACACCTTACCTGACGGCCTTTGTAGAATGTACCGTCAAGGGCTTTCATCACTTTCTTGGCATCACGCTCTGGTACCTCTATGAAAGAGAATCCTGCCATAAGTTCGATATGGCCGACCTCCTGTCGTCCTTGAACATGACGGTTTACGAATTGCATAACCTCTCCCGGGTAGAAGCCGTGATCTTTTCCGAGATTGACGAAAAGTCGCTTGTAGCCTTGCTGAACGGCCCTTGGCTCTCTAGATGCTCTAGCATTTCTAGAATCCCTTGAACCTCTAGACTCTCCACGCTCCTTCTTGCTGACAGGCTTTTCAATCTCTGGAGCATCAGCATAATAGGAGAGGAAACGTCCGAATTCGCGGCTAACCATCTTCTTCAGAATATCTTCCTTGTCAACATACTCGAAATGACGGCGAACCTCTGCCATGAAAGGCTCAATCTGCTCCTCGATTACGTCAACCTTCTCTATCTCGTCAATAGCACGGAAAAGCTGTTTTGTACAGATTTCCTGTGGAGTTGGCAAGGTGCCATCCACGAATTCCTTGCCTATCTGCTTTTCAACAGCACGTATCTTATGCTTCTCACGAGTGTGGATAATGGCGATAGATGTGCCCTTCTTGCCTGCACGGCCAGTACGGCCGGAACGATGAGTGTAAGAAGCTATATCATCAGGCATAGCATAGTTGATAACATGGGTAAGGTCATCAACATCAAGTCCGCGGGCGGCCACATCAGTAGCTACAAGAAGCTGGGTAAGGTGGTTGCGGAACTTCTGCATCGTGAGGTCACGCTGTTGCTGGCTGAGGTCGCCATGAAGTGATTCTGCATTATAGCCGTCACGAATAAGATGGTCTGCCACCTCCTGCGTCTCTGCCTTTGTACGGCAGAAAATGATAGCATAGATGCGAGGGTAGTAATCTACAATACGCTTGAGTGCAAGATACTTGTCCTTGGCATTTACGAGATAGTAGATGTGGTTTACGTTCTCTGCACCCTCATTTCGTGAACCTACTACGATTTCCTGATAGTCGCGCAGATATTGCTTTGCCACACGTTCAACCTCTCGTGACATAGTAGCCGAGAAAAGAAGGGTGGTGTGCTCTTCTGGGATAGACTCGAATATCTCGTTGATACTTTCTGAGAAGCCCATGTTGAGCATCTCGTCAGCCTCGTCAAGCACAATCTTACGGACATTCTCCAGCTTGGCATATCCACGATTCTTCAAGTCAATAAGTCGGCCAGGGGTAGCCACGATAATCTGAGCACCATGTTTTAGCTCGTGGCGCTGGTTCTCGATGGATGTTCCGCCATAGACCGCGCTGATATGCAGTCCCTTGACGTATTTTGCGAAATCCTTCATGTCGTCGGCTATCTGCAAGCAAAGCTCACGTGTAGGAGCAACGACAATAGCCTGAGTATCACGGCTTGACAGGTCTATACTCTGAATAAGCGGAATACCGAAAGCTGCGGTCTTACCTGTACCTGTCTGGGCAAGGGCAATAAGATCAGAGTTCTGGCTTTCCAAAAGGAAAGGGATGGTTTGCTCCTGCACAGGCATTGGCTGTGCAAAACCGAGTTCTTCAATGGCGCGACGGATTTCCTCACTAACGCCAAGTTCTTCGAATGTCTTCAATGATTTTTCTGTTTTTATTTTTACGAGTACACGCTTTGGGGAGGAGTGTTTGCTGACCACTAAGACCTATCACCTAACACCCAACACCCATTTGCGAGTGCAAAGTTAATAAAAATAGGTGGAAAATTTGTCAATTTCGGATTTTTTCCATACTTTTGCACTAATAATTCCATTACATGGAGGCAAATGCCGTATTTTTCAATGAACTACAATACTTTTACTTTAGATAATGGACTAAGAATAATCCACCTTCCCTACCAAGGAGAGGTGGTTTATTGCGGTTATGCAGTAGCCGCAGGAACAAGCGATGAACTTGCAGGCGAAGAGGGCCTGGCTCATTTCTGTGAACACATGACTTTCAAGGGAACCGACCACCTTACTTCTATTCAGGTCATCAACACTTTGGAGAGGGTAGGAGGCGAACTTAATGCTTTCACAAGCAAGGAAGAGACGTTCTACTATGCAGCTATCCTTCGTCAGCATTTTGGCAAAGCCGTAAAGCTTCTCACCGATATTGTTTTCAACAGCACCTATCCACAGCATGAGATTGACAAGGAAATGGAGGTGGTATGCGATGAGATTGAAAGCTATCGTGATTCTCCAGCAGAACTAATCTATGACGAGTTTGAGAACCGCATCTTCAACGGGCATCCTCTCGGTCATAACGTATTGGGCGACAAGGATACGGTGAGAAGATTCAAGTCAGAGGATTGTAAACGCTTCACACAAAGGCTCTATCGTCCAGATAATGCCGTTTTCTATGTCTATGGCGATATAGATTTCAAGCAGTTGGTAAAGAAACTGGAAATGCTTTCTGACAAGAAAAAGGACGGGGAGATAATACGCTGTGACAAGAGTTTTGAAGGACTGAAGGAGGAACTTTCTGGTAAGAGAGCTAACGACGATGAGCAACAGACTCATCAGGCTCATGTGATGATAGGCACGGCCTTCGGAAAGGATCTTGAGAAATGGCGTATTCCTCTTTATCTTACAAACAATATCCTTGGAGGCCCGAGCATGAACTCGCGCCTTAATCTTGAGCTTCGCGAGAAAAGAGGTCTTGTATATACGGTGGAAAGCATTATGACAAGCTATAAGGACTCTATTCTCTGGACAGTTTATTTCGGTTGTGACCAGCATGATGTGAATCGCTGTATCAGACTTGTGAAGAGTCAGTTGTCAAAACTTTGTAATGCCCCTCTCTCGTCAGTAGCCCTCTCAAATGCCAAGCGGCAGATAAAGGGACAGATAGCCCTCGCATCTGAGAATAGGGAAAACTATGCAATTTCAATGGCAAAGCAATTCCTGCACAGAGGTACTCTAAAAAGCATTGACAAGTTATACGAGAGAATTGATGCCGTCAAGGTGGAGGACATCTATCAGTTGGCAAATGAGATACTGAAAGAAGACAGACTCTTTACTCTTGTTTTTAGTTAAAAATAACCGTTATTGCTAAATAATTGGGATAAAAAGAGTTTATTTCAGAATTTATTGTTAATTTTGCATTCAAATGGCCGTAGTCACAGAACATACAATCGACATCGAAAAGATTCTCGCCTCAAAAGTGGGCGATAAGATGAAGTTTATCCCTAAGAGCCTTGTGAACTGGCTTAAAAGGACAGTCCATCAGGAGGAGTTGAACGAATTCATCTGGAAAAGTAGGAATCAAGAAGGTGCCGAATGGTTAGAGGAATGTGTTAAATTCCTTGACATGAATCTTAATGTCGAGGGCTTTGAGAACCTTCCCGACAAGGATGACGCTAAACGCTATACCTTTGTCAGCAACCATCCTCTTGGTGGTGGTGACGGTGTTGCCCTTGGTGCTATCCTTGGCAGAAAATACGGCAATGATTTCAGATTGATTGTCAATGATATCCTTATGAATCTTCCGGGACTAGCCCCTCTCTGCATCCCTGTGAATAACACCACGAGCAAGAGGGAAAGGGCTTTAACCGCTATGCTGGAAACTGGATTTGCAAGCGAACATAACCTGCTATTGTTTCCTGCTGGATTGTGTTCACGAAAGATTAACGGTAAGATTCAGGATTTGGAATGGAAGAAGACATTTATCACAAAGAGCGTAGAGGCTCAGCGTGATATCGTGCCTATCCATTTCAGCGGACAGAATTCTGATAAATTCTATCGTATAGCAAATATCTGCAAGAAACTCCATCTGAAAGTGAATGTGGCAATGCTTTATCTCCCTGATGAGATGATAAAGAACAGGCATAATACGTTCTCTGTGAAGATCGGGAAGCCTATCCCTTGGCAGACATTCGACAAGAGCCGAAAGCCAAAGGAGTGGGCTCAATGGGTTAGAAAGCAGGTATACGAACTTGGAAAATAAATAAGAATGCGGCCTCTCCCCCCGCTTTGCACATACTCCGATGTTATCAACATCGGACTTCCCTCCGTAGGGAGGGAGCCGGAAGGCGAAAGGTCATTCTACTATTAAACATAAATGTTTCATATATTAATATGCCTCTATGGTGCTCCGGCTCCCTCCCTACGGGGGAGGGCGGGGGGAGAGGCCGAGTTATGATGAAGGAAGAAGAAATAATACAACCAATTCCTAAAGAGTTGCTTATCAGCGAACTTACTCCTGAGAAGCAGCTCCGCATGACCAATAAGAGCAATAACCAGATTTTTATCGTTACGGCTCACGACTCTCCTAATGTAATGCAGGAGATAGGTCGTCTCAGAGAAATCGCTTTCCGTACTGCCGGTGGTGGTACTGGCAAGAGCGTTGATATCGATGAGTTCGACACATGCGAGAATTGCTACAAGCAGCTCATCGTGTGGAATCCTGACAATCAGGAAATCATCGGCGGCTACAGATACCTCATGGGTGACCAATGGCAGTACGATGAGAACGGGCAGCCTATCCTCGCTACAAGCCACATGTTCCATTTCTCTGAGAAATTCATCAAGGAATATGCTCCGAAAACCATTGAACTTGGCCGTTCATGGGTAACGGTCGAGTACCAGAGCTCAAAGATGGGTGCTAAGAGCCTCTTTGCCCTCGACAACCTCTGGGACGGTCTTGGCGCACTCACCGTCATCAATCCGAATATGAAATATTATTTCGGCAAAATGACGATGTACCCTAACTACATCCGATTTGGTCGTGACCTTATATTATACTTCCTCAAGAAGCATTTCGACGACAAAGAAGGTCTCATCACTCCTATCAAGCCTCTCGAACTTGAGACTCCTGAGAATGAGCTTGCACAGGTGTTCTGCGGACGTGATTTCAAGGAAGACTACCGAATCCTTAACGGAGGAATCCGTGCCCTAGGTTTCAACATTCCGCCATTGGTAAATGCCTATATGAACCTAAGCCCAACGATGAAGCTCTTCGGAACAGCTATCAACTACGGCTTTGGTGATGTTGAGGAAACCGGCATCCTTATTGCGGTTGATGAGATATTGGAAAGCAAGCGCGTTCGCCACATAGAATCATTCGTAAAGGAACATCCTGAGGCTATGTGGATTACAAGTGGAGCGAGCAAAGTAGTATATAAGGACAAGACCTGTTAGGTTTTGTCCTTAATTCATAAATCTATGTATATGAAAAGGATTCTTTATTTTATATTACCATTGCTCATATTATGTTGTTGCACACAACATGAAAATGAATTTGATGAGTTAGGTACAATTGACTCACTCTTTTTAAACTACAGAAGTGACAAGAAAGAGGAAAAAATCATGGTAATGGTAAAAGATTCCGTAATTCTCAATATTGTTAGTAATGGCTTAAAGCACACAGTAAGATACGAACATGACGATTTCGTCAAAGTCCCAGCATGCTGCGGAGATATCACTTTATTTTCCAAAGGAGATTCTATAAAATACCATATGAGAGGCAATCTCTTAACACAAGATGAGAGCTGTCTATATTTGTGGCCGAATCTCACAGATATTTTGGATTCTCTTGTGTTCAAGAGCGATAATATATGAAATTAGCAAAAAGCACTATGATTATGCGATACATAAAGTTTATTCTTGCAGCATTATTGTCATTGTTAAATGTTTGGCTATGCTCCAGGACATTGGACAGTAATTTTAATCCTATGACCTTTCTCGGATTAATACTTTATAGTTTCAATGCGTGTGATTTCATCTATATGCTATCAAAGTTATGTCTGGAAACGGCCATAACATTTGCTATATTCTATGTATTCTTTAGAAATAAGGTTCGTAACAAAAAACTCTATTTGTTTGAAATCATATCTTGTTGCATATTTGCTATAGTATCTCAATTCAAATTGCCTGTATATGATTTGTATGAGGAGAATATGCATTTGATTTGCGGTTACGGTGGGGCAGCAAAAGTGTTTATTCCTTGTTTGTTCATGCAATTAATGAATATTGTCGCAATATCATTTGTTTTGTTTATAAACAAAAGAGGTTTCTTTACAAAATGAGAATCTACACAAACTTTGTTTGACATTGGTTGTAACTTAACGAAACCTCCTATATTTGTACACTATCTGTCCTGTACTTGTCCAGTATTTGTCCAGTAGTTGTCCAGTCTCGACTGGACAACTACTGGACAAATAGTGAGGAAATAATGGATAAGAAACGGATTAAAGAGGGAAGCGGATTTATCTGATTTATCTGAAAAAAATTGAGTAAATATTACTGCGCCAGCTATCAGATAAATCATATAAATCCGTTTCCCTTATTATTTCTCAGTATAATTATTAAGAAATCAGTTTTATATAAAATTGTTCGCAAGGCTCACCAAGCTACGCATGTCATCGAATTCACGTTATTTATAAGGCAAACGTGGCGTGGATTTTATTTTATGTCTTCAAGGATGTCCTCCTTGAGGAATGGCTTGAGCTCTTCCCAAGTAAGCACGAATGAAGGCATACCAACGGCATAGCAAGCAATTTCGTATTGCTGATATGTGAATACAAGACCTTTTCCTTTCTCGTCTGGGCAAGGCATCCATGCAGGTAATGGGATGAGTCCTTTGCTTTCTTCAGGAAGCATGAGCTGTTCCATGAGTTGCTGATCGGTTTTGATTTTCTCATCAGCATTCTCGTTGAAATACTCCTTGAGACCTTTCTTGAGCAATGGTTGCATGTCCTTGAGGACATTATCCTTTAGGAAACCTTTAACTATGCTTCCGTCAGAGAAACGGAAAGTAATGCCTCCAAAACCAAATACACCGCCATGAGCACCACCGTTAAATGCGTATTCTGAGCCATAGAATACAACGTATGTAGAGTCCTCAAATGTTTTGCTTACATTCATTGTATAGTCCCAAGGAGCTATTTCTTCCTTGTACTCTTTACGCTGCTCATCGGTGCGGGTTGTGTCTTCTTCCCAACACTTTACTTTTTCGTCATACTCATATTTTGCCTGAGAGTTCACCATCTTGGATACTTCCTTACAGTAATAGTCAAGCATGCTCTTGGCATCTTTTTCATCACCATTATATTTTGCAATCAACGGCTTGGTGTCCTCCATCTGCACACCTTGATAGCTGCGGATGCTGTTGCCGACAAGATTGACAAGGGAATCGCGAATAACCTGCGACACACTATCCTTTGCCACCGGCAATACAGCCTTGATCTCTATGTTTGCAAACTTACTTGAATCAGCGAAAGCGTAGTCCTCCATCTCAAGAGGATATGCAAAAGCATTCTCGAGTTCTGCTGTCTCCGCATTCTTATTGCCGCAAGAGGCAAAAGAAAGAGAAACTGCTGTTATTAGAAATAATAGTTTTGTTTTCATATTTTTTTCTTTACTCTTTATTCTTTCTACTTTACTCTTTACTCATTACACTTTATTCTTTACTCTTTACTCCTTCTACTTTACTCTGTACCCTTTTATTTCCCATCATCATCTTGCAGAGCCTGTCTTGGAATATTCTGGCATCTGCCACAGGAGAATCCTCATGGATGATAGAGAATATATACCAATGGCCGTCACGCCCCTGAAGGTAGCCTGAGAGTGACGAGCCGCCCTTTGTGACGAGAGTACCTGTCTTCACGAAGATCCTGTCCCTATATTCCGGTCTTGCCATTCTCGTGAGTAGTGAACCGCTTCTTGCACTTGCAGGAGAGGCGAGTGCCTCGTTGATGAAGTAGTTCTTCAGCATCTCATCGTTATAGACATAGCGGAGCATATCAACGAGCGTATTGGCGGTGAGAAGGTTGTCAGGAGAAAGACCAGAGCCGTCCTTATAGGCAAGCCGAGGCTTTACAGAACGTGGGAAAAGGCACTTCGTAGTATCCTCTGGGGAGAGAATCTCGTTCCAGAATTTCTCGGTATAGTGCATCTTATCCCATACCATCTCCCTTTGGGGAAGAATACCCTTTTTCCAGTCGAGATGATAGAAAAGGGCATCGGCTTTGACATTGCTGCTATGTATGAGCATAGGAGTGACGACTTCCTTTATGTCGTGGGAAATCCTTGCCACATAGTGATATCTACCATCGCCATATTTGCCCTTTGCCTTGGCGGAATTCACGCTATTGTCTTTCTTGAAGGATACACCGTTAGCTGAAAGAGCCGCCATAAACTGCTTTGTGATGCGTTCTCTGCCTTTCATGAGGAGAGGGGCCTTGTGATAGGGAATATCCCATGTCTTGCCTGTAGGATGCGCTTTTAGGGTATCTTCTCTTGCAAGGTTGAGGATTACGTTGCCCCTGAAGTTGCAGAATCCCTTTCTCTTCATCTGATTGATGAGAGGTGTGAAGTCGTCGAATAACGGGTCGTCGTCTGCTACAAGGAGGAGGGTGCCGACGAGGGTGTCGCGTTTCATCTCTCCTCTTATCTGGAGTGATACGTTATATTTGTAGTTCATTCCGAGAGTTTTGAGGGCTGCGACTGCTGTAGCTACCTTCATGCAAGAGGCTGGCGCCATACTCTTGTCTGCATGAAATTCATATACCTGTGACTCGGTTGTCGCATCATATACGCTGATGGCGATGAGTGAGGTGTCGAGATTCTGTGGTATGTTCATCAGACTGTCGAGACGTCGTGCCATAATCGTGTCGCAGGCTCTCATCTCGGGAGTTATAATCGCCTTGGGTTCTATTGCTTCATCCTTATCCCCCCATGAAGTGTAAATCCAGTTGAATAGCCAACTGATACCCAAATATAAGATTATGATGATAGCCGCGAGCACACCAAGTGCTGCGGCTATACGTCCATATCTAAGTTTATATTTCTTTGCCAATGTTCTTAGTTATAGTTCTCTACGAATGTGAAAAGTCTGCTCCATCTGATTCCGCCGAATCCTCTTCGGTCAGGGTCGCTTGACCACCAGATGAATATTGGCTTACCCACTATATGGTCTTCTGGCACGAAGCCCCAATAGCGTGAGTCGGCTGAATTATGGCGGTTATCGCCTTGCATCCAGTAGTAATCCAGTTTGAAGGTATAGGATGTAGCCACCTTACCATTGATAAGAATCTGCCCCTTGTCATTAACCTGAAGGTCATTGCCCTCATATACCTTGATTGGGCGCTCGTAGATAGGGAGGTTCTTGAGAGTTAGCTTCACGCTCTCACCCTTCTTCGGAATCCAGATAGGACCATAGTTGTCGCGTGTCCAGCCATAGTGACCGTTGAGAGGATAAAGGAAATCCCTTTTGTCCTCTGTGTATGGAGCTATTGATGCAACGATATCCTTTCGGCTCTTGAGAACTTCGTAGGCATGTTTGGTAAGAGGCATATAACCTAATCGGCTAAGCTGTGCTTGGTCCTCGCCGCTTATGCCGAGTTCCTTAAGCAATTCGTCAGGAATGAGAGTTACATTCAGTTTTACAACATAGGAGTATTGAACGTTCTCCGGCTCTTTATTAGGCTTGCCATCCAGATAGATGATATGGTTCTTTATCTGAAGAGTCTGACCTGGGAGACCAACGCATCTCTTTACGTAGTTCTCGCGTCTGTCAGTAGGGCGAGAGTCTATTTTGCCAAACTTATTGACCATTGATGCGACATAGCTGCGTCCTTTTTTGTAGATGTCTGAATACAGTTTGTAACGCTCAAGATCTGATAAGGAATCGAGTTTTGCTGAATTCTCGAAGGTGCTATAGAAATCAGTGAAGTATATCATCTGCTCTGGGTCGCTGATTTCATAACCCTTTGATGCCAGATATGCCAATGCACCGTACTTGTAGCAGAACTCATAGTAGTAGGTCTGGTACGCCTCTTCAGTAATGATGGAGTCGCCGGCAGGGTAGTTGAATACTACGATATCATTCAGTTCTACCTTACCAAGACCTGGTGCCCTGCGATAATCCCATTGAGGCCACTCTATGTATGACTTGCAACCAAGCACAGGCATGGTGTGCTGTGTAAGAGGCATTGTGAGTGGTGTCTGGGGAATACGTGGACCATAGCTTGCCTTGCTCACGAAGAGGTAGTCGCCTGTAAGCAATGACTTCTCAAGTGAGCTTGAAGGAATCACATAGTTCTGGAAGAAGAATAGATTGATGAAATATACCGCTACAAGGGCAAATACGAGAGCATCAACCCATGACATGATGAATCTTACTGGAGCTTCTGCATCCTTCCACCATTGCCAGTTTATCTTCTTTGTGATATATGCATCATAGATGAATGGTATAACAATCAGTCCAAGCCAGCTTTTGAGCCAGAACAGAAAGAGGAGATAAAGCACCAGCACGACAATGAACTTCGTCCACTGGAGCTTCATATTTTCTTGTTTCTTTTTCATTTTATTCTCTAGATTTTCTAGATTCTCTAGACATTCCAGTATTTCTAGTTAGAACTTGAACATATCATCTATAGTCAGCAAACCCTGATGCTTTGCTGTGTATTCCGCAGCGAGAACGGCACCGAGGGCAAAGCCCTGACGGGAATGGGCATCGTGAGTGATGGTGATGACATCAGCAGGAGAATCGTAGCTGATGCTATGGATTCCCGGAACCTCACCACGGCGAACGTCATCTATACGGAGAACGTCTGGTGCGGTCTCGTGAAGAGCCCACCTGTTCTTGCGGTCAATACGCTCAACAATCTGCTCTGCAAGTGTGATAGCTGTACCGCTTGGAGCATCGAGCTTATGAATGTGATGTGTCTCCACCATGTTTACGTCATACTGTGGGAAATCATTCATAATCTTTGCAAGATACTTGTTCACAGCAGAGAAAATGGCAACGCCTACGCTGAAGTTTGATGCCCAGAAAAGTGTCTTGCCATCTTCTGAACATGCTTTGCGAACGTCGTCACCATGATCTTTGAGCCATGCTGTTGTTCCGCTGACTACCTTTACGCCTGCTTTCCAAGCCTTGAGGTAGTTTTCGTATGCAACTGCCGGGTTGGTGAACTCGATTGCAACATCTGCAGATGCGAAGGCTGGGCTTTCGAAATCCTGAAGATTGTCTATATCAATGATGCTTACTATCTCGTGACCACGGCTGAGGGCAATCTGTTCAATCATCTTACCCATCTTGCCGTATCCTATCAATGCTATTTTCATAACTTAATTCTCGTTTTGCTCTATAACGTTGTTTTCCTCATATGCTTCCGCTTCCGCAGCAGCAATGATATCCTCTCGGCTCATCTCCTTTGGCTCTGCCGTAACATCGGAGAGATCCATTTCC
This sequence comes from uncultured Prevotellaceae bacterium, assembly GCA_900315105.1. Next base: position 13,308 of record OMXX01000031.1, on the reverse strand, counting down.
TCGTCGATTGTAGCCTCGAGTTGTTCTATCTGTTCATCAGACGATTCCTGTGATTCGTTTATTACAATGAAATCGTCCTTCTTTTCCTCTGTGTCAGGCACATTGAGCACAGGTTCCTCTTCCATCTTAGTGCGCTCTGTCTTTGCTGCAAAGATACTGTCAAGATAGGCAGAGTCTTTTTTCAGTCGTTTTAGCGTCTCCTCGCAGGCATGCTGTTGGCTTTCCTTCTTACTGAATCCTATACCTGTTGAACCGTCGATTGTCTCAAGCACCACTGTGTATTTGAAGGTAGGAGATCCGTTCTGATCCTTTGACTGGTCTTCGAGGCGGAACGTCATCTGGATGCGATTCTTCTGCGTCCATTCAATGAGTTTCGACTTGAAGTTTACTTCCTTGTATGCCATTTTGTCGATATTTATATATCGGCCGAGGATGCGTTCCTGCATGAATTTCATGCATGCATCGTAGCCACGGTCGAGATACATGGCTCCTACAAGGGCTTCGAAAGCATTGCCACCCATATAGCTGTTATGACTGGCAGAGCGTCCGGATGAGAGGATGAGACGGCTAAGACCTACTTCCTGTGCAAGTTTGCCGAGAGTCTCGCGCTGAACAAGCTTGGAACGTGTATTTGTAAGGAATCCTTCAGGCTTACCCGGGAAATGAGTATAGACGATATCTCCGACTACAGCATCGAGAATTGCGTCACCAAGGAATTCGAGTCGCTCGTTATTCAGTTTCTTGCCCTTTGGCTGGTCGCCTTTACCTTTCTTGCCCTTGCTCTTCTTCGAGTCCTTTACCGGCTCGATAGGACCGCGGTGTCCAATGCTCTTGTGCATGAGAGCGAGCTTGTAATAGGCAATGTTATGAGGCAGGAAACCGATGATTTCTTCTAAAGCAAGATAAAGCTCCTTATCCTTGCGGAATGGGAGCTTTATCCTGTCGATTATATTATTCAGCATACTTCTTGAATATAACGCAAGCGTTGTGACCTCCGAATCCGAATGTGTTGCTAAGTGCAGCACGCACCTCACGCTTCTGTGCCTTGTTGAAGGTGAAGTTCATCTTGTAGTCAATCTCTGGATCCTCGTCACCATCCTCGTGGTTGATTGTTGGAGGAATGATGTCTTCCTGTACAGCCTTAACGCATACCATAGCCTCTACAGCACCGGCAGCACCGAGAAGGTGACCTGTCATTGACTTTGTAGAAGAGATGTTAAGCTTGTATGCCCAGTCTCCGAAGAGATCCTTGATAGCCTTTGCCTCAGAGATGTCACCTACAGGAGTAGATGTACCGTGAACGTTGATATAGTCGATATCCTCTGGCTTCAACTCAGCGTCTGCCAATGCCTCTGACATTACGATCTTAGCACCGAGACCTTCTGGGTGAGAAGCTGTGATGTGATAAGCGTCTGCTGACATACCTGCACCTACCATCTCGCAGTAGATCTTCGCACCGCGAGCCTTTGCGTGCTCCAGTTCCTCAAGGATAAGGCATGCAGAACCTTCACCCATTACGAATCCGTCACGGCTTGCTGAGAATGGACGGCTTGCCTTCTGAGGCTCGTCATTACGGGTAGAGAGAGCGTGCATAGATGTGAAACCACCAAGACCTGGATCTGTGATTACTGCCTCGGCACCACCGCTAACGATGATGTTGGCCTTACCCAGACGGATGAGGTTGAAAGCATCAGCAAGAGCGTTGCTTGAAGAAGCACATGCAGATGTTGTTGCATAGTTAGGTCCGTGGAAACCGTACTTGATTGAAATCTGACCAGGTGCGATGTCGGCAATCATCTTTGGGATGAAGAAAGGACCGAACTTTGGAGTATCTTTATGCTCAGAGAAGTACTCGAGCTCTTCCTGCATTGTTTTAAGACCACCGATACCTACGCCATATACTACGCCGATACGGTTCTTGTCGATAGTCTCAAGATCCATCTGTGAGTCCTCAATAGCCATAGCTGCTGCTGACATTGCAAACTGACAGAACTTATCCATCTTACGAGCTTCCTTGCGGTCAATCCACTTTGATGCGTCAAAGTCCTTTACCTCGCAAGCGAAGTTGGTCTTATAGCGAGAAGCGTCAAACTGCTTGATTGTGTCAGCACCGCTAACGCCGGCAAGCATGTTCTTCCATGTCTCCTCTGCTGAAAGTCCAAGTGGTGTAATGGCACCAAGGCCAGTTACTACTACTCTTTTCAATTCCATTTTTATACCTTTGTGTGTTGTATTAAAAAAAAGAATGATGATTGGGCGATAAGATTTTATCGACCAACCATCACCCGTTGTTCTATCATGCAATCTTGAACAAAGATAGTAATCTGTGAAGGATTACTTACCTGCGTTCTCGATGTATGCGATAGCGTCGCCTACAGTCTGAATCTTCTCAGCGTCTGAATCAGGAATAGTTACACCGAACTCCTTCTCCAGCTCCATGATGAGCTCTACTGTATCGAGAGAATCTGCACCGAGGTCATTTGTGAATGATGCCTCGTCCTTAACTTCTGCTGCATCTACACCAAGCTTATCAACGATGATGGCAACAACCTTTTCTTTAATTTCTGACATAATTGTAAAAATGTTTGTTAATAAATTATTCTATTCTAGTATATTACTTCTTTCTTTATTTGGGGGCAAAACTACGTGCTCGTTCGTAAAAACAGGCGCACGTTTTCAATTTGCGAGTGCAAAGTAACAAACTTTTCTGCACATAAGCAAATATTTTTGGAAAAAAAGTGCCTTTTATTGCTCAAATACCTATATTGTGTGCAAATTTTTGCTCAAAATAGGGCATTTTTTACTTTTTTTCTTGTTCCAAAACAATGCTTTTTTTATTTTGCCGTGTCGGTTTCCAAAACTTCCAAGGCTTTCTTTATTATATCGCTGCTCTCGTTCCATACATGGAAGTACTCCGTGAGGTCCCATAGGTCTCTTGCTACGAGCGACTTGAGTTGCAGACGGAGGTATGCAAGGGTTTTCTCCTTCTCTGCCTCGTCCTTCGGTTCTATCTTCTTTTTCTTTCCTTCCTCAAAGATAGTCTTGATGTAACTCTCCGGAACCTGATACTTGGCTTTGAAGTCATCGAATGTCTTATACTGCTTCTTCAGCTGTGCACGGTTCTTGTCCATATATTTCAGACTCGCATTAACGATAATCTGCTTGGCAGCCAACTGCCTATGGAAGTCCGTGTAGCGTGTAGTGTCCAGAGGAACGAAATAGTCTGGCATGATACCACCGCCACCATATACTACGCGATGCTTCTTCAGAGTCTCGAACTTGAGTGAGTCGGCAAAGTGTATGCTATCGGCATTGGTGAACTCACCGCGTTTGAAACGGTCGTCAAGATCGTGGGCGTATGCCTCCTTTTCACCTTTTTTATATGGCTTCTGGATACAGCGTCCTGAAGGCGTATAGTAATGGGCGATAGTAAGGCGTATCATACTGCCGTCCGGGAGATCCACAGGCTTCTGCACGAGTCCCTTGCCGAATGTCCTACGACCTACGATAATACCTCTGTCATGATCCTGAATGGCTCCGCTGACAATTTCCGCTGCTGATGCCGTGAACTCATTTGTAAGAACGACGACCTTGCCTTCCTTCATCATTCCATTGCCTTTTGCCCTGAACTCCTGACGCGGTATAACCCTGCCTTTGGTATATACAATCAGCTCGTCGGCTGCGAGGAACTCGTTGGCGATGTCAACGGCTGCCTGCAGATAGCCTCCGCCGTTATCCTCAAGGTCGATGATGATGTCGCGCATTCCCTGCTTCTTGAGTTCCTTCATTCCTTCTACGAACTCTGCATAGGTCGTGGCACCGAACTTACCAATACGTATGTAGCCTATATGCGGACGTATCATATACACCGCGTCAACGCTCTTTACAGGTATCTTGTCTCTTTTCACCGTGAAAGTCAGCACATCCTTGATGTCGCTTCTCACAATGCCGAGCTTCACGGTTGTGCCCTTAGGACCGCGAAGGCGCTTCATTATTTCCTCCTGCGACATCTTCACGCCTGCGATAGCTGTATCGTTGACCGTGATGATGCGGTCGCCTGCAATGATACCCACCTTCTCTGACGGACCGTTTATAATAGGTTGTATGACCACAAGTGTGTCCTCAAGGATATTGAACGACACGCCAATACCCTCGAATTCTCCCTGTAATGGTTCATTGAATGCCTGTACCTCCTTTGGCGTAGCGTAGGTGGAATGAGGGTCCAGCTTCTCAAGCATGCCTCTCAAACCTGCCTCCGTCATCTTCTGAGTATCCACGGAATCAACATACAGATTTTCGATGTATGCCATTGCCGTGATATATTTCAGTATGGCTTCCTTGTCCTTGATGCCTTGAAGGTACTGAAAGAACTGAAGCATGTTCGCCCTGTTGGCATCAGCATTCTGCCGTGTCTGGGCGTTCAGGCTCAATACCGACAATATTGTTATTACAATTATTGCTATTCTCTTCATATTTCATTTGGCTAAAGGCTAAACTCTAACCCCTAACCTCTAAACTTTAATCGTATATCTCTTCTTCCTCCGGAATGTCTTCTTCTATGACAAGGTTGTCAATAATGAAGTTCTGACGCTCCATCGTGTTCTTGCCCATGTAGTATGCAAGGAGCTTCTCCACCTCATCGCCCTTGTGCAGAGTTACCTGCTCAAGACGTATGTCCGGACCTATGAAACCCGCAAACTCGTCTGGAGATATCTCGCCAAGTCCCTTGAATCGTGTAATCTCAGGGTCTGGTCCCAACTCTTGTATAGCCTGTATTCTTTCCTCATCGCTATAGCAGTAGCGTGTGATATAGTCCTTCTGCTTCTCACCTCTTGCCTTGAGCTTCTCGTCCTCAGCGGCAATCACCTTCTTGTTCTTTATCTTCGCACGCTTGTTGCGCACACGGAACAATGGTGTCTGCAATACATACACGTGACCTTTCTTTATAAGGTCGGGGAAGAACTGAAGGAAGAACGTTATAATAAGGAGTCGGATGTGCATACCGTCCACATCGGCATCGGTAGCCACTATCACCTTATTATATCTAAGGCCGTCGAGACCGTCCTCTATGTCGAGAGCTGCCTGAAGAAGATTGAACTCCTCATTCTCATATACCACCTTCTTTGTCAAGCCGTAGCAGTTGAGTGGCTTACCGCGAAGGGAGAACACAGCCTGTGTGTTCACGTCACGGCTCTTTGTGATACTTCCGCTCGCAGAGTCACCCTCTGTGATGAATATGCTTGACTCTTCCTTGCGGTCGTTCTTCACGTCAGAATAATGGATACGGCAGTCGCGCAGCTTACGGTTATGCAGATTAGCCTTCTTCGCACGTTCACGTGCAAGCTTTGTAACGCCAGCCATAGCCTTGCGCTCTTTCTCACTCTCGGTAATCTTCTGTATGATGATTTCCGCAATGTCAGGATTACGGTGCAGATAGTTGTCAACCTCCTGCTTGATGAAATCACCTACATATTTATTCACGGAAACGCCGTCAGGCGACATATTCAGCGAACCGAGTTTGATCTTTGTCTGTGACTCGAACATCGGCTCCTCTACGTTCACGGCAATGGCAGCCACAAGACCTGTACGGATGTCGCCATACTCAAAGTTCTTGTTTGAGAACTCCTTGATGGTCTTTGCGATATGCTCCTTGAAGGCACTCTGGTGAGTACCTCCCTGTGTGGTATGCTGTCCGTTAACGAATGAATGGTACTCCTCACCATACTGGTTGGTGTGGGTAAACGCAATCTCTATGTCCTCGCCCTTGATGTGAATGATAGGGTAGAGGGCATCGCTTGTCATATTGTCTTTCAGAAGATCCTCAAGTCCGTTGCGTGAGATAATCCTCCTGCCGTTATACATAATCGTGAGCCCCGTGTTCAGATACGTGTAGTTCCTGAGCATGGTCTCTATGATGTCGTCATGGAAGCTGTAGTTGTGGAACAGGGTATCGTCCGGCTCAAAGTATATGTATGTGCCGTTCTCGTCCTCTGTAGGAACGGTGGTGTCGTCAACGAGCTTACCCCTCTCGAACTTTGCCGTCCTCACCATTCCGTCACGATATGAGCGAACCTCGAAGTGGGTACTGAGGAAGTTGACAGCCTTTATACCCACGCCGTTCATGCCGACCGACTTCTTGAAAGCCTTTGAGTCGTACTTACCGCCGGTATTCAACTGGCTCACAGCCTCAATCATCTTACCCTGCGGAATGCCACGGCCATAGTCGCGCAAGCTCACGCATTTGTTATCGGTGATATCCACCTCGATGCGCTTGCCCGCATTCATACGGAACTCGTCAATAGAGTTGTCGATAGCCTCCTTGAGAAGAACGTAGATACCATCCTCTGTGTGAGAACCGTCACCGAGACGTCCGATATACATACCCGGACGGGTACGGATATGGTCAACGTCACTCAGATGGGTGATGTTATCGTCGTTGTACTGTACAGTCTCCTCTATCTGTTTTTTATCTATGATTTCTTCGCTCATAGTTTTCTATTTTTCTCTAAACCCTAAACTCTAACCTCTAAACTCTAACCTCTAACCTCTAAACCCTAACCTCTAACCTCTAACCTCTAACCTACAACTTTGAAGTATAGCTCCTCAGCCTCATAACCTCTCTTGAGTCGAGGTACTGCCATTGTCCGAGCACACCTTCGTTTGTCTCCATCATCGGCAGGGCGAGAGCCTTCTCGAAACCATACTTCTGATACCATTGTATGAGGTCGTTGAAGATGAGGGCATTGGCACCCTTTGCCCTGTATTCCGGAAGCACGCCGCAAAGCAGAAGGTCAACGGTCTTCGTGTCGTGGAACTTCAGAGCCTTCAGCAGATGATACCATCCGAAAGGCAGCAGCTTGCCGTTCTTCGTCTTCTTCAATGCCTCAGAGAAAGAAGGGAAGCTGACACCGAATCCCACCATCTCACCATCCCTGTTATCATCAACCACGATAGTGATGAGGTTCAGGTCGGCAAGTGATATATAGTTCTTTATAAGGTCGTCAACCTGCGCATCGTCAAGACGAGAGTAGTTATACAGGTGGCTATAGCAAGTGTTCAGGATGTCGAAGAACTTCTTGCCCATACCACCGCTAACAAGCTCCTTCTTCGTCATCTTGCGAGCACGGAGGTTATAGCGCTTCTCAATCATGGCTGCCACCTTGGCGAATTTCTCAGGAACCTCATCAGGCACCTTAATCTCCAGCTGCACCCAGTCGTTCTCCTTCGTGAACCCGCCCATCTTCTCCATGTGCTCCTGATAGTATGCGAAGTTATGGTTAGAGTGCATAGAAGCCATATAGTCAAATCCGCTTACCTGAAGTCCCTCACGGTCCATATCGGTAAAGCCGAGCGGACCGATAATATTCTCCAATCCGCGAGCCCTGCCATACTCCTTCACCTTATTGATGAGGGCAGTAGAAACCTCAATGTCGTCAATGAAGTCAAACCATCCGAAGCGCACAGCCTTCAGACCCCATGTCTCGTTAGCACGCTTATTGATGATAGCAGCAATACGTCCCACAGGCTTCCCGTCACGATAAGCGATATAATACTCCGCCTCGCAGAAAGCGAAAGCAGGGTTCTTGTCGCTTCTCAACGTGTCCATCTCACCCATTTCGAGATATGGGATATCGGTTGGAGAATCCTTGTAAAGTTCGGTATGGAATCTGATGAACTCCTTGAGTTCTTTGTTATTGCTAACAGTTTTAATTACAATATTCGACATTGTTATATAGGCAGATTTTTGACTTTTTAATTATATATTGTGCAAAAGTAGTAAAAAACTCCCATTCAGCCAAATTTATGAGCAAAAAATTCAAAATGGTGTCTTTAAAAAATGTTTGATTATTTGACCATTTGACCCCAAAAACTCTCGTGTCAAGCAGAAACACGGGAGATTATTTTGAGATGTAGAGAAAAATCACTACTTTTGCATTCGAAGTCGAAAAACGAATCATTATATCAGCAAATGATGTAGAAATACAATTCAACTGATTAGTAACTAGTAGCCCAAACAATATAACAGAAGATATGAAACCAATTATAAAAATACAGATACTAAAATCTGCCATCAATAAAAATAACATATCTTAGATAATCAACAATTTATATATTATGGATAGTTTTACAGAAGCATTATTAAGCAAAAAAACTGACAGGATACCAGACGAATACGACTGGTTTGCTCCGCTTTTAGGCGACTGGGATTGTGATTATTTCGATGAGCCTTCTGAAGGTCATAAACGCCATGTTAAGGGAGAATGGCTTTTCCGTAGGATATTGGAAGGAGCAGGAATTCAAGACATATTCATTTTCCCATCAAGAGCCACCAAAGAGATTGAGCCGCAACCTGACGGCGAATATGGATCATCATTCAGAATGTTCAACAAAGCAGAAGGATATTATGATGTCGTATATACCTGCGACCATTCTATGAAAAGACTGTGTTTCACCAAACAGGGCGACAAACTAGTTGGGAAGGTACTTTCTGAAGAAAACGCATATTGGATTTTCTCAGATATCACAACCGATAGTTTCCATTGGGAAAACGTAAGACTTTATAGTGATGGCGAGAGAAAGTTGGTATGTGAAATATTCGGAAAAAGACTAAGACATGGATGATGTGTCCGGTGTTATGAAATTTTGGAAAGTAAAAGTATGATTGGCATAATGCTAATTATACTTTTCTTTTTTATGCACCTAAACAACTTGTCACGCCGAAGGTGGGAGCCCAACCCAGCCTTCCCCAATGGGTTATCGGATGTTGATAACATCGGAGTATGTGACCTGATGTTTTATATTAACCCCTCATTTGGTCGCGTTGGTGATTCCTGGTTTTAAATTGTTGATAATGAAGTGAATAAATCATAAGTTTGAATTCCTTTACCTTGCCCTTTTGATTGTTCAATAGCCTATAGTACGATCTTTAATCCCTCCCTTTCTGGGGAGTTGGAAGGGGCGTAGGGAACGGACTTGAAATGGATCTACAATGGAGGCAAATAAACGAAAATGAAAAATGCTTTCAAATCAGGAGAGTGGATTATGGCAGATATGGGTTGCCCCTAATAGAATCTGTTGTGCCAACATAATCCCTGAAAACGTGTCGATAACAGGTAACGGGTAACAATAAGAAAAATAGTGTAAGCTGCTGCCCATATTTATTATTTCTATATATAATAAGGTATATAAACTCCTTAGAATAATTCAGTAAAATTTGGCCATACACTAAAATCCTTATTGTTACCCGTTACCCGTTATCGATCGGGATTTTGCTTGCTTGTTGAGCGTGCCATTGATCTTTGTAAGGTAAAGATAATGAGGCTGTTATACAAAATTAGAGAGCAAAATATGGGCAGCTGATAGTCTCAATAACATAACAATAAGCATAAATTTCTGGCTGATTCTGCTTATTCAGTATGCTTGAAAAGCAATGTAAAAATGTGAAAAACATTCCAAAGCCATCCCCAAAACTAAATACAGGCTTCAACGAGATTCTGCGTGAGCTTTCAACTCCCTCCGATGTAGTTCCGTTGTAAGTCCGTTCCAGGTCCGTTTCAGGTCCGTTTCAAGTCCGTTCATCAATTAACCCTAAAAGCGAAGGCAGAACGAAGGCATAGCGAAGGCAGAACGAAAGTACAACGGCATTTCTAACCTAGCAGTAACGGGTAACAATAAGGATTTTTGTGTTAGAGTATCTCATTTCAGACATAGTACCCCCGTCTGGATATGCTCTGTTGGGTGGGACTATTAATTATTCTGGTTAGCCTTTGAAAATGAACGAGAAAAAGTCATGTGGAAATTTGGATTTATCAGGAATTATTACTGCCCGTAAATCAATATAACTTACTTTCCATCGAAAATTAGAATATTGGTAAGCTATAAATAAGACAAAAACAATAAAACCGCTAGCGTTAAGGTTGTGATTGACTTTTTTCTGTATCTTGAGATTGAGGCTCTTCATTGTGAAGCGAGAGCCTTTTTAGGTCAAATGGTCAAATAGTCAAACATTTTTTACACACACCCTCGTAGGGAGATTAAGATAGTAATTTAATTGCAAGAGGGTTCTTAAAAGTAGTATATTTCTGTTATTTTATTCGTCAAATAGAACAAATACGGCATAATATTCTGATTTCTGCGCTTTTTTTACTTACGAATGAGTTGGTTTCGTAGAAAAGTTGTATATTTGTGGTCTTAAATAATAAATAGTAGAATACTTAATATCCTCCAATGAAAAAGATTTTGTTAGAAGATATAAATCAGAAAGGTCACGTTTCTTTTATCTATGAATCAAAGAACGATGATTGTGTTGTGCATATTTACATAGAAAAGGATCTGTTTCTTTTTCATGATAAAATCTTATTGACTAACAATGAGATAGAATGCTTGAAGAAGCAAATCAAAGAATGTGTGAATGGGAATGTTAAGGGAATACTATGGGAAACAGATAACAAAAAATGCTCATTGTCTCTTTCGTTGGATGAAAAAAGTCCGTATATTGTGTGCTGCATAAATGTTTCTTCTGAAACATATTCATGTAAGGCATGTTTCACGTTTTCTACTTATCAGTTGGAGAATATCCAAATCGTGGATGCTGGTATAGATGAAACAATCTATACTGTTTGTTCTTTCCCGAAATTCAATATTATAAAGACTGGGGAACAGAGTGGTTATACAGATTTCCGACTTAATTATAAAGATAGCCAAATGGAAGTAAACAAGTCGTTCTTTTTGTACGATTTTGAACAGAAGGAGGTTTGTCGGGATATCAGTATGTTTTTAGAAAAAGGCAATGATATCACAATCAACAGTATTTCTTATTCATTTGTTTGGTTACATCTTTGTAAAGGCAATAAAGTAAAGGTAGAGATGGATGACTGTGAGATGCCCCAGAGTTCAATTTCTTTCACTTTCAAGGCTGATGATAGTATTTTACAGAATATGCTTAACGTAATGAAATGATTTTTCTCGTGTTTTCCTTTGTTGTATTAGCTTTTTTTGTTTACTTTTGCCGTAAAATAATCAATGATTATGAGGCTATTAATTTTTGTTTTATGCCTATTATGGCATTCTGTGGCATTTAGCCAGATTCCTAAATCGGCAGAAGTCGATTATTATGATTTTGATATAATGACCGTAGCGAGTATAAAACCTAAGTGGTATGATGAATCCTATTATGGAAAGTACAATAATATAAGGATTGATGATAGCGACTCCTTGGCAGTTCTTAATGGCATTATATCAACTCTTTGTGATACGATATCTCAACCGCATCTTCCTGATACAATAAAAATAACTTCGAAAGGAGAGAAAATGCGAATAGAAAGATATCCAAAGATTGATGTACGCGGAAAAATCATTCTTGACTATGGTAATTCCAAATGTGAAATCATTTATTTCAGCAATGGTATTGTTTGGAATTCTACCAAAGATATATTATATCGTCTGTCTGATAAATTTGAAGACTACATACGCAAATTATTTCCTGAACCGAAATATGATGAGTATTAGTCTTGTTTCTCAAGAATAGCCTTCCACTCTTCAAAGCTATGCACATCGAATTTACTCCAAGCAGCTGCAAACTGATAGGTGTAATGCTGACCGGGATTAAGGGTGGCGATAGCAAGGAGATGATCCTGCTCATGCTTGAACTTTGTTGCCTCAGGACATCTTGCTCCTATGTAGATAATGCCATCTGAGCCGTCTTTCTTCACCATAGTGGGGTCTTGATAGTCCTCGTAGGCTATGTAGTGGTATTTCTTGTCAGCATAGACTTTGGGGTTCTCCTTGTGCACAACGATGCCCACGGCAATCTGCATCTTGCGGTCGAGACCTTCATACCATACCTCGCACGTATTGAATCGCTTGCCTTTTTCCACTGATATTATCCTATGCTCTGTATAATGAATGGAATCGCCATTCTGAAGCTTGTAGCCAACAGGCTTTAGGGTGACGTGCATCTTCAGGCGCTCTGGTGTCTGCTCCATAAACTCGCATTTCTCCCAACTCCAAGGGAAGATAATCTTTCCGTCGGTATCAAGCAAGGCAGGTGTGCAACAGCCAAGACTTGCACCTACGGCATAGCAGTCCATACCGTTGCCCCAGTCCTCGTGGAAAGACTTCATCTTCACGCCCTTTGGTGGCATGTGAAGACGGTAGCGGAGGTCAACGATAGTATCGTGTGTGTTCTTTACCCAGATATCATATCCGAACAGTTTCTGTCCTGATTTCTGTACGGCAGGACCATACATGCGATAGGCGCACCACTCGTTTTCCCATGTGAGGTCGTCCATTCGGTTATGGTATATCTTGCCAAAGACAGATGCCTTCTTGGGAGCATCGAAGACGGGAAGGACAAGCAACTGCTGCATCAAGGTCTTTGCCATTCGCTCATGACCGAGGTCGTTAGGATGAAGACGGTCGGTTTCGGCATCCTTGAAGAACTTGGCATATTCGTCAGCCATAGGGTAGAGGCCGCACAGGGCATTCATATCAATGACAGGCACAGCCCAGATGTTTGAAGCCTCCTTGACGGCATCAACATATTCCTTGAGATAGATGCCGCATTGGTTGGTATAGTCCTCGGAGCATTGCCAGTTCTTGTCGTTGGCATGGAAATTCTGGCGGTGTATAGGCGTGAGGAGCACAATCTGCTTGTCGGGGTACATTCGCTTCACCTTGTCGAGAGCGATATTGATACGTCCGCGATACGTGTCCTTATCCATGCACATATACTGGCGCTTACGCTTGGTCATCGTCTTGGGCTGTCCGTGACCGTACATTACCTCCTCCTCTTTCTCCGTGTACCATTCGCCTATCTTCACGCCGTTGTTATAGTCGTTAGTGCCCATGAAGATAATGATTGCATCCACGGAATCGCCATGCTCTTTCATGCACTCCTCAGCCTGACGCGGAATATCATCCCACATACGTCCGCTACGGGCATAGACGTATGGCGTTATGCCGAGCCATTCCTGAAGGAAGGTCCAGTATTTCTTCTTCGATGCCTTGTTGCGTGGGTCGGTGATTGAGTCGCCGAAATAGGCTACGCGCTTGCCTTGCCAGGGGTGGAGGCCCAAGGCCTCAGCACTACGGCCTCTCCCCCCGCCCTCTCCCGTAGAGAGGGAGCTGGAGGGCGATGGGCAGAATGTCAATATCGCGAGTATAAAGAAAAGGGTTCTTAGCATAAGTGCTTTTGGGGAAAAATTATAATAACGTGAGTTCGACGAATTTATTCAGTTGTATATTGTTGACTATCATGTGGTTGAAAGAGCTCTGAAGGAGCGATACCTAATAGGGCAGTCCGTTAGG
>OMXX01000011.1 GCA_900315105.1 uncultured Prevotellaceae bacterium | reverse complement strand
AAGGCGCGACTGAATTTTTGTCTACTCATAATTCTTAAATGATATTAAAATTTTAACATTTAAGCCTTTATGGGAGTCAACCTATTTCAGTACAAGACATTTCCCACTAATTGTACATAGTCAGACACCATCTACTGCATTTCAATTATTACAAATATTTCAATTGATTTTGGGCATGCTTTGAGGTGACAACAAATGCTAATATCAGGTACAGATATCTGTGGAGGGAAGGTGAGAATGAGTGTGCGTTATTGAATTTTAGGCCTTCAGAAAAAAAATGAAAAAAAAGTTGCCATTTCCCCTTGTTTTTTTCACATTTTGTAGTATAAGTAAGTAGAGGGCTTATGAAAACTTCAACTTGCGAAAGTTGGGAAAAGAATAAAGCCCGGCGAGATGCCGAGCTTTCGTTATTTGTTTCTTGGATGATGTGGTTGTGGCTGTGGTGGTCTTGGTCTTGAGAAGTTACGCATCATATTGCGATTGAAGCGTTCTTCTGCGCGGATGAATTTGAGAACCTTTGTTGCAGGCATCACTTTGATGAACTGCTTGTGATATTGTAACTGAAGTTTCTTAATAGACAATTCACGCTCATCGTATGCGAGAATGACAGCTTCCGCAGCCTTGTTGTCGTTGTATGCAGCTTTGTCGAATACGTTCTTCTTCATATATATAGCACGCTGCTTCTTAAGCATCTCACGGTAGAGTGGAAAGAATCTCTGAGCCTCTTGCTTCGTGAGACCAGCCTCGCGGATGATGCAAGCCTCTAGTTCACGTTGATAGCGTTCTGGGTCAAATTTCTTTTGCTCATCCCTGCGACCTTCCGTGCGTTCATCTTGCCTCGAATCATTATTCTGTGCGGGCAATGGAAGAACCATCACAAGAGCTAAGAAAAGTGTAATTATATATTTCATTTCTTATGATTTAAGGGGGTGATTGTCTTATTCTTCTGCCAGCATCTGATACATGTCGTGATTATCGAGCATTGTATAGTCTGCTGCCTGATTGAAAGCATCATCACTTGTGAAAGAACTTTGTTGTGTGGTTGCAGGCGCTTCTAAAGTGTCTGTATCCTTGAATGTGAATAATACGGCACTTACTCCGATTACGAGCACACAAGCACATGCAGCAGCCCAACGTAGCACATGCATACGGACACTCTTTGCCTGTGCTGGCTTTTCGCTCTTCTCTGCTGATGCCTGCCTTGCAACGTTATCCATGATGCGCGTGTTAAGCGTATCAAAATATCCTTCAGGAACCTTGAACGGATTCTGCTTTAATTGCTCCTTGTCGAATATGTCGTTAAAATCGTTATTCATAATATTTTTTCCTTTCTAATGCTTTGACGAATGATAATTGCAAAAGTTTAATTCTTTCGTTGAAAAAATTCTTTAATTTTCTTTACTGCGAGGTGATAATTCGCTTTAAGACCGCCTTCTGTCGTTCCTAGTATCTTTGAAATCTCAGAGTAGGGCATATCATCGAAATAGCGCAAAGAGAATGTTGCGCGTTGTGCTTCGGGAAGAGTTTCCATTGCCTCGTAAAGCAGTTTCTGTGTCTCGTTTCCATCGAAATAGTCATCTGCAAACTGATTGTCGGCAATCCTCATCTCACCGTCGGGCGACACTTGTTCGTGCTTTCTTCTGAGGAAATCTATGGCTTCATTGACGGTAATTCGGTATATCCATGTATATATATTGGCATCACCTCGAAAATCATCGAAGCGTGACCATGCCTTGAGGAATGCATTTTGCACTACATCGTCTGCATCCTCGTGTCGGATTACAATTTGACGCGCCTTCCAGTATAGCTGTTCACTATACTGGTTCACTATCTTGGAGAATCTGACTTCTTTCTCTGTCATATAGATCTGAGGGCTTTAGCTATAATACTGTCATATCCGTAAATGTCAGGAAAACTCTTGATGTCTCCTTCAGGTACGGGGAACAGTGTGTAATAAACGATGAATATAGGTACTTGCGGGTCAACATTCTTGTACCCTACAAGTTTCCTTCTGTCACGTTTTGGGTCTGACATGTCAACCTCCATGGAGTATTGTATCTTCTCAGCCATTTCGGGGTCTTTGTCGCGAAGCATATAGCAGGCAAGCTCGTATGGCTTTTCTACTCTTATGCATCCGTGTGACACGCTTCGTGTCTGTCGGTTGAAGACTCCACGTGACGATGTGTCGTGTACGAAGATAGAGAAATTATTGTCGAAACGGAAGATGATACGTCCGAGCGAGTTGCCTTCTCCTCCCTCCTGTACTATCGACCAGTCGGGGGACATTATAATACGGTTGGTTATGTCTGCACCTCTAAGCTTTTCTCCCGTCTTCTTGTTTCGGGCGAAGTATTTATTGCGATTGAAATAGTCCGCATTTCCACCCTGTCCGTTGATTTCCTTCTTTCGGATGCTCCATGGAATTGTCCATTGTGGATTGAGTTCCATGCGCTTTATCTTGCTGTGAAGCAGAGGGGTCTTTGTCTTCCTCTGACCGCATCCTATCTTCATGTCAATGGCAAGACGGTTGTCGCGCATCGCCCAAAGGTGGAAGGCTGGGATGTCTATTATCAGATATTCATCATGAAGATAAGGTGCATCAGTGGATTTCCAACGGGCGCGCTCAAGGTTTACGAGAATCAGCTCGCGCTTGATGGAATCATTCTTCAGACATGCCTTAATCTTGTTGTAGATAGGCGAATGATCCATAGCCTTGGCGAGGTATATACCTACGCTGTCGTGCTTTATCGCGTTAATTGCGCCATAGAAAGTCTGTCGTCCGCATACGTGTGTGGAGTCGTCGAAGAGCTGACGGTATGTTACTCGTTTTGGAGTTGAATCGTGCACATCCAGACGGTTAAACAGGTCGTATGGGTCTGTAAAGCCATATCTCTGGCCGACGGCATAGCGTAGGAATGCCTTGGTCAGGTTGTATTCCAGTCGGGCTAACACTCTGTTGACGCTGTTCTTTCCTCCTGCTTCGAATGACAGCTTCTTTAATGTCTCAATATCATTGCGTATATATTCTACGCCGAACTGACGTTTCTCAAATCCGTCGCGCTCGCATGAATCAAGACAGGCAAGAAGTGTGTCTGCCTGTGGAGAGATGCCTTGTCGGTTAATCCAAAGGAAAGCGGATGGTGATGTGGAGAAGAATTTGTAGTGAGCTCGCGTATAGCGGTCAGCTTTCATATTTTCATGGTCAGCTCCTACAATATTCATAATATAATCCACTATCTCCTGATGGTTGGCCTTCATGGTCCTGTCAGAGAAGGATTCGTAGTATTCAGAGGAAAGTCCAGCATACGGATGCTCTACGACCTTTTCTTTTGTACATGACTGGATCATGAACATTAGGCTGAGAGAATAAAGCATTAATAAGTGTTTCCTCATTTGTTCTAATACGATAAAGCTCTGTTATTCTGACGTTTCAAAAAAATGACCAGATAGCACCATTTCCTGATACCACTGGTCATAGGACTTTTATCTTGTCAATTTGATAGATTATCTCAATGAAATTTTACGTACGGTCTTTCCCACTTTGACTATATAGCAGCCTTTTGTGAGATTAAGCTCTACGCGCTTTTCCTGACTGTCAATCTTCGTGGTTGAAAGTCTTACACCTGCTACGTTGTAGATCTCAAGTACCTGACCAGCTCCACCTGTGATGTGGAGAACGTTATCTGACAACGTAATCTGTGCGTTCTGCTGTTCAACCTCAATAAGTTCCATAAGAGGAGCTGCATCCGCTGTAGTAGCAGAGCCGAATATTGCAAGTGCTGCAAACGCTATGGAGATTATATTTTTAGTCATAAGCCTAACGTCTTAATTGTTATTTGTTGACAAAGTTACATTTTTTTGTCCAAATACAAATCAAACATTTCGCTATTTATTGTGATATTAACTTTATTTAACTGTTTGGCAAAAAAGTTGGAAGATAATCTTGCAAAAAACAAATAAAAACATTACCTTTGCGGCGATAATATCCTGTATAATACAAAACCTAAGATATATCTATGTTGACAGAAAAAGATCTGAAGCAGTTGGCTGCCAAGGGCATCACTGCAGAAAAACTCGAACAACAGCTTAATGAGTTCAAAACCGGTTTTCCATTTCTTAAACTTGAAGGTCCGGCTGCTATTGGTAAAGGTATTTTAGCTCCTACAACCGAGGAGGTAAAGAAATATGTTCAGATATGGAACGACTACAAGGCTGAGGGACGAAAGATTGTAAAGTTCGTGCCTGCCTCTGGTGCTGCATCACGTATGTTTAAGGATGTCTTTGCATTTGTCGATGCTGACTATGATGTTCCTACAACTGATTTCGAGAAGAAATATTTCGATAATATCGAGAAGTTTGCATTCTACGATTCGCTTGACGCTCTTCTCAAGCAGCAGAAGGGTAAGGGCGTAAAGGAACTTATTGCCGATGGTGATTACAAGGCTGTGGCAAAAGGTATGCTTGATGCTGACGGCTTGAACTATGGTCAGTTACCAAAGGGCATGTTGCTGTTCCATAAGTATGCCGATGGTTCACGTACTCCTATGGAGGAGCATCTCGTAGAGGGTGCTATGTATGCGGCTTCTGCAGGAAAGGCAAACGTTCATTTCACCGTTTCTCACGAGCACATGGGCTTTTTCAAGCAGAAGGTGGCTGAGAAGGCAGAAGGCTACGAGAAGAAGTTCGGTGTGAAATTCGACATTTCTTTCTCTGAGCAGAAACCAAGCACAGATACAGTTGCGGCTAATCCTGATAATACTCCATTCCGTAATTCTGACGGAAGTCTCTTGTTCCGTCCTGGTGGTCATGGTGCTTTGATTGAAAACCTTAACGAAATATCCGCTGATATCATTTTCGTCAAGAATATTGATAATGTGGTGCCTGACCGCCTGAAACATGAAACCGTTGAGTGGAAGCAGGTTATCGCTGGTGTGCTCATCTCTTTGCAGAAGAAGGTATTTGAATATCTTGAACTTCTCGATTCTGGCAAATATACTCACGAACAGCTTGTTGATATTGCTCGTTTCGTTAAGCGTGAGCTTTGTTGCGTAAAGGCAGACTTGAAGGAACTTGAGGATGCAGAACTTGTTATCTATTTGAAGAAGAAACTGAACCGCCCAATGCGTGTAGCTGGCGTTGTGAAGAATGTAGGAGAGCCTGGTGGTGGTCCGTTCCTTGCATATAATCAGGATGGTACTTATTCTTTGCAGATTCTTGAGTCTTCACAGATTGACAAGAACAACGCTACTTATATGAAATACTTCACAGAGGGCACTCATTTCAATCCTGTTGACCTCGTCTGTGCAGTTAAGGACTATAAAGGTAATGCCTTCAACCTTCCGGATTATGTAGATCGCACCACAGGTTTCATTTCAAGCAAGTCTAAGAACGGTAAGGAACTCAAGGCTCTTGAGCTCCCTGGTCTCTGGAATGGTGCTATGAGCGATTGGAACACCGTCTTTGTTGAGGTTCCTCTCGGCACTTTCAATCCTGTAAAGACAGTCAATGATCTGTTGCGTGAGCAGCATCAGTGATTGGGAGGGATGTAAAGAGTAAAGAGTAAAGTGTAAAGTATAAAGTGTATAATATATAATGAGATGGGGTGGCATTTCGTCACCCCATCTCATTTCGTGTTATAGCTTCGTTCTGTCATGAACGAAATATTTGCGATTATAACGACCTTGTTTTGGGTCGTCTGTGTGCTATTCTTCTTGAATGCACAGTTGTTTTAAGTCGTAGAAAGAGCCATTGTAGATGTTTAGATCTACGTATCCGTCAATACCGGGAAGTGAACCCACGTCTGTGTACTGCCAGAATTTCCATTCGCCTTTATACTGCATCTTGTCAACGTAATAGTGGGAAATCCAGTATGGGTAGTTGTCGAATCTCTTGTCTGCGAGATTGGTCATCTTGAACTTATAGCTCGTGTATATGATTGGTTTTACGTGGTAATGGTCTTCCACGATATGAAGCCACGTAAGTATGTCGCGTTGGAAGTCTTCTACGGACTGGTCCTTACGTTTTAACTCCACGTCTAAGACAGGTGGGAGGTCACCTGGTTGCAGTTTTACTTTGTTAAGGAAGAAATAAGCCTGATCGCGGGCATTTGACCTTATGCTCCAGAAATGATAGGCACCGCGTATGAAACCGTATTCGCGTGCCTGATTAAAGTTATAGGCGAAGTTCTCGTCAACTATCGAACGGCCTTCTGTTGACTTCACTATCACGAAACGCACAGGACATTTATTGATTATTGCTTTCTGAAGTTTTGCCCAGTCAATGTCGCCTTGATAGTGGGAGATGTCTATTCCTTGTATCTCGTAGCCTTCAGGATATTGTGCATCGCCATAGAGGGCACGCCATCGGAAACCTGTAGGACCTACGAAGAAATAGTAGAAAATGGCAATATATACAAGAGTGACTACAGAACCGATTCCCCACCACAACTTGCATGGGAGAGCCTTTCTTGGAGCCTTCTTGGAGTGTTTTCTTGCCATTCTGTTAGTGTTCTAGTTGTACTAGTGACTCTAGTATTACTAGTATCTCTGGTAATTATAAAAAGAAAAAGTGAAAAGTGTAGAGCGAGAAAACCATTGCAGCACTCTCGAACTCTTCACTTTTCACTCAATTCAAATTATTTCGGATTATTCCTGCTCGAGTGTGAGAGTCAATGTAGGACGGTCACAAACCTCTGCTGGGCCGAAGTACTGGATAGGACCAGGGTAAACGAAGCTGGTGTTGCGAGCCCACTCTGTACGATGACGTACGAAGTACTTGTAAGGCTTGCCAGAGAGCTCTACGAGAGCCTTTCTGATAACTGGCTTCATCTCACCTGAACGCTTCTCCATGTTCATCATTGCTGTGATAGGAATACCACCTGCAATCCACTTGTCAGCAGGCTTGAATGTGTTCTTGATAGAAGACATGTAACCTGTCTTACCAGCTGCAATCAGCATAGAAGCGTTGAAACCGAGTGAGTAGCAGTAGTCTGCATCCCAGTTAGATGGAGCTGCACAACGTCCCTCGTAACCGAAGAAGTGGTGCTGTGTAGCGAACTTACCTGTGAAGATACCATCCTTCTTCCACTCTGCGAGCTTCTTAGAAACCATCTCTGCGAGGAGCTGCTCTGTCTCAATGAGAGATACCTGTACGTTTCCGTGTGGGTCACGCTCAAGAGCAAGCTGACGAGAAACAGAGAGAGGAAGTGACTTGAAGATAGCGGCATTCTCGTCAGAAAGGTGCTTGAGAACGTAGTCAATCTTCTTGTCGTCAGCAACCATGTCGAAGTCTGCCTGATTTGCAGCGAGCATATCGTTGAGCTCTGCAATAAGCTTCTTGATTGCTGGGATGAACTCGATAAGACCTTCTGGTACGAGTACAACACCATAGTTGAGACCGAGGTTAGCACGATCGGTTACAACCTCTGCAATGTATGTTACGATATCGTCGAGAGTCTGGTTCTTAGCCTCAACCTCCTCACCAATAAGGGTTATGTTTGGATGAGTCTGAAGAGCGCACTCGAGAGTTACGTGAGAAGCAGAACGGCCCATCAGCTTGATGAAGTGCCAGTACTTCTTTGCAGAGTTACAGTCGCGCATGATGTTGCCGATAACCTCTGAGTAAACCTTTGTAGCTGTGTCGAAACCGAATGAAGCCTCGATAGCCTCGTTCTTAAGGTCACCGTCGATAGTCTTAGGACAACCGATTACCTGTACGCCAGCCTTGATAGCTGCATAGTACTCTGCGAGTACGCAAGCGTTGGTGTTAGAGTCGTCACCACCGATGATTACGAGTGCCTTGATATCGAGAGCCTGAAGAATCTCAAGACCCTTGTCGAACTGCTCCTTCTTCTCGAGTTTTGTACGGCCAGAACCGATGATGTCAAAACCACCAGTGTTGCGGTACTCGTCGATAATCTCAGAAGTAAGTTCCATATAGTTGTGGTCAACGAGACCACCAGGACCGAGGATGAAGCCATAGAGCTTGTTAGCTGGGTTGAGCTTCTTGATACCGTCGAAAAGACCAGAGATCACGTTATGACCGCCAGGAGCCTGACCGCCTGAAAGGATTACACCTACGTTTATTGCAGCAGTAGCCATCTTGCCTTCTGTAGGCTCGAATTTGATGTATGGCATACCGTAAGTGTTAGGGAAGAGATTCTGTACTTCTTCCTGATCTGCAACTGACTGAGTAGGTTCACCCTCTACTACCTTGAGTGCGCCACGCAAAGCCTTAGGAAGCTTTGGCTGGTAGGCTGCACGTGCAATCTGTAATGCACTTTTTTCCATAATTTTCTTTGAATGATATAATTTTGGTTGAAAAATATCGATACTATACTATAAAAATTAGTGCAAAAATACTAATTTTTAGCGAAAAATGCTAATAATTCCATCTTTTTTCGATTTTTTTTTTATTTTCTTTGGCGTTTTTCTTGTTTTTCGCATAAATTTGTTACCTTTGAACATCAAATCCTTAATCTTATATAATTATGGCAAACAAGAGAAACCTTAAAAAAGAAATAAATTTTGTATGTAGCGAGTTGTTCGCTGAATGCATAGCTGTTTCTACCTATACCAAGCGTCCTGATTCAGGGGACAATGTGAATGCACTTCTGAAAAGCATACTTAGGTTGCACTCGGATTACATAATGCGTGTCTCTCACCCAGAGCCAGGTATGAATGCAAAGAAATACTACCGTGTTCTTGTTGATTCCTTCAATAAGGATATTAACAATGTAGTTGATGAGATTGGAAATATGCTCTAATAAAAGATAAATGCTTAAGAAATTCTTTGGTTGGCTGCTATACCGTCGTCTTGGATGGAAGAAGGAAGTTACGGTTGAGCATCCTGACAAATATATTATATGTCTAGCACCCCATACGAGCAATTGGGATTTTTTCTATGGACAACTGTATAACCAGGCCGAGGGACTTTCTTCTAATTTCCTAATGAAGAAGGAATGGTTCTTCTGGCCACTTGGTTCTATATTCCGCAAAATGGGAGGAATTCCTGTTTTCCGACAGGAAAAAATGTCCATGACAGAGTCTCTTGCAGAGATAGCAAAGAAAGAAAAGACGTTTCATCTGGCTATTACTCCGGAAGGTACTCGAAAGGCAAATTCTGAATGGAAGAAAGGCTTCTACTATATTGCCTTGAATGCACAAATCCCTGTGCTGCTCTATGGACTGGATTATGAAAGGAAACTGATACGTTGCACCCGCTCGTTCATTCCTTCGGGGAATATAGAGACGGATATGCAGGAAATAAAATCATATTTTAAGGATTTCAAAGGCAAGAAGCCGGAACAGTTTGTATTATAGATTGTGGGATTTCTCAACAGGAAATATTGGAATAGTAAACATGTCATGCCAATAGTCTGTGGACTGTTGACGTTTTTTGCATATAGCAATGCGAATGCTCAGAGTTACTTTGATGATTCTGATTATTACGGATTGCCATGGGTGAAGAATGTCTCAAGGCCAAACAGAATAGATAACGGTCTTGATGGACGGCATTTGTCTATATGGGCAAGTCATGGAAGAGTTTACAATCCTGCACAGGGAAACTGGAAATGGCAGAGAGTGAATCTTTTCGGTACTAACGAGGATCTTTTTTCCCAGACTTTCGTAATTCCGTATATCATTCCTATGCTTGAGAATGCCGGTGCCGTGGTGTGGACACCTCGTGAGCGTGACTGGCAGAATATAGAGACTGTTGTGGATAATGACCAGACGTTGCTTGGATATAAGGAGCAGGGTAAGTGGATGAAATCTTCTGAACCGGGCTTCGGTATGCCTGCTGATGTGATACAGGAAAGTGATGCGCCTTTCATAAAAGGAACTGCCCGATGGTCGAAGGTAAGGAGGAAAAAGGCTTCTTCAATAGCAAAATATTCACCTTATCTGCCTATGCCGGGCAGATATGCCGTGTATGTCTCTTACCAAACATTGCAGAATAGCATTCCTGATGCTCATTATACCGTAGTCCACAAAGGAGTGAAGACGCATTTCACAGTCAACCAGACAATGGGTGGCAGTACCTGGGTATATCTCGGAACTTTTGATTTCGGCTGTGATGATGACAATTACGTTACTGTTGACAATGTTTCGAGTATGAAGGGCGTTGTTACCACAGATGCCGTTCGCTTTGGCGGTGGTATGGGAAATGTGGAGCGTGGCGGTTCTGTGAGTGGTTTGCCACGTTGTCTTGAGGGTGCGAGATATAATGCTCAATGGTCTGGAGCACCTTATAATGTTTATAGTTCACGACAGGGAACCGATGACTATGCTGACGATATTAATGTCCGTCCGATGATGACAAACTGGTTAGCGGGAGGTTCTATGTTTGCTCCGGAAAAGGAAGGTAAGGGAGTTCCATTGGAAATGAGCCTTGCCGTACATAGTGATGCCGGCTATCACATGGACAGGAGTATTGTTGGTACTTTGGGCATCTGCACTACGGATTTCAACGACTGCCGTTTGTCTGACGGAGAGTCCAGAATGATATCGTATGATTTCGTAGAACAAATGCTTTCCCAGATTAATAAGGATATTACGTATAAGTATGGTCGATGGAATACGAGAGGCATTTGGGACAAGAACTATGCGGAAACCCGTATTCCGGGAATCCCTGCTGCAATCCTTGAGATGTTCTCGCATGAGAATCTGGCAGATATGCTGTTGGGACATGATCCTAATTTCAAGTTTACGCTCTCACGCTCTGTATATAAGAGTGTAGTGAGATATCTGGCTGCTAAGCATAATAGAAAAGCTGTAATCCAACCACTTGCTCCGCATCGTTTTAGGGTTCTTGTAGATTCATACGGTAGGGCAGTTCTTTCATGGGAAGAGACCGTGGATTCTCTTGAAACCTCGGCAAAGCCCGACTCATATATAGTTTATACAGCATCAGGCGATGGTGATTTTGACAATGGAACTGTTGTAAGGGAAAGAAAGACTACCGTGAATTTAGTGGCAGACAAGGTGTTTCGTTTCAAGGTAGCAGCTGCCAATAGTGGCGGACAGAGCTTGCCATCCGAGGAACTTGCCTGTGTATGGCATCCTGGAGGCAGACAGTTGCTTGTCGTTAACGGTTTCCATAGGCTTGCAGGACCAGCGGTTAAGTATAATGACATGGGACTGGCTACTGGGTTTGATATGGCAGAAGACCCAGGCTTGTCATACGGCAGAACGGCATGTTGGACCAGTCAACTGCCTTTCCTTGCAGGTAACGACTTCAATTATACCACAGAGCATGTTCGTGCTATAGCTACAATGAAGAAATACAGCGTGGCGAGTTGTTCATCTGAGTGTATAGGTATGGGCGATGTTATATTGTCTAAATACAGGCTTCTAGATTTGATTCTCGGTAATGAGCGTAATGACGGCTACTCATTGAAAAGATATCCTTCTATTTCTCCTATGATGAGGTCGGAACTGAGATATTTCAATGGTGCGCTTCTTGTGAGTGGCTCTTATGTGGGATCTGACAATCAGGCGCCTGCCGATTCTACCTTCTTGGCAGAAGTTCTCTATACCGACTATGTGCGTAAGTATAAGGATCAGTCGGATAGCGCACAGGTTGTTACAGGCATGGGAGTGGACTTTGATGTCTATAGGGCATTGAATGCGGATCACTATGCCTCAACCTCTTCTGACGTGCTACAACCTCTCGGAACAGCTTTCCCCGCTATGCTCTATGCTGATGGCAGTACGGCTGCAATAGCATGTAAGGAACGTCGAAGCTTCGTTATGGGATTCCCTCTGGAGTGTATCAGAACAGAGGAACAGAGAGGACTGTGTATGCGAAGTGTACTGAAGTTCCTGCTGGAGTAGAAGGTTCTTCACCCGTCCTTCGGACACCCTCTCCCCAAGGGGCGAGGGAAAAGTAACCTTAGTTCGCTTAAAAGAATATTATTAGAAATACTAATTTCCCCCTCGCCCCTTGGGTAGAGGATGCCCGTAGGGTAGGTGAGGGGCTGTTAAATTTTATAGATATGAAAATACAGGCAAATGCATCAGGTACTCGCTCTATCGAGGTTTCGAAAGAGCATCTTGAGACTTTACATAAGTATTCACTCCTTAGTGGATTGATTGATAGTAATGGTATTGTGGATGAGCAGGTTCTCGACAAACTGAAACTGAACATCCGTTCGCTTCTTGATTCTGTAGGTACATCAGACAAGGCTCTTCTTGACCTCTGTTTTGATGTAATATATCATAAGGATATGAAGGCACTCGGTCTTCATAATCTCATTTTACTCTACGCTGACACAAAGTTTGATGCGCCAACGGAGGAGGCAAATGTATAAAAAAGTAGAAGGTATAAAGCAGAAGAGGAAAGGAAACTATCCACATTACGCTTTATACTTTACACTTTAAACTTTAAGTAAATGCAACTGACAGATTTTCTGCCAACGACAAAAAAAGAGTGTGAGTTAAGAGGGTGGAATGAACTTGATGTAATACTCTTCTCCGGCGACGCCTATGTGGATCATCCATCATTTGGTGCTGCCGTGATAGGTCGTACCCTTGAGGCTGCCGGTTATCGCGTGGCAATCGTGCCACAACCTGACTGGCACGGGGATTTCCGTGACTTCAAGAAACTGGGACGGCCAAGACTTTTCTTCGGCATATCCCCAGGCTGTATGGACTCTATGGTCAATAAATATACAGCCAACAAGCGTCTGCGCTCGGAGGATGCCTATTCACCTGACGGCCGTCATGACTGTCGCCCAGAGTACCCTACAATCG
Organism: uncultured Prevotellaceae bacterium; assembly: GCA_900315105.1. The sequence continues at coordinate 65,872 of OMXX01000011.1, read as the reverse complement.
TATATTCCAAGATTCTCCGTCAGTTGTTTCCCGATGTTCCTATTGTATTAGGAGGTATTGAGGCTTCTCTTAGAAGACTTACTCATTATGACTATTGGGAAGACCGTCTGCGCAAGTGTATTCTTTGTGATAGTGCCGGTGATATCATTTCCTATGGAATGGGCGAGAAGACCATTCTTGCCATTGCTGAGCAGTTGGACAGAGGAAGGAAAATAAGTGAAATTACCGAACTTCCCCAGACTGTTTTCCTATGCAGAAAAGAAGAAATTCCTGGTGGTATTACCGAGGATGATATTGTGCTTCATAGCCATGAGGAATGTCTTCGTGACAAGAGGGCAGAGGCTGATAATTTCCGTCATATAGAGGAAGAGAGTAATAAGGTTCATGCTCAGCGACTTATCCAAGGCGTGGATGGTCGTTATGTGGTGGTTAATCCTCCTTATCCTCCAATGACTACCGAGGAGATAGATGCTTCTTTTGATCTGCCTTATATGCGTGTACCGCATCCGAAATACAAGGGCAAGAGGATTCCTGCATATGATATGATCAAGTTTTCGGTAAACATGCACAGAGGATGTTTTGGAGGTTGTGCTTTCTGTACTATCTCTGCCCATCAGGGAAAGTTCATAGCGTGCCGTTCAAAGGAGAGTATCATGAAAGAGGTCAAGGAGGTGGTAAAACTTCCTGATTTCAAGGGATATCTCTCTGATCTTGGCGGTCCTTCTGCCAATATGTACGGAATGCACGGACGTAACCTGAAGGCTTGTGCCAAGTGCAAGCGTCCTTCGTGCGTCAATCCTGAGATTTGTCCGAATCTTGATACCGACCATTCTGCTCTGCTTGATATCTACCGTTCTGTGGATGCCTTGCCAGAGGTGAAGAAGAGCTTCATTGGCTCTGGTGTGAGATATGACCTCCTGCTTCATCACAGTAAGGACGAGAAATCCAATCAGGCAGCAAGGGAATATACTCGTGAGCTTATCTGCAATCATGTGAGTGGCAGATTGAAGGTTGCTCCAGAACACACATCCGATGCTGTGCTGAAACTTATGAGAAAGCCTTCTTTCAAGTTATTTGAAGAGTTCAAGCGTGTATTTGATAAGATAAACCGTGAGGAGGGCTTGCGACAACAGCTCATTCCGTATTTCATTTCCTCACATCCAGGATGTCATGAGGAAGATATGGCTGATCTAGCAATCAAGACTAAGCGACTGGACTTCCAACTTGAACAGGTTCAAGACTTTACGCCTACTCCAATGACCGTAAGTACAGAGACGTGGTATAGCGGATATGATCCTTACACTCTTGAGCCGGTCTTTTCTGCTAAGACGCCAAAGGACAAACTTGCCCAAAGGCAGTTCTTCTTCTGGTACAAACCAGAGGAAAGACGTAATATAGAGCAGTCGCTACGCCGTATCGGAAGAGCGGATTTGATAAAGGAACTTCTTGGTCAGGTGCCTGTTCCTGATAGGCGTGAGCATAGTCGTGATAACGCGAGAAACTCTTCTCGTGAATTTCCACGAGATAATAGAAAACCTGAGCGCAACAAACCAAAATCATATAACCCAAATTTCCAGAATGAGAATCGTAGAAAGCCAGATAATAGGAAAGCAAAGTCAGGAGACGTGCGAGGACGGAATCGTCGTGACAGATGATTTCATAGCTGTTATTGACGGTAGTACCTCTAAGGCAGATGTCAGATATTCCCCTGATGTCAGCAATGGCAGGTTGTGCATGCAAATCGTGTCTCGCGTAATATCAGAAAACCTAACTCCAGACTCTACGATTACAGACTTCTGCCGATTGACAGCAGAGGCCGTTTCTGCCTATTATTCACAGAAGCCCGTGAAGGCTGATAATAACCTTATGGCTGCAAGTGCCGTGGTGCTGAACGTAAAGAAACAAGAAGTGTGGTTTGTTGGTGACTGCCTGTGTCTTATTGATGGTGTACTCTATGAATATCCCAAGCCAGAGGAAGAAGTGAATGCGGAAAAGCGTTCAAAATATATTCACAAGTTGCTTGAAGAGGGTAGGGCGACAGTTGATGAATTACGTATCAAAGATATTGGCCGTGATTGTATCAAAAACGAGTTGCGAAGCTGTTGCGAGAGACAGAATCGTGACTATGCCGTGATTAATGGAATGGATATTCCCGAAAGTCTCATTCACGTTGTTTCCGTTGCTGATGCCAAGGAGGTTGTCCTTGCATCTGACGGTTATCCTGTTTTGAAAGGAACTTTAACCGAAAGTGAGAGAGAATTAGAGCATATAATCACTAATGATCCTCTTTGTATCGACCTTTATAAGGCAACGAAAGGAGTTATGCAAGGCTATAAGTCTTTCGATGACAGAACATATATCCGCATAGAATTATAGCCGTTCCTACGTTCTTTCGTTGCTCTTCCTTCGTTGTTCCTTCGCTCTTCCTTCGATTCTGGAACGGAGAATAAGCCTAGATACAGCAATGGCATAGTGGCAGATCTACGGAGTTATTGCGTTGTTGCATCGGATTCCAGTTGATCAGATTCTGTTATTTCTTGCTCAAAATTTGCAGATATTAAAGAAATAATGTAAATTTGCATTGGATTTTACAGTCTTTTCCGTTAATCTGTAAGTTTTTATAAAAGAGGACAAAAGTCACAAATACAACATAGAAAAAATATCATTATGACAAACATTATATTTATTGTTGCAGTAGCGCTGATTGTCGTTTCCTGTATCTTCGTTTATAACAGTCTTGTTCAGCTTTCAAACAAAGTGAAGGAGGCTTTTTCTACAATGGACGTGTATCTCAAACAGCGTTTTGACCTTATCCCGAATCTCGTGGATACAGTCAAGGCGTATGCCAAACATGAGGCTGACACGCTTGAGGAACTTACCAAGCGTCGTGCAGGTGTGGCTACAAGTGATATCGACGGTCAGATTGAGGGTGAGATGCGCATTGGCGAGGCTCTGAGCCGTATTCTTGTGATTGCGGAGAAATACCCGGAACTCAAGGCAAGTGAGAATTTCCTTGATCTGCATAAACGTATTGTGAAGGTTGAGGATGATATTGCGTTTGCTCGACGTTACTATAACGGTAGCGTGAGGATGTATAATGACAAGTGCCAGATGTTTCCTTATAACATCATTGCCAATATCTTCGGATTCAAGTCAAAGAAGATGTATGAGATTCAGAATGTTGCGGAGAGGGAGGTGCCAAATGCATAGGCTACATAGATTGCTGTTCTCCTTTGCCTTGTTGTTGGTGAGTGTCTGTGCATTTGCCGACCTAGGCGGTTTTTATTATGAGAATGTAAAGTATGAGGCTTACGTTCACAAGAATAACGTGTGGGATGTGAAGGAGACATTTGTCATCAACTTCCTTGAACCTCGCCATGGATTCTATCGCTTCATTCCCATGAAGTTCAGTCTCTGGCATGATGTGACGAATTCTTCGGGGGAGAAGAGTAGGGAGGAGTTCCCTTACATCGTGGATATTGACGATGTGGAGGTGACAGGCGGCCCTGTTCATGAGCAGAAAGAGGAAATGGACAATTATATCATTCAGATAGGTGATGCCGACAGAATGGTTAAGGGCATAAATACCTATGTGATAAGCTATAAGTTCAAGTATCCGGATGACCGTGTAGCGACCAAGGACATCCTGTTTCACACCATTCTCGGAGCTGATTTCAAGGAGGATATAAGGCATTTTGACTTCAGAATTGAATTTGAGAAACCATTGCCTCAGAAAGCGGTGGATAATCTGAGATGGTATAGCGGAAGTTATGGAAGTGAGAGCAATATCATACCTATAGAATATGAGGCAACTACGACATACATAGCCGGTATGTGCGACTCTATACAGCCGAACCATGCCATTACAGCCTATATGGAACTTCCTGAAGGGTATTACGAGGGTGTGGAGAAGGTGCAGTATTTCTGGCATTACCTATGGCTTGCTTTGACCGTAGTGTGTATTCTCGTCATCGTCTTCCGGGCATTGACGATAGACAGAGGTCGTAACGTGGTAAAGACGATTGAGTTCTATCCTCCAGAGGGTATTTCAAGTGCGGAGGTTGGTGTCATTATTGACAATAGTGCTGATGAAGGTGATATTTCATCGCTTATCCCATGGCTTGCCGAGCAGGGCTATCTGAAGATTGACGAGAATAAGAACAAGAAGATAGTGCTTACGAAACTTAAGAATCTGCCCGAGGATGCTCCGACGTATCAGAAAAAATTAATGGAGCTGTTCTTCCCCAAAGGCAAGACTACGGTGAGGCTCAGTCAGTTGGGCGATAAATCCTCTGAAATGAATGGGGTGAAGTCGGCACTAAAGAAAGTGTTTAGCGAGGATGGTAGGAAGAACCTCGTCAAGACAGATTCTTGGGTGTATATGTACATTCCGTTGCTATTGTTCGGTACGCTCACTATTGCTACGAATATCGTTCAGTACTTTACGTTTGATGAGTTATTTGTGGCTGGTACGGAATGGCTTTTACCTGCATGGTTGGGGTTGTCATTGCGTCTGTCGGGAAGTGATTCTGACATCTATTCCTCAGCCTTTAAGCGTGTTATAATCTTTCTCATGAAGTTCACCATAATGGCTATGGTGGCCTTGCTGTATAGCCAATGTACGGATTACGGTTCTCCAATGGCTGATTGGGAGATATTCCTGTTCTTCCTTGCCAATTTCCTTACCGTGGAGCTTGGCGGACGGTTCAAACTGAATACAGACTATCGTATTGACATGATGGGACGTCTGCTTGGTTTCAAGGAGTTTATTGAGACGGCAGAGAAGGATAACCTTGAGCGTTTGCAGATGGAGGATGCGAAGTATTTCTATCGCGTCCTGCCTTACGCTATGGTCTTCGGACTTGCAAATACGTGGGCAAGGAAGTTCAAGACCATTACCGTAGAGAAGCCTGATTGGTACACTACCGCCGGAATATATAACGGAACAAACTTTACCAATCACTTGGTTAGCAGCGTGAATGATACTGTCCGCAGTCACGTTTCGTCATGTTCTCATAGCTCTTCCCATGGAGGAGGGCATAGTGGCGGTGGCTTCTCCGGTGGCGGCGGAGGAGGCGGTGGCGGCGGTAGCTGGTAAGGCTTTCGTCTTTATCGGCTATCTCCACATCATTCCGCATTCAAGGCATCTGTAAGTACCGTCGCAAAGCACCTGTATGTCCTCGCTACCGCAATAAGGGCATAGTCCTGATTCGTTTTCAAATTCGTTAGGTTTCATAGATAATACTGTTTGAGGATGTATTTGACCGTTGCGTTACTGATTCTGATTGCAAAGGTACAACAAATTTTCTTGATTCTGCAAAGAAATATGGAAAAAGATACGTATTTTTACAAGAAAATCAAAATTGTCGTTATAACACGCTGATATACAGGAGAATAATTTCGGAAGCGTATTTGTGCTTGTCATTAAGTCCCGTCATTAAGTCCGTCATTAGTCATTAGTCATTTTCGTCATTAAGGAAAGTGAGTGGGGGGATTTTTGCCTCTATATAGTAAAATATATAAATATATTTTACTATATAGCCGATTTCCGCCCGTCATCAACTCGCTTAATGACGAAAATGACTAATGACTAATGACGGAAATTTGAAGGAATGCTTGAGAGAAATGTATTCCGAAAATATATTGCTGAATGTCAGTACGTTATGAAAACGAAATGCTTTTTTGGGAAAGCAATCACGTTTTTTTCCATGTTTTGTGTCGGCTTTTCCTGAAAATGTTGTAACTTTGCATCGTATAAAGGGCCATAGATAATATAAATCCGTTGTAAATCCGTTGTAAATCCGTTGTAAGTCCGTTGCAAATCCCATTCCTGAATGGGAAAATGATTGGATGAAGGAGTGAGCTAAAGTTTCTCTTTCAGAAAACGTGCGGTGTGTGATGCCTCGCACTTGATTATTTCCTCTGGTGTGCCGGTGCAGACAATACGACCGCCTTCCTCACCTCCTTCTGGACCTATATCGATGATATGGTCGGCACATTTGATGACATCCATGTTATGCTCAACAATAAGAACGGAATGACCACGTTCGATAAGGGCATCAAAGGCATGTAGCAGACGCTTGATGTCGTGGAAATGAAGTCCTGTGGTTGGCTCGTCGAATATAAACAACGTTGCGTCCTGCTTCTCCTGAGAGATGTAGTAGGCAAGTTTGACACGCTGATTCTCACCTCCCGAAAGGGTTGACGATGCCTGTCCGAGCTGAACATATCCAAGTCCCACTTCCTGTAAAGGCTTCAGACGAGCAATGATAGCCTTGAGATTATTGCGATTTGAGTCCTTCCAAGCATATTTTTCCTCAAAGAATTCAATTGCCTCGTCAACGGTCATGGCAAGGATATCGTTGATGTTCTTGCCCTCGTATCTCACATCGAGTACCTCGCGCTTGAAACGTTCGCCGTGGCATGATTCGCAGGTAAGTACAAGATCTGCCATGAACTGCATCTCAACAGTAACGACACCCGCTCCTTTACATTCCTCACATCGTCCGCCGTCGGTATTGAATGAGAAATGCTGAGCCGTGATGCCCATCTGCTTTGCAAGTGGCTGGTCGGCAAAGAGTTGGCGGATGTAGTCGTAGGCCTTGATATAGGTTGCAGGATTGCTTCGCGTTGATTTTCCAATAGGGTTCTGGTCAACCATCTCCACATGGTGAATGTCCTTCCAATCGCCTTCAAGAGCCTTGAACTCGCCAGGAGCATCGCAAACCTCGTCAAGATGGCGCTTGAGAGTAGGGTAGAGGATGCCTTTCACCAACGAAGACTTACCCGAACCGCTGACGCCGGTAACAACGGTCATGCAGTTGAGAGGGAAATCCACGTCAATGCCCTTGAGATTGTTCATTCGGGCACCTATGATGCTAATCTTGCGATTCCATGAACGGCGTGATGTCGGTACGTCAATCTTCCTTGTACCGTTGAGGTAGTCGAGGGTATAGCATGATGGGTGTTGGGTGTTGGGTGTTAGGTGTTGGAGAGAACCTTGGAATACTACATTACCGCCATGAGTTCCGGCATCAGGACCTATGTCTATCAGATAGTCGGCTGCGCGAAGGATGTCCTCGTCATGCTCAACGACAACGACCGTATTGCCAATATCACGAAGTTTCTTCAGTACGGAGATAAGGCGCTCGGTATCTCTTGAATGCATACCGATAGAAGGCTCATCGAGAATGTAGAGAGAGCCTACAAGAGAAGAGCCGAGGGATGTTGTGAGGTTGATACGCTGGCTCTCACCACCTGAGAGGGAGTTGCTTGGACGGTTGAGAGTGAGATAGCCTAATCCTACGTCGAGAAGGAATCCGAGACGTGAATTTATCTCAGTAAGCAATCGTTTGGAAACCTCTGTGTCATGGGCGTTTAACTCAAGATGGTCAAACCATTCCTTTAATCTTGATATTGGCATTGTAACCAAATCGGTTATTGTCTTTCCACCAACTCTTACATAGTTTGCTTCCTTGCGAAGACGTGCTCCGTGGCACTCAGGACAGACGGTCTTACCACGGAATCTTGACAGCATGACGCGGTATTGAATCTTATACTGATTCTCCTTTACCATCTGGAAGAAAGTATCGATGCAAGGACGCCATTCTCCGCGATCAGAAGGCAAACCATGCCAAAGCCAGTCTTTGTGTTTCTGTGACAGTTCGAAGTATGGTGTGAAGATAGGGAAGTTGTCTCTCTCTGCATGACGGATGAATTCTGTTCGCCATTCGCCCATCTTATCGCCATGCCAGCATTTCACGCAGCCGTCATATACGCTGAGAGATGAATCAGGAATGACAAGATGCTCGTCAATGCCGATTATGCTTCCGAATCCCTGACAGGTAGGACATACACCTACTGGAGAGTTGAAGGCGAAGAGCTGGTCGGATTTCTCTTCAAAAGTCATTCCGTCGGCCTCAAGGCGTGTTGAGAACTCGTAGATGAGTCCGGCAGGAAGGAAATAAAGGCAGCATGAACCGCCACCCTCATAGAAGGCTGTCTCTGCTGAATCCGTAAGTCGTGATATCGTGTCCTGCGAGTTGTCGCACGACATACGGTCTATGACGATATATATGCCTTTCGCTTCAGTCGTGTCAATGGCAATGGTCTCTAAATAGTCGTCAATATTAATAACTTCATTATTGACGAATAGACGAGAATATCCCTGTTGCTGCTCCATTTCGAGCTGACGCTTGAGTGTTCTGCCTTTAGGTATCTGCAATGGTGCAAGTACCATGAAACGAGTGCCTGGAGTGAACTCCAGCATCTTTGCTACGACATCCTCAGGCGTGTGTTTCTTCACCTCCTCGTTGCTGATAGGAGAGAAGATATGTCCGGCACGGGCAAAGAGAAGTCGGAGATACTCGTATATCTCTGTCGATGTACCTACGGTAGAGCGTGGATTTCGACTCACTACCTTTTGCTCAATGGCAATGGCAGGTGGAAGGCCCTTGATGAAATCGCACTCAGGCTTGCTCATACGGCCAAGAAACTGACGGGCGTATGAGGAAAGGCTTTCTACATAGCGACGCTGACCTTCGGCATACAGGGTGTCGAAGGCCAGGGAGGACTTACCAGAACCGCTTACGCCAGAAATGGCTACCAAGCAGTTGCGTGGGATATTTAGACTTATATTCTTGAGGTTGTTGACGCGAGCGCCCTTAATCTCAATAAACTTCTCTTTTTCCTTTAGCATATCAGGGAAGTGAAAAGTGAAGAGTGAAGAATTTGAGTTTGTCTTGCAGTTAAAGGCCGTCAATCGTCTTTTCGCAATCAATGTAATTCAAATTCTTCACTCTTAACTTTTAACTTTTCACTTAATTATATGAGGTACTGGTTGCTTATGCTTTCATTGTTGATGACGCGACGGATAGTCTCGGCAAACATATCGGCAACGCTGAGCTGCTTAACCTTTGCGCAACGATTAGCGTAAGGGATAGAATCAGTAAATACAATCTCCTCAAGGGCAGATTCCTGTACACGCTCACTTGCAGGACCTGACATTACACAATGGCTTGCGCATGCACGTACTGTGCGGGCACCTGCTTCCATCATTATGTCGGCTGCCTTAGTGATTGTGCCGGCTGTATCTACCATATCGTCAACAATGACAACATCCTTGCCCTTTACGTCACCGATAATCTGCATGCTCTCGATAACATTGGCACGAGCACGTGTCTTGTTGCAGAGCACGAGAGGGCAGTCAAGATACTTGGCGAATGACTTTGCACGCTTAGCTCCACCAACGTCTGGACTTGCGATTACGAGGTTCTCGAGCTTCAGGTTCTCGATATAAGGGAGAATGACGCCTGAGCCATAGAGATGGTCAACAGGTACGTCGAAGAATCCCTGAATCTGGTCAGCATGAAGATCCATGGTGATAAGACGGTCAATGCCTGCTACGCTCAGAAGATCTGCCACGAGCTTTGCACCGATGCTGACACGTGGTTTGTCCTTACGATCCTGACGAGCCCAGCCGAAATAAGGCATTACGGCGATAATCTGACGGGCAGAGGCACGCTTTGCTGCATCAATCATAAGCAGAAGCTCCATGAGATTGTCAGAGCTTGGGAATGTGCTCTGTACGAGGAACACATCGCGGCCACGGATGCTCTCCTCGTATGAAACAGCAAACTCACCGTCAGAGAACTTCGTTATCTGTAGATTGCCGAGTTTGCAACCAAGACTGGCACAAATCTTCTCTGCGAGGTAGCGAGTAGCTGTGCCTGAAAATACCATAAAGGAATCTTTGTCTGTCATTGAGATTTTATGATTTATAATTATAGTTTCTTTAATCTTTACTGTCTGATCAGTTTACCGCTTTGCGCAGCTTGCGGAAATGCTCAATCAGTTCCTTGAAGTTCAGTTCATGCTGAATGCTGAAACGATTCCAAAGGTCTCCGCATATACAAACACCGCCGAAACCTAGTTCCTTGGCCATCTTGATATTGTCGATGCTCATTCCGCCCAAGGCGTATACGTGCTTGTCTATAAGACCTTTATCGCGAGCCAATTCCATCTCCTGAATGCTGAGAGAAGCCTTGACATCGTTATGGAGGCTGTCGAACAGCGAGTGAAGACAAACATAGTCACACGTTTTCTTCATCTCTTTCAGGTCGCTGATGCGATATGTGCTGCGTGTTACATGTCGCTTGAAAGCTTCTGGTGTCGGTGTGTCAGGATTGTCGATATGAATACCTTTAAGGTCAAATTCCTGCTTGAGATAGTAATGTTCATGCACACGTATCTTGGAATAGCAGTCGTTTGGCAATAGGGAAAGCAGTCGCTCGCAGTAAACCGGTTCAGAATCCGGCTTTTGTAAGTGAAGTATATCCATACCTTCATCGAAAAGGGCAGTTATTATCTTGTCCTCCTCAACAAAGAATTTGGGTTGGGTTAATATGACCAGTTTCATCCTTTGTGTCTAATTTCTTTGTGCAAAATTAGCCAAAAAACTAATGCACTTTTTCATATATTCGGATGCAAAGGTATGAATAATTATTGAGAAAAGAAAGTTTCGAATTGAAAAATGTTGTTTTTTCTTCGAAATAATCAACAATCATCAATGATTTGTCGCGAATCTGCCGTTAATCCTCTGCTATGCCTCTGTTTGTTGTCTGCTATTTCTCCGCTATAGTAGCAGAGGAATAGCAGAGGATTATTGGACTTATAACGGATTTACAACGGACTTGTAACGGACCTGCAACGGAATCACCCTCTACGCTTTCTTTAGTATCTCAAGCAGATGTCGCCAAACCATATCTACGGTTAGGATGAGCAGACGCTCGTCAGGTGAATGTACTCCGCGAAGCGTTGGACCCATGCTCACCATGTCGAGGTTCGGATATCGCTCGGCAAAGAGACCGCATTCCAGTCCTGCATGAATTCCGAGAACCTTTGGCTCCTTATCGAAAAGTTCTTTGTAGGTATCAACGACAATCTTTGTCAAACGACTGTTAGGATTCATCTTCCATGCAGGATAGCCCTCGCCTGTATCTACCTCTGCACCTGCTAATTGGAATACGGCACGAACCGTAGCACACATGTTATCCAAAGCAGACATCACGTTTGAGCGCTGTGAAGTGGTAACGATGACAGAACCGTCTTCCTGTGTCTTCGCACTTGCAAGGTTGCTTGAGGTCTCTACAAGCCATTCGATAGCCTGATCCTGACACATTGACATAATTCCATTATCAACGCCTTGAAGTGCAAGGATGATTCTACGGCTGTCATCTTCAGTCATAAGAGACTCTGCCTCAGTTGATTCCATATACATATTGATACTTGGTTCTGTAACATGGAATTCCTCTTCAACGTCAGATACGAAAATATTGAAATCTGCACGTATCTGCTCTTTCTGGGCAAAAGGAACAGCAATAGTCATCTCGCCGTCACGGGGAATAGCATTATGAAGACCGCCTGCCTTGAGTGTGCCAAGACGAACCGTTCCCTTCTCCATTTCCTGATATATGAAGCGTACAAGCAACTTAACGGCATTTGCGCGTTTTTTGTTGATGTCATCGCCTGAATGACCGCCTGTGAGTGAGTTCACGCCAATCTTCATATAGAAGACACCATTTACATTCTCCTCGTATTTCGGTCTGAAAATAGCCTGAGTTCGCTTGCCTCCAGCACATGACACGAATATCTGTCCCTCATCCTCAGAGTCGAGATTGATAAGCATAGAACCTGTCATAAAACCAGCCTTCATGCCCTCGGCACCTGTCAGGCCTGTCTCTTCGTCACGAGTGAAAACGCATTCGATAGGACCATGCTCTATGTCGTTAGAATCAAGCAAGGCAAGTTCCATTGCGATACCGATACCATCGTCAGCACCAAGTGTGGTGCCCTTTGCACGGAGCCATTCTCCATCAATATATGTCTCTATAGGATCGTTGTTGAAATCAATAGTGCATTCTGGCAGTTTTTCACATACCATATCCATGTGGCTCTGAAGGATGATAGTCTCCCTGTTCTCATAGCCAGGAGTCGCATTTTTGCGGATAAGTACGTTGCCAGTTTCGTCAACGATAGTCTCAAGACCACGGCTCTCACCAAATTCTTTCAGAAATGCAATCATCTTCTCCTCATGCTTTGAAGGGCGGGGAATAGTGTTGATTTTTGCAAATTGCTCAAACACACATGCAGGATTTAATTTATTTTTATTCATTATTAATAATAATTATGTATGATTTACGAATATTTTTCTTATCTTTGCACCCGAAAACATGAAACGGGCGCAGTTCTTCGAGCTACACACTCTTGTTTTCTGGTGCGAAGAAGCACCTGAAATGGAATATCAGCATGCAAAAGTACTGAAATATTTCCAAATCACCTCATTTTTTACCTAAAATTAATGCAATCAGAACAAAAACAGATATAAAAAAGAAATGAATAAGAAGGTTTTCACATCGGCTATGGCTGTAGCAGCTCTCGCCGTATCATTCACATCATGCGATAAGTCTAACCAGCAGCCAGAGGCAGCAGCCTCTTCACAGACAGCTCCTGTAGAACTTAAAATCGGTTTTGTTGAGGTTGACTCTATTATGAGCCAGTACCAGTTCTGCAAGGACTATACTCTCATCCTCGAGAAGAAGAGTCAGAATATCCAGTCAACACTTCAGCAGAAGGGAAACGCTCTTCAGAATGCGGCTGCTAATTTCCAGCAGAAGCTTCAGCAGAATGCCTATACAGAGCAGCAGGCTCGCCAGATTCAGGCAGGTCTTCAGAAGCAGCAGGCAGACCTTGAAGGTCTTCAGCAGCGTCTCGGTGCTGAGTTCCAGGGCGAGACAGAGAAGTTCAACAAGGCTCTCCGCGACTCTATTCAGCATTTTCTCGCTGTATATAACAAGGACAAGAAGTACTCTCTCATTCTAACAAAGCAGGGTGACAACATCCTATACGGTGATAAGGCTCTTGACATCACTACTCAGGTGGTTGCAGGTCTTAACAAGGCTTACAAGAAGACAGACCTTTCAAAGGCATCTTCTAAGGACGAGAAGAAAAAGTAATGAAACAGATAAACTGGGGCTTCATCGGTTGCGGTGAGGTGACAGAGATAAAAAGTGGCCCGGCATTCAACGAAGTGCCGGGCTCGCGTGTAGTAGCGGTGATGAGCCGTAATGCGCAGAAGGCACGCTCCTATGCAGAGCGTCACGACATTGCCAAGTGGTACACAGATGCCCAGGCTCTTGTTGATGATCCCAATGTGAATGCCGTCTATATCGCAACGCCTCCATCATCCCATGCTACCTATGCCATCATGGCAATGCACGCGGGCAAGCCTGTCTATGTGGAGAAACCGCTTGCGGCTTCCTATGATGATTGTGCCCGTGTGAATCATGTGAGCCAGATTACAGGTGTTCCATGCTTCGTGGCATACTATCGTCGATACCTCCCTTATTTCCTTGAGGTGAAGAACATGGTGGAGTCGGGTAGGATAGGAGAGGTTATCAATGTGCAGATACGATTCTCCGTCCCACCACGCGAACTTGACTATGATTCAAAGGAAAAGCGCCCTTGGCGATTACAGCCGGATATTGCAGGAGGTGGCTATTTCTATGATCTTGCGCCTCATCAGTTGGATATGCTCCAGTATATGTTCGGTGTCATTACCCATGCGGAAGGGTATTCAGCCAACAGGGGAAAACTCTATACGGCAGAAGATACGGTAAGTGCCTGCTTCCGTTTTGAAAGTGGACTTCCTGGTAGTGGTTCGTGGTGCTTCGTAGGACACGAATCTGCAAGAGAAGACCGAATAGAGGTCATCGGTGATAAAGGTATGGTGTCATTCTCCATATTCGACTATCAGCCGATAGAGCTTATCACATCAAGTGGTAATCAGAAGATAACAGTTCCCAATCCTAAGTGTGTGCAGCTGCCACTCATCCAGAATGTTGTAGAGACTTTGCAAGGTACAGCTCATTGTAAGTGTACAAGCGTATCTGCAACGCCGACCAATTGGGTTATGGATAGGATTCTTGGGAAATTCTAAAAAGAGATTGTGTTTTATATATAAATGAAGAGACGCGGGTTTGCTATATATATATTAATGTGTATGACACTTGGTGTTTATGCACAGACAGACAGCGTTTCTGTTTATGACACCCCAGGTTCCGATGAAATCGTTGCTGATGCAGCGGTATCGGATGCCTTACAACCAGAGAAGAAGAAAGGATGTTGGTTTGGCAGGGCTTGCAAAAACGTTTTCGGTTTCTTTACTGCAGAGCCGGACACAATGTATATCGAGCCACAACTATATAACTTCACTGTTATGGCGCAGACAACCCTTACCGATGACTATTTCACTATAGAAGGTGAGGATGAACATGTGGTTTCGTTTGCTCCTTCCAGAAAACTGAAACTGGGACCTTTTCTGGGTTGGAGATGGCTTTTCTTTGGATATGTATTCAATGTGAATACTATTAATCTGAGCTCTAAGCATATTGATATTAATACAACGTTATATACGCCTGCAATAGCCGTTGACCTCGTTTACCGAAAGCTCGGCGACGGTTATACGCTACGGTCAATGCAGAATGGCGAACATGATGCCACCGATATGCTGGAAGGCATGGAGATAGATGGTCTCGATATCAACATCAGGTCAGTCAATGCGTATTATGTCCTGAACAAACGAAAATACTCGCATCAGGCAGCCTTCAACCAAACCAACCGACAGCTTAAGAATGCTGGCTCTTGGATATTCGGAACAGGCTACAACCGATGCAGCGTATCGATGGATTGGGCGGCTTTTAAGAAGCAGGTGAAGAAAAGGGTCAAGGGCGATGAGCGATATATGATCAATGACTCAGCCTTGGTGTTCAATAAGATGAGTTATCGAAGCGTGCCTCTGTCAGTAGGATACGGATACAACTGGGTGTTTGCCAAGAACTGGCTCTTCGGAGCCCAGATGTTAGGTTCTTTGTCTTATATGTGGTCACAAGGAGATACATACAATCCATCGCTTGAGAATATGGTTAAGGATTTCAAAATCAATAACTTCACCTTTGATGGTACGGTACGCCTCGGACTGGTATGGAACAATGCAAAATGGTTTGCCGGAGCAAGTGCCATTTACCATACCTACCACTATCATCAGGACAAGCTCCGTGCTGATAATATATTCGGACAGCTCAATATCTATGTGGGCTATAACTTCTGGAGAAAAAAATAAATACTAATCAAAATAACGCGAATTATGAAGATAAGATCAATTGTTATTCTGCTGTTTTGCATGATGTTCTCAATGGCAGCATCTGCCTATCAACCAAGGAAGGATATGGTGTGCATTGAGCGATTGCTTTCCGATGCGGCTAAACTGCCTAAGGATTCCAACCTTATGCTTCATTTCGGAAAACAGTTTCTTAACGTTCCTTACGTTGCGCACACCCTTGACCGCAACACGGAAGAGGAGAAACTCGTTGTCAATACCCGTGAACTCGATTGTACTACATTCGTTGAGAATGTGCTTGCGCTTACACTATGTGCTCAGCGTGGCGAGACGAAATTCACAGACTTTGAAAATCAGCTCCAGCAGATCCGCTACCGCAATGGTAAGGTGGAATACACACGTCGTCTTCACTATTTCACTTTTTGGATAGAAGATAACGTCCGCATGGGATTCGTAACCAAGGTGGAGAGCCAATATATGCCTTTCACGGCAGTTCAGCATGTGAAGGTTGACTATATGACAAAGCATGTAAAGGATTATGCCATGCTTGCCGCTCATCCAGAATGGCTGGAAGGTATAAAGGAAATGGAAAGTGTCATCACAGGTAATTATTTCCGCTATATTCCTAAGAAGAACATCAATAACTCTAATATTCTCCGTCAGACAATCAAGGACGGTGACATCATTGCCATTCTCACCAAGAAGAAGGGACTCGACACTTCGCATATCGGTATTGCCGTATGGCAAAAAGACGGTCTTCATCTCATGAATGCATCGTCTATTCATAAAAAAGTGGTTATAGAACCTATGGTTTTACAGAAATATATGGAAAAACACCCGTCTCAGATTGGAATTAGGCTCTGTAGAGTTGTGGAATTGAAAAAAAATTAGTAACTTTGCACCCGAATTCAGGAAAATGTACTTCAGAGTACTTCGTATAAAGAATAAAAATGATAACAGTTACCAATCTCGCCATTCAGTTTGGCAAGCGCGTCCTCTATAAGGACGTAAATCTTAAGTTTACAGCAGGAAACATCTATGGTGTCATCGGTGCTAACGGTGCCGGAAAATCAACTCTCCTTCGCGCTATCAGCGGCGAACTCGAGCCTAACAAAGGTACAGTAGAGCTCGGCGCAGGTGAGCGTCTATCCGTACTTGAACAGGATCACTTCAAGTACGACAACTACACGGTAATCAACACCGTACTTATGGGTCACCAGCCACTTTGGCAGAATATGCAGGAGCGTGACGCTCTCTATTCAAAGGCAGAGATGACTGAGGAGGACGGCAACCGCGCTGCAGAACTTGAGGAGGCTTTCGCTGAAATGGACGGTTGGAACGCAGAGAGCGATGCTGCACAGCTTCTTTCCGGTCTTGGCATCAAGGAAGATTCTCATTATAAGTTGATGTCTGAGCTCTCTAACAATGAGAAGGTTCGTGTGATGATGGCTAAGGCTCTCTTCGGAAATCCTGATAACCTCCTCCTTGACGAGCCTACCAACGACCTTGACCTTGACACCGTACAGTGGCTTGAGGAATACCTCTCTAACGTTGAGCAGACAGTACTTGTTGTCAGCCACGACCGTCACTTCCTTGATGCTGTATCTACACAAACCGTTGATATCGACTTCGGTAAGGTAACGGTATTTGCCGGTAACTATTCATTCTGGTATCAGTCTTCACAGCTTGCTCTTAAGCAGGCACAGAACCAGAAGGCTAAGGCTGAGGAGAAGCGTAAGGAACTTGAGGAGTTCATCCGTCGTTTCTCTGCCAACGTGGCTAAGTCAAAGCAGACAACATCACGTAAGAAGATGCTTGAAAAGCTTAATGTTGATGAAATCACTCCTTCTACACGTAAGTACCCAGGCATTATCTTCACTATGGAGCGTGAGCCGGGTAATCAGATTCTCGAGGTAGAGAACCTCAAGGCTGTTGATGCCGATGGAACCGTTCTCTTCGACAATGTTTCATTCAACATAGAAAAGGGACAGAAGACTGTATTCCTCTCACATAATCCAAAGGCTATGACAGCCCTCTTCGAGATTATCAACGGCAACCGTGAGGCTGACGGCGGTACATACAAGTGGGGTATTACCATCACAACCGCTTATTTGCCACTCGACAACACCGAGTTCTTCCAGACAGACAAGAACCTCGTGGAATGGCTTTCACAGTATGGTCCTGGCAATGAGGTTGCAATGAAAGGCTTCCTCGGACGTATGCTCTTCAAACAGGAAGAGGTAGAGAAAAAGGTGAATGTGCTCTCTGGTGGTGAGAAGATGCGTTGCATGATTGCCCGTATGCAGCTTCAGAATGCAAACTGTCTCATCCTCGACACACCAACCAACCACCTCGACCTTGAGTCAATTCAGGCATTCAACAACAATCTTGTAGGATTCAAGGGCAACATACTGTTCAGCTCACACGACCACGAATTTATCAATACCGTTGCTGACCGTATTATAGAGCTTACCCCAAAGGGTACTATTGACAAGCTCATGACCTATGATGACTACATCTATGATGAGGCAATCAAGGAACAGAAGGCTGCAATGTACAATGAATAAACCTATAACAAAAATCCCCCTCAATTGGGGGATTTTTTTGTGGGGTATAATCTGACTATGAAATGATATTAATCATCAACCGATGGTAATATCATTTACCGGAACTTTCTCCCACGTGAAGATTTTGAGCAATTCTTCCGCATTCATCGGTTCGGGGCGGTCTGTCTGTCCTGCATAATATGCGATTTCACCGATTATCTGCTCAGGTGTATGTGTTGAACGTAAAATACACATATCCAAGCTTTTATCGCGTTTGCTTAATCTTTGTCTTTCATTGTTGCAAAGCAATGGGAAATGGATGAAATCAGGTGTCTGTAGCGAAAGCATATCGTAGAGATATATCTGCTGCGATGCAGACAAGAGCAAATCCCTGCCTCTTACCACTTCCGTTATACCCATTAGGGCGTCATCCACCACAACGGCAAGCTGATAAGCCCATGCGCCATCTTTTCTGCGAAGCACGAAATCCCCACAATGGGTGGCAAGATTCACGCTCTGTTCGCCATAATGCCCATCCGTAAAGATTATATCCTTGTCAGGCACATAGAGCCTTGTTGCGGCATTTTTCATAGAAACTACCAATGTTTCTGATGGCTTCCCGTTAGGGATATAGTTAGGCCTGCACGTACCTTTGTAAACAATTCTTCCGTCAGATTCGTGAGGTGCTTGTGTTGCCATTATGTCGGCACGTGTACAGGTGCAAAGGTAGGTGAGACCGGTTTTATTCAGCCTGTTCAGATATTCCTCATATATCTCAGAACGCTGACTTTGAAGATAAGGACCGCAGTTGCCTCTATTCTCCGTACCGCCTTCATCCCAGTCAAGTCCAAGCCATCGAAGGTCATCTTCTAGTTGAAGGGCGTATTCGAGTTTGCATCTTTGCGGATCAAGGTCTTCAATTCTGAGTACCCACGAACCACCTTTCTTCTTTATCGATAGCCAAGAAAGCAAGGCGGCATACACATTACCCAAGTGCATGCGACCTGATGGAGAGGGGGCAAAGCGACCTTTTGCCTCTCCTTGCGTACTCGCCTGTATGTGATTGCGACTGATTTCTTTTGGCTTATCGAAAACTTCCATTTGATTGCAAAGATAATAAAAAATGTGCTGAAAACCTCGATTGAACCGAGAAAAAAAGAGAAATTTCACCTATTTATATATTATTTCTTCGTTACTTTAAGGATATTTGTTTAACTTTGCAGTCAAATAAATATCGTACTACAATAAAATGAAAAAATACTGTTTAGACCTTACGGTGAAATCGGTAGAACATATAAATGAAAAGTATGTTCTTCTGAAACTTACTGATGAGAATCCACTCCCTGAGATGATTCCTGGACAATTTGTAGAAATTCAGGTTGACGGCTCAAAGACAACCTTCCTGCGTCGTCCTATTTCCATCAATGACGTTGACCGTAAGGACAATACCCTGCACTTGCTTATCGCCTGTATAGGCGATGGTACACGTCAACTTGGCACTCTTACTGTCGGTGCAAAGGTGAATATCGTCCTGCCTTTGGGCAATGGCTTCACAATGCCTTCATCCCCTGAGAAGAAGCATCTTCTTGTAGGTGGTGGCGTAGGTGTGGCTCCTCTTCTGTATCTTGGTCGTAAGATTAAGGAAATGGGCGGTGAGCCTGTGTTCCTGCTTGGTGCTCGTAGCAAGAAAGACTTGCTTATGCTCGATGAATACAGGAAAATCGGACGTGTGTTCATCACAACGGAAGACGGTTCAGAGGGCGAGAAAGGCTTTGTAACCAATCATTCTGTGCTTTCAAACGAGATATTCGACATGATAAGCACTTGCGGTCCTAAACCTATGATGATGGCTGTGGCTCGTTATGCTTCAAATGCTGGCATTGAGTGTGAGGTAAGTCTTGAGAACAAGATGGCATGCGGTGTAGGTGCTTGTCTCTGCTGTGTTGAAGACACCATCGACGGTCATGTGTGTGTATGTAAGGAAGGTCCAGTAATAAACATTAAGAAACTGAAATGGCAGATTTAAAAGTAAATATCGGTAATCTCAGGATGAAGAATCCTGTGATGACAGCATCTGGAACATTCGGCTATGGCATAGAGTTTCAGGATTTCGTTCCTCTCGATGAAATCGGCGGTATCATTGTCAAGGGTACTACTCTTCAGGCTCGTGAGGGTAATCCGTATCCTCGTATGGCTGAAACTGCACAGGGAATGCTTAACTGCGTTGGACTTCAGAACAAGGGCGTGAGCTATTTCTGCAACAATATCTATCCGCAAATCAAGGATATCGACACTAATATGATTGTCAATGTCAGCGGTAATTCTCCTGAGAACTATGCAGAATGTGCTGCCCGCATTGATGCTTTGGATAAGATTCCTGCCATCGAACTCAATATCTCATGTCCTAACGTCAAGACCGGTGGAATGGCGTTTGGCGTTACGGCAAATGGTGCTGCGAGCATAGTGCGCGAAGTTCGTAAGGCATACAACAAGACTCTCATCGTGAAACTGTCACCTAACGTTACAGATATCACGGAGATAGCTCGCGCTGTTGAAGCAGAAGGTGCAGATGCCGTTTCTCTCATAAACACTCTCATGGGAACAAGTATCGACATTGAGAAGCGTTGCTTCAACCTCTCTATCGGTACTGGCGGTTTGAGTGGTCCTGCTGTCAAGCCTGTTGCTCTCCGCATGGTATATCAGGTGGCAAAGTCTGTTCACATTCCTGTAATCGGTCTTGGAGGTATCTCTACCGCAAATGATGCTATCGAGTTCCTTATGGCTGGTGCTACTGCCATAGAGATTGGAACTGCCAATTTCCTTGATCCAGCTGTAACCAAGAAGGTGAAGGACGGAATTGACTCATGGCTTGATGCTCACGGCTGTAAATCCGTACAGGAGATCATCGGAGTTCTATAACTTGCAATCTAGAACCTACCTTGTGCCGTCGTTATGCTTTTGTTGTTTCTCTGCTAATCCTCTGCTATAATAGCGAAGCCACAACGGAGGCATAACGGAGGTAAAGCGAAGTCAGAACGAAGGATGGGCATTTGCTTGGGGTGATTCGTGATTTCTGCTTGTACCTTGCGTGTGCAAAGTTACGACTTTATTTTTCGGAACTGCAAGGAAAACAAGAAAAAACACATGTTAGGTAGCAAAAAATATATTCTGGCATACGTAATGTGTTGATTGTCAGGGAAATATTTTCGGAAAAGAATTTCCATTGAAAGCAACCTAACATATAACAGTTATGTTAGATGGGGGAGAGGGATAGTTGAAATTTTTGGGCAAATAATATATAATATAAAAATTATATTATATATTATTTGAATTTTTAGATAACATACCTATTCCCATACCTAACATAACTGTTATATGTTAGGTCGTGGTTTCCGTAAACAACTTTCCGAAAATTATATCTTTGATTGTCAGATGATTATGTGCGTTGAAAAAAAAATTTGCTACCTAACATGCTTTTTTTCACATTTTCCTTGCAGTTCCGAAATTTTTTTTCTTACCTTTGCACTCAGAAATCAGAGACGTGCGCCGCTCTGCAAGCGATACTCACTATTTCTTTCGTGCGAGGTGCAATGCACGTAGTCACTCAGAAATCAGAGACGTGCGCCACTCTGATATACACGTTATTACTCAAGAAACGAAGTCGTGATGAACGTTGAATACAATTCTCTCTGCTAATGTTCTTCACGAATCTCATAAACTACTTAAACCAATTACAATTATGAAAAATCTCGGATCAAAGCCGTGGATTCTTCCACAACCAGTACTGATTATCGGTACTTATGACAAGGATGGTAAGCCAAACGCTATGAATGCTGCGTGGGGCGGACAATGGGATATGCATGAAATCATCATCTCACTTGGTTCTCATGCTACTACGGATAATCTCAAGGACAATTCTGACCTCACCGTTTCGTTTGCTACTGTTGATACGCTGGTTGCCTCTGACTATGTTGGTATCGTGAGTGGCAGGAATGTTGCCGACAAGATGGAAAAGACTGGCTGGACAATCGAGAAAGCTCCTAATGTGAATGCTCCTGTGTTCAAGAATCTCCCTATGACATTAGAGTGTCGTGTTAAGCAGAAGATAGACGAGTCTGAAACTGGTTACTTCCTTGTGGCTGAGATTGTGAACATCCTTTGCGATGAGAAATACCTTGCTACTGATGGTAATCCTGATGTGGAGAAGATGGGGCTTATAACCTTTGACCCAGTTCACCACAACTATATCCAGTTGGGCAAGACCGTTGGTAAGGCCTTCTCTGACGGCAAACAGATAAAGTAATTTTCAACCCCAATCGGACAAATGACCGATTGGGGGGAAACTTATATGTGCTTTCGTTGATCCTTCGCTATGCCTTCGTTCTGCCTTCGCTCTAGCTCCGTTTCAAGTCCGTTGTAAGTCCGTTCTGAATCCGTTCTAGATCCGTTCCCTAAAAAGGGATTACAAAGACCCTATAAATTCCCCTGCATGGGGGGACTAGGAAATGGGAACGGATTAATGCGATTTATCTGAAAAGAAATTAATGTTCACCAAGCTAAAGCAAGTCCGCATTAATTGTTTGGAAGAAATGCAAAAAACTTTTTTAATTTTGTGATAATGGCTAAGCAGTTCTTCAATCTCGTTTCTATTTTGATGTAGCACAGTTGCAGCTTCAATTCAAATTCAATGCAGAATATGAGATTTATTGTCTTTGCAATGTATTTGCTTTTAACGGACAACAATATTATTATGGGCTTGAAGATCTTTTTACCATAAAAGCATCAAAAAAATTGCAAAAATCATTCGCATTACAGATAAATTATGTAATTTTGTGCTCGATTATCATGGCAATTTTTAATTTGCTAATCCCTAAATCTACAAATAATTATATTATATCCAATTTTCGTAAAATATTATAATGCAGACATCAGAGCAAAAGTATAGCTTAGAGGAACGCGTCAGCGAACTGGAAGCGCAAGTGGCAGACCTTCAGCAGAAGGTGGCCTTGTTGAGTGGTCATGAGCCGGAATTTGTTCCTGTTGAGACACCCGAGGTTGCGATGGTCGAAGAGGAGGTTGTTGCCGATGAATTCGTTCATGAAAAGGTTGTTGCAGAACCTGTTTCTGCTGAGCCTATTCCTGCAGAGCCGATTGGCACAGAACCTGTTATTATAGAGCCTGTTGTTTCAGATGTCGTATCTGTGGATGTTGAAACGGAAGACGTACAGGTGGAAACCTCTACTGTAGAACCTCTCTCTGAAGAGCCTGTGAAAGAAGCAAAATCTTTGGAGTCGAGGATTGGTAAGATGATTATTCCTGTGGCTGGTTCTGCGCTGATAATCTTTGCATTGGTTTTGTTCGGCAGTTTGATTCAACCTCATCTTACCAACATGATGAAGGCTGTTCTGATGGCTGTTGGAAGTTTGGGAATCACGGGGCTGGGCATGTGGAAGATGAAGCTGGAAAACCGTTATTATAATTTCTTTGCTGCGTTGGCAGGTTGTGGTGCGGCGGGATGCTATATTACCGCATTGGTGTCGCATTTCGCACTCGAAGTTCTTCCAGAAGTGGGATTGATGGGGTGTATCGTCGTTTGGATTGCTGCGATGACGGCATTGAGCCGATATAAGTCGCGGATTTTCTGCTACATCTGCTATGTCGGCATCCTGATGGCTGCATATATGACTGTGCAGCGATGGTGTGACTCGTCCCTCGGTTTGTGGGTATATATCGTCAGCGTAGGGGCTTTGTTTATGGCTAATGTAACCCGTATCTACAAGAAAGATGCATGGTTGCTCATACAGTATCCGCTGGTTATGTGGCTGATGACCGCAGCATACGAAGACAAAAATTTCCCGCTGTTTGTTATCTTTCTTACCACAGCAGCTGTATTGACAGGACAGATTATTATTTACAGCCGCGAGGTGGAGAAGAAGGAGATTCTTATTGTGCCTACCGCGCTTTCGCTTGTGGTTCTTATGTGTTGTGCCATAGGGTTCAGCAATATTGATATTATTTCTGTACCTATACTGTTTCTTGAACACCTCGGGTATCCTGTCTTAGACAATCACTGGGCTTGGGGCATCCTTTTGAGCGGCACGTTAATTGGTTTGTGTGCGCTGTATATGAAAAAGTTCCGCTTCTCGGGCAGTTTTGCAGAAAAGTGTCTGATTATCATTATGGTGGGTTTCACGGCATTATATGTGCCGGAACTTAATTTCGGAGAGTTCTATACCAATTGGTGCGGCATACATTGGGTTCCTGCTCTGGTGGCTTTTGGCATTGGATGTTATTTCGACAGAAAGGAATTCAGATATCTGGGCTATGTCTATCTATTCTTTTATTCGTTGGCAAGTGTCTCTGCTCTACAGATTCCTCACATTGATGCAAAAGGACAGAATGCAGACTTGGTGTATAATCTGAAGGGCAACGTATTTGTATATTGGGCAACGCTGTTGGGATTCGGCGCATGGGTGTTGCGTCGCCGTATAGAGGCAGAAAAGGAGATTCTTCATGGTTGTTGTGCTTGGGGAATCATCGCATTGTACATTGGTCATTGGATTGATGCAGGTTGCTGCTATCTGTTGCTTTGTGCATACTGCTTTGTCTTGATATTCAAAGTACTACCGGGTATTTCTGAGAGAAAATGGTTCCTTCTGAACCATCAAAACTTCATATTGCTGTGTACAGGTCTGTGTTTCTTGGTTTTGCCAGTCAGGTTGTTTTATGATTGGAATATTTCCTTTATCTCGATACCGAGTGCCTATGGTGGCCCGATTATAGGTCTTGTGGCATCGCTAATGCTTTTCACACTTGCAAATGTATGTGCAGAACGCAAACTGAAGATGCTCTCGTATGCTCTGTTTGCTTTCAATATGTATGTATTTTCAGGGGATTCTCTCGGTCAAGATATATTTGCTTGGTGCCTTTATCTGGCAGGTTTGGCTTGGTTCATCTATTGGACGGTGCACCATTATACGCAGAACGACAAACTCTGTCTGGCGGCGTTGGTACTACTCTTTATCCTTAAGCTTGATGAGATAGATATCCTGAACAAAGTGGAATGTTGGGCATTATGTGCATTGTTTGTCCTGGCTTGCGGGGTATTCCGCTTCGCTTACAATCCGCACAGCGGCGAGCAGGAACCGCTTTCTCACCATATCTGTAACGGAGCTCATGAAGTACTACTGATGATTGGCACGTTCCTGCTCCTATCTTGTCACGAACCGCTCTTCTTCGGTATTACGATTGAAGGCACAGAGCTTGTAATAACCTTCTTGCTCGTGGTATTGACGCTTATGTTGGCTGTCAGCAACCTGAAACGAGTAAATGGCTTGATGCGCTATTGGCCAGAGCATTGGATAAGTATTTATAATGGTGGAAAATTCACTTGGGCATTGGTTGTCATCTTGCATCGATTCTCTGCCGTTTCCTATCTCGTTTCGCTGGCAGGTATATTGCTTGCGATTGCGTTTATTGTGGCAGGATTCCGCTTTAAGTTCAAGGGAATGCGTCTCTATGGCTTGGTGCTGACGATGTTGTGTGTGGCAAAGTTGCTGTTTTTCGACATTGTGTTTGACAATGCTTTCTATCGTCCTGTCAGTTTCCTAGTTGCCGGCATTCTACTGTTCCTTATCAGTTACATATATTTCCGTTTGGAAAAGGGTAGTTCATTAGGTGTATCTGATGATAAGAATGAAGTTATCCATTGAAAATGGTTGGAGATAATTATATAAGGCTATTCAATAAAAAAGTAAAAGAGGCTTGCACATCGTGCAGGCCTCTTCTGTTTGGGGAGTGAATTTTTATCTGCTAAAGCTCAACGAGCTAAAGTAAGTCAATTCTCTAATTGCCAATTTTTAATTGATTGTCATCTTCAACGACAATTTTTGCTTCGCCGCCTTTCTTCAACTTGCCGAAGAGTATCTCTTCCATGAGTATTGGCGTGAGATATTGCTGAATTACTCTGTCTATTTCGCGGGCTCCATATTGCTTGGTGAATCCCTTGTTAAGAAGAAATTTGTATGCCTGTGGAGTGAGTGTCATGGTCACATTCTTGGCTACAAGCCGCTGTGAGAGCTGACTGAGTTTCTTGTCGAGGATGAGAGTTGCCATAGTCTTGTCCATCTCATTGAATACGACAGTACCAGATAGACGGTTGAGGAACTCAGGTTTGAAGGTTTTCTTTACCGTCTGGAGCATTGCCTGTCCCTTGCTGAGTCCACCTCCGAAGCCGATACCAGCCTGTCCCGCAAACTGTGCTCCTGCATTTGATGTCATGATGAGAATCACGTTACGGAAGTCTGCCTTATTGCCTTTGTTGTCGGTAAGTCGGGCATAATCCATTACTTGAAGCAAGATATTGTAAATATCTGTGTGTGCTTTCTCTATCTCGTCAAGGAGTAGGACGCAATTAGGAGTTTTGCGGATTGCATCAGTCAACAAGCCCCCTTCCTCATAACCTACATATCCGGCAGGAGAGCCTATGAGCTTAGAGATGGTATGTTTCTCGGTATATTCACTCATATCAAAGCGTATGAGTTCAACGCCAAGTTCACGTGCCAATACCTTGCACACCTCAGTCTTACCTACGCCAGTAGGCCCCACGAAGAGTAGGGAGGCGATAGGTTTGTCGGGCTCTATAAGTCCAGCTTTTGACATCATAACGGCACGTACCACTTTCTTGATAGCCTCATCCTGACCATAGATATCGCTGCTAATGCGCTTGTCGAGATTCTTCAGAGCATCATTATTCTCGCTTGCAAGTGCGTTAGCGTCAATACGACAAACTTCAATGAGAATCTTTTTTATTATATCCTTACTAACCTTCTGATAGCGTGCAGCTTTAGGCTCTCCGTTCTTATTAAGGAGCGGATTCTGTTGCAGATAAGCACCAGCCTCATCGATTATGTCAATAGCCTTGTCGGGAAGGAAACGGTCGCATATGCGGGCATCACTCTGCTCAACGGCATATTTCACAGCTTCCTCATCATACTTCACACCGTGGTGCTTCTCGTAGATAGGGAGTAGGGCAGAGACAATCTGAATGGTCTCATCTACAGAAGGCTCCTTGATATCAATCTGTCCGAATCGTCGTGCTATTGCCTTGTGCTTGGCAAACGACTTGTTATAGTCCTGATATGTGGTAGAACCTATGAATCGTATGCTGCCATCCTCAAGATAAGGTTTCAGCATCTCTGCTGCATTCATAGAGCTATTGCCGCCACCAGTATCACAGATGGTATGAATCTCGTCTATGTAGAGAATGGCATTACCTTTTGCCTTTGCTCCGTCGAGAACTTCCTTGACACGCCTCTCGAACTCTCCGTGATAGCTTGCTCCGGCAACAAGTGAAGCCATATCCATGCCATATATCACCTTGTCGGATATGGATTCAGGCACATTGCCTTCTGCAATCATCTTTGCAAGACCATATATGAGGGCGGTTTTGCCAACACCAGGTTCGCCTATGAAGATAGGGTTGTTCTTGTCCTTACGGCAAAGTATGCGGATGGTATGCTCAAGTTCCTTCTGTCGCCCGATAAGAGGCTTTCTGTTTACATATTCCTCGCTTATGCAGGTGAGATACTGTTCCCAAGGCTCTTTCTTCTGCTGAGGTTGACTCTGAGGCTCATCCTGCTTATGGATTTCCATCGACTGTAGTGAACCGAGCAATCTATTTGCACTTGCCATAAGTTTGTCGTATATGGCTGTGCCTGATAAATCAACCTTCTTGCCGTTGATATAAGCCTCTGCATGTACCTGTGGCTTATTTGCCTCTGCGGTTTCATCTTCAGCTTCATCCTCAATGCTTTCAGCTTCAGGTGTTTCCTCATATTGGCTATAGAAAAGGTTGATGTTCTTGAACCAGTCTTTTTTGAAGGTGATATACTTGTTCAGTATATATTGAGCCATGCTATGCTTAAGTTCATTAAGCATATACATTACTTCAAGGATGGTGCCGTGCTGCAAAGAGTCTGCTGTAATTTCCGTCTGGCTGAGTTCCTCGATATGCTTTTTTGTCTTCGACATAGCGAAATACTGCATACGCTGAACAATCTCGTGGAGATTTGTTGACAGCATAGGAATGTATTCCTCATCATCAGGAACAGCATCGATGCTTATTATATAACCGAACAGTTCGTTGTGCATTTCATCGATATCCACGTCTGCTATCTCACAGAACGACATAAATGCCGCCTGATAGGAAATGGCATACAGAAGATGCTCAGGAGTGATGAATTCTGAGCGGAATTTAGTAGCGTCATCTAAAGCAACTTGAAGTGCTCGATTTAGGCTTTCGGTGAAATAATTGGTTTCTATGTCGTATATAGGATGTATCATCTTGTTTCTTCGATTGTAAGTTTTAGTGGATAATTGTTTGCCTTGGCGAGATTCATGGTGTAGTTTGCCTTGCTTTGTGCTATGTCTTGGGAATAAGTGCCGACGACTGCGCTTCCTTCATTATGAACCTTTAGCATTAATGTTTCAGCATCCTCTTCACTTTTCCTGAAAATTCTTACAAGAACGTAAACAACAAAGTCCATAGTCGTAACATCATCATTGTGCATGATGACATTATACATGGGTGGTTCCTTTAACTTGAACTGTGTATGTTTACTACGGATTGTTCTTGTATGTGTACTCATGTTTGTTTTCGAATCATCTTATTCCGCCTCAAAGGGTTAAGGCGGGGAAATGAGTTATTGATTTGTTGAATGCAAAAATATATAAATTAATCGAAATAAAAAAGTTTTTTTACGATTTTTCTTATATATTTGTGAAATAGTAATAAAAAGTAAGTAAAAATTGACTTTTTGTACGTTTTTCTGCCTGATTATCAATGTTCTTGATAAAATTTAATCCGTAATAAAAAACATAGCTTTGCTGCCGTTCTTCCTCCTATGATCCTTCGCTCTTCCTCCGTACCAAAGTCGGTGCAAAGTCGGTGCAAAGTCGGTGGAGGGTATATTTTAGAGCGGAGGTTCATCGAGTTTGGTTAGGAGAATCAGCTATAATAAAAATAAGGAGCACAGGAAAACTGTACTCCTTATTGTATTGTTTCTAATCCTTTAATTATAGTGTGACTTTGATACCGAGAGAAAGGAAGGCATCGTTATAGTCATAACAGTAGTCATCATCATTGTTTATCCATTGATATTTTGTCTCAACGAATCCTGCGATTTTAGGATTAATGTCATACTTGAGACCGCAACCAACGTTTATACCAAAGTTGAGATGTCCATCGTAATAGTCTTTATCGTCTACAGGATGGTGGTGATGGTGGTGTGGATCATCGATATGGTCCTTGAGGTTTGCATAGCAGAGAACGGCACCAGCGATAGGATATAATGTGAATTTATGACCGAGATCTATATTATAATGGAAATCTGCTTCAAAGTCGATGTGAGTACCACAATCCCAGAAAGAGAGATTAGCACTTGGTGAGAACTCGAAATTGTTATTGAGGTCTGCTGAAATACCTACACCAACACCCAAGTCACCACGGAAGTTTGTCTTGAAATCAACACTTTCTACCTGTGCCTTGGCTACGAATGCCACAGCACAAAGAATCACAGAAAAAATGATCTTTTTCATAATTGCTTTTTAGTTTTGAATATATGCAAATTTATTTGTTATCTTAAATACTTTCTATAATTAACGTAATGATTTTCCATTTATTGAGAGACATTCAGTTAAAATATACAAAGAAAAAACAACCCTTCCTAATTTATGTTAGGAAAGGTTGCCGAATGTTATTGTTGTTTTCTTTACCACACATCGCATGTGCGTTTGACCTTACTGTCTTCTGGAGCCTCTGGTATAGGCTGATTATTCACTTTACAGTTTATAAACGTGCAGTTCTTCGTATTGTGCAGGTAATAAGGCCATTTGGCATTTTCCACATTGAAGTTTGTTACCTTGACATCTGTGATTCGTTCTTCCTCGTTACCTTCATAGAAGATGCCGAACTCTGTCGATTTTTCAACGTTGACGTTGTTGATGCGGAAGTTCGTGTATCGGGTAGGGAAGTTACCGCCACGATAATGCAGATAGTTTGTCTCGAAGCGTAAAGCTGCCCCGGCAACCGACTTAATGTTGATTCCGTTGACATATACATTCTCGATATAGCCTCCACGGTCAAGATTCGACTTGAAGAGAATACCGTTCTTTACATCATTAATCTCAATGTCGCTCATGAAAATGTTCTTCACGCCTCCGCTGATTTCTGATCCGATACATACGCCATTGCCTCTGGTCTTCATTTTACAGTTGCGGATTACAATATCCTCTGCCGGACGACCTATGCGTCTGCCGTCGGCATCGCGTCCGGACTTCACCGCAACGGCATCGTCGCCTGTGTTGAATTCGCAGTTTTCAATGACAACCCTCTTGCTTGACTCCGGACTTATTCCGTCGTTGTTAGGGTAGTTTGAGTCAATCTTTACGTTATTGATAATAACATCCTCGCAATAAAGTGGATGGATGCACCAGAAAGGACAGTTCTTCAGAGTTATGCCGCTTATGAGAACGCGTGAGCATGAGCAGAACTCTATGGCGCTGGTACGGAGCTTTGTACCCTCACCGAAGATACGCTCAGATAGAGGTACGAGTTTGTCGCCCATCTCCCTGAGACGGTTTACATCGGAAAAATCAGGTGTTTCTCCATTTGTGCCGAGTAGGAAATCTCCTGCATCCTCAATGCTGGTTGTCTTTCCCCATTTTGCCATCTCATGGCCGTTTATATCAATTACGGCTGTGCCTTCGCCCGTAATAGCAACGTTCTCCTGATAGTGTGAATGTATCATAGGACAGCGAGAATATACTTCTATACCCTCATATCGGCTCAATACCACAGGGAGGTATGCATCAGGATTGTCGGTAAATGTTAGGGTTGCGCCATCGCTGAGATGAAGATTCACACCGCTCTTCAATTCAAGCGGTCCGTCCATGTCGAATTTTCCGGCAGGGATGACAACCATACCGCCACCCTCATCCGAACACTCGTCAATGCTTTTTTGCAGGTCTGCACGCGTTGCACCTTCATTGATTGTTATCTTCTTTCCTTCCTTTGGAAACATAGGCCTACGTGTACTTGCAGCGATGAGATTCATCCTACGGTCGTCAGAGATATCATTCAACTTGAACTTCTTCTCGTTGATTGTCCTCTTGATTGGGCGGATTGTTCCATCCTCGTTATAGAACAGAGAATCACAACTTACAGAACGGCGGTAGGCATTGTAATACTCCGATGCAAGTATTCTGCTTATATCCGATGTGTGGTAGAACATATAGTCCTGTCCCTTGTAGTTTACTATAGAGCAATGTGTCGTACCGCTGTTTACGGGTTGCAAAATTACTCCCTGATAAGTATAGGGACCGAGTGGAGAATTGCTTGTGCAGTATGCAATCTCCTGTTTCTTGCCACGACGGAAAGGACTTGTGGCGTATGTCATATAGTATATGCCATTGCGCTTGTGTACCCATACTGCCTCGAAGAAATCTTGAGTGCCTTTCACTTGTTCAACCTTGCCGTCGAACGAGATCATGTCCTCGTTGAGTTTTATTACATTCACGGTATTCTGACCTACGAAGAGATAGGCCTGACCATCATCATCAATAAACGGACAAGCGTCTATGAACATACGGTCACACACCACTCCTGGAGTATTCTTCGAGATAAGAGGATGTCCTAGAGGATCATGGAATGGACCTGCCGGCGAATCAGCTACAGCCACACCTATATTCTCCGTGTCGGTAGCATAATAGAAGTAGTATTTGCCGTTACGCTCTATACAGTCGGGGGCCCATGTGCGGGACTTAGCCCATTTTGCGTCTTCCAACGGCTTGTAGATAACACCATGGTCGGTCCATGTTTTCATGTCCGTTGTGCTATATACGTGGAAGTCATCCATAAGAAAATCCGTGGCATCATCCTTGTCATGACTCGGATAAAGCCACAAAGTATCGCCAAACACCCTTGCTGATGGATCTGCGCAATACGTGTGGGTTATGATTGGATTGCCAGGCAATGAAGTCTGGGCAACGATTATACCACTTGATATCAGAAAGAGAGGAATAAGTGTATATTTTAATATCTTCATAATGGTATTGTTTTTTCGTTTGGTGTTTTTGGTATGATATTTTGCCACAAAAATAAGAATAAATATCCGTATGACCTAATTTTTTTGGAAAAAAATGCAAAAAAACATCCATTTGCATAAAAAAAGTGGGGTTATTACGTTTTTTTTCTTAACTTTGCGCAAAACTATATAACAAACCTATTAATAAAGATGTATTGTAAAAAGATTTTTTCAGTATCTATTCTGTTATTGTGTGCGAGTATTTGCTTTGCACAAAATGCGGGAAAAGAGAATGTAGTTCGTATTGAGTCCGGTCTTGTGCAGGGATTCAACCATGAGGGTTCTATCGGTTTCCTCGGTATTCCATACGCCAAGGTAGAACGTTTCATGCCGCCTATGCCTGTTGACAAATGGGATACGGTGAGGATATGCGACCATTGGGGACCTATGACTATGCAGCCAATGGGACGTGAGATGTCTAAGGACGAAATGTCCGAAGATTGTTGCGTAGTGAATGTATGGACAACCGATTGCAAGGCAAAGAAACCTGTTATGCTATGGCTTCATGGTGGTGGGTTTGATTCTGGCACGTCAGAATGGGATCCTGGCATGAAACTCGCACAGAAGGATGTTGTCTGCGTCAGCATAAATCATCGTTTGAATATCCTCGGTTTCCTCGACCTCTCTGCATGTTCGCCAAAGTACAAGTATTCTGGCAATGTCGGAATGATGGACGTTGTTGCTGCCTTGAAGTGGATTCGCAATAACATTGCACAGTTTGGCGGTGATCCTAACAATGTCACGGTATTCGGTGAGTCTGGTGGCGGTGGCAAGGTCGGTACGCTCTTATGTATGCCTGATGCTAAGGATCTCTTCCATAAAGCTATAATCCTTAGTGGAACAATCCTCAACGTGAACACCAAGGAAATGAGTGAATCTCTGGGCAAGGCAGTACTTGCAGAACTCGGTATTTCAAATGAGAACATAGAGAAGATAAATGAAGTGCCTTACAAGGATCTTTATGCAGCTGGACAGCGTGCTATGGGCAAGAGCATCGGCACACGTAAGCCTGGTACTCCTATGATGTGGGGATTCGGTCCTTCACCTGATGGAGAGATTCTCATGCAACAGCCTTTCCAACCAGGATTTTCGTCATTTTCAGACAGTAAGCCAATTCTTATCGGTACAACATTTAATGAGCTCCAGCGCCTTACATACGATAAGCCTGTGACTTTGGAAGAGGCTCGTCAGCAACTACTGCCTGTCTTCGGCAATCGTACAGATGAGTATATCAAGGCATTTGACGAGGCTTGGCCAAAGCACTCTCCAAACGATCTGCTCTCTGCCGACCGCCTCTTCCGTCCAAAGACAATCATCACAGCCGACTATATTTCAGCCAATCGTCCTGCCCCTACCTATATGTATATGTTCACTTGGAAGTCTCCTGTTCATCAGGGCTCTGTTCACGGACATGAGTTGAAGTTTGTCTTCAACACTTTGCATCGTGCTGGCAACGATCTTCCTAATCCAACGGCTGATGACCAAAAACTTGCAGATATAATGAGTACCGTATGGTCAAATTTCGCCCATACAGGCAATCCTAATGCCGAAGGACTTCCATCTTGGAAACCTTACAATGCAGAGAATGGTGAGATGATGATTTTCGACTATAACTGCTATCTGCGTCATAATCCAGATCGTAAGCTTGAGGAAATCATTGATGACTGCTGTTTCCAACAGCTCAAGGAATTTAGGGCAAAACAAGCAAAAAAATAGTATTGTTTAATTATTTATCTGTAAAAACATGGAGAATTTAGAAGAAAAAAACTCTAACGAGTTAAAGGTATCTGACGTTATCAAAGAAAACATCACATCAGGAATGAAATGGGCAAAGTTCCTGACTATCCTTATGTGTATTGGTGTTGTTCTGATGATCTTGTGTGGTGTTTTGGTTTTTGCTATGTCTTCAATAACAGCATCAAGTTCACCTGCAACTATGGGAATAATGGGATTGTTCTATATACTGATAGCTCTTATTTACATCTATCCAATAAAACTTTGTTTTGCTGGTATCCGTAATGTAAAAGATGCTTTCCAATATGACTCTCAGGAAGACCTCGAGGCAGCTTCTGATAATCTTAGAAAACTATTGAAGTTTATGGGTATTGTTGCCATTACCTTTATTGTAATCTATTTGGTTGCTCTCTTCATCCTCTTTATCGTAGGATTTGCATCAGGTTTTTCTGCATACAATTCATACAATTCTCAGTTCTAATAAAATGACATCAGAATATCCAAGACAAGAAATCGTGCTCTCGTATCTTCGGGAGCACGATATTCCTTTTGAGTGTTATAACCATCCAGAAGGCAAAACCATAGAGGAGGCAAAGCGTTGGTGGAAGGATGATGGTAGTGTACATTGCAAGAATATCTTCATGCGCAACCATAAGGGAAACAAGCATTATCTCATCTGCTACCATTGCGACCATGATTTTGACATTCACGACCTTGAGGCTCGTTTAAAGGCTACGCTTCAGGCACAAGGATTGCCTTCTTGTGGCAAACTTAGCTTTGCTTCTCCTGAGCGTATGATGAAATATCTCGGTCTTGAACCTGGAAGTGTATCTCCATTCGGACTTATCAATGATACTGAGCATCATGTTCATCTTTTCCTTGATGCTTGTCTCAAGGATGCTGAGACACTCAGTTTTCATCCTAATGACTGTCGGGGTACTGTCGTTATCCGTCGAGAGGATTTCGAGAGATACCTGAAGATCGTGGGGAATAGTTATGAGTATATTTGACCTACCCAGTCCCTCCCCAAAGGAAGTCGGAGATTGAGTATCTCCGAGTATGTGTCAGGGCTCCTCCCCCCTTACCCCCTCAAGGGGGAGTAGTTAGTCTTTCTAATCATGGAGGAACTCATTTGAGCGTTTTTTACTATAAAACATCCTTCCCTTGGGGAAGGCTTGGTTAGGTCTTAATCCATCGGATACCTCACTCCCCATTCCTTTCTCAACTCATCCATCTGTTTCATGATAGAAAGGGTTTCCTCATGAGGCATCATTGGGGATTCAAGCAATCCTTGCTCTATACAACGCTTGCACTCAAACACCTGATACTCATAACCGGTAACCATATCCTCTGGCTTTTTGTATGTTGCTACGAGTTCATAATTGCGATACACCTCAACAAGTTCTGGACAGTTCACGTTATCAACACGGATATAACCATCCACACCGCTTATAATACCTTGTCTGTCATTAAGACATAAAGCACCTGATTGCAGATTTGCCATCTTACCATCAGCGTATGATAGGGAGATGCATTCATGCATATCCATTCCCGTAGGACCGATATGCACATTCGTAACTGTGCGCTTAATGTCTGTACCGAAATACATCCTTGCGAAGTTCAGACAATAAACTCCAAGGTCGAGTAGGGCACCGCCACAGAGTTCTGGTCTTACAATCCTTTCCTTGTGCTCCATCATATAGCAGAGCGTGGCTGTCAGGATTCTTGGTTCTCCGATAATGCCACTCTGCATTATCTCCGTAACCTTATGCGAAAGAGGCATATAACGTGTCCATATAGCTTCTGTGATGAATAGGTCCTTCTGCTTTGCAAGAGCAAGAAGTTCCTCTGCCTCACGTGCATTTGCCGTAAAAGCCTTTTCCACCAGACAAGGCTTTCCATGCTCCAAGGCAAGGCGTGTATGCTCATAGTGATGTGAATGAGGAGTTGCGATGTAGATTAGATCCACATTATTGTCACTCACAAGTTCCTCATACGAACCGTATGCCTTAGATATTGACCACTTTTGTGCGAAATCCCTTGCTTTTTCAATGCTGCGTGATGCTATTGCGTAAACCTCGCAATCCTGAGGCTTTGCTTGAAGTGATAATGCCATCTTCTCTGCAATCCATCCTGCACCTATAATTCCGATTTTCATAATGATGTTTTAATTTTTTTTGATCCTTGTTATAATAATTTTTTCCGAAAAAACTCTGTATCTCTTTCCTGTTTCTGGGATGATTTTATAAGGAATAGATCAGTAGATGATGCAAATATAGCGTATTTTCTGGACTTGAAAGAATTTTTTGCAATAAATCGTCTAAAAATCTTCTCAGTTTCAGAATTTTGTTGTAATTTTACACTCGATAATGAATTTTCTATCTTTAATTTTCAATTGACGTAAATGAACCGTATTCTATTACTCCTAGCAACATTGGCTATTGTAATGCCAACTGTAAGTTGTGCCCAAACCACAGAATCTCATAGTCTTCCAAATCCTCTTAAATGGGAAAAGAAAAGTGGCGAGGTAAGTAATCTCACCGAATGGAACGAGCGTCGTAACGAAATCTCAAGTCTTATCCAACAGCATGAGATTGGCATTATTCCAGAGGTGAAGCGTGACCAGATCAAGGCTCGCATGGATAACGACACCCTCTTCGTCACCATTACCGTTGGTAAGGAATCGCTCACGCTCTCTTCACATATCAAGTACCCAAAGACGGGTGCTGCGCCTTATCCTTTGCTGATAGGCAGTAGTCGTATATCCCTTCCTGATACCCTGCTCAATCCTCTTCCGCTTGCCCGTATGAATTATAATGAGCGTCAGGTCAATGGCTATTCACAGTTCCGTGGCGATACCTGCCGAACCAACTATGGTTTTGTGCGTCTCTATCCCGAACTCATTGATAATGGAGCATATAGCATGTGGGCATGGGGATTTCAGCGTATCATTGACGGCTTGGAGATTCTCGGCCCAGAGGTTACAAAGATTGACACAAAGCATATAGGTGTAACGGGATGTTCGTATGCCGGTAAGATGGCACTCTTCTGTGGTGCCTTCGACCCTCGTGTAGCTCTTACCATAGCACAGGAGCCAGGAGGTGGTGGTGCTGCCGCTTGGCGTGTATCGCATACCATAGATGGTGTTGAGGACCTTGACAGAACCGACTATCATTGGTTCAAACATAGCCTCAAGGAGCAGTTTCATGGCGATAGCGTCTATCAGTTGCCATACGACCATCATGAGTTA
This sequence comes from uncultured Prevotellaceae bacterium, assembly GCA_900315105.1. Next base: position 29,023 of record OMXX01000011.1, on the reverse strand, counting down.
TGCGCCCTCGTATGTCCTCGTGCTTTCCTTATGCTTGGTAACACCGACTACAAATGGCTTGCCGATGAGTCTGGCTACGTATCTGTAAATGCCGCTATGAGGGTATGGGAGCGTTTCGGTATTGCTGACCGTATGGGTTATTCTATAAACGGAAATCATCCACATTGTCAGTTGCCAGAAGAGCAATTTCCGGAGGTTCTTGCCTTCATCAACCGTTTCCTCTTTGAGAAACCTGTCAATACAGCAGGCATTCGCAAGGCTGAAAAGTTTGAAGGAAAGGTGGATTTGAAGAAGTGGATTAACTATTAATCGTTTATCCATCATCTTTGATGATCTTTTGTCCTCTTTATATAAAAAAAGTAGGAATAAAGGATATTGTTGTGATACCTTTATTCTTACTTTAAAGTAAATACACTAAAATCTTGATATACAATTAATACCACAAACAATATGGAAGATTATTCATACTTAGAATTTAATGAAAATGGCAAGAAAGTTGTTGGTTGTGATATGAATGTTAAAAATGTCGTGATACCTGATGGAGTGACAAGCATTGGGAAATTTGCATTCGCAGAAGTGTGGGATGCTGTTCCTGTTGGCCATTCGAATTTGATAACTTGGGTCCCGCCTGGTCAAAGGATTCCACGTTGGAAATTTAATAACGATAAAGTGGTAGAAAAACGATCAGGAGAATGGCATGGGAGCATTTCTTCGCTTACTACCATTGTAATTCCCAATACCATGACATACATCGAAGATAGTGCATTTTCGAATTGTTCATCCTTGACCTTCATTGAAATTCCGGATAGTGTGACAAACATTGGAGGTAAGGCATTTGAAGATTGTACTTCTCTTTGCTCGATAGTGATTTCGAACAGTGTGTCAAGCATTGAGGATTATACATTCTCAGGCTGTACATCCCTTACTTCTATAGAGATTCCAAATAGTGTGACAAACATTGGAAATGGTGCATTTCATGATTGTACATCCCTTACTTCTATAGAGATTCCAAATAGCGTGATAATCCTTGGAAGTGTGGTATTCTCTGGTTGTTCTTCGCTTACTTCTGTAGAGATTCCGAATAGTGTGATGAGTATAGGGAATGGAGTTTTCTATGGTTGTTCTTCCTTAATTGATATATTTGTTTCGACAGCTAATCCGTATTTCACAACAATTGATGGTGTTTTATATTCCAAGGATCTTACAAAACTTATTTGTTGTCCTTCACGAAAACAAGGTAATTGTAAGATTCCGAATAGTGTGAAAAGCATTGTTGAAAATGCATTTTCGGGTTGTACATTCCTTTCCTCAATTGAATTACCGAGTAGCGTGACAAGCATAGGTAAAGGTGCATTTTCTGGCTGTACTTCTCTTACCTCTATAGAAATTCCTAATAGCGTGAGAAACATTATAGAAAATGCTTTTTCGGAGTGTACATCCCTTTCCTCAGTTGAAATACCTAATAGCGTGACAAGCATAGGTAAAGGTGCATTTTCTGGCTGTACTTCTCTTGCCTCTATAGAAATACCTAATAGTGTGACAAGCATAGGAAAAGGTGCATTTTCAGGCTGTACTTCTCTTACCTCTATAGAAATTCCGAACAGTGTGAAAAGTATTGTAGAAAATGTATTTTCTGGTTGTTCATCCCTTTCCTCAATTGAAATACCTAATAGTGTGACAAGCATAGGAGAAGGTGCATTCTCAGGCTGTACTTCTCTTACCTCTATAGAAATTCCAAATAGTGTGAGAATCATAGGAGAAAATGCTTTTTCAGGTTGCTCATCCCTTATCTCTATCGAGATTCCAAATACTGTGACAAGCATTGAACGGCTAACATTTAGCGGTTGTTCTTCTCTTGTTTCAATAGAGATTCCAAATAGCGTGACAAGTATTGGAGGTAGTGCTTTCGAGAACTGTACCTCTCTTACTTCTATAGAAATTCCGAATAGTGTGAGAAGCATTTGGGTATATGCATTCAGAGGTTGCTCGTCCCTTACCTCGATAAGAATTCCAAATAGAATGACAGATATTGCGCATTATATATTCTCTGGTTGTTCTTCTCTTGCCTCTATTAATATTCCGTATGGTGTAACTAATATAGGAAAGTGTGCATTTATGGGGTGCTCGTCCCTTGCTTCTATTGAGATTCCCAATAGCGTGACAAAAATAGAAAGAGGTGCATTCGCTAACTGTATATCCCTAATTTCTATAGAGATACCGAACAGCGTGACAAGTATAGGATACTATGTAGGACGTGCATATGACACAGGCGTGTTTACTGGTTGTACTTCTCTTACTTTTGTATCACTTCCGAACAATTTGACTTGTATAGAAGACGAAATATTCAAAGATTGTTCTTCCTTGAAAGGTATTAAGATTCCGAATTGCGTTACGAGGATTGGAGACGAGGCCTTTGCGGGTTGCTCCTCTCTTGCTGCCATCGAGATTCCTAATGCTGTGACATGTATTGAGCCTTATGCTTTCTCTAATTGTTCATCCCTTACTACCATTGAGATTCCGAATAGTGTGACAAGTATTGGGGAAAAAGCGTTCACTGGTTGTTCATCCATGATTTCCATTTCCATTCCCAATTGTTTGATGTACATTCAGGATATGGCTAAGTCTGGTTTATTAGTTCTTAAATCATTGGAAAATATAAAAGTTCCTGATACACATGCAAATTATATAACAGTAGATGGAATTCTTTATTCAAAAGATTTATCGGAACTTATATTATGTCCTCGTGGGAGAAGGAAATGTAAAATTCATAACACAACATGGAAGATACACGACAATGCTTTCTGTGATTGTTCTTCCCTTATTTCTATTGAAATACCAGATAGTGTGTCAATTATTGAAGATATGGCATTCTGTGGATGTGCAAATTTAACAGAAATACATTTACGTGAAGAGCATCCTGAATATATAAAAATTAACGGTTATCCGTTTTTTGATTTAACCGACTGTACTCTGTATGTTCCTATCGGTACAGGATATGCATATAGGCATGACGAACGATTTAAAGGTTTTAAGGAAATAAAGACAGAACGATGATAGGAATAATATCTGTTTCTGTTCTCGTTTCGTAGATCTGCCGTAGTGCAATTGCAGTTCCTTCGCTTGTTCTTCGTTCCAGAATCGAAGGATGAACGAACAAATAGCGAAGGATGAACGAAGGAAAGGCGGTCTGTTTCAAATCTCCATTCTGTTTTATCCTATTCTTCCTCCCAAGCAAATCCTATGTAAGTCCTATGTGACTCCTATATACCTCCTATGATCCTATAGTTCTGGAACGGACTTACAACGGACTTGAAACGGAGGTAGAACGGACCTGTATAGGTGTGTGTGTTTGGTAACAGTTACTATGTTACCATTTGTCTCCGGGGAGTCTTTATCTTTCCCTGATTTTGGTTTACAGTAATAGTTGTTATTATACTGCATTCGTTGACATCATACCAGACAGAGACGACATCACACGAAAAGGGAAAGGTAACATAGTAACTGTTACTAAATAAGGGGACTATCCCCATACATCCTAAAGGTCTTATTATATAAATAAATTTTATTTATATATATAATAAGCATTATAAATTAACCTTTCCCGGTGTGTGTGTTTGGTAACTGATACTATGTTACCATTTGTCTCTGGGGTGTCTTTGCCAGATTTAGGTATACAGTTTTAGTTGTTATTATACTGCATTTGTTGACATCATACCAGATAGAGGCGGTATCACACGAAAAAAGAAAGGTAACATAGTATCTGTTACCAAATAAGGGGACTATCCCCTACATTCTTTAAATGTCTTATTATGTATAATCATTATTTGGCAACGCTTCGAGGCTGTGTTTGGGTAACTGATATTATGTTACCATTTGTTGATTGATGGTTCGTCCATTCTGCGTTTTATGTCTTCAAAAATTCATGTTACTTCTTTGGATATCTCGTGATTATTTAGTAACTTTGCATTCAGAAAATCAAAATCTAAACAATAAATAATTGCATGTATAAAACAAAAGGTCTTCCCAATACACGTATTGAGATAGCTGATGCTCTGCGTGGTATTGCTGTGATGGGTATTATAATATTTCATTGTCTGGAGAACTTCAACATCTTTCTTGATGACAAGTCTATGGCTTTGCCAACTGATGCTACCGTCTTTTCTGTGTGTGAGATATTGCTTTCAAGCAAGATGTATGGAATATTTGCCATGCTCTTTGGCGTGAGCTTCTTTATAATGCGAGATAATCAGGAACAGAAGGGTAGGGACTTCTCTCTGCGCTTTGCGTGGCGAATGGTGTTGCTATTCATCATAGGATTAATCAATATCTTCTTCTACAATGGTGATATCCTTACATCCTATGCGTCAATTGGGTTGCTGATGATTCCTGTCGGCTATCTATCTACACGATGGCTGTGGGCTATCACCATATTCCTTCTTGCACAACCTGTAGAGATATACACTTTGGTGTCTGGATGGAAGTTTCCTGAGGATGAACTATGGGCTGAATGTGCTAAAATAACAGAAGCAAACATTAACGGTTCATTCTGGGAGTCAGGAATAACAAACGTGCGTATAGCTTATGTGGCAAATCTGGCTTGGGCTTTGTGGGCAGGTCGTCTGACACAGACACTTGCATTCTTCTATCTCGGAATACTCGTAGGTCGTCATCGTCTGTTCTATAACGAGGGCAATAACCTTCGTATATGGCTATGGGTGCTGATTATATGTTTCCCGCTATGCCTCATTGGTTCTTTCGTGGATATGGGCAGGTTCAGCGTATGGACAAAGCCTATTACGAATATGCTGATATTGTTCTCTGAGGTGTCTGCCATAGTGCTTCTGTGGTATCGTTGGAAGCCTTTCTGCAAGATTCTCGGTAATGTATGCTTCTTTGGAAGAATGAGTCTGTCAAACTATCTCATGCAATCTGTATTCGGCTCAATCTTGTTCTATGGATGGGGCTTTAAGCTCTGCGATGACCTCGGTGCTACGTGGTCGCTCCTTGTCGGAATCGTTATGATTACCATTCAGATTATCATCCTAAAACAATGGGACAAGAATCATCAGCGTGGACCTATGGAGACTCTTTGGCGTAAGGCAACTTGGATTAAATTATAATCTTATGAAGAAAATTGTAACTTGCTTGTTAGCAATATTATTGTTGTTCTCAGCTAATGTTCTTGCTGAAGAAAACAATTCGCCTTTAAAACCACGTCTCGTGGTTATGACGGATATAGGTGACTGTGATGTCGAGCCTGATGATATGGAGTCTGCAATAAGGCTTATGGCATACGCTGATATGTTCGAGATAGAGGCGATAATGACGACTGTGGGATGGAACTGTGATCCATATCCAGAGGAGTGGGCGCAATATCTTGACAAGGTGGTAGAAGCATACGGCAAGGATGTGCATAAGCTTATGCTACGTTCAAAGCAAAAGGATTTTCTTTCACTTGAAAAAGAGAACGGCAAGCAAACTATTGGCTATTGGCCAAGTATGGAATATGTTAAGTCACGTTGTATGGCTGGCAGTCATAAGGCTGGTATTGGAGTTATAGGCAAGGATAATGATACAGAGGGAAGTGAGTTCCTTATAAAACTTGCAGATGAGGATGATGAGCGCCCTATATGGGTAGCTACATGGGGAAGTGGTAATACGCTTGCACAGGCTATATGGAAGGTAAAACAGACTCGTACACCAGAGCAGTTGAAGGCTTTCCTGCATAAATTTCGTGTCTATACCATTACAGATCAGGATATGGTGTATGCCATGCGAATGAATCGTGCATATAGCTCACACATGTGGATGCGCCGAGAATTTAAGGATGACCTGAAGTTTATCTGGGACGAAGGAACATGGCAACTCCAATGTGAGCTTGGAAAGCAGGAATGGAAGAAGCATCAGGAACTTATTCAAGGGCATGGAGCATTAGGTGCTATTTATCCTAACTATAAATGGGGCGTGGAGGGCGATACTCCTTCATTCCTATATATTATGCCTAACGGACTCAACGATCCTGAAGATCCCACACAGGCAGGATGGGCAGGATGTCATAAGTTCGGTATGTGTGCCGACTCCCTTACATACGCCTGGACTTCTTGGCAAGAGCCACAGAGAGGCATAACAGAAGGGTATAAACGCCGTTTTTATCCTGCAGAGTTGAATGACTTCTGTGCCCGTATGCAATGGGCTAAGGAAGGTAAGGGAAATACAAACCCAATCGTGATTATCAACGGCAAGAAATCGCTTTCTCCTTTTAATATTAAGGCAAAGGCTGGTGAAGTGGTAACTCTTGATGCCTCTAAATCTGTGGATGCTGAAGGCGATAAACTTGCTTTCCTTTGGTGGATGCAGCCAGAGGCTTCAAGCTATGAAAACAATATTGATATCAATAACGTTAATGGCTCAAAGACATCGGTTAGAATTCCCGAAGATGCAAAGGGCAAGACAATACATATCATTTGCGAAGTTACAGACAATGGGAAGATTCCATTGACTTCGTATGCAAGAGTGATTATAAATGTAGAGTAAACCTTAAAAGTGTACTTAATTGTCTGAATTACACTTAAATAGGTGATTTTACGGAAAAGTATTTGAAATACAGAGATTTCTTTTATTTCGCTAAAATAAAACTATGCTGAAAACGTAGAAAATACACTAATTTAATTTGCTAAAAAGTTTGATTTTTCCTTGAAAAAATTTGGAGAAATCAAGCTTTTTTTGTATCTTTGCAACATGAGAAATGAATAATTCCTCTTTAGAACAAAGTTCTCTGTCTCTTTCATAAAAATTGCATTTATTTCCTTTTATATCTAAAATATCTGTCTGGCTTGATGAAGCCTCAATTCACTAATTTAAACAATCTAACCACTAATAGTATGAAAAAGAAAATAGTATTCTTCGACATGGACAATGTCCTTGTTGACTTTGAGTCGGCCCTATCCGCTGATAAGATAAAGGAACAGGTGCCGAAATATGTAAGTGTAGTGAATGGCGCGAAGAAAACTAATTATGATGACATCCCTGATATCTTCAGTTACTCAAAACCCGTCAAAGGGGCTGTAGAGGCCCTTAAGACACTATCACAGAAGTTTGAGGTGTTCATCGTTTCACATGCTTCATGGGCTAATCCTCTATCTTGGAGTAATAAGTTGGAATGGGTGAAGAAATACTTCGACTCCGACAATGCGAATGGAACATTCTATAAACGCCTTATTCTGGCGCAGGACAGGGATGTGACATCCATGACTGACTCTTATCTTGTTGAGGGTGAGCCATATCCTAATGATTCACACAAAAGCGGCAGTAAGGTTATCTATCTAAATAAGAAGAATGGTGATTTCCGTGACTGGTCATCGGTAGTCAACCATCTTATGCAGCATGCTGTATAAAAAAGGGAAGAGCGGATAGAAATATCCGCTCTTTTTATATATGGAATTAAGGTTAATGTTATTCTAATGAATATTCTACTGTATTTACAACTCTGACTTTCTTTATATATGGAGTATTGGCATCACGGTCTTCAATTGAGAACTGTCCTTGTTGTGCATTACGTATGCCACCGAGTCTACTGTCAGAGTCTTCTGCAAACTTCTGTGCGGTTGTACGTGCATTCTTGGTTGCTTCTTCAACCATCTCTGGCTTGATCTTGTTAAGGCCTGTGAACTCGTATGTTATAGAGTTGTTGCCGTATTCCTCGCTTACAATGGCAATACCCTGTTTCATAAGTTCTGATTGTCGACGCATGAGCTGTCGAACTTTGTCAACTTCAGAAGAGGTGACGGTGATAACGCTTGTAGCCTTGTATCGATAGTTCATAATCTCATTACCGTAGTTGTCTGCCTGTCGGTCGGAGATAACAGGGGGATTGACGCTTATGTCAGAATCCTTGATACCGGCAGACTTTAGGAATGCAATGACGCGCTTGTTCTTTGAACTCAGGCGGTCGTACATCTCTGACGGGTCGTTACCTATCTCTTTATAGATGAGCGGCCATGTAACCTTGTCGGCTTTGACTTCGCGCTCAGCAAGTCCCTTGACTGACACCTTCCTGTCCATCTCCTTGAAGGTGACGATACCACTACGGAGTGAGAGTCCTGCTATTACTACACTTATTGCAATGATTGCAGCAGGGACAATCTTTTCACTTGTATTCATGTTCTTCTAATTATTTGTTAATTAAATTCCAATAGAATAGAAATATTTGTAATTAGTGATGTGGGTGATGTGGACGATGTGCTGGAGGTGGAGGAGGGGTAGGGCGACTGTTTCTCATTTCGCGCTCAACTGAACGAATCTCGTAGATAGTGAGACTGCATTTCTTGCACACTCCACGTTTGTCGAACTTGTGTTTACTGTCAATGAAGTGTTTCTCCATCTTCTTGTCCATCCTTACTACGAATGAATTACCGCAATACTTGTCATGCTTGTGACGGATTTTGCAGTCCTTATGTACAATCATCGTATAAGGAGCTTTGGTTGCATTATACTTGTCAACATTAAAGTTTGACTTTCCGAATGCTGTAGCTGTGCCGAGGATCATCATTCCGATTACCATCATGCTTTTGAATGTTGCCTTCATATTCTTTTCTGTTTTAATGAGTCTTGCGACTCGTTAGACATTTATTATTTCGAAGGCAAAGGTACATGTTTTTTCTCATGAACCAAAGGGGAAAACTATAATCAGGCGTGGAGTTTTCCCTATTGTTGTCGGGGAAATATCCCTGATTATTCCATAGTGTTCAAAAGAGTATCATTTATAGTGAAGGCTTTGATGGTGAATTCTGTATAATACAGATTGGTGCTGCCATATATCCAAATAGGAATAGTGGCAGCACCAACCATATAATATATAGAATTTATTTATTGCTCCTTTACGTATTCTGAAGGAGATACTCCATACAACTCTTTGAATGCTGTAGAGAAATGGTTTGGTGTGCGATATCCTACGAGATATGCGACCTCAGAGATTGAGCATTTCTTCTGTCGCAGGAGTTCTGCAGCCTTCGTGAGTCTGATGTTACGGATATAGTTCGTAGCAGACTGATTGGTGAGTTCCTTGAGCTTTCTGTAAAGGTGAACTCGGCTCAATCCGACCTCGGAAGCAAGATATTCAGAGGTGAGATCCGGGTTGTCCAGATTATCGTTGATACACTTCACAAGACGTTCAAGCAACTTCTCATCAGCCGACTGAATCTCTGGAGTTGTAATCTGGTCAGTAGGAAGTTCATTGCCCTTGAATGTATTACGCAGCTTTTCCTGACGCAATAGGAGGTTGCTTACGATTGTTTGTAGAAGGGCAAGGTTGAATGGTTTCGTGATGTATGCGTCGGCTGTAGCCTGAAGTCCCTCGATACGGTCACGGTCTGTTCCCTTTGCCGTAAGCAGAATGATTGGCAGGTGACTGATACGAACGTTCTGACGGATAAGTCGGCATAGTTCAATACCGTCAATCTCTGGCATCATGATATCGCTTATAACGATATCAATGTGTTCCTTGTTTAGAGTTTGGTATGCGGTTTTTCCATCTGCACAGTCGATGACATTATATAATGATGCCATTTCCTCGCATAGGAATGAACGTATCTCATCATCGTCATCGACAACGAGGATTGTCTTGCGAGACTTGAGTTTTGTGTGTCCGCCGTTTGCATCTGGGGATACAATAACATCTTCCTGTACTTCCTGCATTGGTAATCCCTCGCCTGTAGCGATTTCTGTAGAACTGGTCTTGAGAGGTAAGGCAACAGAGAAGCATGCCCCCTGGCCTTCTGGGTTATCGCTTACATCGATAGTTCCCTTATGAAGTTCAACAAGAGATTTTACGAGGTTAAGACCTATGCCTGTACCCTTGACGTATTTTCCATTTGTGTGAACCTGATAGAAGCGTGTGAAGATATTCCGTTTCTCATCGTCAGGGATACCGATACCTGTATCAACAACCTTGAGAAGGAGTGTGACGTTGCTGCCTGCCTTGAGGTCTGTCTTAGGCTCAAGGTCGATGCTTACGGTTACACTACCATTCTCTGGAGTATATTTCAAAGCATTGCTCAAAAGGTTGAGCAGAATCTTCTCAAAGCAGTCTGTATCTATCATTACGTTTACATGACCATTGGTATAGTCTTTCAACGTAAGTGTCTGACGACGGCTTTGAGCAATATCCTCTGTATATGCAACCACACCCCTTACAAATGGACTTAGAGCGACATCAGTACAATGGAGCTCCATCTTGCCAAGGTCAATCTTACGGAGATCCATGATTTGATCTGTAAGGCGGAGCAGGCGGTCTGCATTACGGTTCATTGTGCTGTATAGACGCTGACGCTCAGGCTCGTGGTCTGTTGATAGAAGTTTCTGCAGCGGAGTGGAAATCAGAGTGATAGGAGTACGCAGATCATGGACAATGTTCATGAAGAACTGCAGTTTCTGTTCCTTTGCCTGCTCTTCACGACGATGTTCACGTATGCTACGATGCAGATTGCGACGGCGACGCACCTCTATAAGGGTCATATATACAACACAAGCAAATATTGCCAGCCAGATTAACAAAGCCCACCATCTGAGATACCAAGGGTATGCGATGTGAATGTATGTTTCTGTTACATCAGAATCACGACCGTCAATTATTGTTTTGGTATATAGTACATGGCTTCCGCTTGATACGCCATTGAACACAACGCGGTTCTGTGGTATAGGAAGTGTTTCCCAATTACCATCGTCAAGTTTATAGCTATAGGCAATACGATGAGTCATGTAAAGAGGTAATGCTGCGAATTCTGCAGTAAATGTATTGTCTTCAGACTCAAGTTCATATTCCATAGACTGGTTGAGACCTAGGAATCGTTCATTTGCTCGAATTGTTACTACGCGTGTAGTGCATTTCGTACTTCTTTCACCAATACGGTTAGGATAGAAGTAGGTAATGCCGTTGATACCACCGAACCATAGACGACCATCATCAGAACGTAGGCATGCATTCTTATAGAACTCATTTCCCTGAAGTCCATCACGTGAGGTAAAGGTTTCACTTGTGTTATCCTTCAGATTGAATCGGATGAGTCCCATGCTCGTACTTAGCCATAGATGTCCATCATTTCCCATCTGTACGGCATATATAAGACCATTTTCCTTTGTAATGGTTCTGAGCTTGTCGTTGCTGGTGTCAAGTAGCGTTACACCTTTTGAAGTTGCAAAGCCAAGTGTGTTGTTATTAAGACGTGTTATACTATAGATAATCTCCGATTCACCCATACGATGCATGGTTTTCTTTGGATCATTTGGCTTGAACCATACTATACCATCGTATGTACCAGTATAGATTCTGTCGGTATTAGAATCGTAGAATATGGAGTTCGTCCATCGTGTACCATCGCTATACGTATAGAACGTCATTATATTGCGTGAAGCATCATAGCGGAATATGCCTTGTCCCATTGTGGCTACCCAGATGGTTCCGTGATTATCTTCTGCATATCCATATACGCTTGTCTTTCTGCCTGGCTGTCCTTCAATAGGAACATACATCGCTTTTCCTGTTGAAGTGTTCACGATACCACAACCTCTATTATATGAACCAAACCACAGTCTGCCTTGTGAATCACAGAAGAGTCCCTGAATCGTTGGAGGCAGATCATTGGCGCCTGTTCCTACACGGAATTTTGCAAAAGTCTGGAAATCAGGTGTAAGACCATACAGACCGCCATTATCTGTGCTGATCCATATTTTTTTATCCTTTGTCTCTATTATTGAGGTTACACAACGGTCACCTATTAGGTCAAATTTCTGTGAGCGACGGCCAATGTATCCGAAGGGAGCAGAGCTGTGTGATGCCATGAACACGCCTTTCTGATATAATGCCATCCAAATATCTCCATGATTGTTGATATAGAGAGAATGTGCTTTCTGTGAAGATATGTCAACAAAGGGGTCGTCAAACTGATGGGAAGGAACAAACTGGTGGGTACGCATGTTGAAGAACATCACACCGTTTCCGTCTGTTGCAATACAAACATTGTCGGAATTAGGCATTGTCTTTATATCGCGCACCTTCATGATGCCCTCTGTACCTTTCACAATGTCGAAATGGCGGGTGTTGACATTATAGTAGTATAGTCCGGATTCAACATCTCCAGCATATAGGATACCGTCACGGCCTACACATAGACTTGAGAAGTTATACTCGCTACCATCGTAGTTCCTCACATGGTGAAGTTTTCCGTTCTTGTCGGCGTACATTACGCCATCAGACTGTCTTGATACCCATATAAAGCCGTCATTGGTACGGGCTACGCGATGTATTTCGTGAGTCTTGCCTGTGAATGCGTTCTTTTTTGTCTTTATTTTACCATTCTTGTCAATCTGAAGTGTGAAAGCATCAGTACCACCGATGAAGAACTCACCGTCGGCAAGTCGTAGGATGGAGTTCACATTACCCATTCTTGCGCCAATCTCTTTGGCGGAAATGCGTGGGGTGAAGTCATCCGTCTGGATGTTATATACCTGTACACCATTGATAGTACCAACGATGACATTTCCTATGGAGTCAGCACATACTGTACGTATGAAGTTATGACTGAGAGAATGTGGATTCGTAGGATTGTGACGGTAGGTGATAAATCTTGAGCCGTTGTATTTGCACAGACCATCTTCCGTAGCAACCCATATCATGCCATTCTTGTCTTCTTCCACCTTATTTACCAAACTATTTGGCAAATCGGAATCAGAAGTGAATAGCATATTAAACTGTGCATTGGCACAAAGCGACAATGCCAGGAATGACGTAGTTAGAATAGTTTGTTTTGACATCTATTTAAGTGTGTTTAAGGTTAGTTATTCTCATTTCTGTTTGCATTTACTTATTTTTTTTTGTTCTCCAACTTCCTCTGTGGAAGAGGGAGAAAGCTGTCTGTTTATTTTTGTTGTGACTGTGTTCTTGCCACTATGTTCTGAACTTCCTTTATCTTAAGGGAGGCAGAAGTATCACCAGAAGCTTCTGCGAGTTTCAGGTAATGAATGGCCATGTCAGGATCTGGAAGTGTGCCAACACCTTCTATAAAGCAGGTTGCCACGCCATTATATGCTTCTGCGTCGCCAGCATCAGCTGCTTCCTTGAGGAGCCTGAATCCAGTCTTGTTATCTCTGTCTGTACCTTCACCCTTGATATAGCAGCGGGCAAGGAATTTCTTTGCATATATGTCACCGCCTTCTATTGCCTTTTCTATATATGCAACGCCAAGAAGACTGTTCTTCGGGAGTATGCGTCCTGAGAGATATGAATCTCCGATGTATGTCATTGCTTCTGCGACACCCTGATCAGCAGCCTTCTTCAAATATGTTATGCCTTGTATGGAGTCTTTTTTCACTCCCATACCATCCATATAAAGCATCGCATATTTATACATAGCATCCTTATTGCCGAGGGCAACGGACTTACCAATATACTTTGCGGTCTTCTCGACATCGCCTTCGTAAGCATAGTGGTTGGCGAGATTCTGATTTGCAAAATCATATCCATGATCTGCTGCACGATCCCATAGGGCAAGTGCTCGTACTGTATCTTTCTTTACAGCCCAGCCATTAAGATAATAGTAACCCATATTGAGGAGGGCATAGTCAGAACCGTTGTTTGCTGCACGGGCAAGAAGTTGTATTGCCTTGGCATAGTCCTGCTGTGTGCCTTTTCCTTCCTCATAGCAATATGCAAGATTCTCCAGAATCTCATTGTCGTCTTTCTCTGACAATGCCTCAAGCAAAGGGAATGCTTCTGTATAGTTGCCCGCAAGGAACAGGTTTACAGCTTTCTCACATTCCTCACTACGCTTAACAACAGGCTTTGTCTTGGTTGTGGTTACAACTTCATTTCGTGTAGGAGTAGTATATGAAATATGATTGCCGTCAATGTCAGAAGGAGTAAATACATTTATTGTATCTCCGTCAGAGCGCCAAATCTTATCATCAAAACCTACGTATGCATAGTTGATATCCACGCAGATGGAATTAATAGAGTGAGGTTTGGTGTCATCCGTCAGTTTCTTCTTCCATGATCTGCTAAGTTTGTCATCATACTCCTGAATGGAGTTGTCTGAAGAAACGGTCATAAGAGTACCGGCATCTGTAATTGTAGCATACGTTACATCTGGTATGCGCTGCCAGTTTATATTGTCGAAGCTTGTAACGAAATAGCTTTCCTGTTTAACTATATAGAAACGACCTATGCGCATAACCTGGCTGACAGGTATCTTGTTATTAGAAATTCTTGCTCCTCCGCTTAATGCCAAATCTAATGGGGTAGGGATGCTTTCGAATGTCTTGCCGCCATCGGTAGTATGCAGGATCTTGTTTTCTGAAACACCGAACAGACCTTCCTTCGGACTCAGCATACAGATATCCGTTATATGGGCAGAAGGAATGTTTGGTAAGTGTACTGTCTTCCAGCTTCTTCCTTCATCCATTGAGTGAAACAGATCCATATCCGAGAAGGATACCCACAAACCGCACTCATCTGAATAGAATGCTGCAGAGCATGGTTGTGAAGCTAATTTCTTTACTTTCCATGTCTTGCCGTTGTTGTTTGAAACATAGATGCGCCCCTCACCATCCTTTTCCATACATGCTGCAAGAGTCTTAGGCGCGATATAGTCAATCCATGAACATTTGCAACCCATTGGTGGCGCAGCAGATATCCATAGGGATGCCGGATCATTTGCATACCAGATAGAATTTCCATCCGTGGCACACATATGTCCCTTCGTGTCTATGCTAATGCTTGATGCCTGAGCTGAGACCTGAAGGGCAAGTGCTGATGCAAATATTGTTGAAAGAACAAACCTTCTCATAATCTTTACACTTTATTCTTTATACTCTCTACACTTCTTTATCTAAGATCAATAACCTCTGCCTTTGGATAGTCCTTGGCATTGAATGTGAATACAGCATCAGAAAGGTTGGAAGACTTAACGTTAGAAATTGTTATCGTAACCCAGCCTGATGACTGACGCATCTTAACTTCCTTTATGTCTGAATTTGCATCAACAAGGATGTATGCCTCCTTGATGCTAGACTTCTGATTCTGAGCCTTCAAATGTACCTGTTTGCCACTTGCAGTCTGCTGAAGTTCCATGTCATATCCCTTCTTGTATAATGTCAGAAAGGTATATGGGTTCATGCTTGCCTGTTTTGCGGCATTTGGAGTAGATACGTTTACCTCGTCATTCTTCTTGACGTATGTCCATTGCGTTTTACCGTTGTACCATACAATAGTGCTTGGAGTAGAGGCTTGGAACATATTCTTCTTTATTGAGATAGTTCCACTCTGCTTGATCTTGTCACCTGTAATTGTAAAGTTTGCGGTTGTTCCGCTTTTAATGTTGAATTTCGCAGCTGCCTTGTCAAGAATCTTCTTGGCGGCAGATGACGAATCGTTTGCTGCTGTTGAGGTGATGACTGCTACAGCCATCAGAACTATGATTGTAAGAATCTTTTTCATTGTTTTTGTGTCTATATATTGTTTTAACGCACCATTTTTAGGAGAGTTTAATTCCTTGATGGCAGTTTAATATTTTTTCAATATTATCATCTTGCTTTCAATGATGAGATGTGATTGTCGAGAGCTTGCTCGTCTGTAAAGAGCACCTCACGAGGTTTAGAACCGTGGGCAGGACCAACGATGCCAGCTTTCTCCAACTGATCCATTAGTCGGCCTGCACGGTTGTAGCCGATAGCGAACTGACGCTGAATCATAGATGTTGAGCCATTCTGGGAACTTACGATTGCATGTGCTGCCTGAACGAAGAGCGGATCCCAGGAACCTATATCTACAGCTCCACCATCACCACCTTCACCAGCTTCTTCCACAGGTTCTGGCAAATCCATAGGATGTTGAGGGGTAAGGCCTGCCATTTCCTGATCATGGATATGATTTGCTATAGCCTCCACCTCTGGCGTGTCGAGGAATGCACATTGAACACGTGTTGGCTCATTACCGTTGAGATACAGCATATCACCCTTACCGATAAGCTGATTTGCTCCAGGACGGTCAAGAATGGTACGTGAGTCTATCATAGCACCTACACGGAATGCCACACGACCAGGGAAGTTCGCCTTGATGGTACCTGTGATGATATTTGTTGTCGGACGCTGTGTTGCGATGATCATGTGAATACCCACGGCACGTGCAAGCTGTGCAATACGTGCGATAGGAAGCTCCACTTCCTTACCTGCTGTCATGATAAGATCACCGAACTCATCGATGATTACCACGATATATGGCATGTATTCATGTAGAGGATTGCCATTACTATCTACAGTACGCAGACGGTGGTTGACAAACTTCTCGTTGTATTCCTTGATATTGCGTACGCCTGCAATCTTCAGCAGGTCATAGCGATGATCCATGAGAGTGCAGAGTCCCTTCAATGTGCGTACAACCTTTGTCACATCGGTAATGATTGGCTCCTCGTCTGTATCTGGAATCTGAGCCATGAAGGCATTTGCGATCGGGTTGTATATAGAGAACTCTACCTTCTTTGGATCGACAAGCACGATTTTAAGCTCGTTAGGGTGCTTCTTGAAGAGCAGCGAACCTATCATCGCATTAAGACCTACAGACTTACCCTGACCAGTAGCACCTGCCACGAGAAGATGTGGAATCTTGGCAAGGTCAACCATGAAGACCTCGTTAGTGATTGTCTTACCCAAAGCAAGAGGAAGGTCCATCTTTGTCTCCTGGAACTTACGGGAGTTCAGAATTGACTCCATGCTCACGATTGATGCATGGGCGTTTGGAACCTCGATACCGATAGTTCCCTTGCCCGGTATTGGGGCGATGATACGGATTCCGAGAGCAGAGAGCGAGAGTGCTATGTCATCCTCAAGGTTACGTATCTTTGAAATACGTACACCCTCCGCAGGAGTTATCTCGTAAAGGGTGATAGTCGGACCTACCGTTGCCGTGATCTCGCGTATCTGTACGCCAAAGGAGTTAAGCACCTCTATGATGCGCTTCTTATTTGCAAGAAGTTCCTCCTTGGTGGTGTAGTCCTGATTGTCATCGTATTTCTTAAGCAGGTCAAGACCTGGGAACACATATTTCGTGTATGGCTCACGAGGGTTGATAGGTGTTGACAGTATCTCCTCTGTGGTAAGGCTCGTGCCTGAAGCCTCTTCCTCCTTGAAACCCTTAACGACGGTAAACGCAGGATCGTCACCTTCCTTTGTTGTCGGGGCGCTAACGTTGCTTACGTCATCGTCTGTGAGGTCAAATGTATTTGTCTTTTCCTCATCTTCCTCTTTACTATCCATATCTGTTTCAGGAGAGCTAAGTAAATCCTCCATAGGTGGCTGAGCTGCAATAATAGGAGCCTCTGGTGCAACGATGTTTCCTGTTGCTTGTTCAACGGTCTTGCTGTCCTTGACATTGAACTTCACCCTTCTTGAGATATAGCCAATAGGATTCATCGCCTTTCTGACAAATGTTATTGTCTCGGAAGAAACGAAGGTGAAGAATATTATGGCAGTCACGATAAGGATGCCGGTAAGTCCCGGCGTACCCGCTATTGACTCCAGATAACGGCTTACATAGTCTCCGTGTCCGCCTCCGGCATTGAACACCTGACCGGATAGCAGAGGATTGATGAACTTAGCGCAGGCGATACTGCTCCAGATCATGGCAAGCATACTGCCGAAGAACCATTTCACCAGACTCACCTTGTAAACTCCCATAAGTCGTAGTGAGGTGAATATCATGAATAACGGAATCAGGAAGGCCGGGAATCCGAAACAGCATGTGATGAAGAAATATGCAATATATGCACCTATGGAGCCACATGTGTTTGAAAATGCCATACTCTCATTTCTCAGGTCACCAGCAATAGGATGCTGAATGATGCTCTGGTCATTCTGTCCTGTGGAGAAGAACGAGATGAATGAGATGACCATTATGACTGATATTAATAGTAGCAGAATGCCGACGGTGAAATTCGTCTTCTCGCTGTTTACGAATGATGGTACCCCGATAGCTTCGCGGAATGAAGTCTTCTTTTTTACAGTTTCTTTCTTTTTTGCCATATATGTTGAGGGAGTTGAAACTCCGTGTTGATTCTTTGTTGTTTTGATGTGAATTTATATTCAAGTGCAAATTTAATAGAAAAATCTCAAATATTTGCCGAAAACACATAATAATATTCGAAAAGTTGTGCTTTTTTCATTTTTTTTAATAAAAACTCGGAAAAATGGAAGAAGAACCGGAAATATCTGTCACTCAAAAATAGCTTGTTTGTGAAATCTTATACTTTGTATAGTCAAAGTGAATATGCCTGAAGAATCATTCTGTATTGAAACGTGTAGAAATGTTTCTTTTTGATACTTATACAGCTGTAATTATAGTGATTAAACAATTAGTTCGGAGTTTTATGCTTAATGCTTTGATTCCTATAGTTTTACTTTCTTTGTTGATTACAAAAATGCATCGAGATCAAGAGTTCCTGAATTTGCATGCAGATTGCTTGTCTGAAACCTCGTGTTTCTATAGCGATTTTCAAGTGGGAAAATACAGGAAGCCTAGGGTTCGACCAAACGAAATACCCAAAAAAATTGTATGCCGGAAACTCGGTTTTATTCGTAAGTAGTAAGTCCATTGTAATACCGTTATAAATCCGTTTCAAAACCGTTCCGACTCCAATATTCCCTTTTATTTTATCAAAAAGCAATATTTTTTCTTCTTTTTTCTCTATTTTTTTATGCATCCCCTTTCCTTTTTCCATTTTTTTTGCTAATTTTGCACTTGATTTTATAAAAAGTGAACCAAGAAAGGATAATTTGAACACTTTTCACTTCTTTATAATGCGTATTTTTCATATATATGAACAAAATAATTTATAGCAGGTTCGACAAGGCAAAAATTGCAGAGCTCCCACGAGTAACCTTTCCGGGACGGATTGTGACAATCCTTTCTGCGGGTGAGGCGGAGAAAGCTGTTGATTTTCTCTTGAAGAGCGATATCCTCGGATTCGATACCGAAACACGACCTTGCTTCACCAAGGGAAAGCGCAATAAAGTGGCGCTACTACAGGTGAGCAACAGGGATATATGTTTTCTCTTCCGACTTAACTGCATAGGACTCGCACCTGCCATAGTGCGGCTCCTAGAGACTGAGGGACCTTTGAAAGTAGGTCTCTCATGGCATGATGATATCCGTAGCCTACATGAGAGAGGTGATTTTGAACCTCACGGATTCATCGACCTGCAGGATCACATGATTGAGCTTGGCATCAAGGATATGAGTTTGGCGAAACTCTATGCAAACCTGTTTCATCAGCGTATCAGCAAGCGAGAGCAATTGAGCAATTGGGAGGCTGACGTCCTTACCGATAAGCAGAAACTCTATGGCGCAACAGACGCATGGGCTTGTGTAAGGCTATATGAGGAGTATGTCAGGCTCAAAGAAACAAACGACTATTTCCTTGAGTTTGTTCCAGAACCGGAACCTTCGACAAGTTCTGCTGCTGACGAGAAGAAGGAAACTGATGAAAAACCAAAGAAAAAGCAGACCAAACGCAGAAAGGCATTCACCAAGCGCAAGCCGAAAGTGAAGAAGGAAAAGGAAGAAAAAGCCCCTGAAGGGGAAGTGAAAAGTGAAGAGTAAGTATGTATAAAAACATATATCTGAAAAAAGGCAAGGAAGAGAGCATGAAACGCTTTCATCCATGGGTTTTCTCTGGTGCCGTTCATCACATGGATGAGGATATCGAGGAAGGCGAAGTGGTTAATGTGATAGCGTCTTATGGCGAGTTTATTGGTCGCGGACACTACCAGATCGGCAGTATTGCCGTCAGAATCCTCACCTTCGACGATGAACTCATCGATGATGCTTTCTGGAACAAGAGACTTGCCATCGCTCTACAGATGCGTATCAGCATCGGTATAGCCGACAATCCTCAGAACAACACCTACCGCCTTGTGCATGGAGAGGGCGACAACCTCCCAGGACTCGTTATCGACTGTTATGGCAAGACCGCTGTTGTTCAGGCTCATAGCGTTGGAATGCACGAATGCCGTATGGCTGTTGCAAAGCAGCTCATGGAGGTAATGGGCGACCGTATCGAGAATGTGTATTACAAGAG
Source organism: uncultured Prevotellaceae bacterium (assembly GCA_900315105.1). The sequence goes on along the minus strand of OMXX01000011.1, from coordinate 8,903 downwards.
CGAGACAACCCTTCCATATAAGGCTGACCTCGGACAGGAGAACGGCTTCCTGTTTGGTGGTACCGATGAGAATGTGGCACTTGAGAATGGTCTGAAGTTCCATGTGGATTGGCTTCGCGGTCAGAAGACGGGCTTCTTCGTAGATCAGCGTGAGAACCGTTCTCTTCTTGAGCATTACTCAAAGGGAAAGAGTGTCCTGAATATGTTCTGCTACACAGGCGGTTTCTCTTTCTATGCTATGAGAGGTGATGCAAAGCTTGTGCACTCTGTAGATTCTTCTGCCAAGGCAATAGAACTCACGAATGCTAACGTGGAGCTTAACTTCCCTAACGACCCTCGTCATAAGGCTTTCTGCGAAGATGCTTTCAAATACCTTGATGCAGAGGGAGATAAGTACGACCTCATAATCCTTGACCCTCCTGCATTTGCAAAGCATCGTGGTGCTCTTCATAATGCCTTGAAGGGATATACCAGACTGAACGTGAAGGCATTTGAGCATATCAAACCGGGTGGCATTTTGTTCACCTTCAGTTGCTCTCAGGTTGTTACCAAGGACAATTTCCGAAACGCAGTCTTTACCGCAGCAGCTCAGTCTGGTCGTAAGGTTCGCATCCTTCATCAGCTTCATCAGCCAGCCGACCATCCTATCAACATCTATCATCCAGAAGGTGAGTATTTGAAGGGATTGGTGCTGTATGTAGAGTAAAAAACGGCCTCTCCCCCCGCCCTCCCCCGTAGGGAGGGAGCTGGAAGGTGAATTTTCCTACGCGTAACCATTGCGTAATGTGATGGCTAAAAATTAGGCAACCGAGGATTACATCTATTATTCATGCAATTCATAGAAAAAATTAAGAGGTTTATAACAGACAATTCTTTATTGGATTGTCCATCGCCTTCCGGCTCCCTCCCTACGGGGGAGGGCGGGGGGAGAGGCCGTAGTCTCCTTTATATCGTAGCCCTCTCCGGCGGAGCAGATTCCGTATGCCTTCTTCTGACGATGAAACGTCTTGGATATACTATTGAGGCTATCCATTGTAATTTTCATCTTCGTGGAGCAGAATCAGATAGAGATGAGGAGTTTTGCAAGTTGTTGTGTGAGCGTGAGCAGATACCTTTCCATACGGTTCATTTTGATACCAAGACCTATGCGGATGTTCATAAGGTGAGTATAGAGATGGCTGCCCGGGAACTGCGATACAACTATTTTGAGCAGTTGCGAAAGGCTATTGATGCCGAAGCCATACTCGTGGCACATCACATGAATGATTCCGTAGAGACACTATTGATGAACCTTATCCGGGGAACTGGAATCCACGGACTTCAAGGCATCAAGCCTCGTAACGGAAAAATCATACGTCCGCTTCTTTGCGTTAGTCGTAAGGAGATTGTTGAATGGCTTGAGGAGATAGGGCAGGATTATGTAACGGACAGCACGAATCTTGAGGACGATGTAACACGTAACAAACTGCGCCTGAATATCATTCCTCTTCTTGAGGAAATCAATCCTGCGGCTTCAGAGAATATCGCAAAGACAGCCCTTAGAATGGTTGAAGCTGGAAAGGTCTTCGACGATTCTATGAATGGTATTGTAGAAGATATAACTCATGGAAGTACAGATGATTGGGTAAGTATTGATAAAGAAAAGCTTAACGACTCTCCATCCAAGGAATATGCCCTTCATACCATCCTTTCTCCATATCATTTCTCTCCTGCCCAGATAGAGGAAATCGCTCTTTCCGACTATAGCCAATCAGGAAAGTCTTGGGAGAGTCCAACACATCAATTGTTGGTTGACAGAAAGGCTCTTCTCCTTCGCAAGAAGAATGAAAATGAGCATCGGTCTTTCCGTATTCCCGAGACTGGTACATACGTTATTTATGAGATGAAAGACAAGACCGAGCGCATATCAATTAAAGAGGTTGTTGTGGATGATGTCTTTAAGATTAGTAAGGAACGTGATACCGTTACCCTTGATGCCGAGAAGGTTCGTTTCCCCCTAACTGTTCGTCGTGTGGAAACTGGCGACCGTTTCATTCCGTTTGGTATGAAAGGCTCAAAACTCGTAAGCGACTACCTTACAGACAGAAAGAAGAATGCCTTTGAGAAGCAAGAACAGCTAGTTTTGCTCGATGCCGATGACAATATTCTTTGGCTTGTCGGAGAGCGTCCTGATGCCCGTTGCTGCATTACGAAAAACACAATAAAAGCGATAGTAGTGCGTTATTATAAATAAAAAGCCCGCGGCCCCTCACCTGTCACTATGTGACATCCTCTCCCCAAGGGGCGAGGTTGAGGTTACTCTTGTCGCGAATAATTCTATAAAAACGTATTATCCTTGATTCTTTGATATGAATTTCTTCTTCGTATTGATTAGAAATACATACTTTTCCCTCGCCCTTTGGGGAGAGGGTGTCCGTAGGACGGGAGAGGGGCTTTTATTAGTCTTTCTTTTTTCCCTCGTCTCCTGCAACGACGACGATACCTTCACCACATCTCCCCAGAATCGCCTTGCCATGCCCTTCGATACGTTGAAGATGGACACTATCTTTGCAAAGATTCCTGCTGCATCCAAGAACTTCTGGATATATAACTATTCCGGAGATGGCATACGATGTGCCAATGTAAGGTTGCAGAAAGGCAATCAGTCGGGGTTCCGCGTAAATGTGGATGGCATATATCTTGGCGAGAAAACTGGTTATCAGACCTCTGACATAGAGGTGCGCAAGGGCGACAGCATTCGTGTCTTCGTGGAAGTCACTTCGCCCGACAATGGCTCTGAACTATATAAGGAGTTGGATGATAACCTCATTTTCCGTTTGGAAAGTGGGGTAGAGCAGGTTGTTAATCTTAATGCCTTTGCATGGAAAGCCGATGTTGTACGTAATCTTGAGTTGAAAAACGACACCACTATCGATACAACCATCTCTGGCCGGGCTTTGGTCGTTTATGGCGGCATAACGGTTGATTCCCTTGTCACCCTCACAATAGCTCCGGGCTCTACAATCTATTTCCACGATGATGCAGGAATAGATGTCAAGGGTAAGCTGATTTGTCAGGGAACGGCTGATAAGAACATTACGCTTCGTGGTGACAGACTTGATGATATATTAAAGAATGAGCATCTTCCTTATGACCGTATGCCAGGCCGTTGGCAAGGCATCCATTTCCATGGCGATTCTTATGACAATATAATAGAATATACAGACTTACATAGCGGATATGATGCCGTTGTATGTGATTCTAGTGATGTAAACCAAACGAAACTCACAATCAATTCATCTACTATCCATAATTGCGATGGATATGGCATGTATCTCAATAATTCCAAGGTGTATGTGGCTAACACGCAGATAACAAACGCCTATATGGGATGTGTCGTAATCTATGGTGGTGAAGTCTCACTTATCCATAACACTATTGCGCAGTTCTATTTGTTAGAAAGGGATAAATTTGCACGTGCAGCTCTTACTTTTGCGAATCATTCTGGTACTCATACATATCCGCTAAATCTCGAAGTGAAGAATTGCATCATAACAGGTTTTGCGATTGATCATGTGAAGAAGGAGAAGAATGATTCCATAGCATTCAACTACCACTTCTATAATTCACTTCTTCGTACAGAGGTTAAGGATACTGCCTCTGCAAATCATTATGAGAACATCATTTGGGAAAAAGTGAAAGATCCGAAAAATATGACGGACACCACGTCTATAGGTGGTAAGAACTTCGTTCTGGTAGATACCCATCTTCTACGATTTGATTTCCATCTCGACTCCCTCTCAAAGGCGAATGGCGCAGCTGATGCCCGATGGATGCTTCCTCTTAACAGAGAAGGCGTTGCAAGGGATGAGAAGAAGGTGAATATGGGGTGCTATTAGCCACGGCAAAGCACGTGGCAATTAAAAATGAATAATGAATAATTAAACGCAAAGTCGCGAAGTCGCAAAGATATATTTGAACACGGAATACACAGAATAAACGAAACTTCGTTTCTTTCGTGTTTTAGTGTTCAGAAAATAAACCACAGATATCTGGGATTTCACAGATGTTAATCACGAGCGTAAGCGAGACAATCCCTATAATCTGTGCAATCTGTGTTGGAAAAGAAATGCTCTGCGTCTCTGTGTCTTTGCGTTTGAAAATTATAAAACTTATATCTATTATTATCTATTATGCAGCAGAAAAAACAGGTGATTATAAACTACCTCATGTCGCAGTATTCTGAATTGGATGCTGATGATCGTGAGCTTGTGGATAAGGCTATGCAGATGACGGAGGCTTCGTATGCGCCTTACAGTAACTTCCATGTAGGGGCTGCTTTGAGGCTTGAGAACGGCGTTATCGTAGGCGGATGCAATCAGGAGAATGCCGTATATCCAGCAGGACTATGTGCCGAGCGCGTGGCTGTCTTTTCATCTCAGGCGCAATATCCCAACACCAAGATTCTTTCGCTTGCCATAGCTGCAAGGAACACGGAAGGCGAGTTCGTCAGCGTACCAGTCTCACCATGCGGCTCTTGCCGTCAGGTCATCCTTGAGCAGGAAATGCGTTTCAACCAGCCTATTCGCATAATCCTTGTGGGGCAGAATGGTATTTTCGTTTTCAATAGCATCAAGGACCTTCTTCCATTCGCCTTTTCCGAAGAAAGCCTGGGAAGCTGACATTTATAACAACATCAGGTTTCGCAAGCTAGGAATTGCCTGGAAGGCAACACTATGCGTAACCGAGGTGCATATTCGACGAAGGAGAGGGTGCCCTCGGATATAGAGCATTCATCAACAAATCAGCCTGGAAGGCTGTACCTGATTGGCGATGTACTGCCCTCCAGGCAGTAATAGGGATTAGCGTTATATCCCCGCACATCCTCGTTTCACTCGTATGTACGGGGTTACGAATTGTACTGTCTTCCAGACAGTTTTGTACTTACGACAGTCTTGCTGATGAGCATAGCGAAGAACTTGCTTTAGCTTGTTGAGCGAAAGCGAATAAACTTGAATAACAACCTTATATATTCATAATAGAAAACCTAAAGCTTATGACCTACAACAGAGAATTTACTTCGGATTTCATAACAGAACTGAAGCCTAACGAGATATTCGTATTTGGCAGTAATATCGGCGGATTCCACGGTGGAGGTGCTGCTCGTGTTGCCCACAAGAGATTTGGCGCAGAGTGGGGAGTAGGAGAGGGCATTACCGGACAATGCTATGCTCTGCCGACCATGGAAGGTGGTGTGGATTATATTGCCGGCAAGGTGAACGCTTTCATCGCCTGTGCAAAGCAGCATCCAGAACTGAAATTCCTTGTCACAAAGGTTGCCTGTGGCATAGCAGACTTCCGTATTGAGGAGATTGCCCCTCTCTTTGCCGATGCTATCAGCATGGAGAATGTGATCTTACCAAAGGCGTTTGTTGAGGTGATAGAGAACGCATAAGCATTCAGTAACGAGAGTTCTACAACTTGCTGAGATTAGATGTCATAAATATACCATGGAGACTGTTTGTCCTTCCTTATAGCCTGTTTACCCACAGGCAAAGATTCCACAACGCAAAGAGATTCGTCAAAATCCATCATCTCACCTAATGATATGATTACTGCGTCTGATTCGTTAAGGTTCTCTTCGCATCCAAGAAACTGCCAATCACCATTTTCTTCGTGTATAATTCTGATTATCTCTGAATTATCATATATTACGAATCGCGTTGTGAATATATATTGATTTTTATTCATCGTATATTTGTTTTTTCCATTTCCATACACTTTACTCTTTACCCTTTAAATGTTTCCTGTCGCTATAGCCGATATTCGGTACTTTAACACTTTGTAAGGCTGAATCCAGAACAGAAATACCTAGTTATAAATGTTTGGCTATTTTATTTCTTCGAACGTTATTTTGTCTGTTATCTTCAATTCTTTTATTTTCTTTGCATACTCCTTTTCATCAAGAGGTCCTATAAAGTTTTCATCAGGGAATTCACTTACGGGATTCTTTAATGGGATAATATAGTATAGCGTTTTGTGTAGTTTAGGGTAAGAGCTACCACGCGAAGGATGCTGCTTTGCTATAATGAAATCATCATTATGCCAAATTGCATAAACCATTGGAGGGACACCCCCTACATATGAACCTTCTGCTGGTGAATAGGATAACGTCCTGTCCTCTTTTACGTCTGTAACGACCAAATAATAACGACCTGCAACATGAGTAACATCAATATCTTGACAAGATACAAAGGAAAGTAAGGCAACAATGATTAAAATGCAATGTTTCATATTTAATTCGTTAATTACGTGTATTAGTGAACATCAATACCATCAAAGAATATTTCGCTGATTGCGGTATCTTCGTACTTAGTGCCAGGATAGACCTCACGGATGATGAAGCGAATACGGATGGGAGCCTTACCCTCTAAATGTTCTCTGTCGCTATAGCCGATATTCGGTACTTTCACACTTTGCAAGGCATAGACATCAGCAAGATGAATCCTTGCAAAAGGCTTACCATTAACCTCCACATCAAGGACTTTTACACGAGAATTCTCCTCCCATAACTTCTTCGTGCGGACATAGCCATTAGCTATTAATAGCTCTGTAATGCGAGGATTGTAGGCAGGCAGAGTATATTCCACCCATTCGCTAATACCATGGCCTTCTGCTCCTTCTACCCAGGTCGTAGAGAAATCAAGGTCGTGAATATTACTCGCCTTGTAGTTTTGTTTTCCTTGTTCTTTCAAAGTGGAACTTGCTTTTTGCTCGCCTATCTCGCATCCACAATAGAAACTACAGCCATAACCATCGGCATAGTAAATATTCTCTCTATCGATTGCTTCAAAAGCCTTAATAGCCTCTTCAGAGAAGTCAAAAACATATACGTGAGTAGCATTTAACTCCACAACTGCCTGAGAAGTAGAAGAATCATTTATACATACTTCTCTTGTTTGCTGATTATTCCAAGCAAACATATTTTGCGACAAACCACAGATTACAGTTGCTGTAATTATAAGATCTTTCTTTTTCATAATGATGTTTGTTTGACTTTGAATCTCCGAATGTAGGGAACGGACTTGAAACGGATCTGAAACGGAGGTGGAACGGACTTACAACGGAATCACTTATGTCTTCTTTTGGAGAGAAGTGGGGTGACCTTGATTTTCATTTGCAAAGTTACTCACTCTTTCCGTAAATTCCAAATTCTTATGTGATTTTTTGCGCTTCGGAGAACGTTAACGAAAATAAATCCTTGGGTGGAATCAGAATCAGTTTCTCTTCGCTCGTGGCCTTTGATTGAAGAGCGTGACCTGCATTTCTTCATTCTCCGTTGTTCTGTTGTCGGCTCCCTTTGCCTCCCATCAGAAATGGGAATCACATAGGAATCACTTGGGAATCACATGGGACTTGCTTCGGACGCCTCCAAGCAATTCGTGTCCCCGAATTCTGTTTCCTTGTTTCGAATGCAAAGTTACTAAATCCCGAATTGGCGGTTGCGGTTTAATGTGGTTTAGCGTAGTTTAGTGTGGTATTTTGTTGTTTTTTTCAAGTGCAAAGTTACTAAATCCCGAATTGACGGTTAGGACTTAGCGTGAGATAGCGTGCAATAGCAGGACATTTTCCTGTTTTTTTCCTGTAAGATGATTATCTGCAATTAGGTGACATGCGGTCTGAAGGGCCAACAAGCTAACAGCCTAGGGCATCGCCCTAGGTATAGCGAGAGAGTAAGTTCGCCCTGAAAGGGCAAAAGCATTTGTGTTAGGGCTTTTGCCCCTTCAGGGCGTTGAATCCCCCATTTAACCTATACCACAGGGCGTTGCCCTGGGCTATTGGCTCGTTGCCCCTTCGGGGCGCAAACCGACTAGCAATTTTTCGCTAAGCTCAACAAGCTAAAGCAAGTGGTCGAACTCAGGTTACAATAGGTGCCGCACCTATGGCGCTCGTTAATCGACTCATCGTTATAGGTAGCCCTTACGGACTGCCCTTTTAGGTATCGCTCCTTCAGAGCTCCGCAAATCACGAGCGCAAGCGAGATATCCCGTTTTTTTGTGTCTTTCGTGTTCGGAATATATAGACCACAGATGTTCAGGATTTTGGAGATGTTAATCACGAGCGCAAGCGAGATATTCCGTTCCTTTCGTGCATTCCGTGTTCAAAAGACATAATCACGAGCGTAAGCGAGATAATCCCTTTGATCTGTGCAATCTGTGTTCGTAAAAAAGACAGTAATGTCATAATTATCGTTTTAATTTATGACATAATTAGTGTTTCGCCTCAAGTTTTTTACTTGCAACATTAATCAGACGTAAATTGAGACTTAATTAGATTTTTAATTAAAACATGAATTTTGGCTTCTTTTATGTTCAAACTGGGCTTTTTGTTTCAATTTACCGAGGAAAATATGATGATTTCTGTGACCCTATCTGGGCTTGATATAGCTGGAGCACTACTTCTGAAATATTGTATTTCGTTGTATTTCAGCTTTTTATAAAAATATTACTGATTAAAAAACAATCTCAGTCTCAGTCTCAGTTCAAAAAAATGAACATATATTTTTGCTTCTTATTTCTTCTTTTATCTTCTTACTTCTTCTATCTATCTTATTATTAATTATTTATATAATATATATATAATATATAAGAAGAGATATAAGAAAAACATGACTCCGTTTTTACAACTGAGACTGAGACTTGAGACTGGTAGGATTACATGATTTCCGATTTCTTCCCTACGAGGCTAACGACCATCCCCTTGTCTATAGTATGTAAAAGATTATCCGCAATTAGGTGACATGCGGCCTGAAGGGCCAATAAGCAAACAGCCTAGGGCATCGCCCTAGGTATAGCGAGAGAGTAAGTTCGCCCTGAAAGGGCAAAAGCATTACATCATGTGTTAGGGCTTTTGCCCCTTCGGGG
>OMXX01000030.1 GCA_900315105.1 uncultured Prevotellaceae bacterium | reverse complement strand
GATAACGATAAACCTCAACGACTATGCAAGACAGATACTTGACAAGTATCAAGACTATGATGACACTTATGCTTTGCCTGTCATAGCTATGCAGCCGATGAATGACGCCCTCAAGATTATAGCTAAGATGGTAGGCATTGATGCCCCTGTGCATTATGCTTACTACCAAGGCAACAACAAATACGAAGAGACTAAGCCTAAGTATGAGGTTATCTCCACACACGCAGCAAGACGTACATTCGTTGTTACCGCAATGACGCTCGGCATAGATACCAACGTCATTATGTCTTATACAGGACACTCATCCATTGCTGCGATGAAGCCCTATATGGCTGTCGTTGATGACCTGAAAAAGCAAGAAATGGACAAATTCAACAAACTATTCCTTTAATTTTTTAAGGAAACTCCTCACTAAGATAGCATCGTCTCTATAAGATTGTCGGGAGTCTCCTCCTCTATGTCGTTATCAGCCTGCATTGACTTCGCAACCTGTAACTTCTGCAAGTCAAGACGTTGTTGCTCTATTTCTAACTTCTGTTCTAAGGCTCTGTGCCTATCATAGATAGAGATAAAATATCCAATATAATACAGATAGGTCTGCGGATTGGTTTCCTTGATATTATCCAATACATCGCATATTGAGTTAATCCTCTCCTTTGTCAAGACCTTCTTTTTGAGTCGGTGAAAGACCTCATCTTTCAAGTCTCCAGCATTCAACGTCTGGGTTAAGGCTTGCAAGACCTCTTTCTCTATTTTCGTTCTTGGCTTAGGTTTTTCTTTTGTTTTTTTTGGCATATAATTAATTATCAATTAGTTCCATATTTTTTTATCCCTCTATAAGGGGTTTTTTTTGCATTCGTTTAAGAATGTTTTTTTTCATCTTTTAAAAATGAAGAAAAACGTAATTATTCAGTTTGCAAAAATAATAAAATTTTTAGGAAATTCACAATTTGTGAAAAAAAATATATAAATATACGATAATTTTGCACTAATTTTATAAAAAGAAAGGAAATAGAATGATAACATTAGGAGCAGCATTAGCTATTGCTGCAGGTATGTCAGCGTTACAGGGCGGAGCGTCATATATGGGCAGCCGAGCAGCAAGCCGACAAAATGCAAAAAATGAAGAAATCGTCAAGGAGCAGGAGAGAGAAGCCGAGAGACAGCGTATAAAGGCAGGCAACAACTATCTTGACACGGTAGAGGGCAAGACAGCAGCGAGGATAGCAAGCGAGAGGATGAGAGACGTGGAAAAAGCCGTGAATGACAATGCGATAAAGAGAGGAGGCACAACAGCACAGAAGTTAGCCCAGATAAGTGGCTATCAAGACGCATATAATAATCTTATCAGTAGGCTTGCAGCACAAGGGACAGAGTACAACAAGTACTACGATGGATTATTGAGTAAAGCTAAGGATAGATATGCACAACAGATGATAGGAGTTAATGAGGCTAAAGCACAGAGTGGCAAGAATGCTTGGGACAACGTATCTGCCGCAATAGGCACATTAGGTCAGGCAGGATTGCAGTTAGCAGGAGATTATGCTTATAAGACAACACCAGCGACAAGTCCGACACAGAATTGGACGCCACTACGTAAGAGTTCTTTACTTTCTACTCCGCAAATTAAGACACCTCAACCATCGTTTGTAGAAATGATGAGGAGGATTAGATCACGTAATTATGATTTTTAACTGCTTGAAACAATGGGAAGACTTAATAATAATATACTGAATATGCAGGTTGATGAGAGTATTCTTAGCAATCCTCAGTTCCAGCAGTTAGCGACAGAATTAACAACAGAATTAACAACAACCGATAATCCTAACAATCCTCCTACCAATACAACCAATACTACTAATCCTCCTACTGATAAGACAAGTGATACTTTAATTAATTGGAGTAACGACTTGATTAACAAAGAAACAACAGAAACAACAGAATACAATGTTGATGAAAACAAAGTCAATGAGGAGATGGAGGATTACCGCAGAAGGTATCTTAATCCTGCAACTAACAGCGAGCAAGATTATGTCAATCGTTTGAGAGAGATTCGGAAGACGTATGATATAACAGACAATGTACCACAGAAGGAGCAAGACCAACGGTTGAGTGCTTTGCTTATGCTTGCTAATGCCTTCGGCAACCTTGCAAGTGTTACAGGTGAGGCGGCAGGTGATAGTGCAGGAGGCAACAGAGGTATCGTGCCTGTCAGAACAAATGACAAGTTTGACAACTTATACAATCAGTATCTTGCGAACAAAGACGCTGCAGCTCAGGCGAGAGCATTGCAGATAAAACGCAATATGGATGATGCATTGGAAGAACTAAAGTTAAGGTATGACGCAGATAAGGATTATAGAGACAAAGAAGAGAGAGAATATCAACGATTGATAGATAAGTATAGTAACAAGAAGATAACCAAGACAGGCTTTAACAGGGTGCAAAAAGACCCTAACTCTCAAGAATATAAGGACTATCTTGAGAAAAAAAGGTTAGATAAAATTAGAGCATATAGAAGCGGAGGAGGAAGCAGAAGTAAGGAAAAAGAAGAAAAAACATACTCCATACCATCACCATCATATCACCGTAACAACTTTAGTAAAAAGAATGGCAGTAAAGGAGCACCAAATGGTAGAATAGAGAAGATACTCTATAACGGGGATAAGATAGAGGGTTTCTCAGCAGAAGAGATAGATGACCTATATAACCAATTATTTGATTATATAGATGAGGAAGACCAAAAAGCGAAGACAACAGCGGATAAATTAGGTGTAATATCCAGAATAATGTACAAAATACGGAAAGCGGAGTTTTCTAAAGGTGGAGAAGTGTTAGGAATTTTATTTAATTTTATTTAAAAAAAACAAAAAAATGAGCGACGAAGGAAAAAAAAGAAGAGCGGCTCGCTATAAACAATATGTAGCAAACAAAAATACAACGGCTAATAAAAATGCAGGAGAAAAAAAATCTACCTTAAGATTCCCTCTAATGACTGCCGAAGAGCTTAATAGTTTCGGTAATGTCAAGGGTTATGATTATGCCAATAGACCTATATATGCCGAGGAGGTGGCTAATCATCCAGAACGAAAAAAGGTTTTTAGAAACATAGTAGATAAAAGAGTGGTTGCAGACGCTTCAGAGCCTTTCGCTAAATTAGATAAGGATGGAAACATAGTTGGAATACCTAATGATAATTCCGCCCCTAAGGATGTCGGCAAAGTCTTCAACAACGACAAAACAAACAGAGAGAAATATACAAGAACTCCTCTACAAGAGGGGTATAACAGAGAGAAAGCCTTAGAAGAGAAAAAAAATAAACTTTTAGAAGAGTATAGCACAACTCTCAAGCCAGAGATAGATACCGAAGTTGATGATGAGGTAATCAATGCTATCAACGAGAAGCGATTAATACAGGATGAGTACAATCGGCAGAAGGCAGAAAGAGAAAGACTGACAGCAGAGAACAACAAAAATCCTCGTTGGTATGAAGGCTGGGATGGGTCGTTGAACACAGATATGATTGACAAGGCTAATGAATTGTCTTGGAAGCAGATAGAGGGCTATGACTTAGATAATGCCGACCAACGAGCGTTGGCAATACTTAAACTTAGCCTACCTTATTCAAGAGCAAGACAATCTTATGTTAATCAGGCTAAGACTATCTCAGACAGAGCTAACCAACAAGGCAAAGGTAGTATGTGGCAAGGTGTGGTAGATAATCTTGCAGACTTCACGGGATTAGACGAAGCATTCAGTGCCATAGAGATGGGTAAAAGTGCAAGACACTATATACAAGAATATGAGAGATTTAACAAGATATATAATAATAGCGACCAAGCAAGAGAGAAAGCAATCCAATCTCTTAATAAGGAAGATAGAGCTAACTTAGAAGTCTTTACAGCCGTACAACAAGTGTTAGCAGGCAATGAAAACGAGTTAAGTAATTGGTATAAGGCAGGGCAGGTAACAGGAGATATGATTCCTTTTATGCTTCAATTGGGAGCAAGTAGCACAATAGTCAAGGGAGCAAGCAGACTACTAAGAAGAGGAGCAAAGAAAATAGCCGAAAAACAAATGGCGAAAGGTATATCAACAGCATTGCTAAACACTGCCGTCTCTCCTGCAACAATGAAAGCCAAAAACGAAGAGTATGCTAATATAAGACTGTTTAAGAACAGGGATATAACAGCTAAAGATAGAGCCAAAGTATATGGACAACAAGCCATAGAGAACCTTACAGAGACGGTAGGTGTTCCATTCGCTAAGTTAGGCGTTCAAGGGACGCAAAGGCTGTTCAAAGGTATAGGGGCTAAAATGCTTGAGAAACCAATGATTAATCGTACTTTCGGCAAGATAACCAAGTTTGCGGAGAGACCGCGACAATGGATTAAGATTGCTAATAAGTTAGGTAATAACCCTGTGAGCAAGTTCCTCAAAGATAATCTATTCTTTGGTGGCTTCGGCGAAGAGGCTTTTGAAGAAGTAGAAGGAGCATTAGGTAATACTGTGCTTGGCTATCTCTTTGATGATGATGAGATGAAGAAAGAGTTTTCTAACTTTTGGCAGGCGGACAATCTTAGTGTCTTAGCACTTGGGTTAGCACCAATGACTATGTTCCCGTTGTCGTTTGGAATATCCAATGCTGTTGTCTCTCATAGAGACGCTAAGGCTTATCAACAAGCAAGAGAGCAGTTGTTAGGAGTATTAAGGCAGGCAGGATTAGGGAATAAAAAGATTATAGATGGGTTAGAAGGTAAGATAATAGAAGGGAAACCTCACGAGGTTATCGAAACCCTTTCAGCACTTAGAAGAGCAGCACAAGGGGCGCAAAACGAAAAAGACATTGATGAGGCAATATATAATTATATAGCAGGTGCGAGACGGTTGAGCGAACAAAGGAACGAGTTAAACGCTCAACTACAACAGATGAATAACGCACAACGTAAAGAATATGTAGATAATATAATAGAGAATATACACAGACAACAGAAGAATAACATATTATATCAGGGGATAAAGAATGGTTATTACCAAGAACTACAAGACCCTCAAAACGGGAAGAAAGAGAAATATATCTGCGAGGTCTATAACAAGAATGGCACAAGCATAGGATTTATCACTGATAAAGAACAAGATGATAATGGCAATGTCTTATTTACAATAGTAGATGGTTTGGGGCAAGTGCAGCATATGACCTTAGACGATATATATAGACAAGCAGAGGGGGGAGAAGACGCTAACAATCCAATAGTTTTCACGAAGGTAAGAGATATATTAGACTACTTATATGAGCAGGCAGGTGAGGACGAGGAACTAAAAGCCAACATACAGACACGCAATCTATTACAAGATGCAATCAAGAGAGGAACAGACGGTAGTAATGTTATCAATGTTGCAAGGCTTAATGATGGCGGAATAATGTTCTTGACAGATATTAATGAGCAAGCAGGAACGGTAACAGGATTATTGCAGACACAAGAGGGCTATCAACCGCAGCAGATAAGTCTCAGTGAGGTAGCTGAGGCTAAAGAACAGAATGTTGAAGACCTAATAGATAATACTGCTAATATATTCAATGCCAACATAGAAGCAGACGGTATTCTTCCTCAATATACAATGCCGTATTATAGCAGCGACAAACAAGATAATAATAAAAAAGAAGAAATTAAGACTACACCAGAGGAGACAGAGAAACAGAGAACAACAGAAGAGAAAGAGAGTGCGTTCACTGTTGGGGATAAGGTTGCTGTAAGTGTAGATAAAGGCAACATAGACAGTTATTCCGACTATGGCGAGTATGACGGTAAGGAGTATGAGGTTAAAGGCGTAAGGGGTAATCAAGTTATATTAGATATTGACGGGGAATTGAGACCAATAAATATTAACAAACAGGGAGTCACTCTTACTAAAGTAGAAAACAATACAGAGGAGACAGGTAAGGCGGAAGAGGAGAAGGTGGAAGAACCTAAGGCAGAGAACAACGAAGTAGAGACTAAGGAAGAAAAGAAAGAAGAGAAGTCTAAGGTAGAGAATAAAAGTTTGACTGAGCGAATAAAGAGTGGAGAAATTTTATCACAAAATGCTGAAGAGACGCTTGTGGACTTGTACTCTAATATGAGCAAGGAGGACGCTCAAGAGGTTGTAAATGGTATCATCAAGCAGACACAGGATAGGCAGAAACAACTTGCAAAGAAGACTATCAATTACGAAGACATCGATAAATTTCAACAGCATAAGAAACAAGTCAGAGAGACAGAGAAGAAACTTGCGTATTGGAATGAAGTCAAGTCTTTATTCACTGCTCCTCTATCGCAAGAAGAGGAGGTGCAGAGCCTGAAATCAATAAAAGAAAAAGAGGGAGCATTGGGGCAAGCCTACTCAATACGAGAATATATCTTACGTAATCTTGCCTTGGGTGCTAAGTTCCTTTGGAATGATAGCGAGAATGGAACAAAAGGCTTAGGGTCTCACTTAGGGTTGAGAGAGGCAAAAGAAGAACGAAGAAACTATTATGCTTTTCTGAACGGTAAGGACAGGAAAGCGGTATATCCAGAGGTATATGCAGAGAGACTATTGACAGATGTTAGAGAGAATATCAATCCTAATGTAGAGTTTGATGAGGTCTTTAACGAGATGATAGACTGTTTATCATCCTACAGCACTCCGACGGCGATGATGGATGAGGCGGTGAGGATGCATTATGAGGCTGAGGATAACTTAACGCAGAACGACTTTGAGAAGCAGCAACAGGCGATGATTGATAGAGCAGAAAAGAGAGAGGAAGACAGAATACAAGATGAACTTAACAAACAAGAGGCTTTATCTGAAGAAGATTACGAAAGAATGCGACAAGGCTTTGATGAGCAAAGAACAAGACCTAAACAAAGCATTACTGTTAGCGATGGCAACAAGAGAAAATCAGATAGCAGAACAACTGATGGAGGACAATCCACAGATGACGGAAGAAGAAGCGAAGAAACAAGCCAAAGAGCAGGTTCAGCAAATGCTGAAGGAAATAATGAAGAGATAAAGCCAATAGGCAAAGGCGTATTTGGTAACATCTACGACCAATTCAGGGGTAAGGTAAAAGAAGCAGTAGATTTTCTTCTTAAACATAAAGAGGGAGATTTATTAGGAGTATTCCATAGAGAAGAGATAGGTGATATAGACTTGATTTGGGGGAGTGATTCCGAAAATCAAGGATTAGACCACATAATAAAAAAACATATAAACAAACTCCACGACTTTAAAGATGTGGATGAGGCTGTTACTATTATTGAAGATGTTATCAATAATGGTGAAATGAAACCTATTATAAATAATACAGAAAAGGTCTCATTTGAAAAAGACGGATATAAAGTATCTGTAAAACGGAAAGTCCGAGATAATCAAGGGGAAGTAATAGGAAGCAAAAATTGGGTTGTAACTGCTTTTGATACGACAAAAACACAAAGACAAAAAGAAACAGAAACATTGTCAGAAAAGACTTTAACAACTCCTCCTTTCAACCAAAAGGCTGACGGGGTGACTTTACCGTCAAACAATGTCTCTGTTTCTGCTGGCAAAGATACGACAGTTTCTGAGAATGAGCAAGAAAAAGGGGAGAAAAACGACAACGATACTCTCAAAGAAGATAGGTCGGTAAAGAACATTACAGAGAGTGAGAGCAAGAGAAAAGGAATGCTGGGTGTTGTGTTAGATGTGTTACGCAAAGCCATAGGCAAGGAAAATGTCATCACCGACAATAGACAAGCACAGAGGGTAATAGATGAGGTAAATGGCAGGGTAAGACCTGAAATGACTGAAGATGTATTCTATTCCAACGCAGAGAGAAGTGTTGAGAATATCAGTCAGGATAAAGCAACGCCTGAGCAGTGGCTGAAGATGATAGAGAAGCAAGGCGGCTTGAAAGCAGGCGAAGACAAGTGGCTTGGGTTAAGCGATTGGTTGAAAGATAGCAAAGAAAAGACACTCACCAAGCAGGATGTATTGGATTTCATCAGAAGTAATAAGATACAGATTGAGGAGGTTGAGTATGGGGATGTATTCTTTTCACCAAACAGCAAAATTAACTTTGAGAATGATATAGCGAGAGCGAGAGAAAATGGAGAGAGTTTCGAGTCTGTTATTGAGGCTTGGGACGAGAAGTATGACACGATGCTTCGATACGCTTACAGACACGGTTTTTTCACAGTTGACGAGAATGGAAAGGTGATTACGAACACGCCTATACTCCAGCCTATCAATGAAACCAGACGGAATTATACTACCGCCTTTTTGAAGAATAAGAAAGAGATAGCGATAGTTGTTCCGACTATTGAGAGTTGGAATGCTGGCGATGAGATTCACTTTGGCGATGCTGGCGAAGGTAGGGCAGTTGCTTGGATAAGGTTCGGAGAGACGACTGATAAGGACGGCGACAGAGTTCTTGTGATAGACGAGATACAGAGCAAACGACATCAAGAGGGAAGAGAAAAAGGGTATAAAAAAGATGGTGCGCAGGATGCAGAGACCAAGGCATACATAAAGAAATTAGAGGCTCAGGCTTCATACGACCTGTATGTGTCAAACCTTGCCAAGAAATACGACTGTGAGCGTGACGATATCTATTCCTATGCCAACGATGCAGAAGTTGTACAAGTAGAAGAATACATGAAAGCCGTTGAAAATGCGGAGAAAGCATACGATAAAGCATACGAAGAGAACCACGGCATACCTGATGCTCCTTTTGACAAGAACTGGCACGAGTTGGCGATGAAGCGTATGCTTCGTTATGCTGCAGAGAATGGATATGACAAGGTAGCTTGGACAACAGGAGAGCAGCAGGCAGAGCGGTATAATATAGGTAATGTAGTAGAGAGTATTATTTATTATGATTATCCTGCAAGAAAGGATAAAGAAGGTAGAAATACCAAGAAGATAGTGATACGTTCTCACAATAATGAGCCTATGAGTATGCGTGTCAATAATGAGGGGCTTATTATTGATGCAGGTTCTGAACTTAGAGGTAAAAATCTGATGGAAGTATTAGGCAAAGAACTTGCTGCAAAGATACTGAATGGTGATGGTTCAGATATTACCCTGTGGGATGAATCTATGGACAATCCAGCAAAAGAGATAAATGGTAACGGACTTCGTATTGGTGGAGAGGGAATGAAAGGTTTCTATGACCAGATGTTGCCGAGATTTATGGACAAGTATGGCAAGAAGTGGGGAGTAAAAACCCAAGACGTGGAGTTGCCAGAAGTGGAAGAGGCAGGAAGAATAATGCACTCTGTGGATGTTACCGATGAGATGAGACGTAGCGTTATGGAGGGGCAGCCGTTATTTCAGAGAGTGTCAAGTGAAGAGGTGAATAAAAGGTTTAATGAGGAACTGCAACAGCAGATAGACGGAACATTGCCAAAAGACCATACATATCAGTTGGGCTTAGCAGGAAGTGTTTTACAGAGTGCAGGAGTTAGAGCGTTGCCGATAGAATTGAGGGCGAGCAGACTAACAGATAAGTCTATGCAAGAAAACCATCCTTTTGAATTATCATATATAAAGAACTTACCTAATGCAATACAAGAGCCTATAATGGTGTTTGACAGTGCTAATACAGCAGGCAGAAAGGTTATACTTACAGAGATAGAGAGCAGAGGAAATAATTTTGTTGTTGTATTATCTGCTGAATTGAAAGGCAATAAACTTGAAGTAAATAGAATAAGAAGTCTTTATCCAAAAGATAGCGTACAAGGAATAGTAGACTGGATAAACGCAGGTAATCTGTTGAAGTATGCAGATAAAAACAAGGCTCTTGAATGGATTGGCAAACAGCAGTCCAATTCCGCTGACGTTACCAATACAATCAAGAACCTTGATGTGGCTGCAAAGGTACTACAAAATTTTGAAAATCCAACAATAATTGAGCAAAAAAATGAAAAAAATCTTAAAGAGCATAATGAGTAAGCGTGCAGAACAGGCACGAGAGGAGGGAAGATACCCTAAGACAGACTTTAAAAAAGTATATAATATTTCGGACAAAACGTTGAAGGCGTTGGTGTCAGCGGGTATTATAGATGACAATGAATGGCATCACACAAGCAAATATGGTAACAAGACAACATTCTATGGTTGGTCAGAAGAGAAATTTGCAACGATATATAGGTTATTCAAAAAAGAGATAGACGCTATAGTAAAAGAGAATCAACCACAGCCTAATCCTTACAAATACACGGAATGGAATGAGTTTTCAGAGGAGTTTCAGGCTTTGCCTTATAATGTAAAGAGGGATAAAGATTCAAAAGAATTACAAGACTTTTTGAAAACACACCCTGAAGATAAGGCTAAGTATGAGGAGAATGAGAGATACAATCAATGGCAAGCACAAGCACCAAGTCCAATAGAAACGACGAGGATTGTCAGCGAGAAGCTAAACAAATTCTTTGACGAGAAGGATGTCAAGTTTTTCAAGACAAAGGACGGAGAGGCTTATGGCTTTACTGTTGGAGGTAAGGTGTATGTTGATGAGCGGATAGCAGACGCAAGCACACCAATCCACGAATATACGCACCTATGGGCAGAGGCATTGAGAAAAGTAAATCCAAAAGAGTGGCAGAATATAGTCGGATTAATGAAAAAGCAGACGTATCTTTGGGATAAGGTGAAGAAAGACTATCCTGAATTGAAGACAGATGATGAGATTGCCGACGAGGTGTTAGCACATTATAGCGGAGAAAGAGGAAAGAAGTTGTTGGATGAGGAATACGACAAGATAAGAGGCAACAACAAGATGAATATCTTTGACAAGGCTAAGATGTTGCAGGCGATAAACAACGTCAGAGAGGCATTGAGGAAGTTCTGGAAAGGAGTTGCAGACTTTTTGGGGATACACTTCACGAGTGCCGAAGAGGTAGCAGATAAGGTGTTATCAGACTTGTTGGAGGGAGTAAATCCAAATGAGGTAAAGTCTGCTACGGATAATGTAGGAACATTTGACAGCGAGAATGCGGATATACGTTTTCACAAATCAACGGAGCGTGTTGTGGAAAAGGCAACGGATAAGGCTTTGGAGGAGGTCAAAGACCCTATATTGAAGAGGGCATATAAGGGTATATTGAAGGAGAGTACCAAAGACAAGTGGGCTTCGTTTGCAGATGACTACCACGCTTTGAGGGTTATGGAAGATAAGGTCATAGAAGAGATGAGGAAGAGAGACCCTAAGTTCAGGCTACATCACTCCGTATATGAGCAGCAGATAGCGGCTAAGGCAGCAACACAAGGACAGATATTCTTGTTCTCACAGCAGACATTCAAGCCATTGTTGGACAAAGTAGATAAGATTGCTGAGAAGTATAATCTTTCTCAAAAAGAAGTTGAACAATTTATGATGTTTCAATTCTACAGAGAGAGGACAAATGATGTTATCTACAACAGATGGAGAGAGACACAAGATAGGATAGACGCAGGGAGAACACCTAACAAAGAATACAAAGAGGAGTATGATGCTGTTAAGAAATATATGGGAAGTCTTACGGATAGAGAGAGAGCAGAAGCTGAGAGAAAAGCAAACGAAATCTTTGGTAAGATAGCAGAGGAGAAAACGTTTGGTTCGCTTGAAGAGATGGACGAAGAGTTTGACCAACTAAAGACAGAGATGTATGCAAGAGCAGCAGCGGACAAGTACAGACAACAGGAGTTGTGGGACACTAATAACAAAGATGGGATAAGAGGCTTTGCTGGTGAAGAGAGTATGTGCAGGACTGCATTGTATCAGACTATTGCAGAGAACTACTTCCCTAAAGAGAAAGGCAATATGACAACGACACGTCTAACGCCTGATGAGATAATAGAGAAGTTTAGAGATATGGTAGGCAAAGATAATGTTGATGAACTCAACAAACTCTCAAGAGCAGTTACTCAATTTACCTTAGACAAAGCATTAGAAACAGGCAACATCACACGAGAAGAGTACGAGAAATACCAACGTCAAGAGTATTATGTGCCTTTGCGTGGTTGGGATAAAGATGATGGAGAGGTATCTGTATTCGGCAATGATACTTCGTTCCAATCAGTCAATCCTAATGCTAAAGGACGTACAACAACAGCGGACAATCCGTTGAAGTATATGTTTGTTATCGCAAGCAATCAGATACACGATTTCAACGAAAAACAGGCTAAACGCTCTCTAATCAACTTTATAAATGAATACAAAGACATAATAATAGGGGCTAACGCAACATCATATTGGTCTTGGAACGATAAAGACAACAACAAAGTCTATGACGTTAAGAGACCTAAGAAGAATGAATATCTTAAAGGCACGCTTGAATTTCACGTGATGAATGATAGTTATGAAAGAGTATATCCTAAGACACTTAAAGACTACACATTCACCTTTAAAGATGGAGATAAGACATATAATATGTATTTGCCTTCTAAATATCTTGTTAAAATCTTGAACAAAGATAAACAACCTGACGGCAAGATAATACAATGGCTGAGCAAAGGGACACGCTTTTTAGCAAGTATGCGTACAAGTAAAAATCCATCATTTGTTGCGGCAAACTTCTCAAGAGATGCCTTAGTAGTTCTCTTGTTAGACGAGAATAGAAGTAAAGAGTTTCCGCATTTCAGAAGACTATTTTTAGAAAATCTTTCTAAAATGCAGACTGTTTGGAGAAGTGAATGGGAAGAGGGTAAAGCCTACAGAGGAAGCAAGATGGATAACGATGTGCAGAAGTTATACAATCAGTGGGTATATTATGGAGGTATGAGTGGCTATTCGTTCTTCTTAGATGATATAGAGAAAGAATATGAGAAGAGGTATAAAGATTTACAAAGGAGTACAAAAAGTAAAGTGGGACAGAATGTAAATCCGTTCTCTTCACAGTTCTTAGACATCTTCAACAGATTTAGCGAATTTACGGAAAATCAAGTGAGATTTGCAGCATTTAGAGCTTACTTGGAGGCATCAGAGATAGCAGGCAACCCATTGACAGTACAAGAGGCGGTATATAAGAGCAAGGAGGCAACGCTAAACTTCTCACGTAGCGGCTGGGGAACGAGAACATTAGGCAAGATATTCCCATTCTTCAACGCTGCAATGCAAGGTATCATCAAGCTTGCGAGAGTGTTAAGATATAATCCTACACGTTTCTGGGGAGCACTATCTATAGCAGTAGGCGTAGGAGCGTTAGATGCCTTTCTATCACTTATCTTAGGTGGTGATGATGATAAGAAAAATAAATACTTGCAGATTAATGACTATGTCAAAGAGAGGAATCTTATCATTATGAGAGCGAAGATACCTATCCCTCAAGAGTTATATATTCCTTTCACTATTGGTGTTAATCTTATGGAGGCTTATCTTGGTAAGAAGACGGTGACAGAAGTCGCTTCAAGAATCATCAATGCTTTGGGAGAGTTGTTGCCAAGTGAGGTCGGCACATCATTAGGAGCGTTGGTAGAGTATGACAGAGTCAATGACAGGCTAAAGATGACAGACCATCCGTTCAACACTATCATCAGTGCTTTAGCTCCGGGCATCGTGCAGCCAATAGCAGACTTTAATAGGAACAGAGATTTTATGGATAGACCTATCCTGCCTAAAGAACCAAAGGAGGAAGGATATAATAAGAAGATAGCACAGGCTGGCAGATATGATGAATACAAGACTTATAAGGTATTCCAAGACGCTGCTTTCTACTATAATAACTTAGTAAGCATAATAACAAAACACGAATCTATAAGCTGGGATAGAGAGTACTATGAGACACTTGTAGGCGAAGGCAATAAGATGGCAGATAAAAATGGAGAGATAGGGAAGTTGAGGACAGTCTCACCTCAAGCGATGCAATTCTTCTTCGGACAATATCTCCCTGCTATTAGTAATATAGCTACTAAGGTTGGAGATATACAAGCAGGTAGGAAGGCTTTATCGGGTGAGAATATACCGATTGTTGATAGACTCGTTGTTAAACACGATAAACACGCCTCATTATATAAGAAGAGCAGTCTTGTGTATGATATTCTTGATGAACAGCCAAACAAGAAGACGTTAAAGAAGATGAAGAAGGCGGCTGATGATGAACATAAAGAACGTTATGATAAGGCTATCCAAGACAGAAAGACTAAGGTTGTAGAGAGATATAACAAAAATAAAGACAAACTGACACGATTGAGAATGGAGGTTAAGTTACTGAGAATACAAGG
The DNA here is from genome assembly GCA_900315105.1 of uncultured Prevotellaceae bacterium. The sequence goes on along the minus strand of OMXX01000030.1, from coordinate 39,833 downwards.
TGCGGTCAAGAACGAGAAGAAGATAGACGAGTTATTAGATAAACAGGAAGAAATCTACGACAAGATACTAAGGGATTGGAATAAAAAGGAATAGTCTATATGATATTAACATTTTGTGAAAATTTTAAACAAGATATATTATAATTTTGCAAAAAAAAAGCGATTATGGGGAAGTTAAGATATAGTTACGGTAATAACACACAAGATAAAGACCAGCAGAAGAAAGAGAATTATCAGATACTTATGTATGCTAAGGATTGCTACGATGCATTAAGGGGTATGCGTAGAAAGGCGAGATATAACCGAAAGATGCTACAAGGTATACAATGGACAAGGGAAGAATTGGATGCTATTGAGGAGCAAGGGCAAAGACCCATAACGCATAATGTAATATCGCAGATAATGGCTAACCTTAATGGTCAATATCTTGCAGGAAGAGCCAATCCTGTTGCAGTGGCACGCAAGAGAGAGTGTGCGAAAGAGAGCAAGATGATGTCTCTGGCGATAGAAAACGTTATAGAGGTTAATGGCGATACTCAGCAAGATAATAAGAACTTCACCCGTTTGGCTACATCAGGAGTTATCTGTTCAAGAATAGACTATGGATATATATCAGAGAAAGACACTTATGATGTTATCACACAGAACATCAATCCACATACATTATTCTTCACTCCATTGATAGATGATGGCACTAATGAGGCTATTGATATTATAGGGACTATATGTGAAGATAGCATAGATGGTTTGATAATTAATTTTGCCAAAGATGAAGATGATGCTAATTTCATTAAGGAATTATACCATTGTAAAGATGATGAACGTAGTAATGCGTTTACAAGGCGTTATGGTATGTTGAATAATCAGAGCAGTGAGAAAATTGACAATATGGATTTCTTATCGCCTGCCGACTATGATAAGTGCCGATACTATGAGATATGGACTAAGGAGCGTAGGAAGGTGATGCGTTATCACGACTATGCATCAGGAGAGATTGGTACAACAGATATGACACTCAAGGATATAGAACAGATAAATCAAGAGAGAATAAAGCAATGTATTGAGAATGGACTATCAGTAGATGATGCCAAATTGATACAAGCTCAATCTCGTTATGAATTTATTTGGTTTTACCGTTTTATGACACCAGAAGGATTTATTCTTCAACAAGGTGAGAGTCCTTTTGAGCATCAATCACACCCTTATATATTAGGTTTCTTTGATGTTATGGATGGTGAGATTCATCCTGTCATAAGCAATATAACAGAGTTACAGAGAGAGATAAACCACCTATATATGCAGGCTGACTTCATAAATGGTAATGGGGCTAAAGGTATCTTGTTCTATGATAAGAAGATATTCGCTGAAAGTGGCATAAGCAAGGAGGAGGTACAACAAGGCTGGTCGGCTTTTAACACAGCCTTTGGCATATCCTTACCTGCTGGATATAGTCTTAACCAATTAGTACAACAATTCTACACACAAGGGAATATACAACCTATACTTAGTCTGTATAGTAATAATGTTAATATGGCACAGCAGATTATAGGTGTCAATCAGGCTATACAAGGACAAGCCCCTACATCTGGCACTCCTGCCTCACGTTATGCACAAGAGACGGCTAATGCTCAACTCAACTCTAAGCCATTCTTAGAGTGTATGGCTGATTTTAGGATAAGAAAATACAAGAAAGTTTTGAAACTTATACAACAGTTTTACGATGAAGAGAAATTCGTTGAGGTCGCAGGTAAAGAGAATATTGACTATAATCCTCAGATAAGAGATATAGACTTTGATATGAGCATAACACAAGAGATAACGACATCTAACTACTCAATAACAGAGGATGATAAGTTATATCAGATGGTTGTACAAGGATTGTTACCTATAGATATTTACTTTGAGTTGTCGCACGCTGGATTTGCTAAGCAAGCCTTAGAGGTTTTAAAGCAGAGACAGGAGCAAGCGCAAAAACAACAGGTTATGATGCAACAACAAGGACAGATACCTTCAGAGACTATGTCGCAAGGTATGGAATCACAACCACAATTGTCGGAAGAGCAAATCTCACAGTTAATAGAAAGAATACAACAGCAGCAGGGAGGACAAAGCACAGGCGAAGAGGAGAATGGATATTATCAGGAAGAAGAGGAAGACTACGACAATAACAGAGAATTATTACAACAACTATTGCAAAAATAAGAAAGAGACCTATGGAAAAACAAGATGTGCAGAGTGTTATATTCAAGGGTATGGAGCGTATCAACGAGAGAATAAATGCGAGCGATGGTGCGTGTGAAGAAATCGTTAATTTAAGACCCGAAGGCAATACGTGGAGAAATGTAGGGGTAAAAACAAGAATGAAGCAGTATAACACAGGAAGAATAGGAGAAGAACACGATTATCAAGTCATATTACATCCTGCCTCTCAAGATAGATATACTATCATTTGGGAAAAGACACAGAATATAGTATATCTCTATAATACGCCACAAGATGTAACAGAAGAGAATCCTTATAACATAGGAGATATTGCTGATACTCCTTTCAGGGTTCGGGGGCAAATAATAAGCGTTACTTATCTTGATAATATATTGACAATATGCACTGATGTTGATAAATACTTTTACCTATGGAGAGATGACAAGTATATAGCGTTAAATCTTAGCAATTGTCGTGCGGTTATACAGGCGGAGGGTATCACAAAACCTGCCAAAAATAATAAGCCTGCTAATACTAATAGTGATTATGTTTATACCTATCAATATGCACAGACGGAGACTACAGATGGAGACAATATAAGGATAGCACATATCAACAGCAGTAGTGAAGATTCTGGCTATTCGGCTAATATCAAGAACTATGACAGAATACCGGGATACATAGCAGAAGTATTAGAGAAACAACGTAAGGCATGTAATGATTCTGACAGCCATAGCTATTTTAAAGGTTTGTCATTGTATAGGGTGGCTTTAGAACTTGCCGATGGAAGTTTCACAACATACTCTAATATAGACTATGCAGACACTATGGCTGATTTTCGTCCGTATCGTTATGGACACGCAATTAAGATAAACTGTCAATCGCAGAAAAACCCCAACAATAAAGATTGTAACTGCATACCTTATAAGATAATATTACCTCAATCGCACGGCTCTCATAGAGTTAATATTAAGATAGGAGCGTTGTCAGAGATAAAGGCACTGATGCAAGCTAAAGTGGTAAAAAACATAAGTCTATTTATGACACCACCTGTATATGCTTATGATATTAATGACTACGAAAACTATGAAGCATATTATATATGGGATTACACAGGTGTGAGAGAATTCATAGTAGGGAAGAAGATTCCATTTATGCGGAATAATGGGCAAGACCCTTGTCAGTCAAGCATAATATATCCTCCCATCAATAAACAGATATTAGATGTATGGGAGAATGGTGCATTCTATCGTGTAAAAAGTTTTAACCTTGATTACCTTAACAACAACAATATCACAGGTACTATCACAACGCAGATATACGCTAAAGATATAGAGACATTGACGGCTAACACAGCATTACCGACTCCTAATGAGAGCGAGGATAATACAACTATCTTCAGCAATAGTTATGTGTATAACGGCAGACAACATCTTTATGATTTGCGTTATAGGGTCTTTGGAGGCTATAACCTATATAATAACGAGGCTATAGATAGACAAGATAACGATATAATTGTTAATGGTGAGACATTTTATCTGTATTATGCATTCAAAGGACAGTATAATGATAGAGCCTTCTCTATTGTAAGACCTTTAAGTGCAGACTATGTTACGGGTATAGTACTATCAAGAGTTGAAATAACGATACCGAGAGACCATCTAAGGTTTGAATATCCTATGATTAGCGATGTATCGTTTGAGGTGCTTATCGTCAATGGAGACAATAAGCAGAAGACTATATATGCAGATGCTGTTCTTAATAACCACGCAGGGCAGAATATATCTTTTGCCAATAAGATAAAACAAGATAATCAGATAACAGGAGAGAAGTTTAAACATCTTCCATACGAATATTGGATACAGACACAAAACCACGTACAAAGTACCATAAATTACGGAAGAGATAATATTGTTGAAGACATATATGTCAATGCTTCAGTAGAGGGAATAGATTGGGAGGACAGAGAAGAGGGTAATGGGATGATATATAGCCCTAATGTTGTGCAACTGACAGAGACCAACAACGCTCTGATAACACCGAACAAAGACAACTATTCTTTTGGGGAAACAAATAATAGAGTAATAGCCATCAGAAGCAATACAGGTACTCTTGCGACAAGTGAGAGAAACTTTGGCACAACCCCTCTCTACGTATTCTGCGAGGATGGTATATATGTTATGCAGGTAGGCAGCGGTGATGTTGCTTATAGCAATGTTATTAAGATAAGTAATGATATGGTTATAAACCCTAACACCTTGCAGACACCAGCAGGCATTGTCTATATAAGTGAGGCAGGTGTTAATATGATTTCTTCTAACGGGGTCAAAAATATCAGCGAGAGAATGCACGGCAGGCCAACAGTAACAAAAAAAACTAATATAGAAGAGATAGAAAAAATAACACCAACACGACAAAAATTAATTCATAACGAAAGCGGAATAGTAGAATTAGTAACAATACACGACTTAGATGATGCTATAGACGTTACTTGTTTAACTCCTACAGACAAGGACTTTATCACGGAAATAAAAGACTGTCAGATGTACTACAATGTAAAAGACTATGAGGTTTGCTTTGTTGGAGATAACTATACTTATGTATATAATATCCGTTATGATTGTTGGTACAAGAGGCACGATAGTTATAGGGTTGAGGATGATTTCACTTTATCTAAGAGAGAGAGCATTAAAGCCCTCAATAGTCAAGGTAAGGAATACACAATAGCCAATGGGCTTGTGTTATACTCAATCAAAGAGACCGATAATATACAAGCCGATATAGCAAAGAGAGTCGTTGTTATCACTAAGTATCTAATGTTAGATACACGACAATATAAGCATATAGAGAGGATGATTTTCAATATGTCTTGGACTACAAGAGATAATTTCTATTTACTTGTCTTAGGCAGCAATGACGGGGTTAATTTCTCTATGATAAAAAAGGTTCATCAATATGCTATGATAGAAGACGAATCTAAACCAAGACAAGACTATTATCTATCAAGGATGTTAAGAAGTGTTAAATATATTGTTATATGTATCTTGTCCAGAGATTTACCTAATACAAGGATAGGCAATGTATATATCTCTGATAGACAAAAGAGGGCAATGATAGGAATAAGATAGTTATACGTTGCTTCTCATCTTAATCATAGAGAAATCTGTTTCTGATTTTATCTCCATAGGCATAGGTATTCTGTTAGATACTAATAGACCTATCCCAGAAGCCATAATAACGTCATCGTGATTATCTTTCCCGTCTTCTGCTCCAAGAGTGCCATCTTGTTTATAAACAAATTGGTCGCACTCAACTATCATCTGCCTGTCGTGTTCTATGAAGCCACTCTCACGCATAAGAGATATAAGGTTATCCACTATGGCTTGCTTACTATTTTTTGCACTTCCACTACCAGTGAAAAAACCATATTTAGGAGGCAGTCCCTCTTTTATACGTTGTGGGTCGTGGTCGGCATATAAGTTGCTATAATAAGGAACAACCTCGTTAAAGACGGTGAAAGTATGCACACCGTCTGTCTTCTGATGTTTGGAATCAATAGTGTTTCGTTCTATTACAAGTAATGCATTATTATATATCTTTGATATTTGGACGGCTTTCCATACCGCTAAATCAATATCGAGATGACCTCGCCAAGTTGCGACAAACTCATCAACACCACCCTCTATTCTCCAATATCTATCTATGACACGGATAACAGAGTAGTCCGATTTTTCGCTTCTCCCTCCTATATCCATACAGGTAATATAACGGTTGGTGATGTTTATGTCTTTGTCTGGAAAATCCCATATCTTAAGATTACCATTGCGGATATTTTCAATAAAATGTATATTCTCCAACGCCATCTGTCCTTTCTTACCATCGCCGATAATCTCTCCCGTGAATTTAGGTTCTCTGATACATTGCTTGATATTCTCTACATATTCTATATCAAAGACCCTCTCACCGATAGCCGTAAAAGCCTCTTCTGCTGTTGATGGGTTCTCGTTTTGCATCTTCTGAGGTTTGTAGTTGTTCAGGGTCATCGTTTCAAAATACCACTGAATACCCTCAAGAGTAGCTCCCAGTTTCCATAAGAATTTGCCATAATCGTTGAGATTATTATAATATTGTATCTTTTCATCATCGGAAGAGAACGGTAGTTGGAAGCGTACCACCTGCCACCAAGCGACAAAGATAGGACGGAAAGCACTCTCGCCACGTGTTGCCTTATCCCATTCCTCATAGAAGAAAGAGCCTTTTGATTTTGCCGTACTCTCCATTATTATACACGTATCAGGTAGAGGATGGACAGAACCTGATATGGACGCTATCAAATCATCGGGGTCGGTCTCTTTTGTTCTTTTCCACGACCCGACCTCAGAATAATGTATCATTTGCAAGTCCTCGCTTCGTAAAGATTCAGGCTTGACAGCAGAACCTATACGTATAACAGCACCGCTACCTTCTATCTGCTTGACTAACGGACTTCCAAGATTTCTTACAGAATATTCTCCGTCCATTGTTAGAGAGAGTTCAAAGATACGTTTGATTGTCAAGGCAGCAGACTGCACGTGTGCGGCAATAGCAAATGACCAATTCTTTTTTACCTGTGTTGCCATCCACTGCATATATAATGTACATACTGTTGATGAACCGAGCTGACGAGCTTTAAGAATGATAAGACGTATAGGCTTACCTGCAAGACGCATAGACTCTAATTCGTGTACTATGTATCGTTGATGAATATCTAATTTGAAGGGAACAATACGTTGAGTTTCTTTATGTTTTATATGACCTTTCTTTATTGCCCAATACTCAAAGTCGTGTCTAAGACGCAGTTTATATAGGTCTTTCAAAAATTTTATTTTGAAATCTTTTATCGTTTTAACGTTTGCTTGTTCTTGAGCAATCTTCGTTGGTTTATAGAGATGTAATCCTCCTTTGTCCATTATTTCATTCAATAAAGGATAAGCAGACATAGTTGATGGAAGATAGATAGTATGCTTTTTATCCAAGATAAAAGGAAAACGTTTTTCCAAAGATCCTTCTCCTGTCAGAGGATTATAGTCGGGGAAAAGTGTTTTCTTTCTATTCTCATTCTCTTTTAATATCTGGGTCTCTATACTCGTCATACTACACCACTGAATCAATTAATGCGACTTTATACATTGAGGGACTCAAGCGTTTAAGTTTTTTTTCGCACGACTCTCTATCTAATTTCTTTATTGCCTGATTTTTAGACATAATATTCATAGCCCTGCCAACAGACATATTTAACACATCACAGGCATAGAAATACTGTCTCAGTTTGTTTTTGGTTTTTTCTTCGGCTCTATATAATCTTATACGTAAGACAAGAGCCGCTACTTCTTCTTTTTCTGTCATTTATTATTTTTTTTGCAAAAATAATAAAAAAAAACACAAAATTCACATTTTGTGAAAAAAATATCTAAATATCATATATTTTTGCACAAAAATTTTTTTTGTAAAATGGAAAAAGAAAATTTAGAAAATCAAGTATCTCCTGAGGTAAATGGAGGACAGCAGACACAACAAGAAGAAAATCAACCTACAACAAGAGAGGTTTTTGAGAAGAGAATAAGAGATAAATATCCTGACTTAGACGAAGAGGGTATATACTCTTATGCGATGAAGAGCTATGATGGCAAGAAGAAAGACTTGACAGATATGCAGACTGCCAGCGGAGAAATCATAGACCTCTTGGAAAATAACCCTGATTCAATAGATTTTTTCCAGGCTATCAATGAGACTGGCGACGTAGAAGATGCTTTATTGTCCTTACCTCGTGATGTATTGCAGAGAGCTGTAGAGAGAATAGACAATGGTGAAAAACTGTCAGATAACGAGAAAGAGGAGAAAATAATAAAGCACAGAGAAAATATACTTGCACGCAAAAATCTTAAAAAGACAGTAAATGGCAACAAAGACAAATCATTGAAAGCAATAGAAGAATATGCTAAAGAAATGGGGACAACTCCAGAAGAGGTCATCAAAGGAATGCAGCCGATAATAGACAAGCTTATCAACAATGATATAGATAAGGATGTATTGAATATGTTCTTCTATAAGGATATTCTTAACAAAGAATATAACAGAGGAATAACGGAGGGAAAGAATAAGAGGATAGAAGATAAAGAACTAAAGAAAAGGACAAGTGGTTTGCCACAAGTTAAAGAAGCTAATATTGGGGTAGATAAGAACAAAAAATCTGTTGTTAGAAAAAATAGTTGGGAGAGACTTTTAGAAAACAGCAAAGAGGATTAATAAAAATAAATAAAAAGGAGGAAAATTATGAGAAAATTGGATTTTTTCGCAAATATCTTGCGAATGCCTGCAGGAGCGCAAGGGGCAGGCACATTTAACGGGAACACAACCTTGCAGCAGAATGGATATGATGGAGAAAGAGGAACGGTTACCATTCAGACTTTGGAAGAAGAGGGCGGCAACGATAGTATTCTTGACCAGGATATTGACCGTCGTCTTATAGAGATACGTCCATATGAGAACCCTATTGATACCATCGCACGTAATATTGACTCGGAAGATGTAACATCTATGGAGCCAAAAAATGCTTCAAGAGGAACGCTGCCTATTGAGGATAAGGTTACAGCTAATGTTGCAGTTTCTGCTTTTAATGTATCTACTTATGGTGCGTCAGTACTTATTCCTGTGCAGAATATTAATATGTGGATTAAGCACGACACTTTCTGCGTTCCTAAGAAAAAAAGCTCAGGTACAGGATTATCTGCCACTGAACATTGGAACTTCTACGTCTTAGAAGTACAACATCTTAACAATAAATTATTATGCACATTGCAGAATGATGTGGCTGAATTGCCTGCAACAGGTGATGTATTAGAAGCAGATGTTAAACTACAACGTTTAGCGACAGCAGTCAATGAACGAACCGCAATGATAGATGCTAACGAGTTATTGCCTGAGTACAACGATAACTATCAACAAATCTTTATGAAGACCATATCAATGGGATTATTGGCAGAACGCCACAAGAAGAAAGTTGATTTTACTTTTGACACACTTAGAGACCTTGATTTGTGGGACCTAAAAAGACAGATTGAAAGTGCTTATCTATGGGGACGCAAGGCTAAGTTTGCGGATGTGTCCGATAACAATAAGACAATATACACAACTAATGGGGTATGGAATCAGATAGATAGAGACTTTACATTGCCACAGACAATAACAGATACAACATTTATTGACTTGACTGAAGATGCATTTATTGGCAATAATGGTTCTGAAACCAAGTTATTATTTGCTGGACACGGATTGATGTCTGATTTAATGAAGTCTTTGTCATATAGAAAATATATGGAGCAACAAAAGACTCAAGTCGTAGCAGGTGTGGAATTTCATAAAATAAAGACAAATCACGGAACTTTACTAATTAAGCCTCACTCATTATTCGTAGGTGAACATTATCACGATGGTGTTATTCTTGACCCTGCTTTTATGTTTAAACAATATTTTCAAAGACCTAAAGTAGAACGTCCAGACTTATTGAAAGCAGGTAAAGACCGTTCAGAAAATGAGGTTGTATGGGAGGCATCTGCTCTTTGTCTTAAAAATTTACCTACTCACTTGAGAATAATTTCTCCAAGATAATTATTTGTTTTCATATTATTTTATTTTGATTGAAGAGGCTGATGATTTGTCAGCCTCTTATAAAAAAAAAGAATTATGAGAAAAATATATACATCGGAACGTATTGTCTTAGCAATAACAATACATATAGAAGACAGGACGCAGATAATAAAATTCACGGGCGGCATTAAAAGTAATGCATTGAAGATACCTTCTACATATTCAACATATAACAAAGAGATACAGGACGCATTAGAGAAACATCCATTATTCAACGATTTGTTTTTCTTATCTACAGACAAAGATATACAAGAGGATATTACTGAGATGGCTACAGCCACGACTATATCTGATAATGCCTTTGTAGAGAAGACCTTTAAAAACAAACAAGACTTGATAGAACAGATGTATAAACTTTTGCCAGATGTTAGTACCAATAAGAGAATGTCTAACGAAGAACTTATCTCGTTGGCTAAGGAAAAAGGATATTTGTTTAAACAAGAGTAAATTTAGGCGATGACTGAGCAAGAATTAATTAATTTATCTTTGATTGTATATGATGAGTATCATCCTCAACAAGCAGTTGATGAAGAGCTGAAAGAGATGCTAAGTTCTTTCATTAGAAGATACATCAATGAATATTTATGTCTCTTGCCGTCTAATTGCTTAAATAATGATTTAGTTGTATGTGTTGATAATCAATCAATCTCTAATGCTATAACACTTATAAATTATAGAGGTATTTGCATAGACCTTACTACTTTAGAAAAGAAGTTTCTAAAGTTGGTTTCGTTCCGATTAGAGAATTGGGAGCGGGCAGTATATGCAGAAGATGTCATAAATTCAGACAATCCACGCAGGAAACTACAAGAAAATAAATATACAAGTGGCAAGGTCTCTCGTCCTGTTGTAAGCATAGAGAATAGACACGGAAAGAAGAGCCTATGTGCTTGGGGTTATATAGGAGCAGATTATAAAATAAATGATTTTACATACATAAAGGAGTTAGGCTCTATAGAAGACTTTTTAACATTACCTGATTATCTTCTAACAGCATACATATATTATGTGCTATACTACCTATTTAACACTGTGCAAGAGTTGAAGTTAGCCGAGAATAGTATTATACAGATGCAGTCCTTACTTGAATTACACAAGATATACCCTACAATGCCAGAAGAATTTTATCAAGAAAATTCCTCTAAAAGACAGAGAAGATAATGACCAAATACGAAATAATCATAAGAATAGAAAAATTATGGGAGATGTGCCAATATTGGACACTCAACAGAGCATTTCTCATTGGAAATCCTAATGTATCAAGAGAGAGCTTAAATGATACGTATGGTCTGACAGAGGACGATAAGGATTATTTCTTTTTAGATTATATGGATTTTGTATCCAATCAACTTGTTATTAGTAACGTTTGGCAATTATTAAGACGCAACAATAAAGCGGCTTGGAGTGGGAAAAACATAGAAATAGATAAAGAAAAAGGCAAAGTACATTTCTATATAACTGCACAAGAGGGATGGACAGGATTTGAATTTCAAAGCGTATTATATAAATATCTTCAGTTCAAAATCCTTTGGTGGTGGTATAAATTAAAGAACAAAGATGAGGTATTACAGAGGATAGAGATATTTTTAGCAACCGTAGAGGAGCAACTACTGAATAGTATTGCTGACAGTACAAATGGCGGTTACGCAACAGGCAAGATAATATATCACGATGGTTTCGTGAATAGAACGGTAGAAGAGGTGGCTATCAATGCTAACTATACTATTGTCATAGACGATGGTTCAGACCCTGAGCCGCCAGAACCACCACAACCTATATTCCAAGATGTTAACAAATATAAGTTTTCATTAGATTTGCCGTCTCGCACTAAAGACCTTAGTAAGATAATGGCTGAGGTGTCGGTGATAGACTACACCTCCGAGAGTAGTCAGCTTTGTAAGTGTCTATGGAAGATATATCAAGTTAAGACTTCGGGCGAGGACTCATTACTATATAATGAGACAACATTCAAAGATGTTAAGTTAAACGAACAAGAACCACAAGGACAGATAGACTTTCTTTTGTCGGCACAAGGAGAGAAGATTCCTGCTTTGGCTAACTTAATTAATGGTGATAAGATATATATCAAGTTCTTCTGGATTACAGAGCATAGTGGCGAATCTATCTTTACAGACAGTATCACAAGCACAACGACAGAAGTTCAGATACCTAAACCAAGACTATTCTCAAGCACATTTGCAATAGAGTATGAATAATTAAACAAGATATATTATGGCAACAATAAGTAAAAATCAGATAGAGGATAACATATCGACGAGGATAATACAGAAGACTGAAGAAGCAAGTATAACTAAGAATGATATTGCAACAACATTATTAGAGATGCTGACCTATACATATGAACAAGATGAAGAGATAAGAGGCTTGGCGATATATGTTATGAACAAGAGACGTGTCCTGCCTAACACAACGGAAGGTGTCAGATTGTTCTGTATCTGTTCGCAGGCAGGAAGATATACTGACGAAGAAGAGACGGTGGGCTTAATCGTTAATGATGGAGAACACTGCATCTTATATTATGATGGTAACACGTGGGAGAAGATGACTATCAATACTCTTGCACAAGACATCAACAGCAGTGATAAAAATATCTTAGCATCTCAATATCTTGTCAAGACGCTCTATGATAGATTAAACAACAGTATAGGAAATGTAAGAGATAGTATTCCAGATGTTAGTGGTTTTCTCACACAGGCAGCAGGTGATGGACGGTATGTATCAGACAATGATTATTCTACTGACAGAGATGCTATGGAATTAAGAATATCTAACCTCGAAAAATATAACGGTTCTGTGTATTCTTATGAATTATTATCTTCACAAGCCGACGGAAAGAATACGCTCTTCAGCACATCGCGGAAGTTTATTGCTGGCAGTACAAGAGTATATCTTAATGGGCAGAGATATTTTAGGGATATATCTTACGTAGAAGAGATAGATAACCAGAGCATAAGGGTGCAAGATACCTTACCTGAACGCAACGACATCTTCGTTATTGAGGCTATCTTCATTGAATCAGAAGAGTAACATTTCTTTAAAAAGATACGATGATGAAGGGAAGTGAATATAATAAGATAAGAGGCAGACAGGTAGAGTTTGTTACCGAAGATATCATAGAGGAACGCTTTAAAGATAACAGTATTCCATTGAGGAAGATAAAAGACCTCGACAAAAACTATCCTTCTTATTCCGATTTAAATAGAGCAGTAGAGAAAGCTGTAGATAAGTATAGTGGTTATGAATTGATAGTTAAGAATATATCTAATTTACAAAAGGAGTTATATGAGTTAGTCATAGATGTAACAGAGGAAGACAGGTATAAGTTAGTGTCTTATGCTAAGGAACATCTGCCAATAGTAACAGTTGTCAGAGACGACGGTAAAGAGATACATTGCACCGTGCTATATGACAGAACTAATAAGACAATATTAATAGAATGGAATGAATCTTTTAATGGAAAGATATTTATTTATTAAAAAAGTATTAACAAAATTTTAAAAAAGGAGTAATTTATGGCTTATGAAGTTTATGGAAATTTAGACCTTCATTTAGGTCAATTGAAAAACACGAAGTTTGAACAGGTAACAACTTTACCTACGGCATCAGCAAGCGAGTATGGTAGATTAGTACATCTTGTGCCTGATGATATTGTATATCAATGTCAAAAACAAGGAGATAATTATCTGTGGCGTTCGTTGCAGATTAAGAATGTTACTGTAACAGGTAATGGTAACGTAGTTACAGATGTAAGTTATAATGGTACAGACCATACTATAACCATCACCAAAGGTATAAGTGCAGTAGAACAAGAAACAGGTAAAGGGTTATCAACTAATGACTATACTACCACAGAGAAGAATAAGTTGGCTGGTATTGCTGCAGGTGCAGAAGTAAATCAAAACGCTTACGCCAACGTTAAAGTAGGAGCGACTACTATCGCAGCAGGTAGTAAGACAGACACGATAGAATTGGTGGCAGGTAGCAACAACGTAACCATTACACCAGACGCAACAAACAAAAAGGTAACAATATCTGTGGATGATACAGACCTTAGCGGATATATACCTACATCACAAAAAGGAGCAAACAATGGAGTGGCTACATTAGACGCACAAGGTAAAGTGCCTTCAAGCCAACTACCTTCTTATGTTGATGATGTGATAGAAGGTTATTACTATAATGGTAAGTTCTATCGTGAAGCTGCTCACACTACTGAGATAACAGCAGAGGCTGGCAAGATATATGTAGACCTATCAACAGACAAGACTTATCGTTGGGGCGGCTCCGCTTATGCAGTGATTAGCGAGACATTAGCATTAGGAGAGACAGCAGGCACTGCCTATGAAGGAAGTAAAGGTAAAGCATTGGAAGACACCGTCGCAGACACTTCAGCACAAAACCCTACACTTGCTTGGGGAACACAGACTACATTAGGTAAGGCTAATGGAACGACATTCAAACTTACTATGCCTGCCAACCCTAACACAGACACACACGTAACAGCAGTTGAAAACCACTACACTCCTCAAGAAGATACTAATGCACAGATTAACGCAACAAGTGGTAATTATATCAGTGGTATCAAAAGAGACGCCGCAGGACACGTTACAGGTATTCAAGAGAATGCTTTACCTACTGACACAGGTGCTACATCTGTTAATGTAACAGGTAGTGGTAATGCTGTTACAGGTGCAAGTTATGATAGCACAACAAGAAAGATGACCTTGACAAAAGGCACTACATTCTTGACATCACACCAAAGCCTTGACGATTATGTTAATACCCTTAATGTTACGGGTACAGGTAATGCTATAACTAATATCACCAAGAGAGGTAAGACATTAACAGCAACAAAAGGCAAAGTCGGTACTGCCGTTGTTTATAAAACAAATCCTTTAACAGGTTCAAATGGTACTATCTCGGCTTCTACTCACGGCTTAAGCGAGATATATAGTGCTGAAGCATACGTTGCAGGAAAGAAAGTGGAACTTGATAATCTATCCATAGATGATGCTACAATGGATGTATCTTGGTCATCAGGCAGTTATTCTTTCACATCCTCAAGCGTCTTCGTGATTAAGTTAATTGGTTTATAAACAATAGGTTTTTTAATTGGATTCAGGGGTCTGTTTTGAATGGCAGACCCCTTTTAAAAAAAGAAAGAAATGGGACAAGAGATTTACGGCGATATGACCGCCAATAGAATAAAAAAGCGAAACGGAACGGCTGATGAGATACTGCTTGGTAGTGGGCAGACATTGTCATATATAGATGATATAAGAGGTCATTTCCCTGCAGTAATACAGATAGGTAGTACAGCAGCGGGTAATGTAATAGATAATCTTCCTGCGGAAATATTTCAATTGGGAGGAATCTACGACACTATTGTTGTCCCTCCTT
Organism: uncultured Prevotellaceae bacterium; assembly: GCA_900315105.1. The sequence goes on along the minus strand of OMXX01000030.1, from coordinate 24,524 downwards.
GTGGTGGTGGAACGCTGGATTTCTCATCCATTGTCAGAGGCTTAGTAGATAGAAATTTTCATATATCTAAAAACCGATTTCATATATATCTGTTGTATATAACAGGGAATGTTACGTTGGAAGGTGCTATGGTTAATCCTTTTGTGGATTGTAGTGGAAGTGCTGTTGCAAGACCGCAGTTAATGAAAAATTATTCTTATAAATTAGAATGTTATTTTGTAGATAGTGTGAATAGTAAGAAGTATCCTTATCCGATATGCTTTGTGGATGTTACTCCTTTTTATAGAGTTGATGGAATGAATTTAGTTGATGCTAACAAGGATTTTGACTATGCTTTAGGAGTTCAAGATATGCCAAAATAAACAGTTTATGATTATGGAAACGAGCAAAAGAGGTATAGAATTGATAAAAAGTTTTGAGGGATTGAGGCTTAAAGCCTACAAGCCTGTAAAAACGGAGAAGTATTGGACAATAGGTTATGGTCATTGTGGCAGAGATGTGGTGCAGAATATGACGATAACAGAGGAGCGAGCCGAAGAGTTATTGCGGCAAGATTTGAGGAAGTTTGAACACGCAGTGAATAGAGTTGTTGGGGTAATAGAACTGAAGATGGCTACACTCAAGCAGTGTCAGTTTGATGCTTTGGTTTCTTTTTGTTATAATGTAGGGGTTGCAGCCTTTGATAGTTCTACATTGCGGAGGAAGGTTATATGGAATAATGAAGACAAGAGCATAAGAGATGAGTTTATGCGATGGTGTTATTCGGGGAAGGTAAGACTTAAAGGATTAGAGAAAAGACGCAAGGCTGAAGCAGATATGTATTTTAGCGAAGAATAGAAAGGGTGAGAAAATGGAACAGATAAACAGAATTATTGTTGCAGTATTATCGTCGGTGATAGGTTATCTCTATCCATCATTGGCGTATATCTTAGTTGCCTTGATGTTTATCCTCATAGATAACGTCAGCGGATATTATTGCAATAGGAGAGTAAAAAACAAATATCCTGATAGGGTCAAGAGTGATAGATACTCCTCATATAAGGCGTGGAAGACCATCAGGACGATGGGTTACGCTATCATAGTCATATTAAGTTTTTTCATCGTAGAAACACATATTACGAGTAAATTGACGGAGTTTCCATTGACTGCTGCAGTCAGTCTGCTTATATGTGGAGTAACAGGGTTGAGTATCTTAGAGAATTGGGCAACTGCTAACGACAATGCACCTAAGTGGCTTAATATCTTGAAGAAGTTCTTAGTGGATAAGACTGAGAGATACTTTGATGTGGATATAGACAATGATGGGAGGATAGGCAATAATGATGACAAAGAAGATAAATAGAGTTGTTGCTTATGTCTTGTTGCTTGTTGCTGTATTACTGATAATATATAGCAATAGTAGGATAAGACAGGAGAATAAGAGGTTGCAGGATAATCAGACGGCGTTGATGAAGAGAATACAGGAGCAGACGCTGAAGGACGGAACACACAAGGTAGAGAAAGAACGGTTGTTGCTTGCCCGTAATGAATTAGAAGGGACAAATGCCGAACTTGAGAGAGAATTAAAACTACTAAAAATTAAGTATAGTCGTCTTAAACAATATCAACAGACAAGCACAACGGCTCAATATATTATAGACACGATAGAGATAATAAGAGAGGATAAGAGGGATAATGATACTATTTCCTCAGTTAATTATGTTAATCCATATATTAATATCTCGGCAGAGATACAAGATAATAGACAGATGCATAACGTTAATATTACTACTTATGACACTATTACAACTATTTTGAGTAAAGAGTATAGGAAGAAGTTTTTGTTTTTCCATTGGAGACCGTATTATAAGGTAACGATACATAATAAGAACCCGTACAGTAAGATAACGAATGCTGAGTATGTGGAAATAAAATGATTTTTTAATAATAGGGGGTATAAAAAAAAATAGCCCCCATCTCATAAGGAAAAACTCTCACCTTTTCCCTTATATAAAAGTGTCCCAGCACTACGACAGAGGCTTACGCCTTAAAGTGATGCTGGGACATCTTTATATGATATATATCATTTGATGAGAGAGTGCAAAAATAATAAAAATAATTAAATTGATAAAAATTTTTAATAAAAAATGAGAAAAGAAAATAAGTTATATAATATAACATTATCTATATCTCTTCAAGAAGGTAAAGAATTAATAGACCTTTTGTCCCAGATAGGAGAAGAGAAGATTAGCAAATACCAAGCCTGTAAGTTAGTCAATTGTTCCCGTGCAACATTTGACAACTTGGTTAAAGCAAAGAAACTCCCGAAAGGAAGAAAGCAGGCAGGATTTAAAGAATTGTTTTGGTTAAAAAGCGAGATAGAAAAATTTTTGCAAAAAAACTTGCAAGAATAAAAATTATTTGTAATTTTGCAGACAGATAACGACTAAGAAAAGGTTTGTCCTCTTAGATAGAGGTTTTTGTTTGAATTTCTACTATAGTAGATAAAAAAACCGTGAAGATATAGATTTAGTCGTTATCTTTTTTTTATTCCTAATACTTTATATTGATTATCTCGCTGTTACAAAGTTTTTAGTAACGTTATGTTTTTTCTTTTTGCCATTATATCTTTGCATTATCAAATTGCAATTTGAAAGACAAGTAAAATTTATTTATTAACCAAAAACAAATAAAAAAATGGCAGAAACAGATAAAATAGTAATGTTTCCTGATTCTCAGAGAGGTATAGACCCTGCTATTCTACTTGCACTAAGTGGCAATAATGGAGGTTGGGGAGGAATGAACAATCCTTTATGGATGATGTTTATGTATCCTTTTATTTTGCCTTTTATGAGTATGTATGGTAATGGTTTAGGTGGTTTCGGTGGTTTCGGCGGTTTCGGCGGAAATAATAATGGTGTTGGATTTTTGGCAAATCAACTTAACAATGACGCTGGCAGAGATTTAATTTTGCAAGCTATCAATGGCAGAGCAGATGCTATAAGTCAGTTAGCAACATTGACAAACACCAATGTTAATAGTGTAAGAGATAACATCGCTATCGTTAATACCAAGTTAGGAGAAATAGGTTCTCAGATAGGTATGTCAGGATTGCAAGTTATCAACGCAATACAATCAGGCAATGCTTCTCTTGCAAGTCAATTGGCTCAATGCTGCTGTGAGAACAGACTGCTTACAACACAACAAGGCTATGAAGCACAGATACGCACCTTAGAACAAACAAATCAATTAGGCTCACAGGCTGACCGCAATACAAGAAGTATCACAGATGCTATCGCAGCACAAAGCACAATGATAACAAAAGAGTTCTGTGACCTTAAAGAACGTGATATGCAAGATAAGATTAATGCTTTGACAGCAGAGAATGCAACGTTGAAAACAACAGCAAACAACAATGCTCAAACTGCACAGATAGGAGCAATGATTGCTCAACTGCAAAATGAGTTAAATCAAATCAAGGCATCACAGCCACAGACCATAACATTACCATTGAATAACTATCAAGCAGTGCCATCATTGTTGGCTAATGCAGGAGCAGACTTCGTGGCAAGTTATTGGGCTAATAGATTGTTTGGTGCTACTAATGGTTCAACAGGGACAACAGGCGGAGCAACCGCATAATGTTTAAATTTTAAAAAAAGTATTAATTATGTTTGCGAATCTAAATCAAGGCAGTATAATACACGTTTTAAGTTTAACTGATGGTATCAAGTATAATGTAGGTACTATTGAGAATGTGTCCTATCCCAATGCTAACCCTTATCATATAGGCGTGCAGAATATGGGTTCTTTTATTAATCTAAAAGTTAATCTGAACGGTAAAAGCACCACAATAGAGGGTGTGTTAAGGAATAGCGATATATCTAAGACTGACAACTATATTATTACAACAAGTAAAGAGACAATGATTGCTCAGGTTGAGGGATTATTGCAGTCAAGCAAAGATATTGTTGATAATATAGATAAATATAAAAACAATATCAAGGAATGTAAAGAAGTGTTAAAGCAGATAAGTCCTCAGTATGCTAAAGAATCTGACCGTGATACAGCAATAGCAGACTTATATACTAAGGTCGGTGGATTAGACGATAAACTTGATAGCATATTATCTGCCTTGAAGCAAACAAAAAACAGGAATTAGTTATGGCAGGAATATTAATGTTACGAGGCAGTGATAATACAGAAGAGTTAATGCACAAGGCACATAAGGCTAAGAAAGCAGTATGTGAGTTGGTAGAGGAACTTGAAGACACTGCACAAGAGATGCGAGAAGAATACGGAGAAAGAAGTTATCGTTATGATGATGGAGAACGTATGTATCGCACTGATAGAGATTATCGTGGTAGTAGATACGACTACAGACGATATTAGTAATTAACGAAGAATTGAAAGGGGGGACTATTTGTCCCCCTCAGTTCTTATATGAATTATAGTAAAATGGAAAGAGAAAATCTGACGAAATATGACAAGTTGCCCGAGAGTATGATAAACTACTTACGGTATAATGGAAAGCATTTTAACAAGAAACTATGCGACTTTGCTGTGAGCAAGATGAAAGATAAAAATGGCAGGATTACACCATATACTAAGGAACAGATAGAGATGGTGCTTAAATCGCAAGGGATAGTTTTAAAAAATAATCAATTATATGACCACGTGTATGTTGCCAATATGTGTAAGGCGGATTATTTGGGTTCTTCTATTGTTGATGAGCCACATTTGGCTTTATATGTTAGAGATGTTATTGATGACCCCGATGGCTATGATGGAATGGTATTTAATCGGTGGTATGCTGATATGTGTTATTTAGGCATAGCGATAGATTGGGAAGATATGTTGTGATAAGGCAAGATATATACATTAGAGAATATTGGCACGTTGTAGTTTTTTACAACATCAAATTAGCAAAAGGTATTGAGGGTTACACGAAGACAGATTACGGCAAACGATTAAGTATTGTCGCAATTGGGAAGACTTATTCGGCAGATAATTTTCTTAATACTATAATCCACGAGGCTAAACACGTACAAAGTCATATATGCAAGTATTATAATGTAAAAGAAGACGGGGAACAGGCAGCATACTTAATAGGTTACCTCGTGATGAAAATGTATAAGGTTTTTAAAATTTTACTGCGATAGAATATTTTCCATTTGTATGGTGTTTTTTTTGACACAAAAATGCCACAACTTTTTAATACTTTAAAAAAATAAACGGCTTAAACCTCTGTGTTTAAGCCGTTTTAAGTTAAATTTGAATATCTCATTGTTGTCCTACATAGAAAGAATAAAAGTTTATATTGTTTCCTTATTTGAGTCTTTTTTTCCGATTTTCTGTTAGTTATGATTTATGAAAGGATTTTATATTTCCTTAAAATTCCCTTATTTTCTGCTAAAAGTGCCACAAAAAATGCCACAACTTTTTTCGTAAAAACTTGTTTTACTTATTTTTAATAGATTTTTTATTAAATAAATTTTCATTTTTTTTATTTTCTGATTATTTTTTAAAAAAATTATAGATATAGTCTCCTGCTTTTCTCAAGGCTGTTGCCATCTGTAGTTCATCGGCTTTATCCAACCAACGGACGTTTTCTAATTCGGAGCGTTTTTCTTCGCTATCTGACAGCATTACTTCGGCTGTAAAGCGTGGGAATATCTTTCTTCTTATCCACATTGCTCCGTTTTTTTCAAAGAACTCAAAAGATTTGCTTATATCTTCTTTATCTTCAAGACTTATCTCTTCTGCTCTGATATTAACGTTATCTTGTTCTGATAATTCGCCCATAGCGTCTAATTCGGCAAAGAGTTTTATGAATGCCTGCTGGACATTGTATGCTTCTACGTTGGTATTTATCTCTGTGTCTTTGCCTACTTGTCCTGTAATATGGTATCTTTTCATAATTTTAATTATTTAAAAAACTTTTCTTTTTCTCTTTTAGAAAATACATTTGAATTCCTTACAAGAGTTAAGATTTCATCAAGGTGTTTGTCCTTGAGGGTGCTTACTAATCTTGTCTGTTTATCTGATATTGATTTTGTTAATGTAGTCTTATTCAATTTTGTTATTTCTGTGCAGGAGAGAAAAGAATCATAATCTAAAAAAGTATAATCTTTTCGGAGTAAAGGATATTGTAAATTAAGCAACTCTTGTTTGTTGAATATCATTCTATGAATATTGGAATTGATAAAAAATAACCCGATATAGTTTTCTTTATCTTCTCCTATTATGACAACAAATTTCCCGTGTCCGATAGTTTTAAGAAACAAATCGGTATGTAAAATTGCACCTCGTTTGACAAATAAAGCGGTAGGTAAGTCCATAATTTATGCTGGTGAGCAGTTGTTTAACGCAATTTGTTCTTTTACGAAATCTATATAATTGGAATTTTCGCCTTTTTCCAGAAGCATATTATCTATTGAGATAGGATAACCTTGTGCAGTGCTTCTCCACGCATAATCGTGAGATTTTTCTCTAACTTCATCCCAAGAGAGATTGCCGTATTTTTCTAATGAGTCGTTTAATTCTTCAATATCACTTTTAGACAAATAATCTAAATCAGCCTCTTTTAGAGGTTCAATAAAATTAAAATTGACAACTTTAAAAAACTCTGTGAATTGTTTTACCTCATTTGCAAAAAATCCATCACCTCGCATTGCTTTGAAAATATCATATATATTAGATGGAACAGGACCGTCTTTCATCGCAATATATGTATCTCCTGTTATGGAACGAGAATATTTAGCAAGATGATTTCTATCAGAAAAGTATAAGATTTTAAATATTTTGTGAAAATCTTTTCGGGTTAAATTACTTGCGATGTACAAAACAGCCTGAATGGCTTTTTCTACGTTGAACTTTTGGTTTATGGTTTTCATTTATCCTTTATATATCTGTGGCAAAATTACATATTCTTTTTTATATTGCAATGTTTTTGCCACAAGATTACAAAAAAAGAGAGAACGCTGTGGCGTTCTCTCTACACAAATTGAAAGCAATTCACAATTTGCAATCCATACACAAGAGTAAAAATTTTTTTATTTTCGTTTCAATCCACGCAACCAAATTGGTGCGACTTTTGTTGTGATTTGCATTGCAAAATTACAAATAATTTTTAATTCTGCAAAATTTCTTTTAAATATTTAAAAAAAATGTATTTTTGCAAAATAATAACAGTGCCACTATCATTAACTAACAGATAGATTGCACTTAAAAATAGGACGGTAGGGAGTGGCAACACTCCCTCTTTTTTTATTCTTTTATTAAATCTACAATCCACCGCATAAGGTGGTTGAATAAGTCAATATCTGTTATTGCTTCAATTGTTGCTTCTTGTCTTTCTATTGGGTTGGGATTGTTTTTTATACTTTCTTCTGCTTCTTTGCGGGTTTTGAAAACAGTCCCAGCAACGTATTTATTTCCTCTTCTTATTATGTAATACTTCATTTCTTTTTTTTAAAAAGAGTGGCACTCAGATAGTGCCACTCCCAACTAAAAATCAAAAAATATAAAACAATTAACACCAACCATTCAGTTAGAATGGTAAATCGTCTTCTGGCACAGGGGCAGCGTCAAACTCTACCTGCATTTGTGATACGGCAGGATTGCCTTTGAACACCTCCTTATGTCTTGGTTGTGGTGGTGTCGGCGTTGCAGTGCCAGACGGTATGGCGTTTGTATTCATCGCAACATTGCCGTTGGCGGTATTTTTTTGCATAGCAAAATAGATATTAGCAAAAGAGACCTGCTTATTAACATAAGTCTCTCCCACTTTGCTTTTAGTTACTGCTATTTTGGGCTTGCCGATAACCATAACTTTGCGTCCTTTGGTAAGGTATTGCACGTCTTCTACGTTGCAAAAGACATCCCACCACGTTGTTTCGTATTCATCTGTTCCGTCTTGATTTGTTCTGCCTGTTTTTTCGTTGCAGGCAAGAGAAAAGGTGGCAAATTGTCTGCCGTTAAGTGTTGTCTTTACTTGGGCTTCTTTACCTATAATGCCCGTCAATCTAATTTCTTGCATAATTTTACTTTTTTTATTTTTTTAATCTATTTAAATTCGTCTTAATGCACAAAAGCATTTCATTGATAATCTCTCTTGTTTGGTCAATCTTAGAGATAGTGGAGCCTATCTTGTATTGGAGATAGAAAGAGATGTCTCTATCCTTATAAGCCGATAATTCATTCTTGCATTTCTGCAAGAGTTCATTTATCTCTTTTAGTTTTTCTTTTAATTCCATTCTTGTCATTTGTTTTATTTGTATTTTTTTAAGATTGTTACCAACTTATCCGCCCGATAATTAGGACGGGAATTTTCGTAATCATCATAATACTTAGCAAGTTGTTCTCGGGAGAAATCCAAGCCATCTCTTTTCTTAAAGAGAGGTGTAAAATATGGATACACAATGTGTGTTTTAGTTTTGAACATATTATGTGCAATGAATTTGCACGTTTTCGCACAATACTTGTAACTATCAATCCATAGATATATTGACCCTTGTTTTTTTAGAAACTTTTCTTTTTGTAATTCTCTGAGTAATAGTTTTAATTGTGCTTTCTCTTCAAGTTGTTCTTCAATTTGGATTTTCATATATTTTGATTTTTTAAAAATTCTTCAAAAGTTATGGTATAAAATTTCTCTTCAAGATTACTCTTATAGAAGATAGAAAAAGTATCTCCAATTGGTCTAAATCTTATTATATAATCACAGTCTTTTATTTGTTTTTCTAACTGTTTTTTGATAAAATCATACTGCTCGCTGAAGAGTTGTAATCCTATTTCAGTAATGCTTGTAATCTTTTCTCTTCTCATTATTTTTCTTATTCAATGTTTTCTACTTGTACAGGTACAGGCATTTGCTCTGCCTCTTCTACGGCTCTGTACTTCACGCCGTTTGTTACAATCTCTTTTTCTATTGTTTCATAACCAGTAGTATTACTACTATAAATTACTTCTTTCTTACCCATTAGGTAATAATAACAATAATTTTTGAGAACGCACTGTTCGTTAATACAGGTTTCCAAATTGTAAGGTTTTGTACAACTAATCTCTTCCATAATAACTGCATGTAAATACCCTGATGCTTTCTGGTAAATGAAATCATCATAATAAAATTTTTGCTTGTTCTATTAAATTTCTAAAATTAATACAGAATTCATCTCTAATCTTTTGCGTTTTAAAAGCTAATAAGCATGATATTCCATATCCCATTTTCAATTGTACTATATTTTGCTCTATACAAATACAGTATTTAGCTTCAAATGTCTTCCAATCAGGTTGCCAACCCTCATTATAACAATCTCGTAACTGTATTAATTGGCATAATGCAATCATTGCTTCTGCATACTCTTTATTAGGAAGGAGATTAGCATCAACTGCAGGGTCTCTTTGTCCTTCAGTATACTCGTATATTCTACAATCAGCATTTACAAAAAACTCCCCTCTTTTTATAGGGTAATTATCACAAAATTCTTCCCAAGTTTTAGGAAGTTCTTTTCTTTTATTTTCTTTTTCTTCTATTTTTTTGAATTTTATATATTCAAAAGTAGAATTTTCTTTGTCTATTACATACCCTTTTGGTATTTTAATTTTTACTTCTTTCATTTTTTTTGTTTTTTGTTTTTAAAATAATTTTGTTTGTCTTTTTTCAACTCTTATTGTAGAGTTAATTTAGAAAAGAGGTGAAATTATTTTTCTCATATTTTCTTTTATCTTGTATTAAAACATACTGCTGACCTCGCTCTATTCGGCAGTAATGTTCCAATTCTGACTTAATATTATTGGGTTGTGGTGTTATGACGTCTAATTCGTTGAATTGGGCAAGACATTGTTGAGCCTTCGCATACTCAGTGATTGTCAAACTATCTTCATCTATAAGCACAGCATTATTATCTCTCTTATATCGGCGTATGTAATCCTCAGCCATACGTCTATCAACGCAAGTGTATAATATCTGCCCTTTGTTTTGTACTGTGTATATTTTCATTGTATTATATTTTTATTTATTGTTCAAGTTTTATATCTATTATAAGTAAACAAACGATTGCGGGGCTTTTTTTATCCCTAAATCAGTAAGTTTCTTTGGATGCTTGTATTTTCTCACATTGCCAATTTTAATGGCATAAGCCTTTGTCTTTCCTGTGAAGTATGAGCGATAGAATTTTTCCGTAATTCCCGATGAGTACTTAGTTTCTTGCCATATTTTATCTACATCGCCAGAAAGAATTGTATCCACATCAAATTCTCCTATTACTTGTTGGCAAGGAAAAGAGGCATACACAACTACAGTTCTAATGTCTTTAGCAAACATTCCCTTTCGGAACTCAAATTTTTTTGTTCCTTCAAATATTTTTTCTGCAAATTCTGGCTTAATAGATAATAAAACTTTCATTTCTCTCCCATCTTTGAAGTTTTCTTTCTTTATCATCTTTCTGATGGTATTCCACAGTTCGGGCAGGTTCTTTTTTTCCTCGTTCCTACTATAACTATAACTTATTAATTTTTGACCGTTTTCGTACCAACTCTTTTCGTCTATTTGACCGTTATCGTACCACTCCTCGCACAGACCATCACGTATTCCGTCTTTAAAGTTGCTGCTTATGCTCTTTTGTCCATTTTTGTGCCACAACTCATACTTGCCATTAAGTTTATCGTCCTTGAAGTAACAACGTTCATATATCTGACCGCTGGAGTACCACATCTCGTACTTGCCATCACGTCTGCCGTCTTTGTAATTTATTCTCTTAAACATTTTTCCGTTGGAGTACCATCTCTCAGACAGACCATCACGTCTGCCGTCTTTGTAGTTTATTCTCGCCTCTATATGTCCTTCATAGAACCAACTTTCAGATAGACCGTTAAGTTTCCCGTCCTTGTAATTACATCTATCTAATATGTGTCCGTTTTCGTACCAAAACTCATATAAGCCTTCAAATTTTCCTTTCTTGCATGTGCATCTCACAGTCATCTGCCCGTTGGAGTACCACTCCTCGTATCCGCCGTCATATCTTCCACCCTTAAAGTTAGCGGATAAAATAAGCACATCATTCTTATTCCATTCTCTATATAAGCCATTCTTTTTATTCCCTGAGAATTTATTTCCAACAGTTTTGCCCTCTCCTGTCTCCATATCTACCTCCATTATTGAGGAGCGTCCTAACCTGTCATTAGGTATCTTCATCTCAATTGGTATCTTATCACCGTGCGATTTATTGCTTAAATCCCACCATTCTGAATGAGAACTTGAAGAAGCACAAAAAGACACTATCTTACCATCTTTAAATGCTACTTTCTTTTGTGTGCCATTATAATTGTTCCAGTAATTCCACGCTTGAGAAGTTAATTCACCAGTGCTTTCACTCGCATATAATAGACACCAACCATTATAATAATGTCCATTAACAGTAAGATGGCTGTTCATCAGTTCTCTTACTGCTCTTTGTCCCTTTCTTGTATTAGCAACATCATAAACGGTAATCCCATTACCATAGTCTTTCTTATTAGTTAAGACGTCAGGAAATGTGTCGGGTGATAGATATTCTTTTTGCTCATCATCTGGCATATTCTTTTCACGCCATTCTTTGACGATTTCACCCGGTGCATTATAACGCATAGGGTCTATTTTCTCCTTTCTGCATATCTTCAAAGCTTCATCAACGGTAGGCTGGTCTTCAGGCAGCCTTATGCTGCCATTACCTACCCACTTAGCCATAGACAACTGAGCAATTGTTTCTTTATGCTCTACATATTGTTCAAAAGGTGCTATATCATTCCCCTTTAGTAGTTGGGATATACGCCCTTTATTCCGTTTGCTTATTTGCATTTTTTTATTTTTTAAATATTACATACAATTGTTACATATTCTATTATCGTTAAAGACTAAACTATGCATTAACTTTCCATCGTCATCCCAACATTCATACAAACCATCATATTTTCCATCTTTATAATTGCACTTTTCATACGTCTGGCCGTTAGAGTACCATTTTATAGATAGGCCATTTTCTTTACCATCTTTCCAATTACTACGCTCAGCCATCTGACCATCATAGTACCAACTCTCATATAATCCATCAAATTTATCATCTTTGTAATTGCACCTTATTGACCTCTTCCCATTTTCGTACCAACTCTCATATAGTCCGTTAAGATTGTCATTCTCATAATGTTCTCTCACCATTGTTTGTCCATTCTCGTACCAGCTTTCAAACAAACGTTTCCTACCCTTGAATTTCTTTCTTATCTTCATTTGACCGTTGTCATAGTAATCCTCGTATATCCTGTTTAAATTTTCCATTGTTTTTGTTTTTTTAAATTTAGCAATTATTAACTATTTCACTGTCTTTAAAGGTTAAACGCTTTATTAATTTTCCATTCTCATCATATTCCTCATACAATCCATCAAGTTTATTGTCCTTGAAGTTCTTTCTTGTCATCATCTGCCCATTGTCGTACCATTGCGATTTAAGTACTAAGTGTAGTGTTTTTTTTGTTTTTTCCATCTCTTTTTTGTTTATAAAAATGCCTTGATTTACCCTTTAATTTCAATTCTGAGAGGTTTTCTGCCTTTAATTTATCATTTACCTTTCTAAAAGTCTCTTAAAACGGCTTATTTTAAGTTTCTTTTTTTAAAAGTTGAATTTGTATCTATCCAAGAGGAAGTCTAAGCAAGAGAGAACAAATAAAGTGAAAGAACCTGTGGGGAACAACAGATAATCAAAAACTATCTCGTACCCTGACTTATCTTGCCAGCATATCTGCTTACTCTTTTCGTTGATGAACAGTGAGCCGTATTCACTCAACAAGTATTTCTTATACGCTATCGTTTTTTTCATTGTTTTTTTGTTTTATTTCCTATAACTCGGAGCAGTGAAGGTAATTCTCCAAAACATCTCTTTTATTCTATCCGCTACTCTGTTGTCGTACTTGCTTGTTATCTGTTCTATAGTTAGATTCGTTGTAATTATCGTCATCTTATTTTTGTCGTATCGTTCAAATAATAATTCAGCAAATGGACAAATAACATTACCGTAGTTCTTTACTCCGCTTTCTTCTACTCCAACATCATCAATAAACAGTCGCAAAACGTTCTTGTAATGTTCAAACCTCTCTTTGCTTTCTCTTGCCGATGTTGATAACTCATAGGCTGTAATCTGCTTTATTGGGTCTCGCCATATCTCTTCTCCCTGTTGATATATCTTGTTGTAGAGATTGATTAACTGGATAACTGCTCTCGCAAGTGTTGTCTTACCGTTGCCTACAGTTCCACACAACAACAAGCCTTGTTTGTTGCTATCGTATAGCCAAGAGATAGTCTTGTTGATGTTGTTGGCAAATATATCGCTGTTTATTAGATTTTTACCTTTTCTCTCAACTTCTTGTTGATAGAACAATACCAACTTCTCTATTGCTTGCTCTCTCGTTATCTTTGGCAACTTACTCTGTATCTCCGTATTCTGTGATGAACTCTGTGCCAATGTCTGCTGTATTAAGTTCTTGATTGTTTCCATTGTTTTGTTTGTTTAATTGTTTATCTGTCTGTATTTTAAGTGGTAATTTCTTCGCTATAAAATTCAAAAAATGATTTTTCAGCTCGGTGATATAATCCTTGTCCCAGAATATGCCGTTGTACTTGCTGGCTTGCTCGTTGCGGACACGGAACTCATTGGCAATAATCTGCAACTCTGTTATCGTGAATTGAGGATAACTGGAACGCACTACCTCAGCAAAGTCGGCATCGTCAAGAATTTTTTGAAAATTTTGACGAAAACGTTCCTGCTTTTCAGTCCAATCGTTTTTGCTTTTTTGTTCTTCGTTTTCCAATGGAGCATTGAAAATTTCCTGCTCGAAATTTTGCTCCATTTTTTTTTCTTTTGTATCCGTCGTTGGCGACATCGTCGGCTTTTCTTTTATACTGACGTAGTCAGTATTTTCTTTTATTTTATTTTCTTTTATTTTATAATGCAATGCATTTGCATTTTCCTTTTGTAATGCATTTGCATCGGTTTTTTCGTTAAAGTTTTTCTTTTCCCAACGACTATTAGCCGCTGATTTTCTTTTATTTGATAAGTTTTCTTTAATAACAAGATGTTCTTTTAAAAATTCAGAAAAAAATATATTTTCTTCAAAATTTATTTCAAAAAGTTCATAATTTTCTACAACTTTTTTTAAAAAAGTTTGATTTTTTTTCAAAATTTTTGATAAAATTTTGTAATTTTTTTCTAAAAAAAATGTATTATTTTCACACATTATTTCTAAAATTTTGAAGTAGATGGCATATCCTGCAAGACCTAAGTCAGCCTCCAATTTTAAAATTCTGTAGTCTCTACTCGTTGCACTCTCGTGCGGAAAATATGTACTCATACTCTATTTATTATTAATTTATAATTTAACTCTTTTTTTTCGTGGCTGCGAGGAATATTCTCTACGTCCTCGCAGTCTATATGTAAGGGTGGATATGGTATTTAACCTTAAAAATTATAAACATCCTATGAAAAATAAAAACTATGCGTGTGTCTCTTAGAGGGGAGACACAACCCTTTCCATATCTTCACCCTTTGTATTTCCTTTTTCTTCCCATTGCCAAGTTGTTGTCTGTTTGTGCCGACTACTACTTTCATTCATCGGTTTTTTGCAAACAACAACTTTTTAACAGGAGAGAGAGTTTTTGTCTGTCCTTAGGCTACCCACTTCGCACTAAGGTTTGGACGTAATCTACTATTATAACTATGAGACTTTTTTTTGATATTTCAATTTTATTAAAAACAACCAAAAATTAAACATAAATTATTTGCGTCCGTAAGTCTCCAACGGACAGTTAATTAACGTGTCATAGTAGTAGATTTACTCTCTTTGTCTCTCATAGGCAAAAACAAAAGAATAATAAAACTATGTAAATAGACACTATCCTATGAGAGTTAAGAACTGCTCGGTTTGTTGTTTTACTTGCTCAACCTTTCGCAAGTTTTTAACTTTTATTCGCATTGTTCTCTTACAGAACACGTTGTGTGGTATGCAAGAATATTCACTACGTCTTGCATACCTCTCGGAATCTTCCCTTGATTTCTTTTGTCGGTTTCCTACACCGTTAAAGGTTCTTGGCGGTTATCTATATTCTCTTTGTTTTTGCGAGACTTATAAGAATATTCACTACGTCTTATAAGCCAGTTAATAGTCTTTCCTATTTGTCAGACCAAGCCCTGATTATCTATCGGATTTATGCTTGTGAAGTCAGGATATTTTGCTTACCCATCTTGTCGCTGATAAAAACCTTAATATTAGGACCAAATCATATGTTTTAATTGTGAAATATGGGACGTGCTTCACAGCACAATTGTATCAACGACCTGTTCTATCTATTGAACTATGACTTCCTTTATTATTATTTTTCTAAATTTTCTTTGCATTTGTTGCCGTCCTTCCAGATGCTACGTTCTTTTAATTCTCCGTTGTCGTGCCATCTCTCATACAGACCGTCAAGTCTGTCATCCTTGTAGTTCTTTCTATACATTATCTGACCATTCTTGTACCACCACTCATACAAACCATTATATTTTCCGTCCTTAAAATTGCAGCTCTCTCTTATTTGTCCATTTTTGTACCAACTCTCAAACTTACCATTAAGGTCATCATCCTTGAAGTTGATCTTTACCCCCATTTGTCCGTTGTCGTACCATTTCTCAAACAGACCAGTAAGTTTTCCATTTTTGTAGTTGCATCTTTCTTTTATCTGCCCGTTATCGTACCATTCCTCCGACAATCCATCAAGTTTATTATCTTTGTAGTTTTTTCTTGTCCTTATTTGACCATTGTCGTAGTAAGTTTCATATATCCCGTTTAAATTTTCCATTTTTTTGTTTTTTTAATTGTTTGTTTTTTTGGTATGGACTTTAAAATTAACTACTAATTTATTCTTTTTAATACCAACTGTACAACTGTCAGCCCCTAACCTCTCCCCCCAATCATATAGGACTGCTATACCGTAAGCGAATTCGGAATTTAAGTACATCTTAATAATAACGCCGATATCCTCTAAGGTTTCCATATTCATCAATGGAGTGGTCTTCCAACTTTTGATTAAAACTCCAAAGTAATCCTTCTTTATGTCCTCTATTATTGAGACAAAATCTACATTCGTACTCATTTCTTACTCCTCAACTATTATTTCTTTTCCTAAATACACTGCTATTTGCTTTTCCAACTTTGCCCTCTCTGATTCTTGCCAATTCTTCAAAAGATAAATAATATCGCTGTGCATAACTCCTGACACACATTCTGTAAATATGCCTATTTTATCAAGATTGCCCTCACCTAAAAACTTTGCCCTATCAGCAATAAGTTTTAATGGGTTTATTATGCTACATTTTCCTTTATACTTTTCCCGTAACCATTTTTCTGCATTTGCAAACTTTTCTTTGCACTCATTGGAAACTTCATTAATGTTCCAAGTTCCAATTTTTCCTGCTATATATATTCTTTTCATTGTTTTATTATTTATTTGTTATTATTTGTTATATTTCCTATATTTCCATTACAAGTCGGAAGCCGAGAGAGAAGGAAAAAATGGACAGATTGCCGCTGAAACGAAAGGAGGCACGGCAGCTCCTCGCAAAGCTGCCCCAAGAGCCACCACGATTCACACGGTTAGAGCCCGAAGAATGTCCTTGCGGATTTGTCTGTGCGTTACTTGAATAATCTCCATACCTATCAGAACACCATTCCCATACATTCCCACTCATATCATATATTCCTAATTCATTTGGCTGCTTTGTTTTTACAGGTTGTGTTTCATAACTGCTGTTATTTGTGTACCAAGCAACATCATCTATATTATCACTTCCAGAATATTTATAGCCTTTGCTTTTCTTTCCTCCTCGGGCTGCATATTCCCATTCGGCTTCAGTCGGCAGACGAAATGTTTTACCCGTCTTTTGATTTAACTTGGTGATAAATTTTTGTACAACTTTGTAACTAACACACTCAACAGGAAGATTGTCGCCTCTAAAATAAGATGGATTGTTTCCCATTACGGCTTCCCATAAGGCTTGTGTAACTTCTGTCTCGCCTATGTAATAATCAGATAGAGTAACTCTATGTGTTGGATACTCATCCTCGTAAGCATCATCACCTTGCTCTGATGTTGCTCCCATAGTAAATGTTCCGCCTTCTACAAATACCATTTTAAACTCTATTTTATCAATATTGAAGTTTTTATCTTTTTCCATTGTCTTAAAATTTATATGTTTATTAAAATAATTTTGTTTGATTGTTTTCCGCTGAAATTCTTTCAATCTTTAACCTGTTGCACAGATTGATTATTAATCCCATCAACACCAAATCTTACTTTTGTAGAAGTATTACTCGCTACTGTTATTTGCTTTTGTCTTATATAATAATCACAAATATGCCTAACAGGACACTTATTATCCTTGCATTCGTTTTGATTAAAAGGCTTCTTACAATATTCCATCTTCTTTTTTATTAATAAAATTTTAATTTTTTGTTTTTAAAGTTAAAAAAACGCTGTCTGTCCAGCCGTCAAGCGTCTTTCCGCTTTGCCATCCTAAGCCCACATAATTGTATAGGTATCTCACCACCTTTATCAAACACAATCATAATTGTGTAATAATATCTCCACCATATTCATTGACTGTTAATGCAATAAACTCATTAACTGTTAATAAGTCTTTATCTATATCAATTTTATGGTCTTTGCAGAATTCCTGTCTACCAAACTCACAAGACCCTGTCAAGATGTTATGCCACTTGTATAATTCTTTAGCAGGAATTTTTTTGTCCCTATCAGGAAAAGCAGCATTAAAATCAGCAAGTCTCTCTTCTATTGGTTTATGCTGTAGGTACTTATTTTGAGCATCTGATAGTGCTTGTTTTACACTAAAGCCATGTGCAAAATAAACACCAACCTTCGCAATATAACAAGAGTGCAGGGTTAAATCTTCTTTAATAATATAACCCTTAGCTATATGGTTGTGTATAGCGGTTAAGATTATAGGCAACTCGTCAATTATATAAATAGGCTGCCCATTAAGTGCCTTTACATCACCATATCCATATCCATCACCAGAGCCATGACCATATCCATCACCAGAGCCATGACCAGAACCATATCCATAGCCAGAACCATTACTATAGACAAAACCATCACCATATCCATGACCAGAGCCATCACCAGAGCCATCACCAGAACCATATCCATAGCCATAGCCATTACCATTACCATTACCATAGTCATCGCCATAGCCAGAGCCATCACCAGAGCCATAACCAGAAACATAGTTACTGTCTAAAGAAACTTTTAAAAAGTTTTCTAATATATTTTTTTCCATACACTTACATCTTCTATGTTTTTTTGAGCCTCTTCTGTGGTAGGTATTATCTCTATAACAGAAGAAATTACAATACTATCAACAGTTATTGTGAATTTGCAAGCCTCAGGATTTTTGACGCCTTCTGCTGCGAGTTGAGATAGAGTTGCTGCACCTGACCAATACCATAGTCTTCTACAAGAGAGTAGTTCAACACAATACTTATCTTCGGCTTTCTCTACCTCATTAAGAATACCATAAAACACACCCGCATCATATGAGCGGATAATCACTTTTTTTCCGATTAAATTTTCTAATGCTTTCATTTATTTATTTGTTTAATTTGTTAATTAATTAGTTAATATTCTGGTTATAACCGCCGTTGAATAGGTCAGCCTCGTGCTTAGCATAAGAGAGCATAGACCTCATAATATCGGCTTGATGTACAAGCGTTGCACCTAATCTGTCGCACCAATCCACAAGAAATATCTCATCCTTACAGTTGGCTTTTAGATACTCCTGCACTATTGTTGGAGGCGATTTGAACAGCAGATTTTCTTTTGCCAAGAACAAGCCGTTTTTAGCCTCGTTTAAAGCTTTTTTTACATCTGCTGTTACTTTGCCGATGGCGGCAATTAAAGAGCCTGTACGGGCTAACCTATCGGTTAATTGATGAGGCTCATTGACGATGTCTTCATCACATAGTTTTTGAACCTCTTGCAGATAGTCAATGTATTGGTTTTGAATTTCTTTATCCATAATTAATGAAGTATTACTTTAAGAAACTTAAAACTAAACCCCTCAGGTAAAGTAGTACTTCCTTCGGGTAATCTGCCGCCTTGTAATTGAGCGACAAATAACTCATCTCCCTTATCAAGTGTGATGTTTATTCTGTTGCATTCAACACCAAGAACATTGGCTGTGTCTTGGTGTCCTACTGCACTTATACAGTCAGTCGGGAAATTTCCGACCTCTTTGATTTCTATGTCTGCAGGGAAGTTTTTAATCATCTGCAGACTGAACGCATTTGATATAAATCTTTTTACCATATTTTCCTCCTTTTTATTTTTTTTAATGTTTTTAACAATATATTTTTTTTGATATTCTTCGTAATTACAGATAGTTATGATATTTTGATTTACTTTCTTTTCAATAGTTATCATACCGTGCTTTATCGTTTTTCATCAGAAAGGCTGTTTGTTAAGTTTTAAGGAAAGATTTTTTTTAGCAAGTACAATATTGGTATAAGGCTTTACTACTCGTTTTATGCAATCAATGAAAAAACTACGCTCGGAATTAGTATCGCTACTATGAATTAAAACAACGTTGATAAGTTTGGACAAATCCATTTTTAAAAACGTGTCAATACAAGTTTCAAGTGATAAATGACTTTGAATAATACGTTTTGCTAAATGTTGATTGACAACTCCGTTTAATACATTTTCTTTGAGTTTATCAAAGGAATAGTTACACTCAACAAGTATATTACTATAAACTTGTTTCATTGCAAAATCAGGTATCGTCTTTGTGTCTGTAACAAACAGTATCTTTCCGCTCTCGCTGTTTTCTATGATAAAGCCCATAGGTTCACTTGCGTCGTGTTCAATCTTAAACGGCGTAACAGTAAAACAATCAAAAGTAATAGGTTTGCAGTCTTGAGCTATAATAACATTCTTTTCAATCTGCAAGGCTTTTGCCGTTCCCAATGAACAACAAACTTTTATTCCGTTCTCAATCAAAGAATGTACATCTTTTGAATGGTCGCTGTGTTCGTGTGAAATTAAAGCCACAGAAACGTTAAATGTGTTAAAATGTATTTCTCTTAACATTTCAAAGGAAGTAACGCCACACTCAACAAAAAGTGCCTTATTTGAGGTTTTAAGAATATATCCGTTACCTTTACTACTGCTACCTATTACTTTTAATTCCATTGTTTATTGTAGTTTAAAAGGTGGTTGTGGTTGTTGCTGTGCTTGTGTAGTTTGTGGATTTGCTCCGCCGTTTTCAAAATTATTATTTACTTGCGGTTGCGGTGTTGAGGATTGCGGATTACTTGGAAGTGCCTGTATCTGCTGTTGTTGGTTCTTTTCGCGTTGCTCTGCAATAATATTCTGTGCCTCTTTTGACGGTGTTACATCTTCAAATGTAGTGTCTTGTATTGTCTGCTCTTCTTGTGTATACATAGCCCCTAATTGAGATGGAAAGGCTTCACGCAATGCTTGTACTTTAGCAACTTTGGAAATCATCGTACTTTGCTTGTCTTTCCAAAGACTTTGCTTTTTGTCATATTCAGACAATGCAACCCTTGAAACATAAGGAAACTTTCTGTCATCTCTATAAACCTGCGCCCAACCTCCGACAAGTGTTTCTTTTATAGGCGTGTAAAATGTTCCTTCTAAATCTTTGATTTCTCCCGTTTCTTTATCTTGTACAATGATACCAGCCCTTAAACCTTGATAATGTTCGTTTGCTTCTGCACGTTTTGCAAATGCTTCTTTGCTTACAATCATTTGAGGCTGAACAGTACCAGTTGAACTTTTGAACGCTACAAGATAAGCTTCATTCAAGAACGGATTTAGTTGATTAAACTTGCAGATCGAAATAAATTGCATTAAATCTTGGTCGGAAACATCACTATTTCCTCTTAAAAGATACTTTCTTACAATATTGAAACTTAATGTAACGTCTTGCCCTGCTACCTCGTAAGTTACTTTGCCATAATCTGCCTGCTGTTGTTGTGTTTGCGTGTTCATCTTCTTTTGTTTTTTTTCTTAAATAAATTAAACATATATTTATAAACTTTGAACTGTTATTTCTTTATCGAGTGTAACTAACAACTCTATTCTTTGATGCTGTGTTAAAATAGGGTGGTTTATAGACTCCTTATCGTCAATGAATAAAGGCATAAGTATTCCGTAATATTCAGATAATTTGCTTACAAGTTCAATCTTTGCATTTATCTTTCCTGCCTTGTTTGCCACGTCATAAGGAACGCCGTCTATATTAACACGGCAACACTCATTTACTTTGCCATCTGTCGTTGTTTCAAATAGTTGGAACTGTACCAAAGAGAACAGGGAATTTATCATTTCCGTTTGCTCCTTTATAAAATCCGTAAGAAATTGAGAAAGCAAATCATACGTTGCCAACAATTCATTTTTCTTTACTTGCAAATCCTGTTTTTCCTTTTGCAATATTGCTATACTCTTTATAAGTTGTTCTTTCGTTTCTTTCTTAGTTAAAACAGATTGATTTTGCAAGATTTGATTTTCAACACTCTGTAATTCTCTTTGTAAGGTTGCTATTTCTTCATCTGTTTTTTGCTCTGTGTTTTTCTGCAATTTAGCAATTTGTTTGTCTATATCAACAATTTCCGGTATTGCTTTGTCATTGATAGTCTTTCTTTCAGGTCTTTCAATACTAAAAAATTCTTGCTCTGCCTGCGTAATACTCTTTGCCGATGTATCATAATCCGTTTTGATAACCTTGTAATCTTCTTGCAAGGTTTCAAGTTCTTTTTGATAAGTTATAAGGTTTTCGCTCGCTGTCTTGCCTTGTTGTTCAATAGTTCTTACAAGTGAATCTTTATTTGTATATGCTAAACACTCTGCTTTATACTCACAATCTGGACAAAGTGTCCTTGTTTTAATACAAGGGCTTTCATCCCTTGTTGCAACTGCTTTCTGCCAATCCTCGCATTGTTTTTCGTAATCTGCTTTTGCTCTTTGTACGCTTGCGTTCTTATCAATGATTTCTTTCTCCTTGTTTTTAAGTTGATTTGCTAACAAGTTGAAATTATTTTTTGCACTTGTAACCGCATTTTCTTTTGTTTTATAATCTGCAAGTAAAGTATTGTATTCTGCGTCAAGTTTGTTCTGTTCTTGTTGCAAAATGTTTGCCTGCTGTTTTTTCAACGTTTCAATTTGCAATGCTTTTGCGTTCTCTTGGTTGAATAAATCTTGATTCTGTACTTGTTTTGCTTTTATCTTGTTTTTGATACTCTCTTTCTGTAAATCAAGTTCCCTTTTGATTTGTTCGTAATTCTGCAAATCTTCCTCTGTAATACTGTCGGCGTTCTTTTTTGTTTGGTCAATACGTATTTCAGACTCTTGTATTGCTTTTGTAATCTTGTTTATCTCCGAATTGATATTGCTACGGTATTCTGACGGTGTCGTCCTTTGGCTTTTGCAAATATTGACGATTTCCGCATATTGAGGTTTTACGTTATATTCTTTCGTTCCAGTAATTTCAAATAACGTATCACGCATTTTGTCGCTTTGCAGTGCAAAGAAATAATTTGCGTCAAACAATGTTTCAATCTTCTTTAACTCGCCGAATTTCTCTGTAACAAAGGCATCGTATTTTGTTAAGGTTGTAGGTTTGGAAGTTGAATTGATATAATAAATACCTTCCATTCCTCTGTTTTCCTTTTCTGTTTCACCATCTTTTAAAGGCTTTTCCTTGTAAACAACCTTTAAAATAATATCTTCGTTTGCCTGTGTTTCGGTATCTTTTACATTCCAATAGGACGTAATTACAGCCTCTACATCGTGCAGTATTGTACCGTCTTTCAAACGTGTAAAAACGGGATTTCGATAAAATTGTATTGCTCCGATACTATCCTTGTGAGTTAAAACTATTCTGACCGCATCAAAGACAATACTTTTGCCTAATCCATTGTCACCACTAATGATTGTTCTGTCAGTAGGGAAGTCATAAACTTTATTTTGACCTCTGAAATTTGACAACTCCAATCTTTTTAAATGTACTTTTTTCATTTTATTTTGTGTTTTTATTATTATTGTTGTTGTTCATCTTTGATTTGTCTTTGCGTATTCTCAAACATCGTTATTTCTGTTTTTTCTTCCACCTCCTCATATGTGGTGTAGGTGGTTTCTTTCATTTCTGCTGCTGTCATAGCAGCATTGGGATTTAAGTCTCCCATAAGACTGAACACTAAATCAATCATAGTTTTTATTTTTTTTTGTTAATTTACTTTGTTTATTTTTAAAGAAAATTTTAATTTATTTACCTGTCTTAGACAGGCTAAGGCAACTTCTGTGTAGTTGTCTGCGATTACATAAGAGTAATCCTCGTCATTGCCTGTGTCTCTGTCTACAAGCGTAATCTTGTAGATACTACTCGTCTTTGTCCTGTTAGTATGCAGGACGGCTGTTTCCAAATTTTCCATAGTTTTTTTTAAATTTTATAGGTTATTAATTATATGTTTTGTGCCTTGCGGGAATATTTGCTACATCCCGCAAGACAAGTGGCTATGAGCTAAC
Organism: uncultured Prevotellaceae bacterium; assembly: GCA_900315105.1. The sequence goes on along the minus strand of OMXX01000030.1, from coordinate 919 downwards.
CCATAGTATATATAATACAAGCCTCACGATGTCTCCTAATTATACATTAAGAGTATGTTAAGAGGGTTTATCGTCTTCTTGTTTCTCTTCATTTAATTCTTGTTAGACTTATCTTTGCCTCTGTGCTTCAACCCTTATGTTGTTGCCTCTGGACACGTGCCTAACCCCGATTGTCAAAGACCTTTTTCGCTTCGCTCTCACGCAGAATATGCTCTACGTCTGCGAGAGTTATTGTTTCTTTTTGTTTCTTGCTGATAATTCGGCTTTCTTTCTGCGGAGTTCTTCCTCGTATGCTACATAATGACAGCCATCGCTGAATTGGTGTAACACATCATCAAGATTGCCTTTCTTCTTCTCCTCGTAGAACTTGTCCTTACTCCAACCTAAAACGGCGAGAATGTTGAACAAGCCCTCCACTTTGCGTCCCTTAGTGTCTTCTTCTTTGCGTTTTAGATATTCCTCTATATAAGAGGAGAACATCTGAAGCATAGTATCCTTGAGTAAGCCGAATGGGATTGCGGCTATTGGAGTGTCATCCGTTATGTTAATCCTTATCTCTTCCATATTATCTAATAGATTGTGAGAATGCTTGATTCCAACAATGGTCAATCCCATACTTCTTGAAGATTTTCTCTATCTTGCGAGCATCATCAACTCGCAAAAACATTTCGCCCCAACGATACTTATTGAAGGAAATCGTCGTTGTTAATCCTAAGAGAGACATTATTTCTCTCTTTATCGCTTTGTACTCTTTGCTTCCTTGTGGGAAGTTTCCGAGCCCATTGCCAAACCCTCTGCCAAAATTTTTCTCCATATTTTGTTTTTTATTTATTATTTTATATTTTTGCAATTTTAAATTGCATTTTTTTAAAACTTTTCTACGTATGAAACTTTCAATACTGCAAAATTATATCAAATA
>OMXX01000167.1 GCA_900315105.1 uncultured Prevotellaceae bacterium | reverse complement strand
TCCTCGGGCAGGGAGAAGACGAAGTAGTAGCGGCCGTCTTTGCCCAGCGAGAGCGAGCTGTTGTCCTCGCGGAAGAGGGGTGTGTTTTTGATGCGCTTGGGGCGCTCGGTGGCATAGACGTTGCCGTCGCGCATGATCTGCAGCTTGAAGTTACCCGTATAGGGTTCCACTTGGATGTCGTCGCAGCACTCGAAGTCTGCGGTGTGCAATCCGTTTTCCGACTGGCCGAAGACCATCAGGCCTTTAGCGGTGACTAAACTCTCGTTGTTCTGGTTTTTAGCAGTAGTTTTCATTTGGGTTGAGTTGTTTGCGAGAGAAGCGTTGAGAAAGGGCCCTGCATCATTGCTGATGCTCAATTGATTCTCTCGACCTCAACTCAGGTTGAATTAACTTTTAATTGTTCACTTTTAATTTTTAATTGGTACAATCTCCGTACATACGACGTCTTGATACACTTTGCCTTCGTTCTCGTGGGTAGAGAAGCGCAGCGTGGCGATGACTATCGTGCCTTCGCTGAGACGACTCTCGGCCAAGCTGCCGAACATGGCGCAGAGGTATTCGTCCTCGTAGTCGCTGCCCAGTTGGCGCAGGCGGATGGTACACTTGGACGTCTGTCCGCTCTCGTTCTTTTTGGAGGGCACGCGGACAACTTCGGCCTGGGCCACCACTTTGCAAATCTTTGTCTGCATTTTAGTCTCTGCTTCCGCTTATCTTATGGATGGCCCGCTCACATTATTTCGGCTGCTCATCTCGGAATGCGGTGCAAAGGTATGGCGTTTTATTGGGGGCGGTATGGCTTTTGAACAGGCCTTCCCGAGATTTCCCGAGATATCCCGTCATATCCCGAGATTTCCCGCCACACCATACAAAAAGGCACAAAAAAAGCACCAGAAAATAAATTCTGATGCTTAATAATAAGAACTTATATGCTGTTGCCTATTTCGTATAACTATTACTGAAATGTTTTTCCGTATATCCTTCTCCTGAAGGCATTCCCAATCTAACCAACTCATTATACATAACAACTGAAACCGAAGGCAGCATTACCTTGCCCTTTTGCTTCAACTCCTTCAGATACGAACATATCTCAGGAATCCTTTGGTAAGCAACAAGACGCTTCATCGTGTTGTGAATTCGCCTGGCCTCCGTTTCATCAAGCTCGGGGTGAATAAAATGGAACAGATCTTCGTACCTTTCATGGTTGTTGTCGATCGTCGCGTTTTCCATGTCATTGCCCGCGGGCGCCTCTGGCTGCGAATTTTTCGTCGAGGAACAGCGTTCCGTTGTTGGTGATGAAGATGCTGTTGTGCACTTCGCTGTTGGGCATAGATATCCCTGACGGCTCTTCGCCGTCTTTCATATAATTCATTATTTTTTAGTTATTTGTCCCCTCTCGGAGACGGTTAATAGAAGGTTTTTGGATATGGGAGATCACTCTCAAAAAAGGAAGAGGCGTGATGGCGGACATAAATATTCCCACTGGGCAGCTACTCCCAACCTGCAAACAAATATGCCGCCGTAACTCACGCCTCATGGTGTAAACTTGGCGGCCTTCGTTTTACAGGTTATTTATTCAGTGTAGCTATTCGTGGGAAACCGAAAAACCTCAGGCTCTTTCCTTTTTTATTGCTGACGTTTCTCAGCAATATGTTTATATAATGTAGGTCTGTCTGTGTCTTGTGATCTCGTTTTAATCTGTGAATACTTGATTTCGTCTGCAAAGGTAGAAAAAAGAATTTATCCTACCAAATATTTTTCTCTTTATTTTTTTGCCGACAGGGAGAGCGTCACACCCACGGGGGGGTGACGGTGAAAGCCTCAAAACCTTATCTATCACTCTCATCATGAGCGCAAAGCGCTCGTTTTAAAAATTTTTCAGAAAGAAATAAATAAGGAGGCCGTTTTTTCATTTTCAGGCCTCGTTTGCTTTTGGCTTGCGTCCTCTCGTCTCTTTCACCACCTCCCACGTGGTGTCGGGGAATCGAAGCATATAGATTTCGAAGTCTTTGGCCGGAACCAACTTCAGCGTGAACTCATTATGCTCCACCTCTTTCTGGCTGTGGTGTATTGGCAAGGTGCGGATATAGTGCGCATCTTCCTCGCTCGCGTGTACGAGGACTTTCTTCGGCTTGTCGCCCATATGGCAATACACGCCGAAGAAGGGCTCGAAGAATGTCTCGGCATCGAAGCCTTTGAGCAACTCTAAGCGCCTGCGTGTCATGCTGACATTCAGCATGCGATCAAGGGCAAACGACTGCAGCCCGTAGCCCTTGTGGCCTAAGGGCATGCTTTTTATTTCCCTCTCGCTCATCCACTTTACGGCGAAGAGATACCAGCGGCCTTCAAAGATTTTCAGCACATGTGGTGCGAGGATGCAGTCATAGGGTTCAATGTCGCTGAACTTTTGATAGGTAACGCGTATGAGTTTGTTCTTGCTCATTGCTTCACCTATCGGGCGCAGGAAGTTGCTGCCGCGAGGTTTAGCATAGGGCTGAATACGTGCCCCCAAATCATGAAAGGTTTTTAGGAAATCGCTCTCAAGCAGATTTGCCACCATTTGCGCGGATATGCCGTCTGGCATTCCCGCAGCATCGCTTAAACGATAGCGAAAGCTTGTGCCGCCGAGATGTTCAACGGCAATGCTCAGGTTGTGTTTTGTACGGAAAGTGGTAAAATACTTGAAGAGGCGACGGCGTTCTACAGGTTCTTCGTCATTCTTTTTTAGAACCTCGTTGATTTGTTCTCGTGAGACTCCTTCGGTATTATGAAGGAGTGTCTCTAAAATAAGTCTTGCTCTGTTGCTGAGTTTCATGTATGGGGGTTAGATGATATGAAACATCTTTAGCCAATGGTAAAGTTCCTGAAGATGTTTGTTGAGGCGCATTCCTAATTGTGGCGATTTCGCCATAATTAAACTTCGGATATCGAAAATTATACACTCCAGTAACTTGCAGAGTGCCATATCGGTAAGTGAGATATAATCATCGTCATCATGGGATTGAGCAATCTTCAAGAACCGCTTCAAGCCTTTCATTCATCCCGGCTTTATGTTCACGCTTTCTCCTCAATATACCTGCACATCCCGCTGGCGAGATAAAAAGTTTCTCGTCGGGCTCTGTTTCAACTATATCTAGCATATTTGACAGCACAAAATCATAACAGGAGTTAGACGCATTTAAAAACTGAACACCAACTCTGGTAAATTCGTCAAATAAATAAAGGGTATATTGATTGTGCTCAAGTGTCGGATATGGGAGAGCGACGCGATAATCAACGCCATTGTTTACAGAATTCAATAGACGATTCATTATCCATCGAATAACTGGAACAGCCCAAGAATTACCTGTAGCTTGATATCTATTGGTTAAGCGCGGGGTTCCAACAGCGGTATAATTGTCAGGGAATCCCATCAGTCGCTCACATTCGATAGGCGTCAATCTTCTAAGACGACCGTCCTGAGATACAAATAGAGAACCATTAAATGCAGCAGCATTTCCATTCCACTTAGTTCCATACGCTGCATATAAACAATCAGAATAACAACGGAATACTTCCATATCGTGGCCATTAACATTTCTACGCAATGACCTAATGACATCTTGATTTACGCCCAAATCTACCTCGCCGAATAAATCAGCATCAGTATGGGGGCGTGGCTCCCTAAGTTTGTACGGATCGGGGAAACGACCTCCCATTTCAAATAAAATATTTTCTGGATGGAAATCCACACCGCCACCAAGAACATAAACTCTTTTGCGTTGTTGGGGAACGCCGAAATATTTTGCATCTAATACTCTCCAAGCAATATTCCTATTTGGGCCATAAAGAACACCGGCAGATTTAAATTTTCCAACTTCAATGGGCTCCTCTAATCCGGCCAATCCAGCTAGGAAACACCCAAATGCATTTGTTTTATCTGTTAAAGCACCTTCGACATTTTCCCAAAAGAAAACTGCTCGCCCTTCGTTGTTTTGTGCGCGTTGTGCATCTATTGCATCAATGATGTCAATATATTTTAAGGTAAGTTGCCCTCTTTCATCATTTACACCATTTCTCCAGCCTGCCAGAGAAAAAGCCTGGCATGGAGTACCTCCCACCAACATATCAGGTGCTGGGATTTCATGTGCGGCAATTCTATCTGGAATTGTTGTCATGTCACCTAAATTCTGATGTTCAGGGTATTGGGCTGCGAGAAAACGTGAAGGGTACTCGGCTATTTCTGAGAGCCATAATGCATCTACACCCATGGGACGTAGAGTGAAACTGGCAGCTTCTATTCCTGAACAAACACTTCCAAAATTATGTATTGGCATATATTGCTAAAATTCTTTTTTTAATCGTTTGTTTAACTCTATTTTCCACTTTTCTATGTCATACCAGGGGCATCCAACACATCCTTTTTCGGCTTTTTGTCCTCGAGTTGGTATATTATCGTCCCACTTCTTGCTTCCTTTATAAAAGAACGATATTCCATACATTGATGGGCGTTCGCCAGATTCTGCGCACGATTCACACATCTGTTTTTTCCTTAAATTCGAAGCATTGTCTAATAACTGAAATTTACTTAGAATCTCTGCTTCTGACATATCTGGATTATTTTCTTCTGACGTGTTCTCATCCCACCTGGATTCTGGAAACTTATGGTCAGCAAGCAGAAAATCTTCATCCATTTTTTCGCCAGAATAAGCCTCTATACATCGCTTAAGTCTTGCAAGTGTTTGTGTAATGATTTGGGGAACCTTTTCATACTTTGATTCTGGATGAGTTGGTAATGGTAGCATTATTCTATGATAACCTTCGCCTTTAATATGGATTGTTGTTATTGTATAACCGATTTTTCTTAAATCGCGCAGGCGACTTGCATAATTTGCATTGCCCAAAGTGTTATTTTCTAATTTAAGAGAAAGTTGTAAATCAAGAAACGGCTTGGTTTCTTCTCGATGACTATACTCTGTGTTCCATAGAATATTTTGTTCTCTTTTCCAAGATTCAATCCAGCTTTGCGTAAAATACTTCTTTATACTACGAAGATATTGTGCGATGGATTTAATATCCATATTATTGACACCCTTATTCATGTCAATATAAGGCACATACGTAGTAAACTCATAGCCATCGTCTTGAATAAATTTTGTTTTTACGATTTTTTGCTTGAGTTTTGTATGAGAGTAAGACTCTTCAATCTGAATGCCATCAGACTGTAGTTCTTTTTGGAGAATTTTTATTTCCGTTTTTGTTAACTTTCCCATTCAATTTACTGCAATTTCTTATTGAGCATTTTGCGCCATAGTTCAATGTCATACCAAGGACATCCTTTACATCCCTTTTCTGCTGCTTTCCCGACCTTGGGAATGTTGGGGTTCCAATGTTCGTCACCCTCATAGAAGTATTTTATTCCATAAATAGTACCTCTTACCCCCTCCTGAAAACACCGTCTGCATATTTCTCTTTTTTGTTGGTTGCGTTGATTATCCAACAACTGGAACTTTTGAATAATCTCTGCATCCGTCATTTCCATTGAGTTTTCCGCTTTTGTTTCATCATCCCAACGGACTTCAGAAAACTTATGGTCAGGAATCAGTGCTTTTTTAGCTGTAACTCGTGCTTCAAAAGCATTACGCTCTTTGAGAAGTCGAATAACTCTTGCCTTAAACTGTGGTGTAAATGTTTCATATCCCATTTCTGCATGAAGAGGTAACGGCAACAGTATTCTATTATAGCCTTTCAAACCATTTGGACGGGGTACAGATGCCAGAGTGTATCCTGCATCTTTTATGTCCTGTATTCTTCGTGCAGAATTAGGATTTACCGGGAAACGTTTAAATTCTTCCCTAAATGAAAGAAGAACTTTAAAGAATAAAGGAGTTACTGAACCACCAATAAGTCCACGTTTCAACTCCTGTTTTTTCCACTTCGCCATTGCATCCTTGCGAAAATAAGGCTTTATGGATACCAAATACTCTGCAAGTTCTTGCTCTGTTTCTATATTAAGTCCTGAACGTCGATCCACGTAGGGAACGACTGTGTCCCACTGAAATCCATCATCCTGGATAAACGTTGTTCTAACATAAGTTTCACTTGCTTTATTGTTATCTATAAATTCATGAACCTTGATGTTTGTCCCTCTCAATAAGTTAATGAGCGTGTCTATATTCATATGTTCTTTTTCTTTTCGATGACACTTAAAATATCCTCTTTGCTGATTGGATATAATATGCCATCATGTTTGGCATACAATTCAATATTATCCTGTTCCCTAAACAACTCAACAACATCTATATTAAGAAAAGATGCCATCTTTTTTAATGTGTCTAAAGTTGGGGAAATATTACCATTAAGATAGTTGCTCAAATTCGATTGACTTATACCGGAAGTTTGAGCAAAATCTTTCAAAGTTAGACCTCGCTGTGCGAGTATTTCTTTCAGTCTTAATTCCATATTTATCAAATATCTCGGCACAAATATAATAAATTTATTGTTAAATTTGATAATTTTGTGCACTCAATTATATTTTTTTTATAAAACTTTTTGTCGAAATTATTATATTTAGTAATTTTGCCTCACGAAATTATTAAATAATATTTTGGCTTATGAATGAAAAGATAAAAAAAGCACTGATTTGTTTCCTAAATGAGGAGATTGTTGTTAGCTCATGGGGGCTCACAAACACAAGTATCAAGAAGTCATCAATTGAATTTGATGTTACCGGATTTTTATATCAGGGTAAAATAAAGGTGATTCCTTTAGAGTCAGGCTATAGAGTAATTTTTGGTAAAAAATATACTTTGGAATGCTCATTAACTGAATTGGTACAGAAAATTGATTCTATTGTAGAGAAGACCGACAATTATGAAGCTGACGTACGAGATTGGATTATTCATAATTAAAGTTTTGTTCATTCATATAGAAAATCCTTCCCTAAATCTACAAAAAGTTTCGACTTAGGCTCTCTATTGGAGAAAAATGTTTTAAAGTGGTCAAATTCGACAACTTTAAATATAGCCGCCTTGCTCGTGTCCTTTTGCATAGCAAATGGGGCCGAGTGTAAGCGAAGGCAAAAAATCCCCACCGCGATGACGTTCACTAAAGCACCGACGACGCCAGGAGACACCGGACAGATGGTCACACAACGTAGTGCGCTGCATTGGGATAGAGCGGATTTTCTTTTCGCCCTCAAACCTTCTGCTTGATAACGTCGCTCCAGCGGCAGTTGCGTGTCGAAAGCGCCGCCGCATATCTTGATGTTGCCCATAGTTAGGTTAAAGTTTAAAGACAACGCTGGCAATACGAAAATCTTCCGACTTAATGCCCTTAATCCCCGAAAATATTTCCGGCACCTTGGTGCAATGCTTTAAATTAAATTTAATGGTATCAAGCAGGGCAAAAGT
>OMXX01000067.1 GCA_900315105.1 uncultured Prevotellaceae bacterium | reverse complement strand
CCGTATGCCTCAAACGTCTCCCTCAGTGCAATAACGGAATTGCCATAGGTGTCGTAGAGCGTATCGTCGAAATCGATAAACAGATCCTTGTACTTCATATTCGCTTCTTATCTTTCCTTCACCCAATACACCATACCGAAGGACTTGCGGTCGCTGAGGAACTTGCATTCAGGGCGGTTGAGGAAGTTGCCGATTTTGATATAGGAGCCTTCATCCTCGATGTATGCTGCCTTGAACACCTTCTTCAAACGGGCGGAGATATCTTTGAGTGTCATCCATTGTCCCCCGTCAGGATTGGTCTTAGGGGTACCAGCAGGCTTTTCGAAGAGAGACAACAACTGCTCGCCGAGTTGGCTAAGCTTCTGATAACGCAGGTTGTGCTCCATCAGGGCATGTTCTTCCTCACGCGTCAGATGGTAGCGCATCCGCTGCCGTGATACCTCATACTCCAACTGTGCATAGAGCTGCGGATAGTCGATGGGTGTCTCGAAATCAATGTCACCCTCCACGTTCACACAGATAAACCTTCGGCTACCACTGGGATCCGTCAACGGCGTACTCTCGTTTGTGGTACCTATGAAAGAGGCATACCGACGATGGCTCGAATAGGCCTTGCCGTAGGGTGGACGATACTTCAGATCGGAGGTGGAAACCAGGTATTTCAACACAATCTGCTGGCGCTGGGTGATCTTGTCGAACTCGTCGAGGTTGATGAGCGCAAATGAGGTCAATCCCAGGTTCAGATCATGCTCATTCTTGAAGTTGATGCGATCGTTATAGTACTCACGCTGATCCCTAGGCAGCAGGATACGGCAAAACGATGTCTTGCCACAGCCCTGTCTTCCTATAAGAATAGGTACGAGCGCGTTGCCTGTCAATTGTCCCTTGCCTCGCCACATCGCCACCATCGAGCGCATCCAAATATGGAAGAGGTAAGGCCACTCCTCAAAATCCGTCTTAACACGACGGGCTAAAGGCTCCACACGATCCTTACCATCCCATTTGGGAAGATGATCGAGGAAGTCCGTCATGGGTTCATAGAGTTCGATGTCATTGGAGTTCACGTAGCGGTTGATGTCCTTGTCCCAGCATTTCACACCCTGTGACAAGGCCCGCATCGTGATGGAATTACGCGCCTCCTCCGTCAGATCCTGATAACTGAAACCATACCCTGTCCGCATACGGTATTCCGCCACCCCTCTCATCACGTTCTTGCGCAGTTCGTAGTTGGCGTTCAGGAACATATCCACCTTCATCATCATCAACGTCTCCGCAGGAATGTGCTTCAATGGCTTTGTGATGTTCTTGCGCTGACGATACTTCTTCTCATGTTCCTCACGATAGGCATTCTCGAACACCTTCCTCACCACATCGGGTTCCTTGCCAAGCGAGAGACTGAACATTGCCAATCGCTGGGCCACTGCCATCGCCAGACCAGACTCCTGACAATAGCCCGCCAACCGTGTGAGAATCAGATGAGTGCGGCCTTCTTCCTCTGAGATGCCCACCGTGTCGTCGTAGGCTTTCGAGAGACAATACTCATAAATCAGGTTCATCGCGTGCCCGTTGTCGCTGCCAGGCATCAGACTTTCCTGTTTCTCGGCATAGAGGGACACGGGGCGCACGGCCTTGGTCACATCATCACAATCGGTATAGAACGGTTGCGCTGAGGGATTATAATAGAGATTAGGGTCACAGCTAATGTAACAATCCCTGTCGAGAGTTGGCTCCAACTTCTCGATGGTTACACCAAGTTGCATGTTGTAGGCTACACGGGCCTTCTCATAAAGGTTTGTGTGGAAACGGTTGATATCGTCATCGCTCTCAGGCAGACCACCATCAAACAACTCGCCGCGACACACGATCTTCACACTCCGACCACTGGCACCCACAAAGGCTAGGAGGGTATGGGGAATCTGGGCGGCACCCTTGCGTACGGCATCTGCTTCTTCAGAACCAGCCAGGTTGTTCACCTCCAACAACACGAGACCGTTGTAGGCTCGCATGATGCGCTGCTTGTTCCTGTTCTCCATCTGCGATGAGAAACACACCTTGGGGATGTCCTTTGTATAGAGATGGAACAAACCGTCCATTGCGTCATACTTTTGACGCACTTCCACCAACGGATAGATGTCACGCAGCTGTCTGCACAACTCTTCATAAGCCTGTTCCTGGATCATTTGTACAATCTCAGGCATTTCTACCTGTCTGAGTGTCACCGTGTTTCGGTAGTTCTTGACGATTGTAACTTTGGTCATTGTATAGCGGTATTTGATAAACGTCCACAAAGGTACGTATAATTTTTGTGTTGACCAAATTCTATTGAAACAATTTTTCATTCAAATTGTCGTATTTCTCTATACATCTCTACATTTTCTTTATATTTATCTAATTTTTAATTGATTAACTAATGTATAGGGGTTAATTATTATCTATTCGTCTATACATCAAAAGTGAACTACGGGTCGTTCCTGACGTTTCTTCGGCTCATTCAGGTATCATCTTCGATGGAAAGATGACTTTGTTTACTAGGTGTTTATAACTTCGAAACATTTTGTTTCTGCCTATAAAACAAAGTGTTTCCAATTTTGAAACAAATTGTTTCTATTACTTATACTAGAAAGGAACTTGTTAATTTTCAATAGAATAGATGGTATACTAAACTCATAATAGCCATATTTTAGTTTAATGATGTATAGCTGATTAACTATTTATAGGTTTATACACGATATAAACTTCATATTTACAGTAAGTTATAAAGATAATGTAGAAATGCATAGTTCTTTATAACTTTTTAGCAGAGAATATTTTTCTATCTACAACAATTATTGTAATTTTGCCGCCGATATGAAGAAGAAAGATAACACCCCAAAGACCAGAGAACAGATTTTTGCAGAAAAGGCAGATAACTACGGCGTCTGCTATAGCACGATTTGCCCCCTTCGTGAGCACTGCCTCCACAGTCTTCTCACCAGCTACAAACCCAAAGACAGGTTATATACCAACTGTGTCAATCTGAATAATCCACAGATGCAGCGTGAAGGTTGTCCTTTATTCTGCAAGGATGAGCCCATTCGCATGCCTGTTGGCCTTTCTACCGTGTATTATGATATGCCCGGACGAATAGAGCGCGCCATCAAGAACCACCTCATTCGTGTCTATTCCCGCAAACGCTACTACGAATACCACAACGGTACGCGTCCTATGACACCCGATGTGGAGCGCTATGTTCGTCAGACCCTCAAAGCCTACGGTTGGACACAAGAGCCCCAGTTTGGCGGATACGTTGAAGAATATTTATGGTAATATACTTCCATCTCCAATGAAAAAAAGGGAGGATGGGAGGTGATTTTTAATACTCCGTTGCCAACCAATCGGAGAAGAAGTAGTCATATATACGATAACCTTCATCGGTGGTTGTGATGATGTCGTTCTTCAACAGCAGTTTGATGGCAGCCTGAACTGAGCTGGCACTATTCAGGTTGTATTTCTTAATGAAACTACCAGAAGTGACGTTCTTGGCAACACCTTCTTTGGCGATGGCCTGAAGTACGGTTTTCTGTTTAGGAGGAACATTGGCGAGTATATCCTTATAACTGCCCTCTTGAGACAAAATGATATTCTTTCTGGCTTCTTCTATCATATCAGCACGACAGCAGTCTTTCTCTGGGGTCAAGGCAAAGAGCTCGTTCATCATCATCTGAACAAACCAGGTGTAACCTTCGTACTTCTTCCACACTTTTTCTACGACCTCGCGCTCAACGGATTTTCCTCTTTCCTCAAACAGACGAATGGCAAAGTCTGCATAGGTATTTATCGGGATTGCTTCTAATCCCATGCTGATAGCACTCTGATAAAAAGGTTTGGCTGGCGAGTTAAACATATTACTCATCATGTGGCGCTTACTGCCTGCAAAGATAAACTGAGCAGTCTGGCATTGCTGGATCTTAGTGCGTAAAAGTGCCTCCACGTTTTTCTCTGCATACGTCTGAATCTGCTGGAACTCATCGATGGCAATGACACAAGGCTTGTCGGCTTGGGCAAGATAATTGAATATCTCATCGAGTGTGGTCTCTGGCGAATGGATATCACCAAGTCCAAGATCCAATCCGGGGAGACCTGTCATCGGATCAAGTTTGAAGCCAACACGAAGCGAAGTCATCAACTGGAAGAATTTCTCTTTCCAGACTGTTGGCAGAGGCTTCAGCACCTCGTATATCTCCTTACCCAACAAATATACAAACTCTGCCAATGATGAAGTGGCATAGATATCTACAAAGAATACATAGTAATGTTCGCGGATATCAGGTTGATTGAAGAGATGGCGTATCAGGCCAGATTTCCCAAGGCGTCGTGGGGAAATTAAAGCAACATTTCTACCATTTTCCACCTGTTTACGAAGAAACTCTGTTTCAGTTTCCCTATCACAGAAATACTTATCAGACAAGTATTTACCAACCACAAACGGATTATTTACTATAACTTCTGCCATATCTTACCGCAATTTTATTGCAAATATAATAATTATAGTTATAATAATCAATCAAAAGTGTTGCAAATTAGTATTATTTAAGATTCCAAAGCGGTTTATAAGGCCTTTGGAATATTGTGTCCACAGGTCGATGTTCGTCTGCCAGTAGGCATCATAGAACACCTGCGGGTCGGCAAAACACCTCGCCAGTCCGTAAGTCTCATACGTCCCCCGTCAAGGGGCTGAAAGGTTGACGTATAAAGGGCTGAAAGCACGGGAGGAGGGGAGGTGATTTTTATTCTTTGTAACGGGCATAACTGATCCATCAACTCAATATGAAACCGACTTTCCCTTTTCTCTTATCCCACTTGAAATGGGCCACATCTGCATTAATAACTGAATGGGCACCACCAGTTCTCACAATACGGAGTTGGGCAATATGAGCTACCGTTTGTGTCAGATGAAGGATCGTACGTGAATTAACAGGTGAGTCTTTTGTCTCACTCGCCTTGATATTCTCGACATACTTGAAGATCTTGGCCTTTGCGCCAGACTTCATACTAAGCTGATAATCCCGTTTTAGCAGTGATGTCAGAATCTCTACTAACTCTTCTGGTGTAAAATCATTGAAGATGATGGTATTGCCATACGAGGCGATACCATTATATGCCAGATTTTGGGCGATGGCATCTTCATCGGCTTTGATCTGTCCAAACACTAATGCAGTCGTCTGTTCAAGTTCTCTTAGTTTATTGACGATCCACATCCTGAGATGACTCAGATTGATCTTATTGTCATTAGGTGCATCCATATCCAGGAACAGCAGTCCATCCTTGGCGTCTTTGATAGACCTTTCCAATACCTGATATCCATCATTCCCTGTCAGTTCATCAGCATTCACGCATACTGTCTGACCTCGTTTCAAGATACCAAGTCCTTGCAATATCCCACCCAGGATCTCTGCCACTGTGCCTTTGCCAGTACCCGTCTTACCGATAAAGTCCCAACACAGGCTTTGAGGAGATATCTTCAAAGTACCTTGCTGATGCCTTAGTCTGGAGATATCCACAAAATCATGCAGTGCCTGTTTGGCGTTCTGGAGACTAATCAGGTCGTCAAGTCTTTCAAGCGACTCTGTCAGGATGGTCTCATCCAACTCTTTCGGCTTAAACTCATGAGTGACAACATCCGGCACATCACAGGCTTCGATGGTGGTCATCTCCTTAATGCTGATCTTTTCTACAGGTTTTGCCAACAGCCTATGACTCAAAGACGGAATGATATGCGTTGTGATGAGACGAGTGACGAAGCGCCCGTTTCCGAAATGCTCGTCCTTGTGGTCATACTCATTAATAATATACTTTGCCAGTTTCTTTTCAGCCTCAGGAGTCATAGTGTACTGTTCTCTCTCAAGAACCATCTTACCGATCTGCATCAGTTCCTTTGGCGTATAATCCTCAAAATGGAACACATAGGGGAATCGGCTCTTCATACCAGGATTCGCCTCCAACATCTTGTCCATCTCGTCGGTATAGCCCGCAAGGATCACAATCATATCCGTATCGTCAGCACTCAGATAAGTCAGCAGCGTCTCAATGACACGCATACCGTAGTCTTTCCTGTCGGATGCCTCCACGAAAAGATTATAAGCCTCATCGATAAACAGCACGCCACCACTGGCACTGTTGATGGCGTTCTTAGTGTTTTTCTCAGTAGCGCCGATCCATTCACTCACGAGCTTGGTGCGTTCCGTCACCACCACATGACCTGATGACAGCACCCCAATACTATGATAGATCTCACCGATATACTTGGCAATCGTGGTCTTTCCCGTACCAGGATTGCCTGTGAACACCATGTGCATGGGAGGGTTCCTGTTAAACATGCCCTTGGTTGCTCTCAGTTTATTCAGTTTGACGAGAGCCGTATGATCCAATATCTGCTTCTTCACATGCTCCAGTCCCACAAGCGATTTCAGCCTGTTAATGGCAGACTCTGTGTCAGGCTGTTGGAAAACAGGCAAGTCTTCAGACATGATTGTACACAAGTCCATCTGCTCAGGTGGCAGATTCTGCTTCATCACCCTTTCCGACATCTTGGGCAGAATCTCCTTTTCAAAGATATCTTGCAGGAAATAGATATTCCTGAAGTTCGCGCCACGCAATTTATAGGAGAACTCCAGATATTCCTTGAAAGCCGTTTCCGCATCTGGATCAAACAGATAATTCTTACTATTCACGTACTCCACCATGTATTGGAACAAGGCTTCAGGCGTCAGATCATCGAAATGGAAGATATTAGAGAAATAAGTGCGAGCCTGTTCATTTCCCTTCACTAATTCCAAAAGCTGACTTCGTTTGCCTGTCAGAACAACAAGGATATTACTCTTCTCTGACATCATACTACACAACTCTTCGACGCCAGTCTTGGGATTCACATTTCCTCTTGTAGCTAACTGCTCAGCATGTTTGATATGCAACAAGATATTGTCTTCCTGAATCTCTGCAAAAGACTCACTAAACCCACCATTGGCATCAAACATCGTCGTAGCATCCACCGTGACACAGCGTTCCAACTCTGCAACGCTAGCCACTCTATTAAAGATTTCTTTGACGGCATCCTCCTTTCCGACGCCGTCATTACCAGTTATCACATAATGCTGATGATTGGTCGTTGCATCTAATTCGCATAATATTCTTGCACGATTAAATTTACCCTTATTGTCTAAGGCTCTCAAATGCTCCTTAAAATCATCTGGCGCAAAGGTTGTAAGATTCATCATATTGTCAGCAGATATTTTCTGCAAAGATAAGGATTTATCTGATAATAATTGCATAATCTCGGAAAAAATTGTATTTTTGCAACATGAACAAGAACAAAGATGCTGCAAAACAATATCTTGAAGCCAGAAAGGCTATCAGGGGCGGAAAAGATCCTAAGGCATTTCTGAACCTTGGCAGTTTATATGCCCAGGGCATTGGCACCACAGAGAATCACGTACTTGCCAATTATTTCTATGAGAAAGCCCTCTACATGGGCAGCAAAGAGGCTGAAAGATTTATTAGCCACGAATATGATACTGGCATGAGGGATATCGCTACAGAATTCATTCGTGCCGTTAATAGGACAGAAAGCGTTGACGATATACCAGCTGCCAAGATGGACAGATTCTGGAAGCAAATTGAAAAAGAAAGGATTAAGAAAAATTACGGCATCCTTTCAAGACTACGTGATAACTTGCATGTATTCTATCCCGACTACGATCGAGAACAAGCCTTCGATGACATTCTCAACAACCGTGACACGGTAAATGCAGACATTTGCTTCGCCATAAGCAACAACGACAATTACACAGATGTTGATGTCGATCTTGTGGAAAGTCTGTTGTCTCAGTTGTTCGCGCCCATTACCCAAGATACAGACCTGTATCAAAGAATCATAGATAGCGACAACGGTGACCTTCTCAATAGTAATGTTGGAGAGATTCTTCAGTGCCTGGTCAACTTCACCCATGCTTATAACAACATCTGTAAAAAATATAAGGTGGACAAGAAGGAAATCAATTCTATAACAGCAACAGATATGTTCCCATATCTTAATGTTCCACTCATGTCATTATTAAGAAGACAGGCATTCAGATGTGTTTTGTCCATTAAGGACCTTGGACCTTATATGAACAATTATCTGGAGCATTTAGACAGCGATGATTATTTATTGAACATCTGCGAAACAGTTCACGATGAAGACATTCAATTGTTCCTTATCTCATATATCGAACTGAATATTGACATCAACATCCAGCAAACCGATTATCTGTCATTATTACGATCATTCTGGAATCATGATTTGGATGTACTTGCCAACTATCTCAATGAATTCGCCAAGAAACTGACCGATTCTGACATTGAGCATCAGCTATCTGAATTCATGCCAGACACTCTTCCGCCTATAGAACTCACTTAATGACTTAACACATCCGCACATCTTCTCCAGAAGGATCTATTCTCTATCTGAACGGGGCCATACTTGATATAGTCGCAATCCGACTTGTTGATATCGACAACCATATCAGAAGCCGATTCAAGTAAAAAGACGACATCCCCCACTTGGCCGACAAATTTATATTGTGAGTCAGCATATTGCTGTCCGTCATGGGTCTTGATCTCAAAAGCAGTCTGCGGGTTAGCCTTATTCGCTATTCCGCACTGCTCACCAGTCAAGCTACTGATCATCATGGCATAGACCAAATATGGGAAAACCAATTCCAGCATTACAAAAAACGGCTTCTTAAACCGCTTAAGGAAGCTGTCAGGCTTATAAGCTATTACTAAGATATTACCCCCATAAAACAAGAGAACGGGGAGAAACAGAGCCAATAATAGGCAGATCTCCGCATCACCATACTTTTGTAACATATCCTTATAGTAAATATAGAAGAGAATCAAAAAGAGTCCAAAGAAAATCAGATCAAAAAAAGAATGATAATGCAAGGCGTGAAGTTTCTCACGTCTCACTTTCATTCTCTCTTTGGCCTGCTCATCTTCTTTCTTTCTCTTATCTACCCACTTTTTAATTGGGGAACCCTCCATCATGTTGTCCCACCATTGTGCCAGTTTACCCTTTTCCTTACCTGCATTTCTCTCCTTTTGATACTTTAAATAAGGCACATAGAAATACTTATAATAGAGCACTATCAGAATCAAGATCAGGATGAAGGCTAAGACCCTCGACCAAGGCACGATAGAACTCACAAACACCTCATTAAACCCAATATAATGGGTTATATCAATGCCATAGACATTGAAATACGCAAACTTGTAAATCAACACCAAAACCATCATAGCTGCTAACGAACCAACTGTTAGACAAGCCAGATAAAAACATGCCTTTTTCTTTTCCATATAGTTTTCTGCTTTTAGATACTGCTTGCAAAAGTAGAATTAATCTGCAACATATGCAAATATTTCAATCGAAAATCTTCAAAAAGAAGAAATTATAATTGGATCCTTATTCTAATGGAATGATGATAGAACCTGCATGCGGATACCAAGGAGGTAGCTATCCAGTCTTAATCCTTATTCTAATGGAATGATGATAGAACGAGAAATGGTGGTTATCAACGGAGTAGCAGTTCCGTCTTAATCCTTATTCTAATGGAATGATGATAGAACAACATTATGCCCGAGCTGAACCAGAAGCTCAAAGTCTTAATCCTTATTCTAATGGAATGATGATAGAACCCATAAAAGAGCGCGAGCAGGAAGCCAAGCTCATGGTCTTAATCCTTATTCTAATGGAATGATGATAGAACTTGCTATCTTCTATCATAGCAGCTCGTGTGCGTGTCTTAATCCTTATTCTAATGGAATGATGATAGAACCACGAGTACACCGCCGGGGAGCTGGCAAAGGATCCTTATTCTAATGGAATGATGATAGGACAATTTATCTCCTAATCTTCTTCCTCATTGGGGTGTCTTAATCCTTATTCTAATGGAATGATGATAGAACAGTAGATTCAACTACTGGTGCCTCGAGGGTTTCGTGTCTTAATCCTTATTCTAATGGAATGATGATAGAACTGGAATCCAGATGTGCAGAACATGGGGTTAATGTGGTCTTAATCCTTATTCTAATGGAATGATGATAGAACAGATTGGAGAACGCTTTATTCGCGTCAAGGACTTGTCTTAATCCTTATTCTAATGGAATGATGATAGAACAAAACAACACAGTTGGGGTTAGTGGTGTTATTTGCGTGTCTTAATCCTTATTCTAATGGAATGATGATAGAACGCAGTAAATGCAGTAAAAAACAAACTCTAAAGGAGTCTTAATCCTTATTCTAATGGAATGATAATAGAACTGGGTCTCGGAATCGTGGTGGCGCTCGGTTTTCTGTCTTAATCCTTATTCTAATGGAATGATGACAGAACTGCCCCGGAACGCTTCTCAAAAAGTAAGCACAGCGTCTTAATCCTTATTCTAATGGAATGATAATAGAACCGTCCGCAAGGAATACAAGACGGAGCGTGGGTTTAGTCTTAATCCTTATTCTAATGGAATGATGATAGAACCCAAGGAGGTGGCTATCCATTTCAAAGAGGGAGAAAGGTCTTAATCCTTATTCTAATGGAATGATGATAGAACAGTTTCGCTGATGAGTCGCTGAAAATTACGACGAAACGGGTCTTAATCCTTATTCTAATGGAATGATGATAGAACTTGTAGTTAAGTCGTTCGAGAACAAGAACTACGCAAAAGTCTTAATCCTTATTCTAATGGAATGATAATAGAACCATTTCAACCGATGAAACTTACAAGCAGTTAGAGTCTTAATCATCCTTATTCTAATGGAATGATGATAGGACAATTTATCTCCTAATCTTCTTCCTCATTGGGGTGTCTTAATCCTTATTCTAATGGAATGATGATAGAACCTTGTCTTGTGACAATGAGAAAGTTGGTGATCAGGGTCTTAATCCTTATTCTAATGGAATGATGATAGAACGTTTCACCGGCAGTCTACAAGATTGTAGAGGCGTCTTAATCCTTATTCTAATGGAATGATAATAGAACGTTACTACAAGTATGCCGGTTAATGATTAATTCGGGTCTTAATCCTTATTCTAATGGAATGATGATAGAACTTTGCCCGCGCGTCGTTTACCGCTAAGGACTACGAGTCTTAATCCTTATTCTAATGGAATGATGATAGAACTTGCAGCTTGGTTTTACTGATAGTAATGTTTGGAATGTCTTAATCCTTATTCTAATGGAATGATGATAGAACTAATTGAAACTTTATTCTAATGGAATGATGATAGAACCTGATTATGCAATTGTTGTATACGTTGGCGAAAATGGGTCTTAATCCTTATTCTAATGGAATGATGATAGAACATCCACTTTGTGACCGACGAGTACCATAAAGGTCAGTCTTAATCCTTATTCTAATGGAATGATGATAGAACGCGTTTAATGGTTATGTAGGTTTCGGCCCCAGTGTGTCTTAATCCTTATTCTAATGGAATGATGATAGAACAAGTGTACGGAGAATTTTGATCTGGCGGTTATCGTGTCTTAATCCTTATTCTAATGGAATGATGATAGAACAACGGTCAAGTGGTGGAAATATCCTGCGAAGGAGGCCTGTCTTAATCCTTATTCTAATGGAATGATGATAGAACATGACAGGTACGGCAAGTTTTCATTAAGAGCCAAGGAGTCTTAATCCTTTTATTCTAATGGAATGATGATAGAACCTGATTATGCAATTGTTGTATACGTTGGCGAAAATGGGTCTTAATCCTTATTCTAATGGAATGATGATAGAACGAAGAATGTGATTGAGTACGAGGAGGATGGTGATCAGGTCTTAATCCTTATTCTAATGGAATGATAATAGAACAGTATTAACCGTCCCAACATCGGGGATTACGAGTCTTAATCCTTATTCTAATGGAATGATAATAGAACAATCCTAAAATCTAATGATTTGGAATTATGTCCTTACTTTTTGTTTGACTTACACCTCATATTCTCAACTATTTACACCCATATCACCTATTTTTTCGCAAATGCCTACTATTTTTGATTGCAAATTCTGAAATTTAGAGCATGGCTCTTTTACAACACCTTGATATTCAACACAATAAACTTTTTCAGATTTTCGCAAATGATTAGAGGCGATACTTAGCAAATGGGCTCTTGCGAAAATCGCTCCCGATTTCCCCTAGTTTTATCGGGTGCAAAGTTACCCATTTTTCGCAAATCTCGCAAGCATTTTTCGTAAAACTTTGATTTGCGAAGAATAATTATATGCCCATTTTGTCAACATTTGCTCAAACCCCTGTAAAAGAGCACCTTATGAAAATCTCATTTTTCGCAAATGATTTTGCCCTTTAGATTTGTTTCAATAAGTCAAAGAACGCAATGCAGCAGGTGCTAAATCACTGCAATTTTCACTGGTTCCTTCTTCTTGACGGGAGGGATATACTCTATGCGTGCATAGCATTCTGTGCAGAGCGGATAGATGTTTACCCAGTTTTCTTTCTTGCCACACAGCTATTGCCAACAAAGATTTTGTCATATCGTGGTTCGATGATCCCCTTGATGGCTAATTGCACGATCTTGTCACGGATAGCAGTCATACTTATCTTTCGTTTCTCTTCCTGACTTTTTTCCTTAGCCACCTCTATCTCCAAATACGGATAAGGTTTCCAAGTTTGGTTGACCAGCTCTTCTGCCAATCGTGATATCTGCCTCCGTTTGTCTTTCTCAAACTTCTGTATTGTTACCCCATCAATACCTCCCGCTGCTCCCTTCTCCCTCACAACGTTCCAAGCATTGTAAAGGGTGGTCTCTGAACAAAGTATGTCTATTTGTCTTGCCATAGATTGTTATTAGTATCAATAACTGCCTGCAAATTTAGTAAAACTTCTCAAAACACACAAACTTTAAAGTATAAAAAGCATTTCCTTATTCTAATGGAATGATGATAAAATAGAACACCAACCACGAGCGTTTCATCAGCTATGGTGTCTTAATCCTTATTCTAATGGAATGATGATAGAACATTTTTTACCAGTAGCGTTCTTCTTCAACTTACTGGTCTTAATCCTTATTCTAATGGAATGATAATAGAACCCAAGATCCGCAAGTTCGGACGCTTCTCTGCTTAGTCTTAATCCTTATTCTAATGGAATGATGATAGAACAGCGCAAAACCACGGTTGAGCGCATCGAGAAGTTTGTCTTAATCCTTATTCTAATGGAATGATAATAGAACTTTCTATTGGTCGTAGTGCGCTTACTGCTCAATTGTCTTAATCCTTATTCTAATGGAATGATAATAGAACATCAGAGACAGATTTAGACGATGTGTCTTATTAGTCTTAATCCTTATTCTAATGGAATGATGATAGAACGGCTCGCATCTTGGGTAAGCACGGTGCCTATATCGTCTTAATCCTTATTCTAATGGAATGATGATAGAACTTGAATGACGTCGATTACCAAATCACGAAGTTGTCTTAATCCTTATTCTAATGGAATGATGATAGAACGCCACACGCACGTCGTAAATATCCCTGTTTATAAAGGGTCTTAATCCTTATTCTAATGGAATAATGATAGAACTATCACCGGCAAATGTCCGTTGATTACTGGTTAGTCTTAATCCTAATTCTAATGGAATGATGATAGAACATGAATTCTTTGGTGGTATCAAGGTAGTGTATAACTTGTCTTAATCCTTATTCTAATGGAATGATGATAGAACGGACGTTCAAGTGTGGTCATCAGAACGAGCCCAAAGTCTTAATCCTTATTCTAATGGAATGATGATAGAATTGTATGGGTATCAATAAGTCAAAGAACGATTTTGAATGTGGAGAGTCAAACTTGCTTGACCTCATCCGAATGTTGATTATACACTACTTGCGTAATTTCAGTTTCTGTAAAGCTTGTGATAACAGGCTCTCCAGATGTATCTTTTCCTTCTTCGCTTCCTGAACACGTTCATGATTGCTTCTGTAATCTGATGTGAATTGGGCATAATAGAATAGAAGACGGTCTGCATCAATGGAGAAAAGAGTCATCAACGATCCAACGATTCCTGTGCCAGGAGTTAAATTGAAACAAAGCTGAGCATTAGGCTCGTCTTCATGTCGAACAGCCTCATCAAGTACGGTATAGCATTCTTCAAAAAGATCGTAATCACAGGGAGTGGTGAAACAGATGTCCAATGCTTCTATTTCTTCCTTTTTGTCAGGAAATTCAATCAAAGCAGCATCTTTAATAATGTTGCGCAGCTTTTCTTCACGCAAGGTGGTACTATCATCAGATGTTTTCTTTATAGACAGATGTTCAGCATCTTTTTTCCAAAAGCCACTACTTCCCACAGGATTAGGTCCTTCCGAAGTACCAGTCAATACAGGATATTCATAATCTCTATTTCCCACATTCAGGTTTTCTTTGGCATCAGAATTTAAGATCACTAACTTGCAGGGCTTTCCTTTGAACTGTCCATTTTCATCGAAAACGGTTTGCAGTATTCGCACTATAGGGATAATATTAAATTTGCTATATTCTACCTTTCTCCCATTAGCCCCAGAAGGAACGAGTGATATGCCTGAGAAGAAAACAACTCTGGTCTTATTGTCTTTGGGGATTAATCCTCCCTCAGGGAAGAACCACCCTGTTATAATAAGTCCGCAAGAGCTGATGAAAAATAGCAAGTACCAACTATCCCTTTCATCAGAAACAGGTTTGAAAAATTCTATAACGACATCCATCCACCATGTAAAGTGAGATATGAATACAATCAAAAATACAATACCGAGCCAAGATGGCGAAATGGTACTTGACACAAGATTTGCAAGAATGCCACTATTAGGACGTAAGTGTTTGTGTTTCCATGCGACTATCGCCAAGAGGAATGATAATACAACAGATACAATAATGGGCACAAACCAAAAATCACATTCAAGCTGTTGGCCCAGGATTCCCGATACTTCTCCTACTATCAGTACTAAAAGCACAATGACACTATACGTCTTACTATTCATGATCTTAGTATTCTCTAAATTGCACAAACTTAAAATCTGACACTTTCTTGCCGTCAGAAGTCATGGTGACAAGCCGCTCTGTTGTGGAGGCAAGACAGGTGATGCCTACATTTTTCAGTGCATTGACCATATTATAGGTAAATGTCATCTCTCCCATCACGTGGACAACCGTTTCTCCCTCCTTTATTCCCATGATGGTTTCAACGCATTCACCAACAAGTTGCAGTATATCATCCTTTGAAAAGGTTGGCTCTATGATAGGGAAGTGCAAATCAACGATTTCCCCATATTGGCGAGCAGCTTTAAGCTGCTCCTCGCTCCAAGTAGCGGATGGATGGTTTGTTAAGTTAATAAACATACACGCTTTACTATTTTATGTAAAAGTCATCAATCATGTGTAACGTTTTTCTTGCCCTAGTCATAGAGGTATAAATCCACTGATAGGTTTCTTTAGTAGGATTAAGTGTTATATTACGCGGCACATGCACATAGACTTCTTCCCATTCACCTCCCTGTGACTTATGACAGGTAATGGCATAGCCAAACACACAGCGTAAGGCATTCAGATAAGGGTCTTGGAACATCGCATTATAAAAAGCCTTCTTCTGTTTTTGAGTGATGCCTTTTTCCTTCATCCTTATGATGAAGTCAACAAACAATGCCTGCTGCTGCCTGTTATCAAGATTCAGACGGTCTTGATAGGCGATTTCTTCAATCAACAAAGTTGAATAAGTCCTACCAGTAAACAGCTCCTTCACTTTTACCTGGCGGAATGTGAGCTGGGCTCTAACAGTTACTTGTGTCGCTATCTCCTCTACCGTCACCATATCACCGTTCATGAGTCCTGTGGGCAGGTTGTTCTGGATGACCATTAACAGATCACCCACCTGAATGCGAGAGCCTTCATACCCTAACTTCTGTCGAATCATGGCAGACAACTGGCTGCAAGCTTTGTTACTACGACAGATACAAACGGCACTGTTCAGTCCTGATGCTTGAACTTTTGCTACATAGTCGTTGAGCAGAGCATCAAGGTTTGAGTGCAACTGTATATCCTTGTATCTGCGGAATGGCAGGAATCCCCATAACTTCTGCAAGCCATACTTTTGACTACTCTCTGGGGCTGCATTATAAAGACGTCGAATCTGTTTGGAGGCATCAACGATACCGCAAACATTCTCTTGGCGCATGATTTCAGTAAGCTGGGCTTCCTGAGCTTCCATTCCAAAGTTCTCTTGGAAATAGTCTTTCATCAGGGCAGGAGAATAATATTGCTCGATAGGGGGCAACTGACAGGGGTCACCTACAAATATAAACTTACTACCAGGGCGTGCGTCGTACTCCAACAACTCTTTCAGGAGTCGTCCATCACCAAACTTAGCTTGGGTCACATCCTTCGTGGCGACATCAGACACCATCGATGCCTCATCGATGATATACACTGTTTCTGGAACGCTGTTCTTGTCCAGTTTAGAAGGTTCAAACACCAAGAAAAGCTGGCCATCCTTATCAATCTTTGGTTCCTCTTTTTCCTCAAACTCTTTGTTGAGACCATTAAACTCATAAACCATCGAATGGATCGTGGAAGTCTGCCCATTAGCTTCCGACAAGTTGGCAAGTACCTTTGCTGCACGTCCTGTTGAGGCTAAGAGTCTATAGCGCTTTTCTTTTTCGGCAAGCGACTTGATAAGAAAGCGCATGAGGGTGGTCTTACCTGTTCCGGCATATCCTTTAAGGATAAACACCCTGTCAGTAGAATCGTTGACAAAGTCAAGAATCTGGGTCAACACATTCTCTTGGCTCCTGGTCAGCTGGATATCTGAAATGTCACTTTGTACCATATATAGGATTCAGTTATTCGTTTAATTCTGCCATATATTGATCTAACTGTTCATAAAACATACGAGTATCCTTAATGATATCTTTATATACAAAGAAGGGCATTTTTAGTTTCTTGCATTTAGAAATAACAGTAGAATATTTTTGAAACTTTTCTTCGTTTCTTTTACTTGGTTCTTTATATGTGACAAATATGCGTTTTGTTGCGATACCGCCATAGTTTTCTGCAACATCATTAAATTTGTCAACATCTGAAGGAGAATAAGCAGAAGTCTTACATTCCACAAACAAATACTTATTCTTAGTTCTAACCACGATGTCAACTTCATTGATTTCAACCCCTGTCTCAATAAGCCTAAACTTGACGTTAAGGAATATCTCACGCTGTTGCTTCCATTTGTATAACAAACGAGCTACCAGATATTCAAACCAACCTGTGTTAAACAGCAAATGCTCAATATGGGTTGAATTTAATTCAACGAAACCATAGTTCGTCAAATCAATGGAGTAATTTTCACGATCTCTCTCAATACTACTACCATCTTCTATTTCAACATAACTACCACCCGTATCATACATTTTGTTTGTAAGATTACAAAAGCTATAAGTGTTAAAATCATAAAGCTTTCTAATTTCGTCCAGACACTCATCATCACTTTCATCATATTCCTTTATGTCAATTGATGATTCAATATCAATATTATGCAAAGCACATAAATCAGTGAGGCTAACGTTACTAGTGGTTGTTTCAGTTGCTTTTTCTGTTTTAAAGTCCCATATATAGCCATTCTGATCAAGATAAAAGCAAGTGGTATTCTTTCGAGCATTAAACATCTGATAAAAAACGATAGACCATGTCTTTGTACCACCAGACAAATTGACACTAACTTCATCATCTGGCGATATAAACTCTTTTAACTTCTTGATGCTCTTTTTTATTTCCTTTATATCAACAGGATCAAACAAGAAAGAGTTTACCTTAATTTGATCTTTACGAAGTTGAAACAACTTCGACTGAATTGTCATTGCAGCCTCTTTTGTTTTCTCCGAATAAATCAGAAACACATTCTCAGGTGCAATATTCAACGCAGGAATGAATATGGGTAAGGTCTGTTTACCGATCAGAGCTATATGTACTTTCATTTATGATGTCATTTAAGTGGAAGAAATTGTAAAAGACGTCTATTGCTATTTTGATATTATCACGAATGACTTCAGGACGATGCGGGCTTTTTCGCATTCCGTTATGATTGACATCATTTCTTTCTGTAGTTATCATCCCAAATGCGTCATATAATTCTTTTTCGTTTATAAGAGGATCCTCTATCAGCAACTTGAGTGTCGGATAATCTTCCAATTTTAACCGTATTTCTTTTTCCTTTTCTTTGGATAAATCCTTGTTATTGAGGTCTGGTACAAATTTGAACGCCATATTGACAAAGCTTCTTTGCATAATATCATATATGTCCAACTGATGTCGATTACAGAAGAATGACACAATATTCTCTTGTAATATAACAGCGGCTTGCTGGTATAGCTGATGATTCCAACACCATTTCGCAGCTTCAAATCCATTCCAGAATTGTAACTTATCTGATTTCTCTTCAGCAGAGTTGAAAGACTCGAAAGCACTATTAAGTTCCTTTGCTAATGGCTTAAGAGGTTTTATAGAAGTTTCTTTCAAATTTAACAAGTCTTTCTTTAAATTTGTTACATGTTTCCCGTCTAAGATTTCTCGTCCACGGCAAATCTGAAAATCCTCAATAGTTAGTTTTAGGTTATTGGCGATACTCTCTATGAGCTTCGCATCAGCTTTATCGCCAACCCTCATGCCTTTGAAGATAGAAATTTTATATTCTTTGGCTAATTCCAAAAAACGGTCAGATTTTCCATTACGAAGATAATCCGCTGCAGCATAAGTCCAGTTCTGAATAAGTGATAGAGGAAGCAAATCAACGATTGGCGCTTTAAAAACAGATTTCTGATCGTCTGCCTTTCCCATTTCTGAACGAGCTTCGTAGTTTCCGTATGTAATTGCCATAACCTTGATATTCTTTAGAAATTTGGAATAATTGGCAAGAACTAATACCAGCATGGGCAGATACCTAAACCCATGAGTAACATCAAAGTGTAGTTCGTCGCCTGTTTGCAATTCCGCAAATACCCTATCGAATATCTCAAAGATTTCATCCTCGTTATTACCATCAGGAAGATTTTCTATTGTTTTGATGGTAAATGGGTATTCTTTGGCTTTTATACAAGTATCAAGACCTGGCTGAATTATCTTTTCTTTAGTCTGGGGTGTCTCATGTCCATCGTCTTCCCAGTTTTTCTTTTTTGCTCCCTCTGTCAACAGTATATAAGCGATATCATCTTCCCCCCATTTCTCTATGGTCTGAAGATAGTCTAGCGTCGCTATCTGAATATAGCGAAGGTTGTCTGACATGAATTCGCCTTTAAAATAACGGCATCTGCCATAATTACTGTATCCTAAGAAAGATATAAATACTTTTCTAGCCATAACATCTATGATCTTTTATAAAGTTCTTCAAAAATAATATTTACATTTTCTTCTCCCATCAATGAAGCAAATTCTTTCCATACTGAACTTTCCCTCTTCGAAGCCTTTTTTAATTCCTTGGAAGAAAGATTTTTTAAAGCAACTCGAACTGTTTCAATTTCCTCCTGAGTAAGAATAGTTCTGCCTTCTACTTTATTTACTTTCTTTAGCCAGGTCTTTACACGACCTTGGAGATTGCCTAATGAAGTTACCTTGGCAATATCTGCAGAGAGGCCTGCAGCAACAGTATCAATGATCATCCTACCCCTAATGGCTTCTTCTATTTCCTTCTTTTTATCATCCAACATTGTCAGCAATCCTTGCTTATCATCTAATGAGACATAATTAGAAGTTTTTTTCAGCTCCTCAATAGAATCATTTATCATTTGTAATTCTGCCTCATCTTTATTGACGACCTTTGTCATAATAGAATTGCACCATTCTTGTAAGTGAACAAGTTCTTGCATCTTAAGCTCTGTTAGCCTTGTCTCTTCTTTCTTTTTGAGTTCTTGTTTATAAGAGTATATGTAGGATTGTAAGGATTGAGGCTTTAACACATTGCGCTCCAAAGAACGGAAATCCTGAAGATATTCCTTTTCCTGTTTTGCTGTTTCAAAGTCGTTAACTCCATCCATCTCTAATCTCATATACTGATAATCAAGTTCCGTAACTTCGATTTGAGCCATCGTAACAAGAGCACATATGGCATCTGAATCTATCCAGTTTCCAATCTTTCGATTCATTTCTTCCTCAAACAAGGCCATATAGTATTCAGGTGTGGTTCCTGTATCGCAATGAAGTTTTACTTTATACTTTACTTTTCCGTATCCATAAGGTTTGCCTTGTCCCAACTGATGGAAGCATTTATCTGTGGAATGAAAGGTCAATGCAGATAGTAATGCACCAAGTTCTATAGGACGAAGATTATGAAAATGTATGCAACCATCAAACACAGACCCAGGCTTTACAGGATGGATAACTGTGTCCAATTTGGGATTATCCATTTTCTTTGGATACACGTCAGCACCCCTCCTGACAACATATCTCTTCCATCCTGACAATTGCCCGTCATTATAAGTTCTGTATTCTCCAGATATATTCCCCTGGGCATTACCATCCTGCTTAATATAAATAGGATAATAAGATGCCTTGGGAGAATTCAGAATGAGAGTTTCAGAATGGTCTTCTTCTGCATTATCCGAAAAAGCAGGCCCGAACTGTACTCTTCCCTTAAATGACTCTATTTGTTTTCTTTTCATCTCCGCTTGCGTTCTGTTATCAACATATCCAAAAATGCATTGAGCAAGATCGAATGCATCGATATCCTCCTTTTGTCTTTCCAATATCTTCTTATATTTGTTTGTAAGAATCTGATAAGGAGTCTTGTCGTATGGAAGCTTATATAAGTACGCAAGACCAAAGTCCTTCAATTTTCCTTTTGCTATTCTGAAAAAGACTGGAATACCCCTTGAATCTTTATCATCAACAAAATTCTTCACCCTATTCCATTCTTGGGTTTCGCTGTAAATAAACTTAAAATGACTAAAATCATCTTGGGAAAGATAATACTCACCTTCATTCTCGGAAGCAAACACGAATTCATAATACTTTCCAGCATGGTCTTTTTCATGTTTACTTGAGTTCTCATTTGGTCTTGGCCATACCCATTGGGTTGGTTGGCCAGTGAAGACAATCTCTCCCTCTATATCACCTTCAGGATTGAAAAAAAGTCTGTCGCTATATTCTGTGCTCGTGTTATCCAAAGAGAATCGAAGTTTTCTTAATGGGCATCCCGTTGTGAGATAATACTTAAAAATAGATGATCGTAAATCATAATTAATATCACCTACTTTATATAAATCTGTTAATTTGTAATCACTAGCTTTACAGAAGAACTTTTCAAACAGTTTGTCCTTTCCCAAAATTTTTAAGTATTCGTCGATTCTTTTATGACCAATTCGATATGGCTTTCCGCAGTCAATAACAACAAAATCAGTTCCATTTTTTGAGCGTTTTATATAGCCACAATGGAGTTCTGCCTGCTTACCTTTCAATGTGTAGAGTTTTGCATTATTCCATTCTCTTTCAGCAAATTGGGAATTTTTATCAACTCCCATTCTGCTGAAACTAAGAATTTCCAATATAGTACGTACCTCACCCTTAATGGAAGACCCAGGAATGAAGAATCTCCCATCTTCTGTTTTGCATGAAGATCTGTATTCACGCGTATTGTCTTTCTTGTCCTCTTTAGTATGACCATTTCGTATAAACAATGGAGAAATAGTTTCTATTTCCAAATCAATTGTTCCACTAATCCCATCAGAGAATGGAACATCTTGGGATATGAGCTTTCCCCAACTTGGAATATACACTTGTTCCGCCAGTGGCACGAAGTTAAACGGTGCTTTAATCATATTATTTCCTCCTTTTCTTTAAATCCGATAAATACATTTTTGGTCAGTTTGAGCACTGGCATGCCCATGCAGGCCTGATCCTCCTTTTCCTCCCAATAGCGTAGGAATCTGAGCCACTTGTCACCCATACGGTTGGAGATACGGTTGGAGAGATAGCACTTCGATTCATTATCAGGATTGGCAAGGTCACTTTCTTCTACCTTATATTTATTAATAAGGTATTTACCATCGACATATTTAATACTATACGACTTCTTCTCTTCTTTGTCATAAAGCTGACCTTCGACGACAAAGGGATTCTGGACCTCGTTTAAACATTGATCAATGGATTGATTCTCAAAAACCTGTGGCTCTTGCTGGTCACTCCACCAAAGATAACCTTCGCACTTATTTATCTTAATTGTTTCCATAAATCTGTTCTCCGTTTCTTTTAATTGTTCCTTCAAAACATCCGTTGCCTCGGTTTACACCACCACCAAGTGGTAACATTCCAGAGCAAAGGTCTTTTAATGAATCCTCGAACGCAGTCTTAACGTCGTTGTTGTCTTCAAAAGCATTATTATTCACTATCAATTTGAGCTCAAAAGTCTGTCCTTTGGCATAAAGAGCCTCTTCACTGAAGAGTGCACCGTCAATGGCTCCACCAGTAAATCGATCTATTGAGACATGGTTCAGAATCTTGGAAGATGTTTTTGCCTCTTGGATAATGTCTGAAATTAGGACATTACCACGTTGTTTATCCTTCATTTTCCCATCCAAATCCTTTTCACCTTCAGAACCAAAGACAATCTTTACAGCCTCATTCTTCTTGCCAACAAAGTCGTCTATCTTCTTACCCTCAGGTAAGGCATCCGCAAATATCTTCTTTAATTTATTATAATGGAAGGCCAAACGGTGGGATAAGGCGCCTTTGACAGATGAAGCAGGTATGAGGATCACTTGTTCGCGATCTTTAATCTTGGCTGGTATGGTACTCCAATCTACAAATGACTCACGCACAAACGTCATGTCAGCCTTGTCGTTACCAAAACCAGAGCCAAAGAGCATAAAGTCAACGGGATTCAACTTTATTATATAAGTTGTCCAACCTTTCGTCTTTGTCTTTTTAAGTTCGACAGTTTCTGCATCCTGCCACTTTTCACTCAGGGATGACGACTTCTTCAGATACCATTCTTTCTGTTTGGGATCTTCTAGGTTTATCTTCTTGTACTGACATTGACTACCAACGACCTCAATCTCACCAAAACCAGAACGGCTGCCAGAACCGATGCGGAATACGTCGGAATTCAGCGTGTTGAGCATTTCTATGAACCTGGTGTCATCATCTTTGTTAGAAAGCATTTCCATTTCAAAGCAGAATCGGGTTCCTTTCAACACAATCTCCTCATCGAACTTTCCCCCTTTTACCGTTGCTCCACGATGACCGATTTTTGCATGTTGACGGATGGGCAACTGTCGGAAGTTAACAAGGAAATTGCTGCTGAGTTTTTCTTGAGGAATGATACCGTCAAGGACGCTCCCATTACTATCCAGCATTTTGGCTTCTGTTATAATCAATGGGGAGCCCATTTCTTGGCTACCCATCATTAAATCTTCTTCCTCACCTAATGTATGACGTAAGAGTCCAGCTATGGTTGTGCCTGGAATAAATGGCAGGCCATTGATGTCTCTTAGCACAAGAGAATCACTCTTGATACCTTTTACTCCGCTTCCAATATTAAGCGGTGTCTTTGCCTCAATGATAATGCGGGCCAAAAAACGATATTGATTTTTCATTATTTATCCTCCTCTCTTGCTTTGCACTTCTTAGCCATCTCTGATGCCAAGTTGATCATGATACTTTGTAAATCTTCTCTTTCATGGTTTGCCATGAAATCATCAAGCCGCCCTTTCCGGTTCTGTTCCTCCCATTTATCTTTGGCTACGCCATGCGATAGGAAAGCATCGATGGCTGTGATAAGTTGTTGGCTGTCAGGAGTTATCATAGCCAGACTACGGATAGATCCCCACTGAGAAGCGAACTTGCCTTTTTTAAAATACGGGTCAAGTATCTTAACTTCATCTTGCACAATCTGATATACGGTTTGATTACTCTCAACCGTTTGTTTCTTGTTTTCCAGAAAAGCAATCAAGGGAGAGTGCGGATTGGGCGAATTGGGAGTGGGTAAAACCTTCTGTTCCTTTTCCGCCAAAGTAATCAAGGCTCTGCCTTGCTCGTTAGAATTTCCTGCAAGGAAGAACGGATTATAAATTACTTTGCCGAATCCTTCGTTCACATAAAAACCGACATACTGACTTGTCTCTGGACAAGAAGCACCATTAGATTTTACAACGAATACACTACCTTTTTCTATGCCACAGCGATCTGCTTCATAAGTATGTCGTTTACCATTCCAAGGGGCATATTGGAAAGTGCGTATCTGGCTCTTTGACCAGTCAATCTCACCACCATCCACTCCCAGGTCTTTAGCTGAAGGTTGGTATGTTGGCTCTCCATTCTCATCAAGGAATATCAGACGCCCATCTGCGTAAACTGTTACGAAATCTGATTTCGTATCTGGTTTTGCTGAGTTGACTTCTTGATAGTCCATTTTCTCAATAGTAACCAAGCCATATTCCGCAGAACGAGAATGGCCAATATGTCTTTTGCCACAAAGCGCTTTCACAATCTCTTCATTCTGTTCGTCGCTTAGATTTGATTCCACCTCAAAAAACATAACCAGCCCTTTTGATAAAGACTCATAGCCAAACATCTGACGATCCTTGCTACGACGTTTATCACTATCATAGGCTGATTTGATGGCAAAACTCTTTTGGACATCGACAGGCTTACCTGTCGCTTTACTAAATGAGTAGAATCCCTCACGGCATTGCTTAAGTTGCTTGGCTTTAATATCTGAATGATGATGATCCGTCAGGTGATAAATATAACACTCTGTACCAGCCGATCCTAACTTGGGATAGTACATAGAGGCAGGAACTTTCAACCCTCTGATTCCGTCAACAGAAGGATGAGCATCGCCAAAACGCACCTTGCCAGAATGGAAGAGCTCCAAGGATTCCACAGAACCGCCTTTATACAATTTACTTGCTACTATACCTAGGAAATTATTACCAGGTATGAAGTCAAGTGTTTTTTGGTTACCTTCACTACTTGAAGTCTGGCTTAATACAAGGTCTGACTCAAGTGTGCATTTGAATTTTATAGTCTTTGTCATATCAAGCCTCCTTTCTTACTGATATCTTACAACGTCCATAGCCACGATTTCTGCCTGTTCCCATTCGTTTGACATAGCGCATGGCGTCTTCTAACACGTTCTCAGCTCCCTCAGGTACATTAAGAATCTCACCTTCTAACTTACAGGGAACTACTGTCTCTATTTTCCTTAAGGAATTATCTTTAGCAATACCATTTTCATCGATTCTCGTAGAAGCGAAATTCTGATAAAGATGAGAGGCAAGTTTCTTTTCAACGATATATTGATATTCCGCAGATGGTAAAGTGGCATTCCCGAAGAATGAGCAGCCCGTTTTGTGGTCTTTTTTGTCACCTGATATGCCGAAGATAGTACCAATAAGCTCTTTATCAGCAAATAATATGGTTGCAGCTTCTCGAAGGAGCCCTTTCAGCGTCCTGCCAGGAACATAAGGCAGTCCATTGTTATCTTTGATGACTAATGCATCAACATCTGCTCCAGCTGCTAAGCCAGAGCCGCAATGCCAATTGGAGAAAAACTCTATTTCATATTTGATCGTTCTCATATTTCCTTATTCATTAGTTTCTTGGTTCATAATCGTATGGTAAGCAAGAACATCATAAGCAATACAGCGATTACCATCTTCGCAAGTTAAGGTCTTGATAACAGTTTCTTCTGCAAAAATATCAAGCATCCTATTTTTACGTTGCTCGGCTTTGTTCTTATCTTCAATTCGGAGTGACACCCAGTTTCGGATACCAGACTTAATTCCATCACCATTATCACTACTAAGTAATTCGCTTGCCTTAGCTAAGCCTTCGATGGTATTTTTAGAGTCCTGGGGATGGATATAATATGGACCTGCTTTGAACGAAAGACCGTCTTTAGTTGTCAACTCTCTCCTTTCAATATCCTTGTAGTCAACAATAAAACTATCCTGTACCTTATGGAACATCAGACATGAAGGTGGCAAATGATTTGTTTCTGCACCATGGATGGATTTGGTATCCTTCTTTGCCTGACCACATAAGTCCTCAGCCAACTGATAACCATAATAGAATGGGTAGGAAGACTTGATAAAGGCTATACCTGCACAAGCAGTCAGACAATCTTTATCATCGGCAAAAACATGCTGCTCCCTAAGTATATCACCTAAATGTGCTTTTGTCTGATCTTCAAAAGCTGATATAAAAACATTAGCATAATCTATTGCCAAATCACCACGGATAATAACAGTCATGTCATCGCCACTAAGAACAACAGGACGAATGGGAATAACTTTTTTATCACCAAATTTGCTTTCAATCGCTTCGAATGCTTTTTGCGCAGCCTCTTTAGTCGCTATATCCAACTGCATAGAAAACTCTCTGAACACATCCTTTTGTTTGCCAACTGCCTGAACAACTTTTCCAAGTCCGTTGCCATCAGCATGAATAATTGCAATCCAATCATTTTTATCTGTAATGTCTGAGATATCGTACGCAGGTCTTTTGGCCAAGAGCTTACCTGTCCCAAAACTTTTCTCACACAGACCTTTCGTATCCTGATAGGCTTCTTTCTGGATTGTGGAGTCATCTTGAAATACACCTTTCTTAATATTGGTTACTGGGAGACCTGTATTATTGGAACGCTTGATGCCAATCAGACCAGAGGTTACATTACGTGAAGGTTTGTTTCGTTGCTCTTTCAGCAATGCCTCAATGTCATCAATGGCTTTAGCGAAATCGTTATCAAGTGTAACAACAGCCTGACTGATAGTGATGCCGGGGGCCATGGTCATCACTTTCTTGGGGAACTCACGGACAGCTTTAGCGCAATCCTTCTCTTTCTCAAAGATAAACTTGATGTTTCCTGCTGCTCGTACTACAGATTCTCCATTCTTCCCATACTCATCAAATGCTGTGGTGCAGATTTGTTCTACCAATTCGCTCGCACCAACGATGTGCTTTAGTTCATTGGTCTTGAAGATGAAGTCTTGAATGCCTTGTACGGCAGCACCATAAAGATACCTGCTCATAATTAAATATTTAGTTACTATTTCTTGTTAATGTTCCAAAACCTACGCTGACACTTTTACCAAGTCCGATATAGGATGGCAGATTCATGTTTACCTTGAACTCAACATCAAATGCCATCAACTTGACATTCTTGTATTTTACTACTCGTTGGTTCAAAATGCTTGTAATACTCAACTCTATCTGATGATCGACATGATAATGAATTGAAGAGAAGAGTGACAAGAGATTGCCTATCAGCTTCTCTTCTAAGAACACCACCTTATCTGCCAATCTCTCCAACGACTGATACTCCTTATAATTCTCAGAGTTCAAAGGAAGCCAGTTACGAAGACGATACCCTCTCATCTCATCGCAGAAGTCCATATCTGTCTCAAATGTATCAATGGACTGAATCAGCATCTCCTCTTCCCTCCTGCCAATATGATATAGGAAATTGCCCAAAGAGAATAACTCATGGATAGCCTCAACACCTTCATTTACACACACGATGGCTGCTTTCTGGTGAAGGCGCTTGTATTGGATACGTGGATATCTGTAAACTACGCCGTTTGCCTCATGGTTATGATATAGAATATTGTTTTGTTCAAGTGAAGCAATGACTGCGCCGCGAAATTGAGGAATCTCCGCTGCGGATATGTTGTTAGCAAACTGTAATACCAATGTCTTTATCTTAGGCATAAATAGTTATTTTGCGTCTCAAATTCAATATAGATTGTATAAGGCTTCGCTTCTACGCTACAAAAATATAAAATATCCCATTAAATTGATAAACGATTGCTCTCAATTTAATCGTTTTAACTTTTTTTACCAATAGCTGCTCCGACGATCTTGATTGGCATCGCTTTGCAGTTTATTGCTAATTCATGCGGGGATTATCACCTCCCCTCTTTCCTCATTGACGGGAAAGGGGAGGTGATTTTGTTCATTGTCTTAAACAAGTTTAATGGCCATAATAACATATCCTTCTTTACAATAGTTGGGATTGTCTAACAGGTAGGTTACTTCTCAGGCCAGCCAGCAACTTCGCCATGGGTATAGAGGTGGAAGCGGACATCGACTTCTTCCGTTTCGTTGTCACGCCAGACGAAGCTGTGAGTAGGATAATCGTCATCGCCAAGAGAGAATTCGATGACCAGCATCGAGTCATCGTCAGCATCCTGGATGATCAGATTGTAAATGCCTGGGGCCCAGTCTTCAATATACCAAAACGGGAACTCGATACATGGACCATCACATGCGCCATAAGAGAGCTTGGCAGTCTTCGTATCAGCCATCAGAGTTGAATCTGCAGCGTAGAGGGAGGCGTTGAAACGTTCTAAATCGAAGAAAGATTTCTCCCTACCTATCAGATCGATCTGAGCCTTACCAATTACAGCATCAATTTCTGGAAACTGGAGCGTAAGACAAACAGAGGTTATCTCATTCCAGTCACGCTCAATATTGCGCTCCTGCTGGAGGAACTGCTGATGCAGATTCAACTTTCTTAAAAACTGCTGTTTCATCTCTGAAGATGAAGGTTTCATTGTCTTCTTTTTCATAATCTTATTTGTGTTGTTAATCAATATCTTCCCAGCGATCACAATCGTATTTCTCAAGCCAGAGGAAGTCGTATTCGGCTTCGGCCTTGCGTTCATAGTAGGCTTCTTCGGGATAGCCAAGCAGGCACCAAAGACGATCCATACGGCGTCCGAGGATCATGGCATCTTCTTCAGAAACGACATCGTCGAGCTTGACGACATCGGTATTGAAGTGAACTAAACGCCATTCATCGTAGTCTTTCCTGCAGATCTCAGAGAGGCCCAAGTACCATACTTTGAGTGCCCACAGGAAATGACCAGTCTCGGCACAGAGGTCACCCAAACGCTGTGCCTTCTGACGTTTACGACGACAGCTTTCAGCACAACGGATGGGGTGGATTTCACGGTTCACCATCTGACGAAGCAGACGGGCTTCAAGATGGGTTATTGTACCAGTGGGTGTGCAGTTGCACACCCTATAAGGAATATGTTTTCTCATCATTTGTGTTTGTGGCGCCATCAGGCGCTGAAGCCTGCCACGATGTGACGTGAGGGCTTCAGCTCGATGACTTTGGGATTAAACTTTTTATAGGCTTTGACGATGTCAGCCACTTCGATATGCTGGAAATCGTTGCTGCCAGAAGAGAAGATGCGGTCTGCCATCGCAGGGATGATACCGTTGCGGACAAGCTGCTCTACCCAACGGGCATTGCCGAAGTTGGCTGGTTTCTGGGCTATCGCCTGAGTGATGGTCTTCTGCAACTCCTGAGCGGCCTCAGATGTGAGCAGATAGTCATCACGTTCGAAGAGGCGACAGGCTATCTCCATCAGTTGCTCTGCCGAATAGTCGTCGAAGTGGTAGCGATAAGGAAAACGCCCCGCAAGTCCGACGTTAGTGGAGAGCATTGCCTGCATCTCATTCTCATAGCCCGCAAAGACAATCAGCATGTCAGGATTGGGCTGAGTGAGAACGGTAAGCAGCGAATCAAGTACACGACGACCGAAGTCTTTCTTGTCATCGGTACACGTGACTAGCGTATAAGCCTCATCGATAAAGAGCACATTGCCTTTGGCTTCATCGAGGATCAACTTCATGTTATCCTCTGTCTGTCCGATGTACTGTCCCACCAGACGGGTGCGATCGACGGCAATGACCTCACCTTTGGAGAGGAGTCCGAGGGCATGATAGATCTTGCCAAGCTGACGGGCGACGGTGGTCTTGCCTGTACCCGGATTACCCGTAAAGATAGCGTGGTAAGCCAGTTCCCCGCTGGTGTTCAGACCTCGTTTCCTGCGTTCCAAGAAGAGTCGGCTCTGATTAGCCATCGTGCGGATGCCCTGTTTCACCCCTTCAAGTCCCACCATCGCATTGAGTTCGCTGATACTCTGCTCGTAAGTAGAGGTGGCATCGGTGAGTTTGTCGAAAGGGATGTCTTCTTCCTCAAGCAATGCCTGAATGCCATCCTTCTCAGACAAGAGGACACGTCTGAAATAACGTGGGACAACCTCTTTCTCAATGAACTGCCTGACCTCGAGGGATGACCAACTGGTGATAGCACCTTTCTCACAACCTTCGATGACGGCACGTGCGAGATGGTCTTTTGCCTGTAAACTGAGTTCAAGGTTCTCTTCCTCCATCCTGGCATAGAAAGCCTGAACAAGCTCGTAAGGCGTGCTGGGCTGTTGTTCCACCCAACTGTCTGCCTGGAAGAACTGTTTCAGCGAGGGGGCGACATTGAGAAGCGTTTCGATCTCACGGCGTGTACCACAAAGCCAGATGAGCGTATGATCACCAGAGAGACGTACCTTATCGATGATCTTCCTAAGAGCGACCTTGCCAGTGGGGGCAGACAGCTCCTGGATACGCGTCAGACAAAGCAGTTTCATGTTGGTATCATCAAACTTTTCCTGCAACGGCTCATAAGGATTATTGCAAGAGAGGTCATAGAGTGAGGCGCAGTCGATGAACTTATAACCATAATCTGAGTCAATCAACATGGCCAACCTGCCTAAGAAATCTACCGTAGGATTGTTCATTGCCACCAGCAGGTTCTTGCAGAATCTCAATTCGCCATTACCATCTTCCTTCCGATACTCGTTGAAAAGAGACATCTGGGTACTGAGGATGGCACGATGCCTCATTTGGGCGGCACCAGGCGTGTGCGACACACCTGTCCAGTTGGCGTTGTCGCATTGGAAACAGGAGGCGAGTGTATTCTCGAACGAGATGGGGCCGAGGCTTTTCTGGGATTCCAAGACAACCACCAGTCGTTCGTCGAGGGAGAAGTCTATACGCATGACTGACAGACAGTCCAAGTCATCACGTATGATAAGGATATACTTGCCAGGAATCCATATCCGTTCGCAGGAGATGTTGAGTATCAATTCACGGCGACGGCCATTTTTGATCTTCTCCACCTGTCCACCCTCACAAACGGGATAATAGTCGGTCGTATAGAAGTAACAAGAGAAACGATGCGGACGAAGGGAAGCGCCAGGCTTGCCCTTGAGGATAACCCTCATCGCAGCATCGGAGTAGTGGTCAGCATCAGACATCAGTTCCAGGTCAACGGAAGCGATGTCATCCATGCATTTGTGCTTTTCATGGTTGTCGTTGAGCTTGACCTGAGCCACTCGATCGTCCATCTCTTTCGGAAAGGGCAGTTCAGTTTCTAGGGCTCCATCATATTTACCATTAATAAAATCATCGAGAAGTTTTTCAAAATCATCATCTGTCTGTGTTTTCAAATCTTTCTGCATACAAAAAAGATTAAGGATAAAAAATATTTGTGTCAGTATGCCCTATGAAAAGGGCGCAAGTGAGTTTTGGACAAAGCCTGTTGGCGATGTCCAGTAAGATCCAGTAAGTCAAAGAGCAAACGATCCCGCCAGCCTTTTACAGCCGGTGCAAAGTGTTTAACCGAGTGTTTTACTAACTGTTACTTTTTCATGTTGTTTTTGTTTGCGGGTGCAAATATATGAAAAAATCCCGATTCCCTCCAAGAGAAAATCGGAATTTCTTTTGCATAAATATGATTTTTAACATTTCCTCGCGTGCGAAGAAATAATAGGAACGCGCGAAAATGAATGATGCAACAACATCGTTCAAGTCGTAGTCACATCAATCATCAGCGAGGGTGAAGTCAAGTTGTTTGCGCTCGAGGTTGGCGCGGGCCACCTGGATACGGATGGGATCGCCCAACTGGTACTTCGTGTGATGACGGCGACCCACGATCATGAAGTTCTTCTCGTCGAAGTCGTAGTAGTCGTCACCCAAGTCACGGATGGGGATCATT
>OMXX01000133.1 GCA_900315105.1 uncultured Prevotellaceae bacterium | reverse complement strand
TGCAACAACACTGCTGTGAAGACGATGAAGACTATGCGTACCGTCATCCTCCACGGCATCAAGATGGGCGTGCTCCACAATGACCCGTATCTTGGAGTCCATTTCCACATGGACGATGTTGACCGTGGCTACCTCACAGAGGATGAAATCAAAGCCATCATGGAAAAGCCGTTTCATCTGAAGCGTCTTGAGCTCACCCGTGACCTGTTCATCTTCTCATGTTTCACCGGTCTTGCATACATCGATGTTAAGGCACTGAAGCCGGAGAACATCGTCAATCTCAACGGCGTGGAATGGATAAGCTCGAAACGTATCAAGACAGGCACGAAGATTAGTGTCGTACTCTTTGAGGGCGCTAAGCTTATCATCGAGAAGTACAAGAATGCTCCGAGAAAGAAGGGGCATGTGTTCCCCATCTACTCCAACCAGAAGACCAACGACTATCTGAAGGAGATTGCCACGGCTTGTGGCATTGACAAGGACATTTCTTTCCACATGGCCCGTCACACCTTTGCCACGTTGACGCTGAGCAAGGGCGTTCCCATCGAGAGTGTTTCCCGTATGCTCGGTCATAAGAACATTAAGACCACGCAGATTTATGCCCGGATAACCAACAAGAAGATTGAGGAGGACATGGCTAAGTTCTTCAGTGACAAGACTATCAGTGGCTTCGGCAAGGAGACTGTGAACATGACAGCCAAGGAAGAGCCCAAAGAGATAGCCTCAAAGAAGAGAGGCAGAAAGAAGAACGATGACAGGGCATCTGTAAGTGCCTGACAGGTCAACTCGGCGGCTATCTGACTTACGCCGTTCTGGTAACGTGAAGCTCTTGATGCAGAATTGTGTCAAGAGCTTCTTCATATTGAAGGCAACAGTAACTTTGAAATGTGACAAATTAAATCGGAAGCAGCTGATTGAAGAAATTCTTCTTTCCCCTTTTGTAGCTGCTTGTAATGGTGTGATTCCAGAGACTGTACCCATGCAGTTTAGTTATCCAAACATCGTGTGCAAGGCCGGTAGCTGTATAGGAGGATAATAATTTAACATTTTTTTTCAATGATGAAGGAATCCTGAAATTGTTCGGCTACAAATAATAATTGTTTACAAAAATTGTAGCCGAATTGTAGCCGCTAAACATTTGTCCCGACGTGCGGTGCAAGCGGTGCCGAAGTTGTAGTGAAATGCCATACCCTGTGGACGAAGGTCGCAGCGTATGGCGTGGAATGGAAACGGAGACAAGGCTTGCAGTGCTTTTGTCCTTCACATGAGCGCACCGACACCTCTCTTTCAAATGACATGTTCTTTGGCCTGTGTGCCGTTCGACTGGCGAAGTACGGCAAAATCGGCGCAGCAGCTTGCCGTCAACGAAGCCAAGTAAGAAAGAGGCACTCTGGGTCTGAGAACAAAATCCTCCTACCTCTCTCCCCTGCCGCGGAAGTCCCTGCCGGCGGTTAAAGTGGTGCTACGTAGTAGCATGGCTTTAAGGGATTGGTCATCCCGACTGATTATCTGAGCATCAATACCAACATCCCGTACCTTACTGTTTGAAAACAAATAGGTGACTTTATACGACAATACCCTAAAAAGTGCCACAGTTTTCTAAGTCAGTTTTCGCCGTTTAGAATATTTAACTTTAACAATTAATCTTGGTGTCGTATAGCGAAAGAAATCTCAGTCGGGAAATAACATACTTAACAGAAATTTAGGTTTGCCGTTTTGCTAACCAAAGTTTGTAAACCCAAGCAACATTGGTTTAAAACAAACAAGGTTATGAAAACGTTCAAACTCAAATTCGAGTCTTTGTATGACCTACATAAGGCATTCCCGACCGAGAAGTCTTGTATCCGTTACTTAGAGCATAAACTTTGGCCGAAAGGAGTTGTTTCTCCTTACGACCCAACAAGCAAAGTCTATAAACGAGGAGACGGACAATAACGCTGCAAGAATACTGGCAAGAACTTTAATGTACGCATAGGTACATTTATGGAAGGAACTAAACTACCTTTGCGGAAGTGGTTTCAAGCTATATATCAGATTACAAACAATAAGAAAGGCATTTCCGCTACCCAACTTGCAAAGGATATTCATGTAACGCTTAAAACCGCTTGGTTCCTTAATCATC
The DNA here is from genome assembly GCA_900315105.1 of uncultured Prevotellaceae bacterium. The sequence continues at coordinate 6,575 of OMXX01000133.1, read as the reverse complement.
GTATTCGTACAGCCTACCAGTTAGATAGTCAAGATAAACTGACAGGAGAGGTAGAACTTGACGAGACTTTTGTAGGTGGCAAGAACAAGAACCGCCATTGGAATTAGAAAGTCAAGCATTCGCAAGGCAGGAGTTTCAAGGACAAGACTCCCGTAATGGGTATGTTGGAACGTGGCGGACGTGTTATCTGTAAAGTGGTCAAAGATACATCTTATAAATCGCTTACTGCGCCAATTCTGCGTAACATAGACCGCAGCGCAACACTTTATATGGATGATTGGGGTGGTTACGGTACTGTTCAACGAGTTTACAAACATGGTATAGTAGACCACGGTCACGGTATTTATGCCGAAGGAGGAACTTATACTAATACCATAGAAGCATTTTGGAGTAATTATTGCAAACGTGCTATTTCAGGTACATACAATCATATCAGTCCTAAACATACGCAACGATACTTCGATGCATTTTCGTATCGCTACAATACACGTGAACTTAATGAAGTCGAGCGTTGGGATTGCGTTTTTGACCACTGTCGCCATCGCCTAACGTATAACCAACTAATTCATAGCAAGAAATAATACCGCCAAAGTTAAGTTTTTACGTTGGTTAAACATAAAACTTAGAAAATATGGCAAGAGGAAAGAAAGGAACGAGTAAGTACGACCAGGTGTTTCCACTGCTTTGGCAGGAACTCGGACTGACCGAAGATGCGTCTTTTGACGATGTTAATGACCGAACTACTCCAACACGCAAAGACAAGACGCAAAAGAAAAAGTAGAACTTTTTGCACCAAAACCATCCTTTATTCAAATAAGTTTTGTAAATTTGGCGCAGAATAAAATTTTGGACGTGCTTTACACTCGTTAAAATCGCCAATTACAACAGTATATATGCACGGAACAACCCACAAGAGGGCTGCTTTCCGTGTGTGCATATAAGGTGTTTGGCGATACCTAACGAGTGGCATGGAAAGTAAGCCCACTTTTCATTCCAAACGTTGAACTTGTTAAAATCGCCAAAGTATGGACATTGATGAAATTCGGAGTAAAGCCAAACGCAAAGGCTTGATAGCTGGAGGCATATGGCTTATTGTTTTTGGACTGATTCCCCTCCTTATCTGGATTATCTATAAGCCAGACACTTTCTTTAAAGCTATCTCTAACCGTGACTTTTATGGTTGGCTTGAAGGGTATTTGTTCTTGCTGCTAATAGTTTTTGCCATTTTCTATGCGCTTAGTTATTATGGTACTAAGAAAAAACTTATGGAAGACGAGAAGACAAGAGAGGATAACGAACTGCGTGAAAAGATGATGGAGTTCTTGGACAAGCAAAACCTAACTAACAAATAAGCCATGGAAGATAAAATACCGCCTTGCACTACCATAAAGCAAAGTAAACTTTTAGTTCAAGTAGGGATAGAGCCTAATACTGCTGATATGGTCTATTATTTTGACCATGGAGAGTTACTAATCCCTAATGCCAAACTAATCAGCGGTCGTGTGAAACATGACATTCCCGATTGGAATAATGATACGTTCCTGCCTGCATGGTCGCTGACTGCCCTTCTAAACCTATTGCCCGAAACGCTACTCTATGACACAGACGATGAAGGTTTTACCGCTGACGGATATGACCTCGTAATAAAAGGGCAGGGAAATCGTATATCTTACAGTGACGGGGATAAATCTGTCTTTGATAGCGGCATTCAACTTAATCTACTAAATGCAGCTGTAGAGACAGTAGTGTGGCTCGCTCGTGATTTAGCTTGGTTTGACCCCGAGTAGCGCATGACCGATTGGGCACAAATAAAGCCGTTCTAAGAGTTTTATTTCTCGGAACGGCTATTTTACGTGACATAGCTATTAACGGCATATACGGTGTCTTACATCGTTAGGTCAGAGACTATGTCGTTTCTTCTACAGTCCTTCCAAGTGCATCTACCCATGAAGTGCCGTTATACCAAATTGGTATTCCGTCAACGGTTCCCTCTGTGGTCTGTTTATCAGTACAAAAATATTGTTGCCCTACAGATGGAGACGTTGGAACATTAGCAAAGGTTCCTACAGTTGCATCTTTCGATACATAATTTTCTACCAAAGCGTCTAATATCTCGCTGAGCTCTATACCTTGGTAGATTGTATGATTTTCTCTAATGCCTAACAAAACCTTATTGTCACTATCCATTAGAACCCATTTCCATTCGTAGTTTTCTACTACTGAGACAGAGATGTTTGACGATATTATATTGAAAATCGCCGCCAACATTAAACTGTTCTCTGTTGTGAAGTAATTGTCAAATAAGGCGGTTGTATCATTGCATATGCTGTCTATCTCGTCCTTAGTATAAGCGTCAGTAATATTGAAGTCGGCTAATGTCTTTTCTACAGAAGTTAAATCCGTACTCAATATTCCATCGAGCAATGTGTCAATATTATCACCTAATATCCATTCATTACTATTATTCTTAGCAAGAATGACCTTGTTTTCAGAGTCCGTAATTGCACATTTAAATTCCGAATTATCAGATATGTTCCAACTTCCCATATGGGTTGCTAAAGCAACAATAAAAGCGAAAGTCCTACTATCTGAAATAGCTTTACTGAAAGTTGCACTACCAACCTTATCTATCAACGTCTTTGAAAGTGGTTGGCTGTTTTCGGTATCATAGATACCTTTTACAATAGAAATGGGATATATCTTTTGCCCATTCTCTTTTACTACTTTAAGTTTTGGCATATATATGATAAAATTAAGGGGCAGCCGACAATTTGATGCCCGTTGCCCCTATGTTTTATTGATTTACTGAGACTTACTCTGTTGCTGTGAATAGTGTTGAAACATCGGCATACTCTGAAGTATCAGCAACCGCCTCACACTCAAGTTCGGTAACATCTTTTACCTGAGTAACATTGATGTCGACACCATCAACTGTAGCCACCTTTGTAGAAGTACCAATGACAAGAGTGGCGTTAGCATCGGCTACTTGGTTCTCACCGTTCAAGCCGTCCCAAGAAGTGCCGTTCCATACGAGGTAATCACCGACTTCCATAGCCTTGCCCGCATAAGTGCCGTCCTTTGCTACAACATAAACGGTTCCCGTCTTAATATCTGTGGTAGGCAGGTCGGCGTTTGCGCTAACTGTTCCCTTGTAGATAAAAACACCCGCAAGGTTGCCAAGTGCATTATTGATAGCGTTATCAACGTACTTCTTTGCACCGACAATGGTTTCAGAGTCAGCCGTATCGGTATCCTTACCTTTAAGGTTGGTTTCTACAGTGCTTGCTGAGCCGGCACTGTCGTAAGCGTCGCTTGCGGTGAAAGCTGCTGTGCCAAGACTATCAAGAAAGTCAATCAGCTTTACTTGGGTCTTGTCTTTTTTGATATAAACAACGCCATTAGCAATGGTTATTGGATATACCTTACTACCACCGCCGTCAAGAATGAATTTTAATTTTGCCATATCTTTATCAATTTGTGATTAGATAATACTAACTTCTGAATATTTGGTTTGGTCGGCAGACTCTGCAAAGGATGCATTGCCATCCTCTGACCCTTTTGATGACCCCGATGTTCCTCCCTTACAATTACAATGACATTCATGTCTTGCTGAATAATCGTAAAGAGGCAAGCCTGTTATTGCGTCACGTACTCTATGTCTACGTCCTTCTAACTGTATGATTAACGTGTAAAACTATTATACAAGTCTATAATTGGGTTGTCTTTAGTTTCTCGTTACATTTGTAGTTAAGGTTCGTAATGAACTGTTTTGCGTCAACGTCTCTTACTTTCATAACTCCGCTTTCAAGGTTGTTGACCAATATACCTCCCGTGCCATTATCTAACGTGTAATCGACTCTACAAAGGTCGAAGTTGCGGTTTTTCTTTACCTTGATAATGTGAAACGTTCTAACTCCCTTTACCTTATACTCCGTCAGACTACCCTCGTAGTCCTTGCTGTCCTCTATGGTCTTTACCGTAACTTTGCAGCCTACCAAAAGTTTCTTGAAAGCCTTTTGAACGTCCTCTATATTATCTGCCATTAAGCCGTCAGAAAATTTGTTAGAGTTTGCGTAATCAAAAGTTTGATTTATCTTTGCTTGAGCGTTTTTCCTTGTCAAGCCATAAGCCCTTATCTTAGGAGTTTTTGTTATGTTTTCTAAGGAACTACCAAAGGTTATTTCCGCTTTGATAATCTTCATTGCATCTTCAACGTTGCAAATTGGTATATCTTTCATAAAGTCCATACTTACTATATAACTGGGACTTTACGAAAACTTAGATTATTTAAGCGATATTAGGAAAGCAGTAAGATGGTTATTTAGTAGCTTTTCAAATGAGAAAAACAAAGTTTTCTAAAAAGAGCCTCGACCTTAAAACTCGGAAATCATTGAGGTGTGGCACTTTTTTAGGGTATTGTCGTATAAAGTCACCAACAAATAATTCTTTATTCCAAGTGGTATCTCGAATTTATTGCGTAAATTTGTAGCAATAAACATCAATATGTATGATAGACTTCAACGAGATTCATAAAAAGCCGTATCATTTCACATTGGAACGTGTAGATCCTTACGATGAAAATGTACCGGAGGCCATTATCCCTGCTGACAAGAACCTCTACTTCCTTCCGGAAGAGATGCTTGAACTCCGCCGCTTCTACAAGACCTATGGCCGTGATGTTCCTTTCGAGGAATTGGAGGACTTTGCACCGGATTCTTATGATGAGGACTGGTGGGCCATGCTTGATTATCTCTACAGTTGCACATCCATCGACATGATGGTGGCAGAGGCAGCCGCCTATCCCGACCCGGTATTAAACAAAGACGGCAGACTTGCCACACTGATGCGTGATTTACCCTACAATCTCGATGACTACTGGATTATCCCACCGGAAGAACTCATCAACGATGTCCTTGATGACAATTTTACGGATTGGATGAGTCTGGCGAATAAGCTTGATTTGGATAATGCCCTGTTGGATGCCGAGGCAGAACTTTTTGAATAACGGAAGGTTCTGATAGAACGAACTAATTCTTCCTTTCAAGAATATCCCCGAACTGCGGATGCCGCTCATACCATGCCGAAGCGAATGAGCATACCGGCAGCACCTTTAACCCTTTGCTGACTGCATAGTCGTTGGCGGCACTCACAAGCGTACCGCCAATGCCCATACCCTTCTTGAAGGCATAGGTATGGTCAATACTCATGACGTTTCCGTCAAACGAGAATTCCAGTCGGCCAACAAGTTCCTCACCATCTAAGGCAAGTACTTTGCCGCCATTATTCGTTGTCTCAATCTTTGTCTCCATATCGGGCACAAAGGTACGACTTTTCTTGGAAAATTCAGTTGCGTATCGTTGCATAACATTATTATATATAGAGGTGTTACTTCAAACATTGCGTAAGCATATCAAAAGCTTGACTTCGCCCTTGTCGACATGGACGAAAGGCGAAGTGAAGCATTCAAGGGCTTGTGCGCAAGGCGTGTGGCGGAAGAAGTGTCGAAGTGCAACCGAGAAGCTTCTTCCGCCACTTGCCTTGCACACTGATTGCCTTCCCACTGGGCTACGCCTCCCCAAGCTCCGCCCCCATCTCTAAGAACATCGGTTGGAAGAGCTCGTGCATTCTCCAGTTCTTGCCTTGCGCCAGCGTGACTTTCTTGCCATTGTCGAACTCGGCGACAACATTGTCCTTGTCGAAGACAAGGTTTCCATGAGTGAGCTCCCAGTAACCGGGATGCGGATAGATAATCGGTCTTATCTTCCTCAGAAACTCTATCTGCTCACCGGACAGCTTGTCCATCATACGCATATAGTCGATGAACTGCTGCAGCGATGCGACACTGTCCTCCTCGAAGGCCGTCGAGAGAATGTCAAACTCCCCGAAGTCTCGAATCTGAATACTGTACCCACTCTGCCGCAGTACTTCAAGGCCATAGCCGTTGATGAACATCCAGCTCACCGGCCCTGTCGTCGCATTGACATGCCCCGTCTGCCATCCGAAGACCTCGAAGAGACGGTCGGCATCCTGCCCAATTGCCGCCCAACGCTTTGCATTCGGCTTGCCGCAAGGGAAGATGACGATGTGCACGTCCTCCTCGCGCTGTGTAGCCTTGAGCAGGATGTCCACGAGCTCACGGTTCCAGTTCTCCATTTCCGTCCACTTCAGTGGGTTGAAGCTCAGCTTCCATCTGATAAAGACATCGAGGATCTTGTCATTGGCACCTTCCGCATAGTCGTCAAGAATGCCCAGCTGATTGTCCTTGTTGGCAGAACTGTCCATGTCAGTGAACGACAGACCGTAGTCTTTCAGCAGCTTGCGCCACTGCTTGAACTCCTCTAAGCTCCTCACCGACAACAAGGCATCGTAAGCCTTCTTGAGCTCCTTGTAATTGAAACGCTCCGGGTTCTCGTCGTAGAATTCCAGGATTTCGATGAACTGCATTCTGAGCAGGTTCACCCACGTCATGTTAAGTATTTCCATAGTAGTGTCTGATTAGTTGGTTTGACTTATGGTTGATTGGCTTACGGTTCATGGTATCGGCAGTTCAAAGGATTTGTACACCTGTTTGCCCT
>OMXX01000048.1 GCA_900315105.1 uncultured Prevotellaceae bacterium | reverse complement strand
ATAAAGCTCAGACTAAAAGGAATGAGCCCAGTACAATATCGGACTCAATTCCTAATGAGCAATAATGTTTAATCCGTCCAAACTTTGGGGTTCACTTCAATCAAAGTCCCCTGATCTCCTTAATCAATAGATTTAAAGATTTCCACACTAGCAAACAAATCAACTGTACCTGCTGGTGTTTGATAATGAGCACCAAGTTTATCCCTTACAGTTCGCAAGCCCTGATTATACATGTTCTTTACATTATCTGCTATAGCATAGTTGGCATCAGATTTAAGTATGGAGTGACCCCATATCTTCGTAATGTCATCCACACGCATCATTGCATAAATGCCGAGCATCCTACTACAGAAGTCATCCGCAGCCTTTGTGTCTATAAGCTGTTTTACCATCTGTAGCTCATTAATGCAAAGATGAATTTGATCTAGAACTTTTTGCTCCATAGTTCAGGGATAATCACTTAAGATACCTTGATTCTCTATTATGGAAGGCTTCAATACCACCTTCAAGTATATCACATACATGTTCTTTTATACCCTTAGCTTGCAACTCACTGAGATTTGGGTCTGCACTATTATCAAAAGACAATTCCAATGGGCCGTTTACATACTCAAATCTGCTTGCAAAAGTTCTCTTTGAAGAAGACTGCCCTAACTGATTGGCCACTATTACGTTTTCACTATCAGTGGCAACAACTAAATTGGCATTGTGCGAAACAATGATTATCTGACGGCTTTGTTTTTTTTCTCGAATCATCTTGCAAAGCAAGTCATAGATAGTTCTATTATCCAGATTGTCTTCTGGCTGGTCAATAAAAATGGGATACTCAGCTGAACTTAGTTCCAAGAATAAGATAAGTAAAACAGTACCTTTTTTACCTGGTGACATCTGGAGCAAATGGTCATTTTTATACTGAATATCAAAATGCAGTTTCAGATGATCTTCCAACAAGAATTTATACAAATCATCTATGCTCTCATAATCTTGATTCAATGGCATCTGAACAACAGTTGTACCATCAAGTGAATAATTCAGAGCGCCATCCCTCGCATTGCGAATGGACTTAAAGAAACGTGGCATTTCATCTAAATTCAAATAACTTGAATCTTTCGGGTACAAAGTATAAAAATACGCACTGTCCGTTAGCTTGTTTTTATTAATTGCAGGATAAAACAGCGATTCTTCCTTTGCATAGCCAAGAGAAGCCACTAGTTTTATTTCATCGGTAATATTTGAATAGGTCTGATTTACCGTATCAACAATTTCCTTGTAAAGTGCATACAATTGAGTAAGTTCATCACCAGTTTTTTGCTGCAAGGCTCTATAATTGGCTGCTGACTCCTTACACTTTTTATCAAGTACTTTCGATTTCTCCAAACGACTCGTTTCCGCTTGTAATTTACCCTTTAGTGCCTCCAAATCTTTCTGCGAAGTAACCTTGGCTAAAACTGGTTTAATATCTTCCCTTATTTTTGCCAGTTGCTTTTCGCAATCCTGAATCTTAGCCTCATAGTTTAATGCTTTGAGAGATTCTTTGAATTGCATCTGCAAATTTCTTTGGTTTGCTTCATAAGTGCTTACCAACTGTTTGAAATCATCTGGTATCTGATAAGGAGCCAAAATTGACTGTAGTTTACTATGCTTGGCTCCACTTTCACTGTCTACCCTCTCACCTAAAATAAACTCAATGCCATTATCTACTGTCGTAGAAACCTGAGCAATAAGCTCTATCAGGCCCTTATAGTAAGCAATCCACTTTTGCAAATTCTGTTCATCAACAAGGAACTGTTTATATTTGGCTTGTTCATCCAGTGTAAGTGAAGACGCTTTGGTTATAGCTTCAATTTTTTTCTTCAGCTCGTCAATAGATTTCTGTACATCCGCCACTTTTCCTGTTTCCTTCAAAGCATTGAAAGTATCTACGGCATCGTTTCTTTCTTTGAGCATCTCACCAAGCAACTTCTGAATATCTCCATTTTTATTGGCTATTTCGTTCTTCTTTCCAACATAAAATGCCGCAAATGTTGTATTTTGCCGTAAGATACTTATCAATAAGTTATTTAGTTCCTCTTCGTTGTCCTTTTCTGCAAGATAGTTTATATATAGTTGTGGTATGTAGGTTATTTTTCTGTTATCCTCACTCTCCGAATAAAGAACGTTTTCATAGTCATCTTTCCATCGCACCTTCAGTTGATAGCTGCCATCAAAATAAGTCCTTGGAATGTTCAATGCATCTGAGATTCGTCCCACCTGGGCAGCATCAATTGCATTTGCCATTGAGTGCAACAGCAAGGACTTTCCGGACGACTTACCACCTATAATTGAATTGAGATTTTCATTAAAGTGAATCGTTTGCTTCCCAAACAAGCCGTTTGTATCTTCAAATTCTGCCTCAGTAATTACTAAACGGCCAAGTTTATTGTCTGGATTAGAGGATTGTATTCTTACGCGTAGGTCAGGTTCAAAAATAATCTGCTTAAGACCAGCGAAGTTGGTCATACCCTTTATCCAACAATTCTGCTTTACCGAATAGTTCTTAATGTCATGATTGTCGGAACAGAGTACCATCGGATACTTTTTCTTAAGACTTGGAAAAACAAACTTTCTATAACCTTCCAGGTCTTCTTCTTTACCCATATCAAAGATATCTATACATCTGGCTATATCCTCTTTCTGAGCTTCGTAATGTGGTAAAGAATTAGTTATCTTGTCTATCCCATTTGATTTTGAACCCGCATGAATTGTCACCAATCCACCAAGGTCATGAATCAATTTACATGTATCAACAAGGTCATTATACACCTCATTAGTTTGCACACCAGAAGAATAAATACGGGCAATATTCGTCCTATTCTTTATCTGTTCCCATACAAAGCTCAGATTTGCATTCTCTGGGAATATGCCAATAATATGAATCGGATCTTTACCTCGTGCGTCGGAGAGAAATTCAATGCCAGGCAATATTGTAATACGCCCTGCAGCAATACGCTGTAGTTCGGATATTCTTTCAACTTCTATCACATGGTGGTCTGTAATTGCAACAGCCGACACATCATTTGCCAATAGTCCGTTAACGATATCATCATTCGTCACACTTCCATCTTCATAATCGTAAGATGAAGGTGTGTGGAAATGCAAATCCCATTTATGCCATTCAGATCCTCTATTCATAACAATTATTCTTTATGTTTTCTAAAACAATGTTTAGCCTTTCCTTATGTTTCAACACAGGAAAGGTTCTCATCGCCCTTTCCTTGGTATCGGACATATGTAATTCTCGAGATACTTGCTCCTCAACTTCTTTTGATCATCATCCAGAATGAAGTCCAACTCGGAATAATCACCGTATTGGGCTTGGGCATCACAGAGCATGTCTTTGAAGCGGGAGCTGCAGGGCAGGTCACCGAAGAAATCGGTTTCGAGGTTGAACACTTCCAGGTTGATATTCGCCTCTTGCATTCTTATGCCATTTCTAAAAACCGACAAACGGCCATATCACTATCGGAAGTTCTTCGACTAGCGAAGCGAGCAAAGCTCGAATTCTCTCTCAAACCAATAGTTCCATGACCGACTTGTCTGTGTTCTACTCTAAGGTCAATGACCTTTGGTTACCATACACCTCATATATTATAATAGTCCTTTGGTCTTCGTCGTGGCCAAAACACGTAACTACAAAATTGCCAAATGGCACTTAGGATATTCTTCATCCGATGATGTTTGCCTTAATTGTGTCAACTATGTACCTTACATCATCGTCGCTGACGTATGGACCGGCAGGTAAACACATACCCACTTTGAACAAAGCTTCAGACACACCATTCACATATGCGACTGAGTTATCATAGGTAAGGCACTCTGCACCAGAGGGCAACTTTTCACTTTTCACTTGTCCCTTTTCACTTGTACGGCAGTACACTGGCTGTTTGTGCATTGGCTTCCATACTGGGCGTGCTTCAATCTGTGCTTTGTCGAGAGCTACGCGCATAGCCTCTACGTTAGCATTGGGTTCACAATCGGTATGAGCAGACTCTGCTGCATGAATCACACCAGCGGCACCACCAACTGCACCAGTCACGATAGTCTTATAGGCATCCTCCTGTCCCTTTACCTTCACATCCTCATCGATAGTGATGGTGCAAAGCCAGTAGTTGGAATCATAATCACCATTGTTAGGCTGAGAATGAACATGTACTCCTGGCACATCAGCCAACAGTTCCTCATACATCTTCTGCACGTGCTTATGGTGAGCCAAGTGGTCATTCACCACCGTCATCTGTCCACGGCCAATACCGGCACAGATGTTCGACATACGGTAGTTGTAACCTATCTTCTCGTGCTGATAGTATGGATAGCTCTCACGATACTGAGTAGCGTACATCATAATCTCGCGCCAGTGCTCCTCGTCCTCTGTAATCAGTGCACCACCGCCAGAGGTCGTAATCATCTTGTTACCGTTGAAAGACAGCACGCCATACTTACCGAATGTGCCCAACATCTGTCCTTTGTAGCGAGATCCAAAGCCTTCAGCAGCATCCTCCACCACAGGGATGCCGTATTTGTTGGCAATCTCCATGATGCGGTCAGCCTTATAAGGCATACCATACAGAGCTACCGGCACAATGGCCTTTGGATACTTACCCGTCTTCGCTTTACGGTCCTTGATAGCCTCCTCTAGCAACTCTGGGGCAATGTTCCATGTATCAGGTTCAGAGTCAACCAACACTGGAGTAGCTCCAAGGTATGTCACAGGATGCGTAGAAGCGCAGAAAGTAAAACTCTGCACAATGACCTCATCACCAGCCTTCACACCAGCGGCCAGCAGTCCAAGATGCACCGCCGCAGTACCAGCAGACAATGCGACGACGCGCTTTCCCTCACCGACGAACTCCTCCAGGTCTTTCTCAAACCCATTCACATTCGGTCCCAGAGGAACCACCCAATTAGTATCAAAGGCTTCTTTAACATAGCGCTGTTCTGCGCCATCTTCTGACATGTGCGCTAAGCACAAGTATATTCTTTTACGTTCTGACATAATATATTTAGTTATTTGTTTTTACTATTATTACCTTTCATAGCAGTCACAATTACCCTTTCAAATCAATCCCTTATTATCCAATCTGGAATGATGTACATCCTTCTTCAATCCATATTTTTCCATCAAATCCACTATCACGCCTTTGAACCATGGTTCAGCCATGGGAGAAACATAAACGGTCTCTATCAGATCATTTAAATCAACTGGGAGTGTCATAAATACAGCAGGAGTATACGATAATCCCTTTTTAGGAGTAATGCGGATTCTCACTTCATGCTCATACTCAAACGAAACCCTCTTACGCCATAGAGCTGCATTCACATTTGGCCACTGAATAGAATAATCAATATACTCAATTCTGCCAATTTCAACATAGTGTCCTATAGCCTTTTTTAGTTGACCGACTGTGGTTTTTACAGCCACGCCTTTTGCTTCTTTGCCCGAGGCATACAACCTCCACATAGCCATGGATTCATGCTCACCCTCATACCAGCAATTAATATACGAGTTCATACGCAACAGTCGATTTGCATTTCGCTCGTTGTCCAACAATTCTTTAGGAACAGCCTTTCCTTCCAGCATTTCTGCATAATAGCCCATAAGAGCCTCATTATATCTATCCGCATCCTCTTCAGCACACACAGCCCCTTCAAACTGATCCTCGAACTTGTCTGCTCGAGTCATAAAGAGCGCTTTGTCTTTCAGAAGCGAGACGAACTTTGCCAAATCCATGAATCGCCAAATTACGGTTTCATCACTTGGTATAGAATAATCCGTCTCATAGGCCTCGCCATCTATTAAAATAGTGTCTTTCATTTCTCACCACGTTCACATACCAAAACCAATGATTGTTACAATCAATCAAGAACCATTACCCCTTAACAGTGACCCCTATTTTATCATAGTCATCACTGTCTCAGGAGTAAAGCCTACTTTAATGATTGTGCACAAGCTCCTTCCCATGTCCTTCACCGAAGTACCCAACAGCCACACATCATCGTCAACTATCAAGTAACGGTCATGTACTGCATGTGGCAGTTGTACATAACTGATAGGCTCATATTGTTGATTGTGCTTATCAAAATCCAGTTTCGTTTGCTCGTGATAGCGAGTATGTACTTCAGCTAAGACGCCTCTGTCTCGTTTGTCTAGCATTGTCAAAACACGCTCATCCACAAAATTATCAACTAAGATGATTCTCTTCTCAGCACTCCTTATCAAGTTACACACAAACATATACGCATCCCACACACATCCCGACGGAAAAAGTTGTTCGGTGGTTACCGCAGGTGATAGTTCTTCGATTTTATCCAGCACAGCATCCAACTTTTTGTCTGTTTCCAACTGCTTTTGCTCAATCATATCCATTCGTTGAAACAAGGCAGCGTTAGCAGTAAGGAACCGTCGCATAGCAACAAAAGCACGAATAATCTTCACGCTCATCTTTTCAGCCAATTCATTGTGCAGAACTCCACTGAGTTGTGATACGCCTTGCTCCGTAAACACGTATGGCAAAGAACGCCTATCACCACCTCTTGTGTTTGAAATGCCAATTTGGCACTTCAAACCCTCCCATTCTTCTTTGGTTAGTTGAAACATAAAATCTTCGGGGAACCTACCGATATTACGTTTCACTTGCCTATTAAGTTGACCAGTCTCAACCTTGTAGAATACTGCCAAGTCTCGATCTAGCATCACTTGAACGCCTCTTACCAAAAAGATCCGTGCCTGTATGTTGGCAAGTGTCACATCATCTTTGTGCTCACCATGCACTATCATTATTTTTTCCTTCTTATCGTCTCCCATATTAATTGATTTCATTTTTGAAATGCCATTTTGGCGTTTCATACCATGAACCATGAACCATGAACCGTATGTGACCCTTCACCATTAACCTTGACCCCTTAACCAGCATGTATCCCAAGATACACCCCAGGGTATTATGCATCACATCGTCTACCTCTGAGAAACCTCGCATGAATAAGAACTGAAGTGCCTCGATAGTTACGGAGATACCACAGCTTACAAGGAGGGCTTTCCACCATGTCATTTCTTCGAAGGAATGCTCTGGATAATGCGGAACATCTGCTCGGTGTCTGCAACATCCGTCATGCGCATCTTGCCGTCGGGGGCTTGCATCTTCAAAGCGTGACAATTTGTCACGGTTTCATTTCCCTCATCTTTCAGTCGCTGCTTCAGCTTTCTCCAATAAGCCTGAGGGTCTTTACTCTCAGTCAACACACCACACACGTCAACGATAGAGAAATACCATTCCTCCAACTCGTCGTCCCATACTGTGCGAACATTTTTATTTTCGAATAATTGTATTTTATGCTTCTGAGTCATACATCTTACTTCTTACATCAGACACCTTTCATCAAATCTCTTCCCCCGCATACTCCATCTTCTTACCAAGCACTGTGCAGAGAATCATCTGAATATCCTTTATGAAAGAATAATGTCTGTAGTAATAGCAATTCAGTCGCACCTTGTCGGGGTAGATGACGTTGTCGTTATACCACACCGCCAATTCCTGATTCGACATCTCATTTATATTATTTGGAAGATTTTGAATCGAATTTTTGTCAGATTTCTCGCAAAGCGATCCCTCCCTTTTCACTTTGCTGACCCAGTCAGCAATCATCTCATCCTCCAACCGATACTTCAAAGTAGCTGGCCCTGTGATACCTGGGCGAAGCTTCAGCACATCCCTATCCGAACCTTGGAGCTTATCCGCATACCCTGGAACATCAGGGCGTGGGCCTACGAAGCTCATATTGCCGATAAGCACATCCCATAACCCGGGCAGTTCATCCAACTTCCAGTGACGCAATTTAGCGCCAAACGGAGTTATACGGCTATCTCCCGCCACAGACACTGTGCTACCATTATGCTTCACAGTCATCGTGCGGAACTTGTGACAGTTGAAGAGCTTGCCACCCTTCCCTACTCTCTTCTGTACAAAGAGCGCAGGACCTCCCGGCATCTTCACCTTAATTAATATAGCCACCACTAACAGCACTGGCCATAAGAATAGCAATCCTATTAGTGAGACTACTCTATCGAATATCCATTTAAATAGCATAATTTACTTTTATTTTGCAAGCAATAACTTCAGATTCACTCCAACTAATCGGGGAATCATTCCGCCTATCTCTGAGGGACAAAGTGTGTAATATCTAAAGATATTCCTTAGTACAATTCTCAAGGTTTCCAATTTGAACTTCCAGGCGCTATGGGTGTTATGGTTTAGCTTTCCGAAATTACCACCGCGGAATATGTCATCAAGTATTTTGCCTTTCCAGTTACGATTCTTATCACTTATTGTAAAGGGGAATTCTTCAACTGGCAGACCTAGCTCATCAACCAAGATAGAGCCAAATGCACAATATGCATCAAGCAAATCTAAGTCATTTAAGATTTTCAGTAACCTATCTCGATCTATCTCATCTTTATAATGATGCAATATTATTGCCCAGTCACAGAATTGTCTCAACGAGACACCTTCTTTGATAAAGTGGAAGAAAAGATGAATAAAGATATATGCAGCATTCATCGTTGATGAAAGAGTTCTTACCTTTGTACCAGCAATCTCTACATAGTGTTTATCCTCCCATTCTTTCTTCGTCAATTCTTCAAATGCCTTCTTATGCCTTTGGGTGGCAAACTCTTTCAGTACTGTATGCAATTCGTATCTAACATTATGATGGTCAAATCCGACTTCATATTCCTGCATTTTGTCTGGTAAAGTCACATCCATCAATTTGCTTATGGTATCTTTTATAGAACCATATTCTGTGTTTACCAGAAAGTCAATGTCCCCAGATTGTCGCAGATTGGGATTCTTATATAGGCATCCTACCGTCTGCCCTTTAACAACAATAAATTCATGCCCCTCTTGCCGACAAACATCTGAGAAACTAGCAAGCTCATTATCAATTAGCTTGTTCTGCTGTTTAATCCTTTCCGAATATCCCAGTGCCTCATAAAGTGACGACTTGTCATCCAGCCCGTCTACCTGTATCTCTTTCAGTTTATCAAAGACAAGACCGAATACCGTCTGGTCTTTTGCAAGAGCTATGACACGCTTGAATTCCGTTGCAGAGATGTGTTCTGTATAAGTATTTCCCCATAAAGAACACCGAAGTAAAGAAAAGAGAGTCTTCACAGATAATTGATTCGAAATTATTATACTTTGACAAATATCCCCACAAGTCTTGTCAATTTATTTTCTTAACGTATTTCATCTTTTTATAGAATCCACACACCAAATTCAATCCAGTGTACCACAATGCAGCAACAGGATTCATTCTTTCAGCCTCAAACCACAGTCTATAATGCCAGCCTATCATCGTCATGATACCATGTGTACTCACAGATCCAGCCCTACCTCTACGGTATTTAGCCAACACCTCAGGCAATAGATAGCAGTCTGCCTTTTTACAAACCTTCAACCACATGGCATAGTCGTTGTTTTTTTTGATGTCTTCTATCTGAATCAAACCGATTTTTGTAACATCATACATCACCGTCAAGCATCCCGGCCAACAGAAGTTATACATCCCCCGTTTGGTCACATGTTTAGGGCCTGAGATAGTCACACCAGTCAGATTCCCCTCAGCATCCATCTCCTGATATTCGGTATAAGTGAACGCATATCCGTTCTCTTCCATAAACCGCACCTGCTTCTCTAACTTTGTAGGCTCCCATAGGTCATCACTATCAAGGAATGCTATCCACCGACCTTTAGCCTCTCTTAGAGCATTATTCCTTGACACCGCAGCCCCAAAGTTAATATGATTCCGAAACAGCTTTATCCGTGAATCCCTTTCCCGAAGCACCGACACTTTCTGAACGGTATCGTCATTCGAGAAGTCATCCATGAAAATAATCTCCCAATTGTTATATGTCTGTTTCTGAACACTACGAATGGTCTCTTCCACGTACTTTCCGCAGTTATACGATGGCATGATGACTGACACCAGTCCTTTTAAACGGTCTTGTGTATTCATAGAGCAGCACACTCATTATAGAGCTTTATTAAATGGTGAATTGAGAGATCAATTAATGGCTCATACATAAAGCTATTAATATGAATAAACTCTGGTGTCATCATGTTTACCTTCTCTATCACATTTTTATTAGGGTCATTGGGGCAATGCGTTTTCAACTTCTTTGCCCAGACTGCTGTCTGTACGCTGGTTGTCTCCAAATCTGCCGTTGTTAGGCCTGATGCCAACAACTTCTGCTTCATATACCTCTCAGCCAACAATCTACAGGCTATCGACAACACTATTTTATTCTCTATGGCCACCTCATCTGGGACAGCTTCTTGGGCTATCCCGCTCGCAGTGTTCATTATTATATCATATACCTTGTTGGTGGTTGAATGGCGAGCATATCCACCTGCTTTAGCAAACGATGTTATGAATCCGATTACCTCAGCCTCTGTAATAGTCATCGTATCTGCTTTCAGATGCAAGCAACTTGTTAACTTCAAGTAATCAGCATTTTGGCCAGTTGTATATTCGACAAGGTTCCTAATAAATGGTATTAAACTGACAAACACTTTGTCATCATTAACAGGTCGTCCCAAAAGATTTGCAAACAAATCCTTCTGATATTCACCTGGTTTCAGCTCTATCTCTTTTGCATCATTCCGAATAGCCATCCAAGAGTTCTGCCTTAATCCCAATCTTGATGCTAACGTCCTGTAGAAATCAAAATTATGCGTGAATACGAGCAGATACATATTCCCTGCGGTATTATCCAAATCATGCAGATATTCTATTATTGCATATTTATTCTGATAGTCAAAAGAGTCGGCAATGTCATCAAATACAATAAGGTTGTCAACACCAGATCTTTTCCTTGACTCTAATTCAAACAGCAGTTGCAGAATATAAAAAGCTCTTCTTTCTCCATTACTAAGGATAAAGAGCATTTCGTCCTTACCCTTTTCAATCTTAGCATTTTGGTCATCTATCAGACTAAACTTCAACTTAGCAGCTGTTTGTCGCAGTATGATGTCGTCTTGATTTTCTATTTCAACCTCAAACGGAACATAAAATCTGGCTTTATACAAATCGATGATTTCTTTCCATAATGGCATTTGGGCTCTTGCTTGTGCTATAATGCTTTGAAGTGCCGCCTTCTGAGATTGGTAGAAAGCATTATAGTCCAAAAGATTTTGTCTTACCCGAGCATCGCTCAAATATCCTTTCCAAGTTTTCTTACGGAATTCTTCAAAATCTCCGAGTTCCACAATAAGGGCAGGATTGGCAATCAAGACATTTTTAAAATTTCTCACCTCTCCATTTGCATCTGCGGCTTTGGTAATCTTGTCGAAAACCTTTTTCAAATCTGCATTGTTCAGAATTCTAGCCTTCTCCGCATCAAATACTTGGCTCAACTGATCAAATGTTGTAACGATAGTCCCATCATGCAGTTCTATCTTGTGGTCAACACCAAAAAAATCCCCCCCCTCCAATGTTTTCTGAAGTTGAGCGGCCTGATGGGTGCCAAATGTGTGTCCGCCTGTAGAGCGAAAGACATTGGAGTTTTCCAACAACTCATTATATTTTTCTATATATTGCCTTAAGTCATTGATGTTTTTTTCCACGAAAGCCTTAACCTTATCATCTTTGTCAAACACAAAATTGTATCTGAACCCAAAGTTTGGATAGTTGTTAGCTTGAATATCGTTAGATAGCCTCTCCATAATACTGAATAGATTGTCTGCGGATCCAACAGAAAAGGTACGTAACAACTCAAAATCACAGTCATTACTTTGAGAGACTTCCCTAAGTGGGGTTATCACTTGGCTAATATATTGCTCCAGCGCTTGATATATAGCATCATATTGTGCCTTCAAATTAGCATCTGCTAGGAAATTAACAAACTTCCCAGAGGAATCAAATGATTTGTCTTCTGGATCCGCAACAAATATCTGTTCCTTTGTCAATTGGTTGCCATCAGCCAACAATTCATCTTTAGGCACTCTAGCTGCATGTAGCAAATCCTTTGCTCGTTTTTTGTCTTGTCCGGAAAGTCCTTTCAGCGTTTTTGCAAACGATGTCTTCATCATCCCGTTAGGAGCATATACCAACTGCGTATGATGACCACCAAATGAAAACTGATGTACAAGTTTCTTTATCCCGTAACAGTTTTCAAAATTTATGTTTAATGTGTTCATATTTCCTACCGTAATTCATCTTATCCTAATTGTTTATATTGTTCCAGAGCCTTTTCCAACAGGAACAAAGCTCGCTGTATATCTTTCTTATTCAGCACATACGCCAATCGAACCTGATTCATTCCCATTCCTGGAGTTGAATAAAAACCAGCAGCAGGTGCCATCATTATGGTCTCCCCTGCCTTATCAGAAGGCGTTTTCTCATCTTTCCAACAAAACTCACTCAAACACCAAGCACAGAACTTCTCCGTATCATCTACAGGCAACTGTGCCACTGTATAGAAGGCTCCCATAGGTACAGGTGTGTAGCACCCAGGGATTCTGTTCACACCATCAATCAAGCACTTTCTGCGCTCCACATATTCATCATACATCTCACGTGAGTACTGCTCTGTTCCTTCAATAGAAGCCTCTGCAATCATTTGGCCAATCAGAGGCGGAGATAAACGTGCCTGACAAAACTTCATCACAGTTTTCCTCACCTGCTCATTCTTGGTAATCAGAGCCCCTATACGGATGCCACACTCAGAATAACGCTTAGAAACCGAATCAATAAGCACCACGTTCTGTTCTATCCCCTCTAGATGCATAGCAGAGATATAGGGCGAACCAGTATAAATAAACTCCCTGTAAACCTCATCCGAGAACAGATACAGATTATACTTTTTCACCAAATCCCTTATCTGGTTCATCTCTTTCTGTGTATAGAGATATCCTGTGGGATTGTTAGGATTGCAAATTAGGATCGCCTTTGTACGCTCGTTTATCAGTTCTTCAAACCTCTCCACCTTAGGCAGACAGAAACCCTCATCAATCGTCGTTGCCACGGTCCTGATTACCGCGCCAGCAGAAACGGCGAACGACATATAATTAGCGTAGGCTGGTTCCGGTACGATAATTTCATCACCCGGATTTAGGCAGCTCATAAAGGCGAACAATACTGCTTCGCTGCCGCCACAGGTGATGATAATCTCGTCCGCATCCAGTTTTATCTGGTAACGGTCATAATAGTTCACCAATGCCTTACGTAGGGAACGATACCCCTGCGAAGGGCTGTACTCCAGCGTCTTACGTTCAATATGCTTCAATACATCCAGCGCCTTCTGTGGCGTTGGCAAGTCCGGTTGACCGATATTCAGTCGGTAGATTTTCACACCCCTGTCTTCCGCTGCGTATGCCAAAGGAGCGAGTTTTCGGATAGGAGAAGCTGGCATCTCCACACCACGTTGAGATATCTGTAGTTCGTTAGCCATCATCAAATCTCGTTATGAGTCATAGCTTCCATGTTCAGTAGTGACTGAACTTGGCGTACTTTTATTAACTTTCTGAAAGGGTATAACATTTTAACCGCCAAGTTTAGCCACCACTTATAGTACATATTAAAATGACAATATGCCTTCCTAAAATTAAACTTTTCAATCAGAAAAGGTTGAATGTTACTATGATTGGTGATAGACCTCCCTCCGTCATTCACATACTTCAGTTTACGCTCCTCTAAGTAGTATCTATTCATTTCATAGATTAGTCCATAGTAAGCGTATTGTTTCTGATAGGCAGGTATGGCTTTCATCGTCCTGTATTCACAACTCTCATCCGTTACCGCATTCATGCTGAAAGCCACCAGTTGGTTCGTTTCTATATCAAAGCATCCCCAGAACTCATTTTCTTCCGCATTGTTGATTCTGGCCTCAAACTCCTCTTTACTCGGTGGTATGGATTCAACCTTATAACTGTTTGCAGCCTCCACAAAGACAAGATATCCTTGTTCTTTCAACTCGTCAGCAGTAAGTTTGGCGACTCTCATTGTCTTAAAGCATTTCTTCACTTGATTGCGCATCTTTGACGATAGCTCCTCCATACCACCAAACGAGTCCTTGATCACGTACCAAAAGGATGTTTCCTGCCCGCAGTCAAAGTCGTATGCGTTGCGGATCATCAATCCGCCATCTGAGAAAAGAGCTTTAACTTCTTCTGAGGTTAATCTCTTTTCTTTATGCGAATCTTTTTCAAAAATCCAGGCTCTTTTATATAGTCTGTATCCTTTGTTCATCTTACTGTTTTTACTCCTGTCAAATCAATCTTGCTACCTGCGAGCATTTGGAACTCATCGGTATAGAAGTCCTGTAAACCACCATAGCTGGTGAATGTCAGTTCGCCAAAATAGATTTTGCCGTCAATATTGTATAAGTCCACTCGAACACACGGGAACGGTTTTGCCAACTTCTCTGCCACTTCAATCTACGCCCCAGATTCTTTGGCTTAGGCAGAATCTCCCCATGCCGGTAGTCATTTTCAAAAATAGAATATTCAGGATGTGCATTCCATTCTGTGTCGTAGGTCATCACCTCCGTCGTATGCTCATCTCTATTTGCACAAGCCCACAACCAATGCACTTTACCATTGAAACACCATATCTTGTAATCTATGATGGAAGAAGAAATCTTGGCTGTTTCCTGATCGTTATGTATCAACTCTTCAGCTATCATCCTTGGATGAATACGCATATAGTGGTGTCCACTTTCAAGCGCTCCATACTGGTGCTTCAAATCTTCCTCAAACTCTGCAACGATCTTCGGAATATCAAGCTTATTTTTATCCGTCACCACCTTGATGTCCCCAGACCCGTGGGTAGCTTTCAACACAAACTCGTCGGGCAACTTGTCAAAGTCTATATCCGTTGCGTGCTCCCATACGCCCACTAAAGGTATAAGAATATCCTCCAGTCCGCAGTCCTTCACATAATCGCGCACTTCATATTTATCAGCACACTTAGTCCAAAGACTCGTGTCTGTCTTCAGTGACAGAAACAGAATCTTCTCATTCAGCGTCTTGGGATTCTTCAGGTGCAATGGTTTCTTAAATCTGGCAAAATACCGAATCCTTGCCAATAGAATCGGATGATGAACACCCAACCACATTGCATAGTCGTTATTTTTCTTGATATCTTCAATCTGAATCAGTCCTATCTTTGAAGCATCATACATCACTGTTAGGCATCCTGGCCAACAGAAAGCATACATAGCCTGTTTCGTCACATGTTTGGGTCCAGTAACAAACACGCCTGTTGGGTTAGAATCGTTATCTATTTCCTGATAGTTTGTATACGAGAATGCATAATTATTTTCTTCCATGAATGTTATCTGTTTCTCCAACTTGGTCGGCTCCCACAAGTCATCACTATCCAGAAAGGCTATCCAGCGACCTTTGGCATATCGCAATGCGTTGTTTCTGGAAACTGCTGCTCCAGAATTGTAGACATTACAGAAAAGATGGATTCTATCATCCTTCTCTAAATCGCGGAAACTCTCTTGACGGTATCATCTGTAGAATTGTCATCATAGATAATCAATTCCCAATTCTGATAGGTCTGAGTCTGCACACTACGTATGGTCTCTTCTATTAAATTTCCACAATTATAAGATGGCATTATAATTGACACTATATCATTTTTCATTTCACGCACTTTAGTTTTATCTCTGTATTTACAGAATTGCTATATTTCAACTTTTCTGTTGACAATTCAAAATCCTTACCCTTACTATTATAGACCTTTACCCCTTTTAGCGATATTTCAGATATATAGTCGAAGGTATCCATATACTTTACCCCACCTGTATGAATAAGATACCACTTATTCATATTGTCAGCCAACTTTACTTTACAATTAGTAATCGATATGTTTGGCAAACATTTCCTTCTAAGTTCAGGTCTTTCATTATATTGTTCAGGGACGCCGAACAGCGTCATAATATAATTGTGCTTATCATCTAGATTGAAAGTACAATCCTTCCATTTTACATCAAAAGGAGTATATGCATTATATGAGGATTCTATCAGGAACGGTATAAAGTTTGTAAATTCGCATTTTTCAAATGAAATCGAACCAAAAACGGATGAAAATTGATTGTAGAGATTAGAGAACTTACATTTAACAGCCTTTACATCACGCCCATAACAATGAATGTCAAACCTATTTATGTCACAATCTTTTAGTACGACATTATTTATGCTTTGGGAACCAAACACACCCCAATTACAGCGGGCATACATCTTTTTAATTGTAAGCCTATAAATATTAACCATGCCCACACCATAACCAAACTTATCTGTTCTGGAATAGGTGCCGTTAACACAAATATCATTCAAAGTAACTTTAGCACAATTATCCAAATGAATTGCAGCATCGCCATATAGTTCTGTAGTTTGTGGAGTTGTTATTGTAATATTGCTTACAACAATATTATATTGGTTCTCGATTTCAATGCAGTATGTTTTACGGGTTGAAGAAGATGTTCTGATAAAAATGAGATTCTTTATGCATCTCTTCTTGTTATCAATCTTTCTATATTTAACAATGGGCTTGCTACTGGATGAACTATAGCCCATTGTAGGCTTGTTCATTGCTTTCCCGTCTTTAACCAAAACAATGTCCTTTCGTATAAGGGGCGTTCCTGATTTTCTTATACACCATGGTTCCTCATCTTCGATAATTAGCATGAACTTTCCCGTATGCAGTTCTTCGTGGTTATCGAAGAGACCTGTATCTATCTCTTTACAAGTCAAAGTGATATCGGAAACTTCCGCCTTCATATCGAAAAGGAAACCATCTTTCTGCTTGTTTTCTACCTTAATTGTCACCCCAGAGAAGTCAACATTATTCGTTAATGGGATAGAAGAATAATTTCTAGGAAGTTCGATTCTAATAGAATCTATTCCTTTATAACTTATTCTATACCCGTTAAGAACGGCATCCCTGTGACAACGCAACAAAACTTCATATCTTTCAATGTCATTTTGCGCTTCTCTAAGTCCATATTGTAAAGGATTTACAGTACGGGCTTGACAGATACAGCTTAAATAGCAGCAAAATGTTGTAAGCAGAAGTAAGAATGATTGCCTCATAGAACTAATCAAATAGTATTGACTTTAATCTACCCTCCATAGATCTAAGATAGAACCAAAAGTTATAACGAGGAACTCCCTTCAAGAAAATTGCCGTTTGAACACCCATTAATTTCGTATAGTTCTTAATAGAGTACCCAAATGGCTTCTTACTCTGAGTCGCACTATTTTGCCTTACTCTTCTGTAATAAACTGTAGTTTTGTCTGCAAATTCAACATACTTGATTTTATCAGAAATCAAGAACATAAAGAGGCTATCCTCACCGTTCTTAAATCTTGTATCAAATCGTCTGTCACCAATTATACTTCGGTGGATTAACTTGTATACTGGTCCATTGAAAAAACGTCTTGGCTTATAAAACGGGACACGCCCTTTGTTGCAATACTTATCGTAATCCTTTGTGATATTATATTCCGAATACACTTTTGTGCCGTCTATAAAGGATAAAGGACGGCAAACAGGTATAGTATCTACGCCAGCGTGTTTGTAAAGTTCTTCCAGATAATTTGGAGAAATAAAATCATCATCATCAAGAAAAGCAATATACTCTCCCTTTGAGTTCTCGATTCCGATATTTCTCGCATTACTTACACCAGGTTTGTTTGTTTGAATCAAGTGAATATTGAAACCCAAGTTTTCTTCAATATATTTGTTTATTTTATCAGAATACGGAACATCACATCCATTCAAGATAAGTAGTACTTCAAATTGATCTTTGGGGAATATCTGTAATCGCAAAGACACTAAACACTCCCACAGATAATCTCCTGGTTTATACGATGGTATAATAACACTTATTAAAATATTATCCATCAGTTTTCTCTTGTTAAAATCATTATTATCGTAATGATTATTAATAAAAACTCGTTAATTAAAAATCTATTTTCATTAATATACATAATTAGTATAATCCGTATAATAAAAAATTGTTTGATATGGCAAATTACTCATTCGGTCTGGTTTTTGAAGGTAAGCATAAATATTAATCACAAAAGATGAAACGAATAAAAGAACAAAAAAATAATACGAGGAAACTCTTACAAATTTCCTATATTTTAATTCACAGGCTTTCGCATAACATGGCACCAATAAAATTATAAAAATTTGTAAAAATGAGGATAATCGTAAAGCAATTGTAGAATCTACTCCAAGAAAAACATTCCAGATAAAAGTTCCAACATTAAACAGGGAAAGATATATCGAATTCCGCTTATCAAAAGTAACCAATTTATTCCAAAACGCAAAATTCACAATAGTTAAGCCATTTATTATATAAGTCATCATCCCCCCCTCGCTACGTCCATGTTCTGCATAGCGTTCCACATCACTTAGGAGTATAAAAACACTTGAATATTGTTCAACCCAATGCATAATAATTGCTTGTGCCATAAATGAAAAAAGAAAAATCAATAAATGTAGTAAACGATTATTCTTTATATAGAAAACTGGATAAATTAAAACACCTATCACTGCTGATTTATGAAAAAAACAAGCCACCAGCAGCCATACTAAAGAATGAAACACTTTTCTATCGGCCAATCGCATGTACGCAAAAAAAACGAAAGAATACGCTATTGCATTTCTTACTATTGACAAGCTTTCTAGATAATAGCTTGGAAATAAAAAGTAAATTAAAAGTGAATATGCAGGATTGACTGATAACCTTACACACACTTTATACAAAGGATAAAGTGTCAGAAAACTTCCAAGTATAAAAAACATTTGATAATGAGTATGAAAAGCTATTTCTACTAGGAGTCTTGATAAAGGCTCATATCTATCTAATGTATATTGTTTTACTTGATGCAAAGCCGCGTTCATGTATCCATAGTAATCATAGCCAATGCCATACCGAATTGCAGCGAACACGAACATTAGCAAAAAACAAATCCATGCTTTTTTTTGTGGTTCGCCTTTGCAATTTACGATAGCGATTAATATAATCGTCATCAACATATAGGGTGTTATATCTAACCAACTGAACTCGTACATATTTTCTTTATAGGCTTTGGGAGCGTTCTGTATTAAGAAAAACTACAGCTTCGTTTATTGTTTTAATATCTCGTTTTATAAATACACCTGCCCTTTTCTTCTTGTTTGACAGAAGATATGACAAATGCCAATAAATAAATCGAGTGCCTTTCACTACAAAGCATTTTGCAAAGTAATAAGCAAATATAAGAGGATTGGCTATAAATGATTTGCACTCTTTGTAGTAAGAAGGATGATCAAAAATGAACGTTGCCATTATTTGATTAAAATTAATATTTGGAAGTTCAACCGCCATAGCCTTATATGCACTAATGGCAGACTGCGGCCAAATTGTGTCTGCACACCAATAACGGGGCATTCTGTCATCCCATGTTTCAGCTATGTCACAAGGAAGTGATGGTTTTTCTGTTATTCTCAAAAGGTTGTTCCTTTTACGCAACCTTTCACCTCCACCTACTGTCCTGCATTGTCCTGAAATAATTAAGGGTGCATCGAAGTACACTACCTTTGGATTAAGTAGTGCTAAAGCAATAGCATTTGCCATATCAGGTGAGCCGCCAGGAAAATAGGTACCTGTTTTCTGATACACCTTATCCAAAAAATCTCTTCTAACTATTCCTTGATACACCCTCGGAAGTAAACACAGGTCTCTAATGCCGGATTTCAAACACTTCTTTATTTCTTTCTCAGCAGATAACTCTTTATAATCCCCTTTCCCTTTTCTGTATTGCACTGTTGAAGATAATTGATAAATACTATTATCCCCAAAATCCGGCCAATCATAAGTAACAGGAGATGACAACAGGGCATCTATTCCTTTACTTTTCATATACTTTGCAACATCAGTTATTGAAGGGAGAACGCCATCGTCATCGCCGATGAAACACACATACTCACCAGTGGAATTAAGTATAGCCTGTGTTGAGTTGTCTGAAATAGGAATATGTTCTTTTAGGTGAAAATATTTCAACCGCCCATACTGAGCTTTGTTCAAATACTCTAACATCTCACTATTATCTTCAGTATTATCCTGGATAACCAACTCAATTTCATTTGAGCCAAATCCAGTAATAAGCTCAATGAGTTTTTTTAGATAGTAATAACGATCCTTGGTCGGTACAACAATACTTAATATCGGTTTTTTATCCATAATTCTGCGCTCTTTATAAGTTAAAAACCTTCCCGTTGGCCAGTCTCTACTTCTATCCCTGACTCTAATTGTAATGATTGGACATCATGAGTTTCAAAGTAATCTGAAAGCTCTTGCTGTTTTTCTATACTAAAAATCCTTTGCACTTTCGAAGAAGTAGGCTTTGCAGGGGAACCAACGAGGAATAAGTTTGTTCCGTATTCACTGTAATCCTTCGACAAATATGCGTTACGAGCAGATATGCTATAATCAGGAACTACAGCCCCCTTTGTAATAATAGTCCCAACGTTAATCCAACAGCTTTCTCCAATAACTATAGGACCTTTATAGTTTGCAACTACACCCGTATCAATATTCTTCACAAAATGCATATTGCAGTCCATTACAGTGCAATTACCAGTAATTCTAGTACAATCTCCTATCTCTATGTATTTCAAGCACTTACAAACCGTCCCACCACCAATTAGTGCTTCTTTTCCAATCTTAAGCACACCTTCTCTGCTTTGAACATTAACGTTTGCTCCACCACTTATGACAGCAGGCCCAGCAAATTCCAACTGTCCCATTACTTGTATTTGTGTGGGCAAAAAACTATAGGGCCATAAATCAAACCATTTATAACCAATCCGTATCATTCCTTTCTGGATACTGTCAGGCAATATAACCTTACCAGATAAGTCCCAAAGATATACTTTGCCATACAAGAAGAAAGGAAGCTTTATTGCCTTCTTGAATGGTAATACCTTGAAATTGAAATACAGAGTCTTGGTAACATTTAACCTCTTTAGCAACACTAAAAAATGATAAACTTTCTTGAGTAACTTCTTCACTTCTTTATCTTATTTTTTATTAATTTATACAAATCCAATTCCATTATACGTTTCATGTACATATATGAAAACGCTGTGCCAAATAGCAAAAGAGCTATTCCTATAGAGTACTTAACTGCAATTATATTTATCTTGCGGGCAAAGATAGTTGCTAATGTCACTATAATTACTATAGTAAGTAAAATGGCAACTCTCTTTGTTATTCGAATCCCATAGAAATGCCCTAGCAAGATAACCATCAGAAAGAAATTCAAAGCACCTGTCACTATATATGCAAAACCTAAGCCTGTCAAACCAAAATATGTGTAGCCCAACAAGTACACGACTATTAAGAAAACCCGCTGTCCAAGCACTGACCATATAAAGATGTTAGATGCTTGTTTTGCCAGCAAAATCATTCCCATGCAATTAGAGACAACAATAAAAACAGTCCCTATCATTGCATAATCGGTATAATCATTAGTCGCAATAAATGAGCTACTATACAATAACTCGATAAAAAATGGTGAAAGGAACACAAATAGAACAACGAGTGGGAATACCATAACCAAACCCGTTTCTGATTGCCTATTCATCTCCACTTGCAACTGTGCATTGTCATTATGAATAGCTGAAATACGCGGATAGTAATCTGTTGACATTGCAGTTATGATAATGCCAAAATAGCCGCTAATAATTGAAATACCGGCATTATAGTATCCCACGTCAGCAAGACTTCCTGTATTACTGATAAAAGCAGCAACTATCGTCTCAAAGATAGTCCCCAAGAATGTAACATACATTAATGCCACGCCCATTTTTACCATCAATTTGGACTCGGAAAAGGCTTCTTTGAATTTTAGACTGACCCTTGTATAGTCTATCTTCCTTACATAAGCATTAGAAAAAAACAATGCAGCAAATGCAGTTATCATTAACGACGGTATGATTCCTCCTCGTCCGAAAAAATAATAGAATGGTACCGCTGCGATCAGTCCCACAAGAGAGCCTAGCATACTAGCTTTTGCTAGAGACCTTAATTGCCTCATGCCTTTGAGTATTGCAAGTTGGCCCTCGGACAGTATATTAAATCCTACAACCAGTGACAGCCAAAGAAAACCTATTATGTACTCATTATTTCCAAAGGTCCATTTGCTCAGAAAAGGAGAAAGTGATAGTGTGACAGCTATACCCAACAGCGAGGTGAATATGATTACCTTATTCACCAAGGATATAGTTCTTGAAAACTTTTCGCTATTCCTTTCTGCGTTAGCCTCTGATATGTCCCGGACAGCACTTTGGTTGATACCTAAACCTGCACCGGTTGCAATCATCTTGCTGACATTATTGTATATTCCGATTATGCCTAAGCCCTCGGCTCCCAGTAAGACTGCAACAACTTTGTTGAGTATAACTTTAACAATAATATTGAAAACCTGTACAAACCCGAACAAAAAGGTTGTCTTAAATATATTTTTATAAGAAGAATTTTCGTCCATTATTCTCAATTATCAACTTTTTATTTTGAATATATTTTACAGGTTTACGATATTCCTGTATATTATTTATAACACTTTCCATACATGCTTCATTACCATTAATTATACTCGAAATATAACTAAATATTGGACTAGCAATGAGAGTATAACCAGCACTATTCAGATGTATATCATTAGGGAGGAAATAATCACGATAATTATCTACAGTAAACAACCCACTATCAAATAAATTCAGAAATGCCACATTCTGCATTAAACAACATTCTTCCTGCCCTTTAACGTAATCATAAAAAGAATATCCTGTAACGTTACATGAATCGGTCAAATAACCAGCAGGAATCGTAAAAACAGGAATGGAAGATATAAAGATAATCTTACATGACGGATTCTTCTCACGTAATTTTCTTATGCAATAATTTATTCCGCCACATTGGGTTATACGCTTCAATTCATTATAACCATCATTAGCAGAATAATCATTAACACTTCCTACATCACGATTATACATAAAGTCATTTGTGGAAGCCCATAACACATAAGTATCTAAAATTTCTGCATTTTCAACACTGGTTTGTATTGAACCTTGAAGTGAACTAAAACCATAGCCATGTTCACCATAATTAATTACATCAAAAGAAAGGCTGTCTTTCCACATGTTTATTACAATTTCACTTCCTGAAGCTCTCGTATATGAACCTCCAAACAAACCGATTGAATGTTTAACATCAGAATTCTGAATTTCTTGACTATCGGTAGTACATGATATAAAAATGGAAATGAAAAAAATAATAATCTTTAGCCGGAACAGTGAAGACATAATACCATAATTTTTTCGTCTTTATACAACAATAAATTTACATCCACCACCCACTGGGGAGTGCAATAAATTTATTATAAAACTCAGCTACGCCTTTTGGCATTTCTTGCCGTCCAAACACGGAATAGTACGTGTTGGGCAGGTGAACCGCTGAACAGGCATAGCCCCACTCTTTGAACATCTTCATATCGTGTTCTTTGCTGCCGGACAGGAGACCACACACCCAATAGTTTGGCTCAGTACCATCCCTGTGAATAAAGTCAATCAATGATGGCATATCAAATAACCTATCTTCCCATTTCTTGGCATTGGCAGCTTGCTTCTGCAACAATTCATCAATATGTTCCATCTGGCAGCAACCAATATAGGCGTTCACATCGCTGGGGGTAGCATTCACACTGGGGATGCTGATGTCGCAGTCAGCGGAAATCTCGCCATTAGCATCACGGAAGATGAATCTATTAATTCCAAGGTCTCGTATTACAACGGCCTTCTTATACAACTCCTCATCTTCAAAGACAATTGCACCACCTTCAATTGTGTTTGGCAGACGAACTGTCTGAAAGTTAAAGATTGAAATAGGTGTTCCTACATTACCAAGTCTCTTTCCCTTGTATTTCGCACCAAAAGCCTCTATACAGTCATCAATCACCATAATGCCTTTTTCTTTTCCAATGGCATTGATTTCTTCCACATAGCCAGGATAGCCACAGAAATGATAATTGATAATGACTTTTGTCTTGGCAGTAATCTTACTCTTCACACTATCAGGGTCAAGCACGCCATACTTTGGATCAATGTCAGCCCACACAGTTTTCAACCCATACTGCGCCATAGGCATCGTGGACTGAAGACAAGACATTGGAGTTGCAATTACCTCATCTCCAAGTTCCAGCCCAAGCGTTCTGAACAATACTTGCCAAGCCAAGCCATAGGTATTAGTAAGAAGTACATTCTTCACGCCTAAGTACTCCGCTAACCTTTTCTCAAACTCTCTACTCCACTTTCCGTATGCCAATGCACCTGAGTGCAGGATATTATCCAGCTCTGGCAGTTCTGGCATATAGGGTTTGTACAATGGAATCATTGCTTTTATATATTTAATTTAAAATAAGCGGTCTTTGTATTCTATATTTTTTAATCTCTCACAGTTATATGACATCGTGTATACTCCTTCATGTGGTGTATTAAATACTACACATGAAGGATCTATTAAGACCCATCCATATTTTTTGTAAAACTGAACAAGCTCTATTTTGCAGAATAATAACCCTTTATGATTATTATCCTTTAGCCATTTATTGACACCTTCCATCAGCTGTTTCCCCAAACCCACGCCATGCTTTGCAGAGCACACGCATCCTATTCCCATAAACGGAGTATCAACTCCATTCACAGAAGCAGTAACGGGGGATATGGTCATATATGCCAAATCCTCTCCGTTTTCTTTTAAGAACAAGTGTAAATCTTCTGGCTGCATATTTTCAATAATCCATTTTAGCTGACTATCAACGGGATGGGGCCAAGCAGCATTCTTAACCGTAACCGCCCGAAGGAGGTCACGGAAAAGGATGTCGTCATGTTTTATTATTTCTAATTCTGCCATCAGAGAATTACCAGCCTTTCTTGATTACTTCAACAATCTTTGCTCTTGTCTCTTCATCAACCCACCAACCACAAGGAATGTGTACGAAGTTAGCATACCACTCCTCCATTCCAGGTAGTTCACGTTTTGACTCCTTGAAGATGCTATGGGTATCGCTACGGTGATGCAGCTGTGAAGCCATAATACCATTCGCTTCCATCATCTTGCAGAAGTCATCTCGACGTTCTACCTTCATCGTATAAAGCCAGTACGAGCACTCTGTATTGTTGTTGTAGCGTACCATCTGGATGCTGGGAACGTTCTTCAATGCCTCATCATAGAACTTTCCATTGGCAATGTAAGTACCAATCACATCGTTGAGGTGCTTCATCTGGCAAAGACCAATGGTAGCATTCACGTTGTTCATAGCGTACTTATAGCCCACCTCGGTAATGTCATTATCCAAACGACTCTTATCCTTAGAAAGGCCAAACCAGCGAAGTCTTCTAGCCCTATCCATCTGGCTGCCGTCACGCATAGCCAAGAAGCCACCATCAACGGTAGTCATGTGCTTAATGGCCTGAAGTGAGTAAATGGTGTAAGCAGAGTTGCAACCTGTCATCTTACCATTGTACTTACTACCCATAGCGTGGGCTGCATCTTCAATGATAGGAATATTGAATTCCTCAGAAATCTTGGTGAACTCATCCATATCACAAACCATACCGGCATAATGAACCATCACAATGGCCTTGGTTTTTTCGGTAATAAGTTTACGAACACTCTTGGGGTCAAGTAGGCCATTGGTAGGGTCAACGTCACCCCAGACCACCTTTGCGCCCACCATAGCAATAGAGGTGTTGGTAGGTTCTGCAGTCATAGGGGTACTGATAATCTCATCTCCAGGTTTCACACCCGCAAGGATATAAGCAAGGTGAAGAGCATCTGTACCAGAATGAACAGAAATGATATTGTCGTTACCAATATATGCCTTGAACTTATCCTCAAAATCGAATACAGGCTGACCTGTGGCCACATAGCCACTATAAAGGATTTCTTCAAGAGCAGGCATCAGCTCCTCTCGTGGAGGAAAATATGGTTTAACTAAAGGAATCATAGTTCTCATTGATTATAGGTTTGCTCTCTTAGCCTTTTCAGCCTCCCACTCTTTGAGTTGCTCCTGCACATAGTCAAGCGAAAGCAGCATCTTCTTCATACCTTCCAGATCAAGACGGCGGGTATTGTCAGAATTGTACTGGTCAAAATCCACACGATGACCAAAGTTATCAATGTACTGGTCATAGTTCAAGTCACGCATATCAGCAGGCACACGGTAGAAGTCACCCATATCCTCAGCCTTGGCCATTTCCTCGCTGGTACAAAGAGTCTCGTACATCTTCTCACCGTGACGGGCGCCAATCACCTGAATTTCGTTGTCTGCGTGGAAGATTTCCTTCACGGCCTGAGCCAGAATCTCAATGGTAGCAGCAGGGGCTTTCTGTACGAACAGGTCACCAGGATTAGCGTGTGTGAAAGCAAAGATAACCAAATCAACAGCCTCGTCCAGAGACATCATAAAACGAGTCATCTCAGGTACGGTCACTGTCATAGGCTTGCCGGTCTTAATCTGCTCAATGAACAGAGGAATGATAGAGCCACGGCTGCACATCACATTACCATAACGGGTAGCGCAAATCACAGTACCGCTCTCACGAGTACGAGGATCGCGACTCTTGTTGATGGCCAGTTTTTCCATCAAAGCCTTTGTCATACCCATTGTATTTATAGGATAGGCAGCCTTATCAGTAGAAAGGACTACCACACGTGACACCTTGTTACGTACAGCTGCCTCCAACACATTCTCAGAACCGAAGATATTGGTGCGAACCGCTTGCATAGGATAGAACTCACAAGCAGGAACCTGCTTCAGAGCTGCCGCACTGAACACGTAATCAACTCCGTGCATAGCTGCATCAATGGCATCCAAATCACGTACATTACCAATAATAAAGTGCACTTTTGATGCCTCTTTGGGATGCTGTGCCTGCAGGCGATGACGCATCTCGTCCTGCTTCTTTTCATCACGCGAGAAAATACGAATCTCCTTAATGTCACTAGTAAGGAATCTACGAAGAACGGCATTTCCAAAACTGCCCGTTCCGCCTGTAATCAACAGGACTTTGTCTTTAAATACTGACATGTTATTTTTGCTTGATAATTGTCTTTGGAATACTAAAATAAAGAATCAATATAGACTTTCACTTATGTCGAATGGTGAATCAAAATCCTTCAGCAAAGGATGCTTAGTATCTTTTTCACTGAGCAGGGCTTTGTCGGTAGGTAACTTCCAGTCTATGCCGAGACTATCATCTATGATGCTGATGCCGCCATCAGCCTCTGGATGGTAGAACTCATCACATTTATACTGGAACACAGCAGTCTCGCTTAATACTGCAAAGCCGTGAGCGAAACCACGAGGGATGAAAAACTGACGATGGATAGCTTCTGCTATCGCATCGCACGATAACGATGACGTTAACGATAACTTTTTATTTGCATCATCATTGACCATATCATTACCACAAAGAAGGCACGTGACATGCTTGCCATATGTTGGTGAACCTTTACGAATATCAACTGCAACATCAAGCACAGCACCTTTCACGCAACGAACAAGTTTTGATTGTGTAAATGGAGGACGCTGAAAATGCAAACCACGCATGACACCATACGAGGATTTACTCTCGTTGTCCTGCACAAAATTTATCCTCCCCACTTTCTCATCGAATTCACGCTGGGAGAATGATTCAAAAAAATAACCACGTGAATCCTCAAATATGCGTGGTTCTATAATCACCACGCCATCTATTGCTGTTTTTATTACTTCCATTTTGTCTTTAACGTAAAATTATTATCCTATATAAAGGTCTACCCTTTCTTCTGAAGTCCAATACTTATTTGGCTGGTTAAAACACTGAGTTTTCAATGCCGAATAGGTTCTCGCTTTTGTCCTGCTGTCTGATATTATCTTTTCTTTCCATTGAGTAGAATATACAAGTTTCAATACCATACATACAAATGCCTTTGGAGTCAGAATTAGCGACACTGGCATCCTATATCCTTCTTTGAAGCCAAGATGCATGTGAGCATAAGAATGACTGTTAGGAAGATATCCTTTATAGTCAACATCATAGCGGATATAGAAGGGCGAATAGTTTTCACCTAACGGCGAGTCGTTCTCATACATTTCCATGTAGAGTTCTTCATTGTAATCAGGAGAACTTCTATCGATACCTTCCATATATTCATCAAAGCCTATCCTTCTTTCAGGAGTTTGAGCAAAAGTGTACTTGTAGTAATCTAAATGTGATTTTCTCGTTTTGTCGGGAGATAAATGGCGAGAAAAAAAAATTTTGCTTAGTGACAAATCCGCGTAAGAAGCTGAAATACAGAATGTTTACGGAAGTCGAATCCTAAAATGATAAATGCAGACGTAAATGTCATCCCGGAGAAAGGGCTCAAATGAAAGTAAAGACATGTGGTTAAAAGTAAACCAAAAAAGTCTG
>OMXX01000188.1 GCA_900315105.1 uncultured Prevotellaceae bacterium | reverse complement strand
GACGCTTGGCTGTGCCCGGGATAAAACAACTCCATTTGTTGATGTTCGTATTGTTGGAGTTCGAGAATTCCTCCTTGGCTTTTGTGGCAAATGGACCGCTATACACGGCGTTGAGCGTCTCTTGCTGATTCAGTGGAATACCCACGATGTTGATGGTGCGGAACCAGTCTTTAATTTCCTTCTCCGTACCCTCGCAGACATAGATAAGCAATGGTGTGTCCAGGAATTTCTTCTGCTCGTCTGCATTCAAGGCCGAGAAATACCAAGGCCGTCCGTCTGCATCTATCCACGCAAACTTCTCTGTAATGAAACGTCCCAAGGATGTGATACGCTGCTGACCGTCCAACACCTCATACTTTTCCTCACCAACCTTAGAGAAGTAGATTAGTCCCAGCGGGTAGCCGTTGCGCACAGACTGAATCACATCCACCTCCTTCTTGCCGCCATTCTCAGCATAGAGATAATGGCGCTGAAACTCGGGCTGAATAGTCAGCTTACCCGAAAGACCATACAAGCCCTTCCCTTCGTATTCGTTGTACTGGAATCCCTTGCAAATGTCGCCAATGGTCCAGTCGGTTATAAGTCGTGCTATCATATCGTTATCTCCTCCTAATTAATATTCTTTTGTACTCAGAATAAACCATTTCTCCATTTGGCCCAAGATAATATGTCTTTTTATTGCCTTTTCCCTTGAGCACGGCATTTTCATTTGTCTTTCCTCCCGAGGCGCCTGTTGGACGATCAGTTGCACGTTCAATTTCCTTGTAGTCGTTATATCTTTTTATGTCAGGAAGAGCATCATGACAACCTATCTGTGTTAGCCCAAGAATCTCAAATTGCTCAGGACAATACTTATCAAGAAAAGTGATTGGAACGCCCATTGCACCATCATAATCGCTTGGAATGACATCAATATATCCAATATTTATCGCATCGTAATTATCATATCGTAGATAACCGCTTTCTTTAAAGTCACGGTGTTTACTATAACGAAGGTTGTCTTTCATTGTCATTAACGGTATTGGTTGATGGCGACGTCCGTGGTCAATATTAGTAAACCAACATGAATTACCAAGGCGTGTATAGTCTCCCACATAGCCAAGTCTGGCAGCTTTTGCTTTATCTTTAGGATCAACTTCTGTTCCTTTAGGTACACCAAAAACCATATCTGTTGCATATCCAGTTACCCCCAACCACAATCTATCTGATTGAATATATGTAAAGATGTCCTTACTTGATACTGAGTTTTGGTTTCCAATTATAAGAAATTGTTTAGTAGATTGAATAAGCCAATCCATAAATTCCCTGAACAACGAGAACGGAGGATTCGTAACGATAATGTCCGCTTCATCTCTTAGCTTGCAAACCTCCTTACTACGAAAATCACCATCACCTTCAAGGTAATGCCATTCCAAGTCGTCAATATCTATGCGACCATTCTGATTGGTGTCGTGAATCAATTCGAATATCTTACCCTTGATACGCGTCTTGTCAATATCAAAAATAGGGCTCTCTGTTTCAAAGAGTGTGGGCTGATAGTTCTTGTATTTCTTGCTCTCTACAGCAAAGCTGGTACTAATAAGACGCTTCAACCCCAATCGCTCAAAATTCTGCGCAAAGAAACGAGTAAAGTTGCTCCATTCAGGATCATCGCATGGTAGGAGGACCACCTTGTCACGGAAAGTGTCGGGATTATATTCCAGATAAGCGTTTATCTCTTTCTGAATATCCGCATATTGAGTATAAAACTCATCATTCTTCGCTGTCTTTGCATT
Organism: uncultured Prevotellaceae bacterium; assembly: GCA_900315105.1. Next base: position 3,016 of record OMXX01000188.1, on the reverse strand, counting down.
CGCTAAGTTAGTATTTGCCATATTCGATTGATAGTTTTAGTCATTAAGCACCGACTATCAATCACGCCAAGACACAAAAGAAGCGTGATGCTCTTATTGCGCATAGCAAGAGGTGAAAGCCTAGGAATAACTTTTGGAACCCCTGTCTACCATAAGTTGCACCACGCTATGTGCGTGTTGCTTCACTATACGGTAGAACAGGCGATTATCCTTACGGCTCACCTATCACATATTATTGTCGTGCTTGTTATACCAATTTGAGTTTCCTAGGCTTTTCTTGGCTATGCGCGAAATAATAGCGAATGCTTTCATTAGTCCGGATTTCTCCCCGAACCGATTGCAAAGATAATAAATAATAAAGAATTAAGAAAGAAAATGGAAGAAAAACTTGGAAGATAACGAAAAAATGCCTATATTTGCAGCGTCAAAACATTAGTTTTTGACTATCCGGTAAGTTTCCGCGTGGGAGCAAGACTTGATCGACACTACTCCATTTACAAACAAAGAGTCACTTCGTGTGGCTCTTTTGTTATTTAGCATAGCGGCGGATAAAGGTGCGGAAGAAATTAACATCATCCAAACTCTTTCTCGTAACAGAGATCTCCTTTTTCCCTTTATACACAAGCACTTCCCTCGCATAGGGATTCAGTTCAAAAAAACGATTGATGCTACGAACCAATGTCCCTGGATTGTAATCAGCAGTCATGTGCAAAAGCACACGGTTGGTTTGACCTATAGATTCTGACAAACGATTGTCAACAGAATTCTTGCCAGTGATGGTCTTAAGGTCAAACATTTTATAAACACCTTTTCGTTCGAAAATGAAATCTGCTGTCCTGATGCCTTTTGGATTAGGCAGTATATAGACACGATACCCGTGCTCTACAGCCTTGCGTGCTGCATTAATCTGATTGTCGAAATCCTCACTTTGTTCGCTAATAGCGCTAAAGATATTGTTCTCACCCTTTACGGGGTGGAACTCACCATAATAGACTATCAGTTTCAGCTGGTTAATAAACTGCGCACCCTTCAGATAATGCAACTCCTGCAGCTCGTCAGCCATACCTCTCCATGAACTCTCTGCTACTATCAGCGCAGAGCACTCATCTTCTCCTGATGTTCCAAGTTCAAATATTATATCTTCATTTATTGTTGGTTTCATATTATGTGCAAAGATAAGAAAAATATTTTCGAAACAACAAAGAAAAAGGAAAAAAGTTTGGAAGTTACAAACAAAGCGATTTCATTTATTTCAATTACAATTGAGTATTTCTTGCCATAAATAACCTATGGAAAGTATTGTGAGTAACTTTACTATTAAAAGATTATTATAAATATATCTATTAATATAATTTTTTAGAATTAATAAAGAGATGCTCAATAACCATCGGTAAAACTGAAAAAAAAAGAATTGTAATTGTAATATTGTAATTGCAACGTATTTCTTCTATAGACACTATATCTAATATAAACTATAATTATTAATAACTAACGCATACGCGTATATGCGTTCATAGTAGGGGTGTGGGGGAGTAAAAAATCTCTGGTAAACCCCAAACACGTTTCTGCACGCTAAGTGAATCCGGAATCAAATTTCCCTCCGGATGACTTAGAACAATGAGCAGAAAAAAAATCACCCTACAGGAAAGATTTGAGCGCATGACTTTGCGCCGCAGAGTGAAGTATGATGAGCGAACAGCGTTCATTGAGTTATTTAAACCATGCTATCAGCTATATCTGATTGTTGGACCGATTGCGGTAGAATTCCGCTCGCTGTTGCGCAATGGCGACAAGGTAAACATCAGGACATTGACGTATTTAGACTTTCGCATTTCGGCTGACAACGCAGATCATAAGGAATCTTGTGCCCACAAGCAAATCTACCAATTTCTGCACCAATTGTTGAAATTCACCGGTTGCAAGGGAACTATGTTTGGAAAATCAATGATTTTTCGTTACATAACAGATGGTCATAGTAATCTTTCTATAAGCGAAAAATCTTTGGAAACTGCTGTAAACAAGGCGTTTGATGGATTTTCTTAACAAATATTCACAAGGGCTATTTTGAGAAAAATACAAACAGCGTATTGCAATTATTCGTAATTTTGCATCATGAATACATTATTTTTAATTAACATGGATATGAAAATTATTTTGAGTGAGCAGTTGCTCCAGTGCCTGAGAACAGGCAAGCGAATTCCAGGTAGTATTTTTTTGCTGCAAGTAAATGATGAGGTCGTGATTGGTTTCAATCAGTATCGCCGAAACAGTGCAAAACGTCGTCCCGACCAGCTATTGCTGCCTCTGCCGCACGGCTGGGTTCGCAAGAGTGCGCAGCGTTATAAGTTACACTTGTCGTTGCCCGACGCACTGGGTGAGCGTCGCGTGGCTGAAATAATGGGAACTGAAACTGAAGAGGCGGGTCACTTTTTACGCGCCCTCGAAGCCATACTACAGAACGTCGCATGATTAACGTCGATGAGTTTGCAGACCCAACTATCAGCAATACCGCAGCAGAGAGGGCAGATGCGATGGAAGCCCTCCTGCGCGGTGAGCTGTTGCAAGCAGAATGTAAAATATATTCAATCATAAAAAGAAACAGTAATGAAAAAGACAAACACAACAAAAGAGAACGGCACATCAGTGGTCATTGACTTCAACTACCGTGAGCTAAACAATGAAGAGCGTATACGCCAAGCCGTCAAGGACATGGAAATTATCTACAGCAGTGATGAGCCACCAGTGATGCCAACAACGTTGCCTCGATTCGTAAATGCGTACCTGTGGGATACTCCCGCCTTTTACAAGCCGGGCTATAGTCAAGCCGTTCTTCCTGCTGCTGCGGTGCAGATGGACGATGTGACCTTCAAACACTCTAACAAGCTGTATTATCCAGCCAAAATCCCTGGACTGGTGATTAGTGATTCCGGCAACGGCAAAAATGGGTTGGCAGAGATTTTCAACGTCATTCTCTACGACCTGATAATGGAAAGTCAAGAGAACATGGACCGAGAGG
>OMXX01000025.1 GCA_900315105.1 uncultured Prevotellaceae bacterium | reverse complement strand
CAAATCTTTCTTGAACACCTCTAGTTCACCTATAGTATTCCATAAGCGTTCCTCCTCGCTCTTATGAGTTGTAAGCCAGTCTGCATTAGATATATACTGCACCTTGGCATTTTTCATAGCTACATGGAAGAAACACTCCAACAGTCCCTGACGCTTCAACTCTGAGAAGAATGGCATGATACCATCATTCACCAGGTTATAAGCATACGAGAAAGGAACAGGAGTACCAAGGGTATCACAACATATAGCAGGAATGACGGTAGTAAATATATCATATAACTTACCAAACTCGGAAGGCTCTGATTTTAGCACCTCCTTCACTTTGTTCAGTGAAAGAGTGGCCAATGGCCCAGAATTAGGACTAATATTCTTATTTTCCCATTCTTTCAATGCTGCTTCAAGAGCTCCTACCTTTTTACCAACCAATAGGGCGTTTATTCCGAAGCATGCCATTGCATTATAATATCCACCTTCATCAGCCATAATTCGACCATAAAGACCGAAGCTTGCTGGATGAGTGGGTTTACATTCTATTGAATTATCCAGATGATTGAAAATTTGCTGAACCCTGTCTTCAACCTTTGCCTTATCCTCATTCTTGAGATTATAGAGCGTTAAAGCCTTGTTGTAGTTAATAAGCTGAATAGTAGTGACATCCAAAGGAGAGACATATTCCAATGCCTTATCATACACCTCCAAAGCCTGCATAGCCTCGCCATCATCATCCAAGAGATTGGCATAAAACACATAAGGCATAGAAACATCCTCGTCGGTATTTCCTTTCTTAAACAGCTTCTCGAGCAGTCTCTTCGCCTCAGCATTCTTGCCCATAGCCACAAGACTATATGCCTTATCGTATATCAGCGTTGCGTTGTAAGGAAGGATTTTCAATCCTTCATCAAACTTCCTTATAGCCTCTTCAAACTTTCCCTGATCATGAAGAGCCATACCTTCCTTACACAAGGCACTAGCCCTTTCCTTTTTCTCATCAGCATCCTGTCCGTAAGCAAACACAATGGTGCATATCATCACCAACAGGAGTAAGATCCTTTTCTGTCTCATTACCGCCTTTTTATAATATTAGTTTTCTGATTAATTCTTCTTATTATATGATAGTAGAGCATAAAGACAATAACACAAAGCACAAATGCCGATAGCTTCTGGTATAGCTTTTTCATAGAAGAAAACACTATTATCTACTCCAGATTGCAAAGTCAATGTCGAGAAAACAACATTCAAAAACAACATCAATATTGCATATCCTATTGCCAAAGCAAGAAAACATTTTATAAGCACTCTCATGTAACTAAACAATTTGTAATTAGCAATTTACAACACCTTCTCCGCAATAATATTCTCTATCTCTTCTGCCGAAACATCTCCCTGGAAACTATTCACCAGTTTACCAGCATGGATATAGAATATCTCGTCGCTGATATCTGTAAGCGAAGATATGATATGAGAAGAGAATATCACGGTCTTGTGCTTGTCCTTCAAATCCTTGAACCATTTCTTGAGAATGATAGTCCCCACGATGTCAAGTCCGTTGAAAGGCTCATCAAGAATCACGATGTCAGGTTCCTGAAGCATAAGCGCCATGATGGCAAGTCGTTTCTTCATACCAAGTGAATACCTCGTGGCATATTTATCCAGAGGCAGACGGAAATGAGAGTTTATTTCTTCCAATGCAGATTTATCAAGCACCTTACCACTCGCCTTCATGCAGAACTCGATATACTCACGACCTGTAACGTATGTATAATAGAATGGCGTATCACTAAGATACCCTACAGTCAAGCCATTTGGAATCTCAACCTCACCATCATAGTTCTCAAAATTGGTAAGGCAACTGAACAACGTACTCTTGCCTGCTCCATTCTCGCCCACCATACCATAGATACCGCCTTCCTCAAGAGAAAGACAGATATTATCAAGGCACACCTGTGAGCTGTATTTCTTCGTAAGATTATTTACCTTAATCATTTTCTATAACATTTGAGACATACGAATATCCGCCGAACACTATCCATGCCAGCACCATTACAGATAGGATGAACACATAAGGTATTCCTACTGAGAAATATGCGATGAACCCCAGCACGACCAAAACCAAAAGCATTAAAAAGGAATTGTCACCTATCGTGAATCGCAACATCTCTGTTTCTATCAGCCAAATAGCCATTGCAAAATAAACAGAGACTACAACCGACCATGACAATCCACCGACCAAGAACAATACAAGGAAAGGTAACAATACCACCAAACTGCATACGACAATCTGCATTGACTTAACTTTTATGAAATGCGAAGCAGAGCACCAGTTTAATATCCAGCTTCTATCAGGAGGAAGATTAAGACATAAAACCATAATGACACATACAAAGCCTGTTGCCACCTCTGCAATTCGCATATTACCATATATCATTCCTATCACAGAGACAGCCAACAATATGCAATATGGAATAAGGAACGTTCTCATGCCCTTCTGGAACTCATAGTTTCCCTTTGGGAATAGCCTACAACCTGGTATAGAAAATCCAGAACTGTATTTTGGTAAGAAAGGAATGCCTACGCCTATCAGCAAGCACACGACAGACATCAGCCAGTCACCACTCATAACCATTAGTACGACAAACGGCAAAGCCAGGAGCAAAGTATCAGAAACAAGCAGCCACTTGTATCTCTTGCCAAACATTGTCCTTAGAAATGCCCTGTCATCACGTGCTTGCACCACACCCAGCGCAATCATGGCAAAGACAGCCACCTGATATCGTGCCTCAAGGCATCTAAAGCCATAGAGCATAAGACAAACGAAAGCCAAGAGCAGCACAACCACCACTCCTAACTCACGGCATATCCTACCTGCCCTTTTCAATATAAGGCTGTAATATATCCTAAGCATTACGTTCATATATTACAATAGACGCTGAAAAGCGAAGAAAGACTACAAAAGCAAGCACTATTTTATCTCAACAGTCTCAGGAAAAAGATCAATGACTAAGTTATTTCGCAGAATGGCAGTATCTTTACCCGACCAAAGCCCATGATAGTAATAGTCAGGATTGATTTCCAACTGCTCTCTTGTTCTTCTCACAAAAGCAGTATCAAGTATCAGCAGAATCTCATCATCTGATATTTTCTTATACTTTCCGCCAACAAATCCACACTCCCCAGCATTATCAATTTTCATTACATCAAACTCGTTTTGACACTTGTAGTTCGCCAATGTTGAGTCCACCTCTTTACTACATTCTGACAAAGATTCGGTATTTTTATAATCACGTAAGGTAAGTCTATATGTTTCATTCTTGTATTCAAATTTGTAATGCTCATCACCACCAAAAAGACGATAATTATATACTGCATAATATATATATGAACAACCAATCATCAAAATAGGAAACATTATGACATTAGCGAGCAACGTAAATCCAATACGTCTTACTTTTTTAAACACGAGAAAAGGCAAAGCAAGAATACCTGTAGCACAAGCGCCCCAAAACGCAAGAAACAATACAGCTATTGCTCCTGAGTTGTCAAGCCCCAGAGCAAATAATGTAACCAAACCAATAATCACATCTAACGCAAATACCCAAAGGAAGATCTTTTTATAGCTCATAAAAATAGTGTTAGTTGAATTTTTTATCTTATCACCTGCGAAGGTAAACAAATTTCTCGATATAGCCAAACAATATGCAAGGAAAAGACAACAGGAAAAGGAATAGGCGAATATCATTGAAATAAAGTTTATTTCTATGTCTATATTTTCTTTACTCTGCCTTCGCTATTCCTTCGTTTCTCCTTCGCTCTAAGTCCGTTTCAAGTCCGTTCCTGTGATAGGGCCCAAATGGGACTTACATGGGAGTTACAAGGGACTTGCAACGGAATTACATGGGAGTAGAGCAAACTTTTTTTTTCAGGAGTTTCACAAATCCAATATTCAAACCTATTAACATCGTAGTCAATAAGCCATAAACATACATAACATATTTAGGATTTCCAAGAAATTGCATGTTCATCACTTTAAACCAAAATTGGAAAAGAGGATTATATTCTGTTATTATTCGATTATGAATTGTGTCAAACAAATGCCAATATCCCCAAGCTATCAATAGAAAAGTAATAATATTATAAAACATACAACATTTCAGATCATATTGCTCAACAATTGATTTCTTTATTAATTTCAACAACAGAATCCCAACAAAGAAAATATTCATCAGAATTCCACCAATCATCACATTATAGTTTTCCTCTATCAAAGGGAACTTATATACGATTTCTCCCGGATGAATCAGGAAACATGTATTTTTAATAACCCACACTATACGACACGCAAACAACATATTGACAATAGCCAATATTACAAATGGATTACTTAGCACCACAAAAATTCTCTTCATCATAACATTCATAACATCATATAATAAAACGCAAAGACACAGAGCCACAAAGGACATACTCGGGAACTGCATTAAAGGTAAAATCATCGATAATTGATTTTCTTACCATTTGTTTTATAATCCTCGGCAACAGAAATATAAACATGCTCGGAAAGATACGGAGTATAGACAAAAAATCTTAATGCTAATTTTCTAACAGATCTCATCTTCTCATCATAAAGAACCAATAGAACACATTTAAAATCTCCTTCTGTCAAAATATCATCACGGAAATCTTTGTCTAAACAGCTTGTTTGAGGATATGTAAAATGGAACTTACCATCCTTAGCCTCATATCCTACAAGCAACATATACAGATCAGAAATTGGCAATCCCTCGATTTTGCCAATAGCATTCTGTACCTTTTTGCTTATATCAAACCGAGGAATTTCAGGCGAGAAAACATAATCAGCAGACTTCTCTATTATAGAAAATGGGTAAAACGATACATGAAAATTCCTTGTGCCTTCAGAAAGTAACCGCAGAAACATACTACGATTCATACCCTTATTCTTTACATTTTCTATTCTATAAGGCACCAATGTATCGCCATCAAGTATATTCAGAGTATCGTTAGACACAGACCACTTGAATTCATCAACATCATTAGACGGATACATTCTGAAACCTTTTCCATTCTCATCAAAAAAGAAATGCTGCGGAGCATTTGCTGTAATCTCAACAGTATGAGGAATACTGTCTTCTTCCGTCACACAATCATAAGCTATATAATGGCTTACACTCCAACATCCATGTAAATCTATTGGTTCAGATGCGAATAGACAGCATTGAGCCATAAGAAAGTATATAAGTGGCAATAATCTTTTCATGATGAAACATTTACTTAATACACCTCACCAAACTCTATATAGCGCAAACTATCATGCACAAAAACATATCTGCTATGATATGTCATAGTATCAAGAGAATAGACAATCTGACTATCCTTGCGAGTTATTTCAAACTCAACATCCTTGTATTTCTTCGCAAAAACTTTTTCGGTAAGTCCTAAATGAGCTCCACGAGTTGTATAGAAAGCTGTATCAGGAAGCACAAATACGCTATCTTTGTATTGCAGAGGAATAGTATCTGTTATATAGAAATAGTCAAATTGTCCCCTATAACCTCCATTCTCCACTTTTAGGAATAGGAACTCCGTAGAAGAGGCATTAGAGAAATATGCACCTTCACCATTGTTATAAGTATCTACAATAGGAGGAAAGTTATCTATTGTGCATGTATAGGAAGTATCACGCAAAATAAACTTATTAACAGAGGAATCAGGCATAAGATATTCAACGTACTTTTCCGAGTTGGAGTTTCTTACACATGAACTCAACATCGTGATTCCGAATAATAAAACCCAGGTTCTCTTCATCTAAGCATTCATAATATCATATAATGAAAAAGCGCAAAGACTCAAAGTCGCAAAGGATTTATCTTCTCTGCGTCTTTGTGTCTTTGCGTTTTAATATATTTTCGCTGAGCGAAAAACAATTACTTCTTATCGCCTACGATGCGGAACTTCTTCCAATAGTCAGCTACCTGATATGCCTTTACAACAGATGCAGGAACGTGAAGGTCACGATATACTGCGAAAGTCATGTTATCAATAGCAGGTGGATTCTGAGAAAGAATCTTTACTGATGCAACACTATTACAGCCGTCGAAAGCATAGCTCATGATACTTGTGTTGACTCCGTTGATTGTTACGGAAGAGAGTGATGAGCAAAGCATGAATGCTCCTCTGCCGATTGTGATTACAGACTCAGGGATATTTACTGAAGAAAGACCATAGCAAAGGGCAAATGCATTGTTGCCAATAGTCCTGACTGAATTAGGAATGTTGATGTTAGTAAGACTCTGACATCCATAGAATGCACATGCACCGATGCCTGTTACTGTATTAGGGATGATTGTACCCTTACAGCCTGCAACGAGCATATTGTTGGCTATAAGAACGATAGCATTACATCCGTTACGGCTGTCATATACTGCATTATCCTTATCGACAATGATTGTAGAGAGGGCATTGCATGAAGAGAATGCACCCATACCGATGTTCTCAACAGATCCTGGGATGTTGATTGCAGTAAGAGCATTGCAAGCGGAGAATGCGCCCTCGCCAATTGTGGTCACGGAATTAGGGATCGTGACAGAAGTAAGTGCACTACAACCATAGAAAGCCTTGTCGCCAATGCTCTTTATGGAGTTAGGGATTGTAACTGACGTAAGACCAATATTCTCAAAGAATGCCTCTTCACCGATTGATGTGACAGTATATTCTTTTCCCTCGTAGGTTACAACCTGCGGAATGGTAACAGCTCCAGAATAAGAAGACGAATAAGAATCCGCAGGGGCACTCTCATTGTAGGTTACCTGTGCTTGTCTCTTGCTACCGTCCAGATTGTAATAGACACCATTGATCTTGGTCTCGGCAAATGTTGCCATTGAAATCATAAACGCTACTGAGAGCATCATGATCTTAGAGTAAGTTTTTTCCATTTCGTCTGTTTTAAGAAAACAACATTATGTATTATATATTAAACTTCATTTCTGGTCTTTTATTGTATTATATTCTTACATATTTATATTTTTAAGTTTTTTTTGAACTCACGTTAAAAAGTGTAATCGAACACTTTCGCTAAAAATACACTTCGGAATGGTAATACAATATATCATTTTTGTTTATTTCAAGTTGGTATTCCCTATTTATGGGAAGTCATTGAACCGACTTTTTATTTAAACGGCAAATACCAGTTACGAGGGTCGAGAAGGTCTTTCTGCGGTTTGTTACCCGAAAGTTTTTTCGCAAACCATCGCGAACCGAAGTTACCGCCCCATATTCCCATCTCATTGAAATGGCGGGCAATACGCTGGAGGTCGTAGAACCGGCGCCCCTCGAAGGCTAATTCCTTGGCATACTCATCGCAAAGCAGATCAAGCATAGCAGCGACGGAATCTGCCTTTGAAGTACCCACACTAACATTATATTTCCCGGCTATCTCCTTCATCTTTTCACCGATGATGACATCAGGCAGATAAAGAGTGTTCATCTGGGAACCGAGGGCTGTTGCACGTGAGCCTCTTGCCGACTGTGCAAGCTCATTCTCCTTCTTGTTGTAGGTGCAAGAGCCATGAGCATGAATGCCATACACGTCATTTGCGTTGAATATTTCACGATACTGGGCATTGAGGAAAGGCAAGGTGGTGCCGAGCATATCCACAGATTTCTGCGACATATACTTATACGGCTCAATCCTCGGCGTACCGTCCTCATTCTTCACAATCCCACCTTCAGAATCAAGAGTAGGTTTCCGAACAAGATTCTCAAGGTATGTTGATATACCGTTTTTGAGGATGGCAAATGCCGCATCGGTATATTCCATTGCATTTAGTGCCTCCGCAAGATGCAGGTATATGGTAGATGCACGATAGAGATACACGTTGGCATTCTTTACCTTGCTTACATACGTCTGTGTGATATCCGAAGGATTTCGATAGAGAATAGCGAAGTCGGGATCACTATTTTGCGATGTTATGCTTGCACGACCATCACCTGCCTTATATTTCTTCACATCGGTCGGGTAGCTGGTATTGACAGACTGACCGTTATAGCTTACGGGGTAGTAATAGTAATCGGCAGAATCGGTAAGCTCATAGAACGCCTTCGACGGCTGAATCTGAATATTCTCCGCGCGAGGACAGTACGACGACTGGTTTATGAAGTAAAAGTCATAGCCGAACGACAATGGCACGGTGGTTGTCTTTCCATTCTGCGAACTTACCGCCATCGGGATATACGTAACCACATCTCCCGGGCTTGCTACATTTTCAAAGATATTGAGATAGTTATCGTCTATATAATTGAAATCGGAAGAATAATCGTCTGGCTCAGTACTATTATCCTTCATACGGTAAGAAATACACGCCCCAGGAACTACCCCGTATTTGCAGAGAAAGTCGGCATACTTTACAGCAGCCTTATCATATTGTGCCGTCTCAAGATACATATCGCCGAGAACCACCTGAACAGGCACGAATATCCTCGCCATATTGATTGCCTTGCTCGCCCCCCAGTTGGTTGTGCCTATATCTAAGACAGGCGCCCTGTAACTAGGTACCAGAGTATTAGGATAACGGCTCAGAAGCAGTTCCAGTTCAGGGGCAAGAGCCTCAACTATCTGCGACAGGTTCTTCTGACAGGCAGGATCAGCCGCCTTTGCCTCAATCTGTGAGATGGAGGTCAACGGCTCGGTGTAGAACGGAATCGTAAGTCCGTCAGCATCACCGCAATAGATGCGTGCCAACTGGAGGTAAGCCCACGCACGCCATGCAGCCACGGCAATATACTCATCAATAGCCACGTTTGTCGAACCTGTCTTCAGCGTAGAGTCGCGATGGGCGAGGTAGTAGTTGCAATTATTTATGACCTTATAGAACACATACGAGCTGTCGTACGCATTCTCCATACCGGCCGAGTAGTTGGCGAGTTCCTTGAGGTTCTTATCGGTATTAGCCTCGTCAACGGTAACGAGTTCACCACGCAACTCTCCAATATAGAAATACTGGTCTGCCACCTGCTGCATAGCCTGAGCGATGCCGAGGGCATAGAACACAGAATCCGTCTTTGCGTTCAGCTCAGGATCAGAGACCATACTTTCGTTGTCAGTCTCAAGCATGTCAGAGCAGGAGGAAAAGAGTAACACCAACAGGCCCAAGAGAGCGGCTTCTCCCCCCGCCCTCCCCCGTAGGGAGGGAGCCGGAGTGCGACTGTCTTGCTGATGAGCTAGGCGAATGAAGGCGTTCGCTATATATCGAAATATACTAAACATAATTACAAATCACTAATTTCAAATTATCATTTTTATCATTTTCCCAATTGCTTTTGCCCTTGATTTACCTTTTTAGCGATAAAAGGTAACTACTCTCCCTATGGGGGTGAGTGGGGCAGTTCCCTCCCTACGGAGGGAAGTTCGATGTTGATAACATCGGAGTATTTGTCAAGCGGGGGGAGAGGCCACTTATAGATTAAGCTTCAATCCTACCACGAATCCTCTACTTTGCGCTATATTCCCGCAGTCTATACCCTGATACATCACGCTATTGCCGATGCTGAACTCAGGGTCATTTCCTGTGTAATGCGTGAGAGTGAAGAGATTCTGCGCCTCTGCCCATACGCTGATGTCCTGAAGCCATGACTGCCAGCTCTCAGGCATAGGCAACTGCCAGTTCACACGCACATACTTCATACGTAGGTATGAGCCGTCCTCTATCCAACGGTCAGAGAAACGGTTGTTCTGCATCGGGTCGCCGTAGGCAAGGCGCGGAAGCGATGCCCTCTGTCCCTCATACCGCCAATGGTCAAGCTCTGCCACCTGCTGATTATAGAAGGAGGAACCCGAATTGAGTATTGTGCGCTGATAGTTATACACGTCATTGCCCATACAGAAGTTGAAGCCGATGTCGAGCGTCACGTCCTTCCATGTCAGCGTGGCGAATATGTTACCGTATATATCCGGATTCGGATCGCCGATGACCGTCTTGTCCGCCTCGTTGATGATGCCGTCGTCGTTCATGTCAACGAAACGCACGTCACCTGCACCGAACCTTACATCCTGTCCTACTGCATTCTTCATAACAAGATAACCTTGCGGACATGCCGTGCGAGCCTCTGCATCTGAAGCGAAGATGCCATTTGTCTTGTAGCCATAGAAGAGCGCCACAGGGTTTCCCGTCGAAACGAGGATGTTATCCTTGCCATACACCGAGTTGGTATAGCTGCCATCGGGAAGCGCCGTCACTTTGTTCACATAATGCCCTATCGTCGCACCAAGTTCCAAAGTCCAGTCGCGCAATGCCACAGGCTTACCTGTCAGCGCAAGTTCGAAGCCCCTGTTCTCAAGCTCGCCTCCGTTGGTCCAGTATCTGTTTATTCCAGAAATCGGAGAAGAGAATATTCTTTGCGTCAGCAGATTACGCGTCGTATGCATGTAGTAGTTGAAATCAACCGACACGCGATTGTTCAGCATGTTCATCAGCACCCCGACGTTCCACTTCGCCGTCGTCTCCCACTTAATACGCTCGTTACCTATGGTTGTCATCTGCGCGCCAATCGCCTTGTAGTTATATCGCACGGAAGAGAATGAGGTGCGTGCAGCATAGTTCTGTATGTCATCATTACCGCTAATGTCATATCCAATACTGAGCCGCAGGTAGTCAATGCCCCTGTCCTTCGGGAACCAGTCCTCACTGGTCATCACCCAACCCGTCTGCACACTTGGAAACACCGCCCACGACGTACCAAATGCATTCAATGCACCTGGTGACTCTTTACCAAAACGGCTGTTTGCCTCTGCAAGAAGCGAAACTGTGGCGAAGTAACGATTGCGGAAACTATAATCTGCACTCGCATACCACTGTATATTCTTCCACACATCCTTTGCACCATCCACATCGGAATAGCCGGCCGACGGATTAGCAGTCAGATATGAGTTCTTATCCGACTGTGGTGAACTAAACTCTGTAGTTGCATCACTGGCATCATATGAAAAGCTATTATACCGGAAACCGGAAACCACCGCCACATTATGTGCTCCGTACTTGTTGTTCCAGTCAATGTGTGTATTGCTCAGCACGTTAGTCTCCTTGGCAAAGAGCGAACTTTTCTGATTATATACTATTCCAAGCCCTTCCACCTCAAATGGAGGCACGCCTCCTGAAGGGCGGTTATATCGCTGGGAGTTACGATTGAGGTAATAACTAAACTGCGAAGTTGCAGAGAGATGGCTATTAATAGTATAAGTCGGAACTATCTGCACGTTGAAATACGTGTTCTCAACCTTGTTCTTGTTGTCACCATTTCCATTTTTTATAATGGCAGTCGGATTGGCAAGAGAATACGCATAATCGTTACCATGAAGTTTCCTGCTCAACGGACTAAACAACTGATCATAGTCAGAGAGCAGGCTCGTAAATCCACCCACATGTTTGTTATACTGATATGGCGTAATGAGCGGTGACTTGATAAGTGTCAGATTGGTTGGCGATGTAACCGGACTCTTGCTGAAGTCAGAAGGGAAGCCATCATCAAAGAGGAAGTTATTGATACGTGCAAACGACATGTCAAACTTCGTGGTGAGATTCCACAATATACTGATGTCGGTATTGAAGCGTACATTCAGTCTATCGAAACCCGATTCCTTCACCGGGCTCTGAGCATTGGCATACCCAACAAACAGGTTATACATACCAATATCATCGCCACCCTGCACGTTGATGTTATAGTTCTGCGTCACAGCCGTGCGATATACCTCATCTTTCCAGTCGGTATCATTGTGATACATTTTATAATAGTAACTATTCGGATCATCATTCAGGAAGTTGAAGATAACATCACGATTCTCCGATTTCCTCAGTTCCGACACAGTACCGAGCATCTCCGTAGCATAGTCACGATACTGCAACGCATTCATCACCTTCTGTGTACGAGGTAACAGTGTGATACCAGCAGACAAGTCAACATCAATACGTGTCGCCATGCTGCGTCCACGTTTTGTCTCTATGAGGATAACACCATTGGCACCACGCGCTCCATAGAGTGCCGTAGCATTCTTCAGTACCGTCACCTTCTCTATATTCTCAGGCGAAAGAGATGCCAAGCCATTAAATATATGTCCACTATGCAAGGTAGCACGATTGAGCTGCATATCTGTCTCCACACCATCAATAATTATAAGCGGTTGAGAATTGGCATTTATAGAGCTAAGACCACGGATGAACATTGCACTACCACCATCAAGCACTCCAGAACGTGTGACAGAACGCAGATGACCAGCAAGATTAGTATGTATTTCCTCATCAAGCACAATGCTCCCTCCCATCATCTTAGAGGTTGATGATGCAGTATAGTCAGTGCCATCGACATACATATTCCTAAACTTCTTACTGATCAGATTTATCTGAATCCTCTGCATTGTATCATTACTTCTGATAGCCACCTGTTGAGCCATATATGAAGGAGAGCTAACATAGAGAGATGAACAGAAATCGGGAACCGTAACTGTAAACTCACCTTTCGCATTAGTCATAGCCGTATATCGATTATCAGCAAGAACCTGAACACGGACACCGGCAACAGGAAGATTTGTGGCATCGTCTATTACAACTCCAGTAAGCTGTATAGTAGTATTCTTATCGACTTGCAGAGTACGCTTCGGAGCCTTGATTCCCTCCACCTCCTCATCAGAGGTGTCATCAACAACATCCTGCGCATATATATTGGCGCAGAAAGATGCAGCTATGACGCAGAGAGAGAGCCTTAGCCCCCGCCTTCGAATTATGTCTATCGTATTCTTCATATTCCGTTAGTCTTCTTTTGTCGCATTTTGTTCATTCTCCCCAATATCCTTTGGCTTCAGTATGATGTTTGCAATACGAATCTGCGCATCATACTTTGCCTTGTTGCTCATACTGAACGAACTCAGCGTACTCATAACCTTAATGTTAGGTTTTGCATTAGTGCCATAGTAGCATATAGGGAATGTAAAGCGTCCAAGTTTTATAGTGTCCACCTTCGTTGTCTTATTCACGAAAGCCTTAACCTTTGAAATCTTTGCTATAGTGGTCTGGAGAGTATCACCATCCAAGCGACCTGTTTGCGGTTGGTTGTTTGCATCAGTATAGTGAAGGTCGAAACGCAGGGTATAGGGCAACGGCGAGCCATCAACTATAGCAGGCACTACTACAGCATAGATGTCGTATGTAGTGGAAAGCACATCAGGAAGATAGAAATCCATCTCAGGAGCATAGTTAGAGCCTTCAGGAAGTGAAGCACGCACATACTTCAGATTGACCTCACCGTCCTCAAGCTTGCAGAAATCATCGCTAAAATTGTTAAAGGATTCGCGTTCAAGAGTCATTTCCTCTGCCCCGTATCCACTCGTGCTTACCACACGATCTGGTGTGCGTGTTTTAATTACAGGGGCGTATGTCTCTAAGGCGCGGAATGGATATTCACTCACTACACGTGCGTGACCATTACTCAACTGCAGCTTAAGCACTGTAGCCTTGTCTAGTTTCTGAATCCCGGTGAGCTTATTCCCTGAAGTTGAAAAGAGAGTATCTCCCTCAACAAAACCTGCTCCAGAGACGAGTTTAGTGTTATATTTTCTATTGTTCTCGGAAAATGCGGTATTACGTACTATCCAACGCTTTGCTATAGAGTCAGTCCAATATGCCTTTGTGTCCTGTATCTCTGCATCTGAAGGTGCAGTACTCAGTGTTGCCGCATTGTTTGCCTCAACACCGGCACTGGCAGCAAGGATAGTCGCTTTTCCTGTAGATGTTGTAGGACAAGTACCGCCCTTCTTGCCTGCGAAATCGGTAGATGTGCTACTGAGATTCTGATATTTTATAGGCGTGATGTAGTTATAATATGACTTAATCTTATCATACGCTTTCTGCCATGCCGCATCCGTTGGTATAACGATGGTATAGAGGCTATCCTCGTTATTCAGTTCTGCATTGAGATGTGCGTAGCCAGTCACAAATGAGTTCGTTGTCACGGTAACAGAGTCGTCATATACCTGATTTCCGTTCACTATCTCGCCTTTCACAGATGCTTCTTCATCAAGGATTATCCTCTCATACCTCTTAACGTATGCATTGAAGTATGAATCAGAGATTCCATACTGGCTCTTGTCGAAAAAGATATTCTCGTATGCATTAGGACGGAAAGGCACCATGCCGTTTAGGGTATAGAGGAGTCCGTTGCTTGACGGAGTATTAAAGGCTTCATCTCCCCTATTTATTGTCTTACCATCGAATGTGAGAGTACCTGTATTCTTTCCAGAGAAACGTATAAGTTTCTTGCTGAGCATATACACCACCGTGTCATTCGGATTTGACTCAAAGTGTGAATAGTTTGCCACATGGTCATACACGAACTGCTCTATCACTTTCTTCTTCGTCGCAGCATTCTGTGTCAGCGCCATGATAGAGTCCTTGTTGAATGTTCCATTAACAGGTGCCCACACGGTGTAGGTTGTAGGGGCATTCAGCACAGCGTCATATCCTACTGCCTGAAGTATCTGTGCAAAGTCGCTCAACTCAGACTTGGCAGATATATTCTCCCACAACGTCTTTCCTGCAGATGGATGATCAGATTCCACAACAGTGTTATAGGATGAGAAGTCGGAGCAGGAAGAAAAGCCCCATACTCCCCAAAGAGGAAGCATGATTGACAATAATGCCATCAAAGGCTTATTTATATATTTCCTGATATTCATTATCAATTGTCCATTATTCATTTTTAATTATCAATCAGACTATTTCAAGAGGCTCAATACCAATCCTCCGTCATCGTTGCATCATTGATGACTGTTGTCGGCACAAGCTCAAGGAAGTCAAAAGATCCACCGAGTGTCGTTTCCTCCGGGATGAGATTACGCAAACGCAGCCAATAGTCATTGCGCTGATCTAGATGGATAGTTCCGAGGATACGGCGCATCATACTCGTTCCATAGCCTTCCTCATATCTGCAACAGTTGCTTATCGTCTGGATGAGTTGATCTGCAGATGTTGCACGTTCCTTTATACTATTATATGTTCCACGAGAGAAACTTGCCGGAGCACGCATATAGTTATGGTTGCGCATTACAAGGTCGGAAGCCACACCATAGTCAGAGAACTCGCTTGAGAACATATAGCCAGTAGCCTCACGATCTGCATCAAGCGATGAGTTCGGATAACGGGCATCGAAAGGTACTCCAAGCGGTTGCATCGAAGCAGCATTCTTCGACGTTCCTATGAAGTACTGCATAAGTCCTGAGTTTGCCATAGGAGGATAAATGACACGAAGCTCATAATCGCCCGTAGGAACACTCGGAAGCTTTACGGCAAAGTCGTATGCTCCCCAAAATGAAAGTTGGTCAGCCTCCCATGCACGCCAAGCACCTTGTGTGTACCAAGAAATGCCAGATGATGTGCCTGTAAAGCTATACAAATTATCGAAATAATCCACAGGGAAACGAGTCATCGTACCAGCCGAACCATTCAGGTTCTTACTTGCTATTTCTGTCTCTGTAGCAAAACGGATATCATTATTGGCAAGTTCATACAACATAGAGCCTGTATCTATGCGTAGACGCTCGTTTAGCACCTTCTGAGGCACGTCCGCACTATAAACAAGCATACCGTTTATGCCATGCACATAACCATTAAGTGCCTTTATGTTACTACGACTATCAGTATATACCATTATGCCAGGGATAAGCACCTGATGCGTGGAAGCTTTACCCATAGTACCAACCTCGTCGGTCAATGTGTTATGCTGACGGAATCGGTTTATAAAGATACCTGTCCTTGAACCTGTTGATATCTCACCGTTCTCCTTCTGATACAAAGGCTGCCATATCTTCATCAAGGTGTGAGGAAGCAAAGTCTCATAATAATCAAAGGGCTCACCACCGAATGCGTAGTTCCAGTTCACGTTAGAAGCATTATATCCGAAGAGCAACTTTGAGGTAGCCATACCTGCCTTGAGAATATGATAGCGAACAAACATATTCACTACGTTGTAGGTATAGGTGTAGTCATCGCCCGTACTAACCTTCTCGCCGTCAGGCAACGGATACCAGTTCTCTGCATCCTTATACCATTCTACACATTTTGCCTTCAAATCCGCGAAAGTATGAATACCATTAGCTGACATTACAGTAGAATCCTCTGCAAAAACCGTGTATCTAACGTTACACTCCGCAGGTACATAGAACTCGGTCGAAGCCCAACTTGATCCTGGACGCCCGTGATTATTATCAATAGCGCTATTGAACTCCTTCTTTGTCTTTGAAAGTAACGAGAGCATACCCGTCTTATCAAGAGCCTCATAGAACACCTTATATTGTGTGAGGTTCTTCATCATCTCATTGATGGTCTGGGTATTGCGAGGAATC
This sequence comes from uncultured Prevotellaceae bacterium, assembly GCA_900315105.1. The sequence goes on along the minus strand of OMXX01000025.1, from coordinate 31,459 downwards.
ACCTTGTTGATATAGTGGAGATATCCATTTGCGAGCTCAATATCATGGCGGTCATTATCCCTGTCTACTATGGCAGAGCCACCAAGACGCACAGATCCGTCGTCGCAGATTTCAGAACTGAATGTCTGACCGAGATACGTAAACACCTCATTAGCACCTGCACTCGACGTCTCCGACAAATCAGCATAGAGATATGTCATCGTTGAGATATGATACTTAGCAATCTCCTTGCACTGCTGATCTGTAAGACCTTCAACGGAATTATCCGTCATGCCATTATGCACTAGAGTACCATTATCATCCGTTGACTTAGGGTCGTTCCACAGACTATCCACGTATGCAATTACGCCCTCGTTGCTTGGTGCATAACAAGTGTACTGACCATACGTGCGCATCTCCGCCCACAGGTTGGCCCTCTCAAGAATCTGCCTAAAGAGCGAGAGATTACCATCCTCTTCAACAAATTCCTGAATCGTCTGTCCCGTAAACGTATATAGGTCAGATTCATCCGGCTCTTTGTTGCAGGAGGTAAAGACCACTGTCCCCCCAAGGAGGAGCATTATCGATAGTAATGCCGTCAGAGGTCTATTTATATATTTACAAATATTCATGTTTACGAATTCTATTATCAATTAGCATTTATGCGGAAAATTCTATCTACTCCTCTCACTTTACGGGAGGTGCGTTTTAATAATTCCTCTCTGCCGTTGCCCTATCCTTATATGCAGGATTCTGTCTCAACAGAGCATTTACTTCCACTTCCGACTTCAGTACTGGCAAATACAGATAAGGTTCTGTCTTGATATTTGCCACCAGAGCGGAGCCGTTTCTGTTAGTATATTTACGAGCCATTAGAGTAAGGAAACCTTCATGGTTCTTAGCCTGATTTTCACCAAGGTCAACCATAAGCGTGGTATAGTTCACACCATCCATATGACGATAGTTGTAACGAAGCATATCATACCAGCGCTTACCCTCAAAACATAACTCACGAGCACGCTCGTTCATAACCTCAAGTTCAAGATCTTCACATGTCTTGTCCAGCGAAGAAACATATTTGGCAACTGCCCTCGCGAAGTCAGCCGTTTCTGCCTCCTGAACATTAAGTTTATATTCGAGAGAGTCATACAAGGATATTCCATCCTTCTGTGCACGTGTATTCACTATTTGTACCTGACGCATACCTGTCACAAGATAGTTGCTTATCTCCTGAGCCTTAGGATATACACTCTTGGCAATTGAAATAGAGTCACTGAGTGAACTCGCATTCGCTATCTGAGATACAGCAGACTTTACATCCTCGTGCATCAAATTTGCAATCTGAATCATAGCCTCAGCCTTCATCAGCATCACATCTGTAACACGATAAACAATCCAATTTGTCCTATAGCCAGAATATGAACGATTTGACGGTGCATCAGCGATGACATCACCTATTATGTCCTGACCAACATACTTACGAATCATCACCTCTTCCTCTACTCCTGTATTAAAGTTATAGACACTCTCAAAACCTCGGACATCAGTTATCGCATCACTAGTATGCAACTGATTAAATACATTAACATTCAAGCCTATATTCGTATTTTTTTTTATGGATGAATAATATGAATTGGTATAGAACCAAGGCTTTGCATTAGATGTAGATCTACTTTTGTAATAGGCATTACAAAGAGCTGCGTTATCGTTAAACTGAAGTTCAAGCAGCGACTCTCTGTCATTTCCTGAAGCGAATGGACGGAAATAATTTCTGAAGAGATTTAGATTATATCCGTCATCATCAAACTGGCTACTGTTACTGAGGCGCTTAACAGCCATGCCACGCGCATCCCTAATCATATCACATAGCTCCACGCAACGTTTGTAGTCAGAAATAGAATGATTTACAGATGCTCTCCACAGATAGCAATCAGCCAAAAGTGCATAGATACTGTTACGTGTAAAACAACCATATTTCTGTACATTATCCGTCACGTTAGCAGTTGAAAGGGCATCATTCTTAACTTCCTCAAGATCTGAGATTATCTGGTCAAGCACCACTCCGGCTGCAGTTTGTCCAATGCTGAGTTGCTGTGAACTTTCCTTGTATGGCTCAAGAACCAATGGAACATCGCGGAATGCCTTGATAAGATAGAAATAGCACAACCCACGCAATGCCTTCATCTGAGCCATCACATTTTTATGGTCACCCTCAAGGTAGTTAGGATCAATATCCATCACCTCTGCCGACTTTGAGAGGACAAGATTACAGGTATTTATTACAGTATATAGTGCTCCCCAGCTATTATTCTTATTATCCGTCTGAAGATTGTTAGAGTCAAACTGATTCAGCTCACTGATACTCAACGAAGTATTCACGTTAAGCTCATCCGAGCGGCATTGCCATATAATCAGTTTTCTCTGCACAGAATCAGACGCCATTGCTGTATATGCTCCATTAACCATAGACTGTACCTGCGACTTTGTCTGCCAGAAATCCTCCTCAACCGTCTTGTCGTCAGGAATGAGGATAGTATCCACACAGGAGGAGAAAAGGAGAATAGTCCCCCATCCACCAAAGAGGGAGTATTTTAGACACCTCTTCCAGCTAAAAGAGTTCGCTATATGTCGAAATATGTTATGCATATTATCTAATTACAAATGACAAATTACTAATTATCTGATTTCACATGCTTTAGCTTGATGAGCTTCAGCAAATAATTATCAATTTTCAATTATTTTTGCCTAGAATCCTATCGCCACATTTGCCGTAAACGACTTTGAACGTGCAGTCTTATTATCTATTGCAACCCCCCATCCACTTACTGATATTTCCGGGTCTATGCCTGAATACCTCGTGAGGCAGAACAGGTTGTTTATGGTGACATAGAACTGCAACTGGGTTAGTCCGTACTTCTTCAATTCCTTCTTTGGATAGTTATAGCCCACCTGTAGGTTCTGGAATCGTAGGAATGAGCCGTCCTCCACATAACGGCTGCTGCCCTGATAGTTGTATGCCGAGTGGTCGTCATATACATACATGGCTCGCGGCATCATCGTAACATCGCCGTCCTTGCGCCAACGCCAGTTCACCGTAGCACACTGGTTGATAGCTCCGCTCATCGACTCAAGGTCGCGACGCGCCGCATTGACTATCTTGTTGCCCCAACGATAGGTGAAGCGGGCTTTCAGGCTCCACTCGCCATAGGTTAACGACACGTTAAAGCCGCCTTGCAGCTTCGGCATGGAATTGCCAAGATACACTATGTCAAGAGCGTTGATCTGTCCGTCATGGTTGATATCCTCGTATATGGCATCGCCACCCTGGAATACATAGCTGGCTCCACCAGCTCCCGAGGATGAGTCTGAAGAGGTTAGATTGGCTGTGTAGTTATACACCATGCGCTTGGGTTGTCCGTTGTTGTCCATTACCACCTTGCCGTCGGTGCTAGTGACCACTGGCATAGTCTTGCCGTCGGCGAGCATCGAATTTATCCAGTTCTCGTAGTCGGCTGTGGTCCATGACGGGTTGCGCTGCATCTGCTCCGTGTTGTAGTTCCTAAGATAGTCGAACGAATACTGATACACGCCCTTGTAGCGGAATCCGTAGATTGAGCCGAGGGCGTTACCCGTCTGTACGCGGTTGAGGTACGCTCCGCGCTTCGTGGCACTCCAATCGGAATTAATGGCATTGAGCACCCGGGCGTCCATCTCGGTTATCTCGTTGTAGTTCTGCGCCATGTTGAAGCCGGCACTCATGGTGAACTTACCGATCTTGAGGAATCGGTTGCCTGATATGTTGAGTTCCCAACCGTCGTTCTTCATGCTTCCTATGTTCTGATAAGCAAGACTGGCATAGCCTGTAGTAAAGGGGATGGCGACTGTCTTCTGCAAAAGATCCTTCGTATCTTTATGATAGAAATCGAAATCTACCTCTATGATATCATCAAGGATACCGAGATTGAAACCGAGATCGTATGATGTGGTTTTCTCCCAACGAAGATCATCGAGTTTCAAGCCATCCATTCTTGAAGCAGAGCCGTATGCACCAGTACTTGTTGAGTATGTGTTATAAAAGAGGTAGTCCGAATCCGGAGCCTTACCAACAATACCCCATGAAGCACGCAGTCCGACCATTGACACATACTTTCGCAAAGGTTCAAAGAAATTCTCGTCTGAGATGTTATAGCGCAAGGAGACACTAGGGAAATAAGCCCATTTCTGCTTAGGACCAAATTTTGAGTCACCATCTGCACGAAGTGAGAAACCTAAGTTATAGCGCTGCTTATAGGAGAAGTGGGCGTTGTAGAGCAGGTTCTGCGAGTTGGCGCGAGAGTTGCCATCCGACAGTCCATCGTGGGTTTTGCCCTTGATGATGGTGTATAGCAGCGCTCCATCGGATGCGACCGACGTGATGCCATTGGGCAGGTTGTGCTTTGCCACATACTGCGAACTGCTGCGCTGCGTGCTCATCTCATAGCGTGCCATCATGGTCATGGTGATGTCCTCGTTGCGGAAATAGGGGGTGAAGACGAACTCGCCACGTGCGCCTATCCTCAGACGGTTGGACTCCGACTTCTCTGAGAAGTTATACAGGAGCGGTGAGTCAGTCCATGTGGACGGTGCAAGCTCTGCCGACACGTAGGCGGGCACCGAGCGTGCGTAGATGTCGAAATCCACACGACCGTTGAACGTGAGACGTGTCTGTCCGGCTGCCGTACCGAGCAGCTCGTACTTTATGTTGAAGTCGGGCGTGATGCGGTAGGTTTCTTCCCTTTTCCATGACTGGTGGGCATTAGCCACAGGGTTGCCAATCTCGGAGATGGAACGCAGCTCGTATGAGGTGTAGTTGCCTGTGTATGGGGTGAGATCATTGAGTGTGCCGACAGGATTCATGCTAAAGAACTGGTCGGTGTCGTTGCCGTTGACATCCTGCCTATACACGCTCATATTTGGCGCCGTCTTCTGCGCCTGAGCTACTATGTCGTAGTAGTTCATGAGATTGTCAGTATATGTCAGGGCAAAATTAGTGGAGAAACGGATGCGGTCGGACACATTATAGTCAAGCACAAGACGTGTTGTCAAACGGTCGAGATGCTGCTTGATGATATAGTTCTCCTGATTGTCATAACCACCAGAAATACGGAACGTAGCCTTCTGTCCGCCTCCCGTGATGTTGAGGTTGTATGAATGCTGTGGTCCAAACTTCGTGACCTCACGAACCCAGTCGGTGTTGTTGTTCCAGTTCTCGAAATCAGCCCATGACTTGTCGTAGTTTATCTCGCGGATGTTGGAGGTGGCGGTATTCGACTGGTTCGGGTTGTAGTATTCCTCCTTGATGAGCATGGTGTAGTCATCGCCGTTGAGCAGGGTGTAGCCCTTCGGCTGCCATGTGCCGGTGAACTTATACGAGAAATTGACACGAGGTTTTCCGCGACTGCCACGCTTTGTAGTTATCTCAATCACACCATTTGAACCCTTTGCGCCCCATACTGCAGAGGCAGCAGCATCCTTCAGCACGTCAATCTTTGCAATGTCCTCAACATTGACAGATAGGAGTGATGAATACTCTTCCTCTGAAGCATTCTGGAAATCAAAGTTCTTGTCAGGGTTGTCGAATATCATACCATCGACGACAATGAGCGGTTCAGCGTTGCCGTTGATAGTGGTGACGCCGCGCAGGCGCATCGTCGTTCCTGCACCGAGGTTGCCTGAGTTAGCCACGATATCAAGTCCGGCAATCTCACCCTGCAAAGCCTCATCAGCAGAGGTGAACGCCATTCCTTCCACCTCCGAGAGGTTGAAGGTTGACTGTGCCACGGTCATTTCTTTCTTGGCAATGTTAAGACCGCCCGACGTTGTGCGCGATCCCTTCACCACGATTTCCTTGAGGCTGGTGTTCTCGGAGGTAAGCGTCACCTCGAACACGGTCTTGTCGCCTATCGTCACACTATATTTCTTACAACCTACGTATGTAATTTCCAGCTTGTTCTTCGTATTCTTCACCTCCATGGAGAAGTTACCCATCATATCCGTCTGCGATGCAGAGATAATACGGTTGTTCGCATCCTTCTCTACCACATTAGCCATCATGATAGGTCCCATATCATCACTCACCGTACCCGAGATGACGTGAGTCTGGGAGTAAGCAAAAGTAGAAAGGAGCATAAACAAAAGAAGAACAACCCTTTTCTGCACTATAGGCATTTTTCCCCATGAGGGGCAAGAAGGCTGGCACAGAATGGACCTTTCGCTTATAAGTCTAAATATGTTGTGCATATTTGTCATTTTTCTATTTTCATTTTTCAATTAGCTTATCCCTTGATTTATCTTTTATTTAGCGATAAAAGGTATTAACTTCCCTCCCTCTATGGGAGGGGCTAAGGGGGTTGGGCTTTTAATACCTCAACGGCTCACTAATCTGATGCACCACTGCGAAAGATGATACGCTGATGCTCTTTGCGGATGCGGCACGGGCATCAAACTCATAGTCGCGCGTCATCTTGTTCACCAGTTTATCGGTTGAGTTCGCATTGATTCTGACGCTGTGACCAGTCGCATCGGTTACGGTGAGGATTCCGTCGGTACTCTCCGTGGTGATCTTGGCCGGGATACCAAGTTCAGAGGAATACATTGACTGATAGGTGGTGCGCGGTACCTTGTTATCAGCAAACACGGAGTTGTTCTGGAAATGATATCTCACGAAGGCACGTAATGCATTCAGTTTTTTTTGCACCTCAGCCTTTGCCTGTTTTATCTCAGCCTCACTATAGTCGCCCTCGCTGCCCTGATACTTCTCGTATATAGCCTTGATATCGGATATGCGCGGAAGTCCGTCCTGGGTGTAGGCTATCTGCATCGCCGCGTTATCGGGAGCGAAGAAGGTGTAGTTATAGCCGTTGAAGAAATTCACATTCTGGTCGAGTGCGCATCCACCCTTGCCAGAGAACACGTAATACCGCTCCTGTGGCGATGTTCCGACGACAGCAGTCTCAGCTATGCCTGCCCAGCTCATAAGCATAGACTCATCGAAGATTGATACCATGTCTAGGAACTCAGAGAAACGGTCCTTATACTTATGCAGCAACGCATACACGCTCGTTATCGACGGCTGGATAACATTATCAAGGGCTAAGGTGTAACCGTTTCCTTTCGTTGGATACCAACCACGCACTATGTTTGCCGGTTCTGCACCATTATCCAACTGCGCACCGCCACTCACCTTGCCTGTGAACGTTATGACATTGCCGTTCTGCGTCTTGCGGAAATTGTCAAGACGGATTGCTCCTCCATGCTTCGTTAGATAGTAGTGATTCTCGCCGAAACGATCTACATTTGCAGAATCAAGGATAAGCGTATGATACTGCAACACATCATAGACCTGTGACTTATAGTCCTTTGAACTTGCGGTGATATCCTCCACCGTGTTGCGTATGGAAGAGGAAATCCTACCCGATGCCTTGTCGTAGTCGTGAACCTTCACGCCAATCTTCTCCACAAGCTCGCCTCGCTTGTTTGTCTCCCAATGTGAGTAGAACTCAAGGGCACGTGGATTTGCAGAGCCGAGTGATACAGGGTCGATATAGCATCCGGAGAACGCATTATTGCTTGGCAGGAAGAAAGCGAACTTAGACTTCATGGCAAGGAGGTAGTAGTAAAGGTCGGCTCCCCATGTGGAAGCGGAAGTACCATTTGTCTTGTCCTGCGCGAAGGAGTTCATTATGCTGTATTCAGGGAAGATAACCGCAGGACCGAGAACAGACTGGTATTCGTCGGGTACAATCATACGGTTCAGCTTATACACCACGCCATTGCTTGCCACGCAGACATCGTATTTCTCGCCCTCAGGGGTTTGCTTACGTGCAAGGTCAGCGGTGGTGAGTCCCATGAACTCGCCCGATGCATTCTGCTGAATCTTACCGAACTTGCTTGGTACGCTCTCTATGAACGAGCTCTGCATTAGGTTGTTTACGAAGGTGGTCAGGATGCCTTTTCCCTTCACATACATGGTATCAAGATGCTCAGGAAGGTTCTCTGGGGTGTTTGGAAGTCCTTTCCTACCGTAATTCTCAACAAAGAAGGCGCCATCGCCTCCTGCACAGAAGTACTTCTGCAAGACATCATCCGTAGGCACAAGGATAGCCCCCATATCAGCCAAAGAAACTGCGGAAGAGGTGTATTGATTCCATCCCGGATCCCACAGCAATTGCTTGCTTGTAGTAGAAGAACCATTTGGATCGAGAGTTGTGCCTCCCGTACCATGCGATTTCTTTGAGAAATATCGAACCTCGAAGATAGAATCGAGTACCGCACGTCCATTCTGCAAAGCCCATGAATTATAAGAGTTGGTTGCGTTGGCATTATAGTAAGGAGCACAATGATAGTCAAGCATACGCGAGAACAGCTTCGTGTTATTCTCACGGCGGAGCACCTGCCCCACATTACCCGGAGGAACGATAACCTTATCCACCTGATGTATATAGCCATTCAGACAAGTCACGTCGCTCTTTATGATCTTATTGCCAAAAACATACGCATTCTGGGAATCATCAACGCTTGCACCAACGTTCTCGCCACGCAGGATTCCGAAATCACAGTCGGCACCAGTCACCGTGATGTCATTGTTAAGCATCTGCTCTCGGGTGAAATGAACAATCATCGGAACAGTACCGTCATAGATCACGTTAATGCCTTTCTTGTAGTAATTCTTCCAATAGGAATTACCCTGAGGCATGGCAGCCCCAGAGTAGAGGGTGTATATTGTATCGGTAATACTCAGGTTTGAAGCATGTTTCAAGGCAATACCACGGCTGACGTTGTTTGCATCGGCGGAAACATTCGAAAGCATACCTGTGAGCATCGCATTGTCGAGCATGGAAGTATATAGGAGCTGTTTCTTCATGCCTCCGGTCAACTCAGCATACGAGTGAACGCCAAAGGCATTGTCTGACTGGAAGAAAGCCTCGAAAGCTGCATCATTTGCGGGAAATATCGTCTTACTACCTGTACGGCCAAGAACCTCGTCATATCCAAGATCCTTAACCAACTGCAGATAGTTATTAAATGTTCCTTCAAGATGCCTCCCCGACTTCAGTTCCTCATATATCGTGGAACCGAGCCACTCAGGCTTCTCGTCAGCAGGTACAAGCTCATCCTTCTGACAGGAATACATCATAACCAAGCATGAAAGAGATGCACATAAGATGAACTTTCTCATAATTGCTTTATTGGTATTATTCGTTAATATTTTCCGTGTTAGTGAGAGTTATTAGGAATTCGACTGTAAGGGACTAAAATATAGGTTTTATTGCCCTCTTGTTTCAATTTGCAAAAATAGAAAAAAAAAATGACAAAAACGCATAAATCACGAAAAAAATGCGAAAAAAAGCGAATAAAAATCCCCCACTCCACTTAGGAATGGGGGATTCATACTTGTTTTGTCTAAAGTCCAAGGGCTAAAGTCCTAAATCTAAAGTCTGAGGACTAAGAACTTGCGCCTTTTGACTTTTGTCCTACTTGATCTGAGCACCGACTGCGTTGAATGTACCCTTATCAGTCTTGATAACGAGCTTACCATTCTCAATAGCCTTGATGACCTTAGAAGCCTTGGCTACAGAAGCAACCTCGTTGATGCCGGTTGTTCCAGCAGCAGGAACGTCATTAATTACAGATACCTTCACGTTGTCAAGCCAGCAGCAACGCTCACCATTTGTATAGGTTGAAGAGAAGATAATCTTCTTGAGAGCATTGTCACCTTCTGACATTGGAACAGCCTCATTCACGAACTTCTCACCCTTATAGGTAGTAGCTGCAAAGATGTTCTTATCTGTGTAGTTCAGATAGATCTCGAAATGAGTTTTGTTGTTCTCTACGCAGATATTGCCCTGAACATTACCATTGTTTCTACCACCAATGCAACTGAACTTATCTTCGTTCACGCCAAGTGTGTTGTATTCAGAAGCGATATCCCATGTACGCTTGTAACCGGAAATTGTATCACCATTCTCATTGAGCAGGTAGAAGCCCATACTCTGCTTGCTGAGATAGCCGTAATAGAGGTCGAAAGAAACCATGATTACATCATTGTCCTTAGCAGCATAGTCAAAGCCTACAGTAGCATCACCCTTACCGAAGAAGAGAACATCAGTACAAAGATCATTGAATCCCTGACCGAATGCATACTGAGTCCACTCTTTCTGCATTTCCTTAGAGAATGCACCGGTAAGGTCTATCTTACCCTTAGTACCCTCGATAGAGTATGTTGGATCCTCACCTTCCTCTGCAGGAGGTGTCTCTGTATAAGTCTTAGAGAAGTCGATGTCAACAAGATTATCCATCTTCACAGAAGCGATGAAATCATCAATACCCTTTGCGAGTTCAGCCTTGGCATCAATAAGAGCCTGAGAACCCTCAGCAGTATATTGTGTAGCCATCTGAGCTGCATACAAATCCTTTGCCTTCTTGATTATAGCGCCGAAAGTAGCCTTGTCACCACTTGTGTACATTGCAGTAGCAAGAGTCTGCTCAGCAGTCTCAATAGCAGCAGGCATATCTGTGAGAGGAGTATTTACAGCATTGAATACATCGATGAATTCTCTGTTGAGATAGCGTACACCAGCATTCACGATTAAGTTTGCAAGAACTTCCTCTGTATAAACAGAGTCCTTAGTAATATATTCATTCTCTACATAGTATGGAGCGCCTGTTGTCTCGTACTTTGCCTCACCCTCTGCATAAAGTTCAAGAAGTGCATCCTGATCAAGAGCCTTCCATACTGCGAGACGCTTCTTAGCCTCATCAATACCCTTCTGGAGATTATCCTTACCCCAAGGCTGTGCTGTCTGGGTTGAAGCAACGAGATCCTCAGCAACCTTGATACGGTCCTCAAGAGCAGCAATCTGAGTCTCTACATTTGCAATATAGCTCTTCTCTTCCGGTGTCATCTCACCCTTGACAAGCACCTTGTAAAGAACTGGATCAGTAAGGCCCGTAGCCATTCCTGGTGTAGGAGAAAGACACTCAATCTGATAACAATGCAGGAGAATTGTAACCTCTTTCTGTTCATCAAGTGTGAATGAGCCCATGAAACTCTGATCAAATGAAGGACTGAGCGTTCCAGTAAAGATTGTATCGTTCTTTGATGGATCCTCTGCATTCTCAAGAATCATCTCAACCTTAACATTGTCGTATGCGCCAGAACGCACCCAACGATCCTTGTTCATAGTCATCATACCACCAGAACCTGTTACACCAAGTCTGTATGTACCCTTGTCGAGGGTTGTTGTCAGACGAGCCTGTGGATCCCATGTGTTATAAGCGAAACCACGCTGCCACTGAACATTAAGAGGAGTGTTTTCCGCACCAGTAGTATGAGCCCAACGGTTACAATTGAACACCCAAGGCTGAGTTGTAGCTTCTTGATCACACTTATTGTATTTTTTCGTCCAGAACATCCAGTTGGCAGAGAAATCGCCACCAGAACCAGAAGGATGGTCGATAGTATTGAATACGTTTGACAAGTTGGCAGGTGCGAACTCATCATTGAAGAAAGACTCAAGATTCTCGAGCATTGTAGCCTTTTGAGAATCATCATTTCCCTTAATAGCGTCTTCCAAAGCCTTTATATTCGCCTGAAGGTCATCATATCCTTCATAGGCACTTGACCAGTTGAAGTCACCGAGAACAGACTTAATCCATGCAAGACGGCGCTCTGCTACACGCTCATCAAATGCAGCCTGAACTTTATGACACTCAATATCCTTGATTTCAATGCCACCCGTAAGACCACGGAGGTCAATGACAATCTTACCATCAGATGGAGCTTCTATAGGGAATGCGAATTCTGTATAATCCTCGTTTGTGAAACTATAGCAATTCTCGGTAGCCGCACCACCTTCACCAAATACCAATATAGGGTTGCCCTTTTCATCGACATCTGGGTAGAAAAGCTTACCATCAGTATTGAAATAAGCGAAGATACAGTTATTGCCATCGGCCTTAAGGTCAATGTCAGTATAACCAGGCTCAGCACCTTTGACTTTCATGGTAACAACATATGTACCACCTTCACCAATATTTACAACTTGGTACATACCATTTGTTAATGAACTATAACCTGTATTAACAGATACACCACCATCATCAAGTACCGTAAAGACATCAGAAAGGCCTGCGGCTGTAGCATCTGTTGCTGTCCAGCCATCCAATGTTGCGCCTTTCAATTCTCCATTAGTTACAAGGTTAGCTGCAGTCACTTTATATTTAGCAGCACGTGTGTAGATCATGTCATCCACGCCGTAAGCGTTAGCACCGATAGCCATCGATGACAACAACGCCAATGAGAGTAAATTCTTAATCATAAGCCTAAGTCAGTTAATTATGTTAAAGTTATTAAGTTATTATATTAAAAATCTATCATGATATTGTATAGATTACATCTGGTGGCAAAAGTAGTAAAAATAAATTAAATCACAAAGAAAAATCCTCCATTTTTTTGTAAAATGGTACAAAAAAGTGAATAACGAAGAGTGAAAAGTGAAGAATTTATGATTGTATTTACAGTTTTTGACGTATACAAACCTTTTCGCTATAAAAGTAATTCAAATTCTTCACTCTTCATTTTTAACTTTTCACTTATCAGTTTCCATCCGGCTTTTTTCCGTCATATACAGGCGACAACGGCCAGTAGAAAGTCTGCCAGTTATCCGGCTGACTTGGAGAGAAATCCGTCCAGTCAGATGAGAGATATTTCACTAATGGTGAGTTCAACCTTTTCAACCCCATCACAACGAGTTTTGACACCTCGTATGCGCCAAAGGGATTGAAATGGGTATTGTCTGAGAATTTCTTCTCCTGCCAAGGGAATGTGCCCATAGGATAATGCACAAGCAAATGCTTGGAATCCTCAACTCCCATAGTCTCAAAAAGTGTCTTTGTCTCTGCGTTCAAGTCTATGAGAGGCACATTTTCGCGCTCTGCAACAGACTTCATAGCAGCAGGAAAATCTCCATGAGTATTCTTTATCTTGCCCTCTGAATCAAAGAACCTGCGTTGTGTCGGTGTGCAGAAAATGACATTTCCTTTCTTCGCACGAACCATATCCACAAACTTCTTTAATGCCACAGAATAGTGATACCAAGCACCTGTACCCGGCCCTTTTTCCTTCTCGTCATTATGTCCGAACTCACAGATTACATAGTCGCCTTCCCTTATCACCGACAGAATCTTCTCCAACCTGTTCTGAGCCATGAAAGAAGTGGCTGTAAGACCACTTTCGGCATAGTTGGCAATAGAAAGACCCTCTAAATCCCCCTTAAAGGGGGACTTCCCATCGCGAATCGGCTCTCCCCCTCTAAGGGGGAGCGGGGAGAGGGTCTGTGTTTGTTCCACAAACCACCTTGTAAACATCTGTCCCCAAGAAGCCCAAGGCTCTTTTCCTTGATCCACAACCGTAGAATTACCACATAGGAATACGGTTGTAGCCGTTGTATCAGGCTCAACCTTTATACTTTGCACACAAGGCGAAGCTCCGTTAAATTCAAGAGTGAGTTTTTCATCCCATGTAAGAGAACCTACCTCTCCGGGTTTTATCTTCACGACCGAAGGCTGTGTAGGCTTGCCGTCAATACCCTTATAAGAAGGTATATCAACACTTCTTTTATTTATTATGAATGAAAAATCCTGAAACTGCCCTTTCTTTGTCACGCATTTCTCTATCATCATCCTGCGCGACTCAGCACGTACAGTCGTCTCGCCCTCACGCTTCTTAGAGCCAAGACGAACAGTTACGCGATAGTTGCCATCAGGTACTTTTACCGAGAAATAGAACGGGGAAACGCTCTTTGCCGTAGGAGCCTCAACCACATTATATCCGTAACCTACATTCTCCGAATACACAGGTTGCTGTTTGGTAAGGTCGTACGACATAGTTTGTGCCGTTGAAACAACGGCACATGAGAGAAAAAAGGAAAGTATTGAAAATTTTCTCATTCTTATTTATAGGAGTTCAAGAAATACAAGACAACAGACAATTCTGACAAAAAGGCAAAAAGCCTTTGAGCATTCCGGCCCCCTCTCTACGGGAGAGGGCGGGGGGAGAGGCCTTTCTTTATCTTGAAACCGTCTGCACATTCACATTATCTATAAGATCACTATCACCTTCTGACGCAAACTCAATAAAATATGAACGAACCTCTCTCGTTTCGTCAGCATCCAACAGGATGTCATCCTTTGGCTTATTAGACAATATAACCTGGAAGGTATTCACCTTTTCAAAGGAGAAAGAACATAAATCCGGATTCTTCACATCCCAGTTCTCCCACGTCTTATCAGGACTTATATATTTCAGTTCCAGCTCCTTACTCTCTATCTTCTGGCACATCTTTTCTGAGAAATACTTATGTAAATCCACGTGCTCAGGATCCTTGTAAAGCTGTAACATAAGCTCGCTGAACTTCTTTTCCCTACTGCCACTAATGCGCATATTGTTCTTGACAGCATCAAGTGAAGCAATCAGTCTCTCAACAATAGGAGCCTGCTCTTCTCTTGACTTAAGTCCCTGCAATTCAGGATAGATATCCCCGATATAGTCAAGATTTCTGATAAAAGCCGCAACAGAGTCAAGCTGAGCACAATAGACCTCTGGATGCTTATGGCACAGAGAAGTGAACGTTGCACTCGCCTCATTACGGAACGCATAGAAAATCTGTCTCAAAGTCCTATTCTTTCCACCCATTTCGCAGAAGAGAAGATACTCCATAGAAGCTGAATAGAAACAACGATAACTTATAGGAAGCATCTTGTCGAGAGTCTCAATGCTTAGCTCGTCGCCACTCTTCGGAACAAGAGGGATAAGCGCAATAAAAGTCTCTATCCTTGCATCCTTCTTCATGCAAATCGTAGAGAAGAATTTACTTAGGATAACAGCATTTTCATGGGCATCGTCGGTAAGTTTCGGGAATTCTACATCATTACCAAACTTGCTATGGAAAACCTTATGCCGTATCGTGTCAGGAGGTGTAAGCTCAGCATACCCTTCCCCCTCAACACCTTGCAAAGTATTGAGATTGAGAGCAAATGCACTCAAAGAGCATAAGACAACGATAACAGATAAGTATAATTTCCTTAACATATTTTCTGTCGGTATTATCTAAGGTCCAAAGTCTAAAGGCGAAAGTCTATTAGCTTTTGCCATCCGTTTTTTTCCTTGTGCTTGCAAAAATAAACAATTTAACTGAAAACTCCAAATTTTTCCCGATATTTTTTTGAAAGTGATGATGAAAGACATACAAAACACTATGCCCGAATTTAATTGTTAAGTAGGTGTGCATAATTATTTTTATAATGATTGTATTGCATGATGATGCACACCTACTTATTTTTGAAATAATTGAAATTCTATGGCATAAAGACTCACGTTTCCTTGATTTTTCACCCCAAGAACAGACGATTTTCCTTGCAAGAAACTACGCTGTTTCCCCGCTATTCCTCCTAAGATACTCCATCGATACTCCATCGATACTCCATCGATGGTCCATCGTTTCGATGGAGGATCGATGGAGGACTGATGGACTATCGATGGAGTATCCTCGGAGTTTTAAGGAGGGAATTGCTTATTTACGCCTTGAGAATTAGAAACGCGCACCAGCCTTCAGGGGCTGACGTCCGCTATTTTCAAGTCGTGATTACTGTGCAATTTTCACTTTTTCTTTGGAAAAGATGCTTGATTTGAAAAACTTTTAGTATTTTTGCCCTCGATATGAGCAATATCCAACCAAAGCGCAACTTCCATCTTCTTACCTACAAGATGTAGAAGTTGTCTCAGGCAAACAAGAAGGAAATTAGTTATGAAGAAATTTTATTTGCTTTTACTATCGTCAATTATATCTTTGACCACGTATTGTCAGAATGAGACGAAGACCACCATTCTAATATATTTTAGAATGGCTACTTCACCGTGGGAGGTGACAACATCTGATTTCGATATACTCGCCCAGAATCCTAAATATAGCAGATCAGTTACTTTGGATAGTGAACCTAAATTATCAGATTTTATATCTAAATTAAACAATTTAGAAGATACAGTTTTGTCTAAAGAATTAAATAGCGAAAGAACAACACAAAAGTCTAATGGTCAGCAAATTACAGTTTCTACATACCCACAAATAGATACTATGGGAAAAATAATAATAACAAACCCAGATTGTACTGAGGTCTTTTATTATTCATTAAATGTTTTATGGAACTCATTAGAAGACAAAGCTTATAAAATAAATGATAAGTTTAGAAAATACATACTTGATTTTTTCTTTATTAATGGTCTACCAAGAAACTAAATATTTAATGTCAGATTTAATGCTTTCTACAATTATTTATAATGTCGTTTAAAACTCTATAAATTCGTTGTAGAATGCATGTTTGGAAGTGTATGTCTTTTGCTTGATTTATTGGCAAGGAAAAGTATTCAAGAAACACTAATGGCTATACTATCCCTCACCTCCTTCAATTCCTCGTGAATTCCTTGGTATTCCTTATCAAAGCTCAACAAATGGCTGATTTCGAGAAACATGTTGGTAAGAAAACATTTAAAGTTATATTACGAAGACAATGAAAAAGCTAATTATTTTATTATTATTTATAGTAAAATGTCATTTCCTATTTTCACAAGAAGAAAACCTTGTGGTATTTTTCGTTGATGCAATAACAAATAGCGCTCCTGTTTACTCCAATAATACAGATAATGACATTATCACAAACATTAAGGAAGATTCAGAAAAAGAGAATTGGCATAATGTGGAAATATTGGAACAATCCAATAACAGGTACAAGGTACATATAACCTCTTGTAGAGAATACGACGACACTACATCAATAAAGGGTTGGGTTGATAAAGAATTATGTGGAGTATGGCTTCGTGGAAAATACATAAAATGCGACCTTTTTATTGTTAGTTTTTACACAAAGCCTGGTCTTTTAAAACCATTTATGAAACTTTCAAGTAGATATTTTGGTGATTTTGAAAGATATACAAAAGGACAAGCAGCCTCAGTACTTGATTATAAATTGTATAATGGAGAATACTGGATAAAAACTGCAATAATTAAAGATAATAAGAAAATTGTTGGCTGGACAAAGGATTACTGCCCTAGTGTATATGATGCATGCAATTAAAGGTTGACAATTTCTTTATTTGAAAGGTTTTAACTCTCTCACCTCCATCTATTCCTCGTGAATTCCTTGGTATTCCTTGGAAACAATTCAAAAAAGCGGTTTATAAAATCAATGCAAAGGATTGATAATCAGAAACAAAGAATGAATGACATCAAACAATTAGGCGATGATCAAAATGACATTAATATGCCTTTCCAAATAAAGGCATTACTAAAAGATTTGCCAGATTATGAAATAGGATTTATGGACTATGATTATATAGGAAATGCAAAAGAGGCAGATTTTGTCTCTTTTGCTAACCAATTATATGGTATGTTTGAAACATTTCCCAATATGATACTAATAACACATTCTGACGAAATGACAGACAACCAATTGCTTAGGAAAATGTTTCGTTTTGATTTGACAGAATATTGTTTTAATGAAAAAACAGAAATGTTAACTCTTCCTATAAATGATAGTCAAATTGTATTTTTGGGAATAATTCCAATAAACACCCCTGAAGATGTAAAAGATGCTATAAGATTCTTGTATTCTGGTATATATGAATCCTATGATTTTATTATGTACTCAAAAACTCCATTTGATATTAGAGATATAAAGGATTTGCTAAAAGATTCATTACAAATTGTCAGGAACAGACATGGTGATATTCAAAAAGTATTCCCTTCGATATCATATATATGCCAACATAAGAATAATCTGAAAATTCTATACCCCTATGGGGGAACTGATTTCGGAAGTTTTATGCTATTTGACTTATGAAAAGTCGAGGGCATTAACTCAGATCATCTTAGAAGTACGGCATACATCACTGACCAGAAGAGAAATACATACTCCGATGTTCTCCACTCAGCCCGTAGGGATGCTTGCCGGAGCATGGGCATCAGGTTTCCCTTAAAATGGAATCTTTCTATCTTGCAGATGCCTATTGCACCTTCGAAGTAAGTCCTATGTAAATACCACATAACTCCCCTTCTCTCAACCTTTAGACACTTTGTCTTTAGCGCTGAGAGAAGGGGCGTTTTTTTATGCTTTAGGTCTGTTCTTTCTCCTATGCTCCTCCCTTGTACCTCCTAACCAAACTCGATGATAATACCATAATTTTACTATTCAAAATGGTATTTAATGGTATCTTAATTGTATTTACATAGGACCAAGAGCGAAACTTCAAGGCTCATACCGAACTCTGTTTGTCTATATACATTATATTACTCCAAATCATCAATGATATTCAGATTCTTCCATCCTTCAGTTTTCTTATATATGTCCCTGCATCCCTTTGGCACATGAAGTTCAACAGTTTTGGAGAATGTAAAAGGTTCTATCGTAGGTGGCTGCTTTGATGAAAAAGCGACAATAGCATCTTCTGAGCAATTATCGAAAGCCGCATTTCCAATACTTGTTACAGATTTGCCGATTATGATTTTCAAACTAGGGCAGTCATTGAATGCAAACTTTCCAATTGTCATCACATTATCAGGAATGGTGATATATCTTATGCCACAACCCTCAAAAGCGTAGTCGCCTATGCTTTGTAAGGAACTAGATAGAGTTACATCCCTGAGGTATAAACAATCATGGAAAGCATTGTTTCCTATAGTTGTCACCGAATCAGGAATAACAATTTCTTGAAAAGGACAATCTCTAAAAGCACCTTCTCCAATACTTACTAACGAATTGGGAAGTGTGATCTTTTGCAGGCCTTTACACTCCCCGAAAGCTTCATCTCCTATACTTGTAATCCCATTAGGGAGTATTAAAGATGTCGTATCACAAAAGTGCGCCATTAAGGCACGATATCCAATACTTTTCACTGAATTTGGAATAATAGTGTTACTACATCCTTCTTTCAGTTCGTCTGTCTTGGTGATAATAATTGCATTACAATTATCCCGGCTGTCATAAACTGCATTTCCTTCCTGTATCTTGAGTGATTCAAGTTTTTCACATCCATAGAAAATCCTCTCTCCAATATTTACTACAGACTCAGGGATAAGAATAGATTTGAGATCTACACAAGAATGAAAAGCAAGATCTCCTATACTCGTCACGGAGTTGGGGATTATTATAGATGTAAGACCTAAACAACCATGGAATGCCCACATTCCAATGCTAGTCACTGAATTTGGTATTGTGGTATTTACGCATCCATCCTTTAGTGTATTTGTATTGGTGATGATGATTGCATTGCAGTTATCCCGACTATCGTAAACTGCATTCCCCTGTTGCACCTTGATAGATGTGAGTCTTTTACAGCCGGAGAATATTCTCTTTCCTATACTTGTCACAGAGTTGGGAATTAAGATAGATGTGAGACAATCACAACGGCGGAAAGCATCATCTCCTATGCTTATTACGCTGTTTGGGATAGTGACGGAGGTCATACTACGACAACCTTCAAAAGCGCGTCCTCCAATGCTCGTCACTGAGTTTGGGATTATAATTGAAGTAAGCGTCTCACAATTTCTGAAAGCATCGTATCCTATACTTGTTACAGAATTAGGGATTATAATTGAAGTAAGGCCGCAATTTTGGAAAGCCTCGTATCCTATACGTGTTACAGAGAAAGTTTCCCCATTGTATTCTACGGCAGAGGGAATTGAAACAGATGTTTTTTTCTCTGCATTAATAAGCTTTTGACTTTGGGAAGTGACACGCGCCTCTTTGGTCTCGGTATCTAAATCGTAGTTGATTCCGTTTATATCAGCATTAATATTATTGGTATATGCAGTTAAGGACACTGTCAGTGTCATCAAAAGCAAAAATATCTTGTAGCTAAAATGATTCATATGTTTGTTTGAAATGAGGAAATATTATATTCTCCAGTATTCGTAAAAGGCAGAGATAGTGGCTGGCATATCAGTAGGATGGTCTATTCCCTCAGCCTTTCTGATCATCGTTTTTTTTCTTCTGATGGCAAATTTGCGACTGTGGATTAGTTACTTCAAGGCTGTTCATCCTCCCTTGTTCCTTCGCTCTTCCTCCGTACCAAAGTCGGTGCAAAGTCGGTGCAAAGTCGGTGAGAGAGCGGAGGAACATCGAGTTTGGTACGGAGGAATAAGGGAGGATTATGGAAACTACTCCCTATCAAGCCTTCCTCTCCAGAGGTATTTTCTCGTTTCGTGTACTATCATTCCTGAGAGGAACAGCAACGACAAGAGGTTTGGAATTGCCATAAGGGCATTGAAGATATCTGCCAAGTCCCAAACGAGGTTAAGACTTACAACTGCACCAAGATAGGTCGTGATAAGGAAAATAATTCTGTAACAGTTGATTGCGTGACCTGTGAGCTTAGTTTTCTCATGTCCGTTTACCTTACGGGCTTGTCTGCGCACGTACTTGTCAGCAAGATATTCCACTCCCCTCTCTCCGTAATAACTCCATCCAAGAATTGTGGAGAATGCAAATGTCAAAGAGCCGAAAGTGAGCAAAGGCTCGCCAATATAAGGAATCTTTGAGAATGCCATCTTTGTGAGGACACCACCATCCGACATGTTTATATCTGGATAGGCAATAATAGAAGATACAATCACGATACCTGTAAGGGCACAGATTACAACAGTATCCCAAAAAGTGCCGGAAGAAGACACAAGTGCCTGACGCACAGGATTCTTCGTCTGGGCAGCAGCAGCTACAATAGGAGCAGAGCCAAGTCCTGATTCATTAGAAAATAGTCCTCGGGCAATACCGTATCTTGCAGTAATCATTATTGAAGAACCTACAAAACCGCCTCCCGCAGCATCGGGATTGAAAGCAGAAACGACAATGAGCTTGACGGCTGGCCATACATATGCAGAATTGATACAGAGTATAACCAAACATCCTATGACATACAGAGCAGCCATAATAGGAACAAGCATCTCACAGCACTTGGCAATACTCTTCACGCCTCCCATTATAACGGCAGCAACGAGTATGGTGACTATTCCGCCAATCACTACTGGTGAGATATCGTAAGCATCATAGCTTAGGGTTGAGATTGCGTTTGCCTGAACGGTAGAGCCTATTCCGAAAGTAGCCACAGCCGTGAAGAAAGCAAAGGCAATGGCCAACGTCTTCCACATCGTCTTGCGAAATCCGGTTGCTCTCTCTGCCAAACCACGTTCAAGAGCATACATAGGGCCTCCAAGCATCTTACCCTTCTTCGTCTGCACACGATACTTGATGGCAAGTAAGCCCTCACCATACTTAGTGGCAATACCGAACACGCCGGTAAGCCAGCACCATAATACAGCACCTGGACCTCCAAGAGCGATAGCCGTTCCCACACCCACGATATTTCCTGTACCGATAGTAGCCGCAAGAGCTGTGGCAAGGGCAGCAAACTGAGATACATCACCAGTAGAGTCCTTGTCACGACTAACCGACAGGCGGATAGCCTTGAATATATGACGTTGCGGGAATTTCAGCCTTATCGTCAGGAACAGATGCGTTCCCAACAACATTATAATCATCGGCCATCCCCAGAGGATGCCACTTATTTCGGAGATTATTTCTTGCACTATTCCAATTAACAATTAATAATTAACATGCCCTTTTGCGACAAATACTATCAAACATCCTTCCCTTTGGGAAGGCTTGGTTAGGCTTTACTCTACCTTCACCGCTTTCGGACTTGCAATAGGAGCAAGCATCTTCTGTACCTGCTCAATAGCATTTTCACGAGCCACTTTCTTATTCTCTGGATTCAAGCAACGCCAGATCATACGCTCACGAGCCCTGTCATACATAGCCTGACGGTCAGCATTACTCCATTTGCCTGATTCGAAGAAAGACTTTGTGCGAGCCTCATCTATAAAGTTCTGGTCAAGAAGACGGATTTCGGGAATTGTGACGTAAATCGTGTCGCCCTTCTGCTTTATCCAGTCCTCGGAACAGTCAGAGAGGTCGATGCCCAGTCGCAGCTTACCATAATATATACGCACGAGCTCATCATCAGAGAAGAATCCCTTGCGAACGGTGTCTATGAGTTCCTCGTCAGAAACAGTAAGGAACTCCCACTGCCCTATCGCCCTCATCCTATCAACGATATTAGGAGTACAATCTATCTTCTCATTGACTCCAAGAGAAAGAGAAGTGTTCTTTACACCATTGCACGTCCATACTATACCGACAGCGACAAGGACTACGCATAAAGCTATGATAAATAAGTACAAGCGCGTAAGACCTTTATTCAAGCCTCCTAAGAATCGTGTTATTCTTTTCATTTTTACGGAATGTAATGGTTATATCTGTATCCTTGAATCCAAATGCCTGAACTATTGGCACCAGCTGTCGGGCAGCACTCTCCCGAGCCATATTCTCAAGACCAAGACTGCCAAGCGACGCCTCTATAGACTTACGGCCTTCCAACTCATATTTCTGCAACTCCTCGTCGCTGAAGTTCCTTCGTGTAAGAGCCACGTACTGCTTTACGCCCTCATGATCGATATGGGTTTCTGTTATCTCCACATCCGGTTCTGGTAGGAAAACCGTTATCTTGTCGCCTTCACGAACTATATCGTCATCGGTAACCTTCCCAAGGTCTATGCTCGCCTTTACGGTTGCATAGAGCGGAATGGCAACCTTACGCCTTCCTGCAGGGATATTGACCGACAACTCCTTGCCCATGAGATTTCCCGATAATTTCAACTCGTCGTCATGAGTTATAATCTTATGAAGTTTGACCTCTGCCGTATTCAGTCGGGAGCAACGTTGCAACTGCATTAATAATGTAGGTCCAGAAACGGAGTCAACTTTCTCCTCCGTTTTTGGAGCAGAGGAAGAAGAAATACATCTGCCTGCCAAAAACACGACAAGCAGAAGTGCAATAATTCCCAAAAATGCTCCTATTTTCCTTTTTTTGTCATTCATTAGACCACAAAATTAGTAAAAAAACATCAAATATGGAATTTTTTCTCTTTTTTTTTGCAGATTTACTAAACTTTTTATTAATTTTGCAGTCGAAAGGATAGACATAGGAATCCATGATGTCTTAGCAAGATTTAAAATTACGCTTAATACAACTTTTAATTTTTGTTATGAAGAAATTCTTAGTATCTATCTTTTTGATAGCTGCTGTTGGCACGGGTGCCTCAGCACAGAATGAGCAAGGTGGCAATCAGCGACCACGTATGGACCGCACCGAATGGGTCAAGAGACGCACAGAGATGATGGTTCAGAAATATGGTCTCGATGAGAAGCAGGCAGCTGCCCTGAAAGAACTCAACGAAAAGCAGATGATGCCACGCGGTAACGGTCAACGTCCACAGAGGCCTGAAGGCGCACAAGGTCAGCAAGGTCCTCGTCCGGGCGGCAACTGGCAAGAAATGATGAAACAGTACAATGAGGAACTGCAGAAAATCATGACTGCCGACCAGTTCAAGGCTTATACGGAAGACATGGAGAAAAGACGTCAAGAGCGTCAGAACCGCCAAGGTCCTCCACAATGGTAAGTCCTAAAACAATAAGACAAAACATATAAATCATAGGTTTGAATTTTAGTAATCTTAGTTTTTCGTCATCGGTGTGCAACACGTTGTGAAATGAGTTAAACACCAAATACGTACTTCGGTACGTATTCTAAATAAAATAGGCAGGTCTGCGAAGATCTGCCTATTTTCCGTTTATAAGCGAAGAGAGAAAAGTTAAGAGTGAAGAATTTAAGTTTCCATTTATTGCGAAAGACCGATAGATGCCCTTTTACTGCAATACCAACTTAAATTCTTCACTCTTAACTCTTCGTTCTTCACTAATTACATATTCATACCACCATCAATCTGGATTACCTGTCCGCTTACATAGCTTGACATATCAGAAGCGAGGAACAGACATACGTTAGCAATATCCTCTACCTGACCACCACGACGGAGTGGAATCTTCTTCATCCAGTCCTGACGGATCTCCTCTGGCAACTGAGCTGTCATAGCAGTCTCGATGAAGCCTGGAGCTACTGCATTAGCACGTACTCCCTTAGGACCGAGCTCCTGAGCGATAGACTTTGCAAGACCAATCATACCAGCCTTAGAAGCAGAGTAGTTACACTGACCTGCATTTCCATGAACACCAACTACAGATGACATGTTTATGATAGAACCGCCACGCTGACGGAGCATGATTGGAGCACAAGCGTGTATGAAGTTGAACGCAGACTTGAGGTTTACGCTGAGAACAGCATCCCACTGAGCCTCAGACATACGGAGCATAAGACCGTCCTTTGTGATACCTGCGTTGTTTACGAGTACGTCGATTGAACCGAAGTCTGCATGAATCTGCTTTACAACAGCCTCTGTCTCTGCAAAATCAGCAGCATTGCCTGCATAAGCACGGCATGTTACGCCGAGAGCCTCTATTTCCTTACGAGTAGCTTCAAGGCCAGCCTTCATATCGTCGTTGAGTACAAGGTCAGTGAAAGCGATATTAGCACCTTCCTGAGCGAATTTAATGGCAACAGCCTTACCGATGCCACGTGCAGCACCTGTAATGAGTGCTGTCTTACCTGTTAATAATCCCATTTTTGATTTAATATTTATATTTAAATATAATGTTTTCGTAATACATTCCACTCCGAATTACCGTAGAATGGGTTTCTATGTGTCAAGCATTTTACCCAACGCACCATAAACCACTTTCCTAACAATAGGACGAGTAGCATCGTCGTTCATTCCCTGACCTAAGCGTCCATATATATAAGGTACTTCAAGTCCCTTGACGCAATAATGGGTAATATCGGCCACAAGGTTTATGTTGTCGATGTCGAACTCACCATACTTCACCCCACTCTGATACACCTTACGGAAAAGCGCGATCTCGTCGGCATCAAACTTCTTCCTCACCTTCTCTACCATCCATATATTACGGAAGAACTCTGCGCGGAGATTACCGTTTCTTACCACAGTCTCGCGTATCATATTCAGGTGAGTATAGATAAGCTCGATGATCTTGTCCTGCGGACGGATCTTCTTCGACGCCACCTCGTCGAGTTTCTCGGAAAGACGCTCAAGCTCCGATTCTATAACGGCAGAATAAATATCCTCTTTCTTGCTGAAATAGGTGTAGAGCGTACGGCGTCCCTTGCCTGACTCGCGAGCGATGTCATTCATCGTGGTTCCCTCAAGACCGTTCTTTGCAAACAGCTTCCGGGCAACATCCACAAAGGTTTGTTCGGTTTTACTTATTGACATAGATTGCACATTCGTATTTTCATGTGCAAAGATAGAAAAATTCTACGTAAAATCCAAAAATATCACAAACTTTTGGGATGAAAAATGAACATTCACCCATGCAAACACAAAAAAATAGCTGATTTTCTTGGCAGTTTCAGAAAAAATCAGTACCTTTGCATCCGCAATTGAGAACGAAACCTCATTTGCCAAGATAATAACATCGCGGAGTGGAGCAGTTGGTAGCTCGCCAGGCTCATAACCTGGAGGTCGTTCGTTCGAGTCGGGCCTCCGCAACCAAGAAACCTCATCAAATTGGATGAGGTTTTATTATTTCCATATCCACCCTACCCCATACAACGAACAAAGGCCCACCGAAGTGAGCCTACGCCGATTTTTTATTTCACTTTGCTTTGTATGTTGATCAGCCCCTTGTACGGATCTGACTGATTTCGATTTTGCGAGTGCTTCTTCGCATGAAGCGGAAAGTGCATATCAGTTCTCAAAACTGGGGCACATTTTTAATTTTGCGAGTGCAAAGTTACAAATAAAAACTAAAACAACGATAAAAATATAAAGATTTTTACTAAAATCACGAATTTATTAATAATTTGTTATCTTTATATTGCAATTAGAATATTAATATTGCGAAATCTGATTTACAATCACCATTCTTCGCATGCCCCCTCCCTATTCTTCCCACGCATTATATTATAAGATGGCACCCAAACAATCTCTTTATTAAATGGATTCATTTATTGCTTACACAGGGATTTTGGACAATCGTCGAAACCAAATAAATGTTTTTATGGGAAACGTCGAAAGACATGGGGGTAAACGTCGAAAGTGATTTTGGTTGCAGCCCATTTATTCATACCTTTGCATCAGAAAAAATAAACAAAACAAGTATAACAATAAAAAATAAAAAGATATGAAAAAGATGATTTTCGCCATCGTGGCAATGTTCGTAATGACAATGAGTGCTAATGCACAGAGTAATAACTCCTCAGTATTCTTCAAGAGAATGAGCTGCTATCTTGAACTGGATAAAAACCAGATGGAAACGGTTAAGGTTTCAATGGCCGAGTTCAATGAATCAATGGAGAACCTGTCTCAACAGAGAGGTAAGCGTATGGGATTCTGGACTGCCAACAAGATCGTGGACCATCACAAGAAGCAGATGAAGCAGATTCTCAGCGACAAGCAATACAAGAAATTCGAGGAAATATTCGACCTTACCGTCCGCAACACCGTAAAGATAAACCTCGATCGTCGTATGGCCTCTTAAAAATATGTATGGAAGTTTTGTAACAATCAACTTTTTTGAAGAAGAACTATGAAAAAGACTTTATTTGTAATTGCAACTTTGCTGATCATAGCAGGCAATATGATGGGGCAGACAACAACGGTAAAGGGCGTATTGACCGATAAGTCCTCTGGTGAAAGTGAACCTTTTGCTACCGTCCGTGTTTTTAATGCTGGAAAAACCGAAAAGCCAGTGGCCATGTTCTTGACTGACGAAGAAGGACATTTCTCGCACGAAGTGAAAGGCAAGGGCAAGTTCGACATCGTATTCAGCTGCATAGGCAAGGAAGACCTGAAGCAGACTATAGAATTAGGGGGGCAAGATATGCTCGACATGGGCACATTGTATATAATGCAGAACGAGAATCTGCTGAAAGGAGTGGAAATCGTAGCTCAGAAGCCATTGGTAAAAATGGAAGTCGATAAAATGAGTTATAATGTGGCAGAAGACGAGGACTCTAAGTCTAACACAGTACTCGACATGCTTCGCAAGGTACCTATGGTGACAGTTGACGGACAGGACAATATAAGCGTCAACGGCTCGTCATCGTTCAAGGTTTACGTTGACGGTATGCCTAACCCAATGTTCTCCAGCAATCCATCTATGGTTTTCAAAAGCATGCCAGCCACAGCGGTAAAGAGCATCGAGGTAGTGACAAATCCCGGTGCGAAGTACGATGCAGAAGGTGCTGCAGGCGTATTGAACATTGTGATGAACCGTCAGACTCCAATGGCAAGCCAGAGTTTGAACGGCTATAATGGCACTATCCGTGCCGGAGTAGGCACAAGACAAATGAGTGGCGGAGCCTTCCTTAGCGGTCAGCAGGGCAAACTGTCTTACAGTGCCAACGTGATGACATCGTACAACAAGCCTGGAACTACTACAACCGAAATGGAGCAGACACAAGACAACGGTGTGCAGCAACTGATGACTAGCACTAATGATGTAAAGACTCCTTTCACAATGGGAAGTCTGACATTGGGCTACCAACTCGACCCAATGAGTAATATCAACGTTACCGCTTCGCTAAACTCAATGTCGATGAAGAGCACGGGCACTACGACAACCATAATGGGTGGTTCTCCATACGGTAATGGTTTTTCCTATGGCAGTAGTACAGATATGAAAAATAAGAACACGTCATTCAGCGGAAGTGTTGACTATCAACGTTTCTTGAATCAGGAACATACACAATCGCTGGCCTTAACATATCAGCTAACCTACAGTCCGACAACAACGGAGATGACCAGCAACTTCGATTCTTCGTTCTTGACTTCTCAGTCTTCATTTGATTTGACCGACCGCTACTCTGAAAACAAGGACAAGACAACCAACCATATCTTCCAGCTTGACTACACAATGCCGCTCGGCACAGGCAAAACACTTAATCTTGGCGGTAAAATGCAGTTGCACGATGCTACGTCAGATGCCAAGTACTACCTAAAGGACGTTTATGATCCTTCTTCCAGTTCAGACTACGAATATAGTAACAAAATTCTGGCTGGTTATGGTGAGTTTGCCGGTAATTGGAGTAAGTTAGGTGCAAAAGCCGGACTTCGCTACGAGCATACTTGGCAGGATGTGGAGTACCATCTGGGCAACGGACAGGATTTCAGCACCAACTATAGCTCACTGGTGCCTACTGCCAGCTTGCAGTATAACCTCTCACAAGGCAGTAATCTCGGTCTGAGCTACAACATGCGAATCTCACGCCCAGGTATCAGCTATCTGAACCCTTACGTCGATAAGACTAATCCGATAGCCCTGACCTACGGCAACCCAGACCTTGACGTAGAGAAAGCTCACAACTTCACACTCGTCTATAATGTTTTCTCATCAAAACTGATGATGAACTTGAACCTGCACCATAATTTTGTGGACAATGCCATCTCACAATACAGCTTCTACGATGCCGACAACCTGTTGAATACCACCTACGGCAACGTCGTAAGTAGTCATCAGACGGGACTGAGCGGTTACGTGAACTACCTCATCACAAAGAACACTCGCCTGTTCTTCAATGGAGGCTTGAATTACACCGACCTGCGCAGCAACACACTCGCACAGAGCAATAGCGGATGGACAGCAAACATCATGGGTGGTGTGCAGCAGACACTGCCTTGGAAGCTACAGCTCAGCGCCTTTGCCATTGCTTCCACAAAGAACTATACCCTACAGGGATGGAGTGGCGGTTTCAATCTTGTCACAGCAAGTATGTCAAAGACCTTGCTGAATGACAAACTTAGCCTGAGCATATCCGGAATGGTTGGACTGAACAAGGGTGGCAAACTGAATATCGAAAGTTACAACAAAGGCACGAACTTCACTGCACATAATAACATAAGCGTGCCTATCTACGGCGTGACCTTCACTGCCAGCTACACCTTCGGCAATACGCAGATCATGACACGTCAGAAACGACAGAGCCGTATCCAAAATGATTTCATCGAACAACAGTCACAAAGTGAAATGTACAACAGTATCGGAGATGTTAATCAACAATAATTTGGTAGTTTCATATTAATATTGTATCTTTGCAAACAAATGAAAAAGATTGAGAAAAAAGACATATGGCTATTTGGGGCACATGTGGCAGTGTGGGCAGCAGTTCTGTTCGCACTGCCATTGGCCACATTCCTAAGTACAAGGGACGTGACATCTATCTGGCCCTCAATATTAGTGGCATGGGGACAGTTCCAGTCCTCTATTGTGGTTTACTTTGTCAACTTCTACCTGCTTGGTCCTTATCTTTTCTTCAAGCGTCGCAATTGGTGGTTTGTTCTCTGTAACTTGGTGCTCATCCTCGGATTGAACTCAGGATTTTTCATGTTCTATTTCAACAGGCACAACAACCCCTACATGCACACTATGAATTCTCATATGTGGATAGGCGTCTTCTCGGGATTCCTGATATTCTTTGTGCTTAACTGCGTTATGGCAGCCATTGCCATTGCCATTCGACACTTCATCCGCATGCGCCAGATAAAGCAACAGCTGAAAGAAGAGAAAGCAAAGAACACAGAAGCTGAGTTGGCGTGGCTGAAAAACCAGATCAACCCTCATTTCCTGTTCAACACCCTGAACAACATCAGCAGTCTGACACAGATTGATTCCGATGCCGCACAGGACGCCATCGCACAGCTTAGCGACCTGCTTCGCTATGCTATGTATGAAACGAACAAGAAAATGGTACCTATTGACGGAGAAATCAGTTTCATGCGCAACTTCATCGACCTGATGAAACTACGCTGCAACGAGAAGGCTGTAATAAATTCAGAATTCACCATCCACAATCTACAGTTGGAAGTAGCGCCTTTGCTGTTTATCTCACTCATAGAGAACGCTTTCAAGCATGGTATCAGCAGTAACCGACCTTCCAACATTGACATTCATCTGGAAGAGTTGCCTGACCGACTGGTATTCACCTGCGACAACACCAACTACCCAAAGAACGATACGGACCGTAGTGGGTCGGGCATAGGCTTGGAGAACACTCGCCGCAGATTGGAACTGGTTTATCACGGTCGTTATGAATGGGAGCAGAATATCACTCCCGACAATATATACCACGTCAGAATCACCCTCTTTCCTTAATATCTTATGAATCAACTACTATCATGTATCATTGTCGATGACGAGCCGTTAGCCGTCAAATTGCTGGAGTCGTTTGTTGCCAAGACCCCGGAGCTACAACTATTAGCCTCGTTCACTGATTCCGTTGAGGCTATCAATGCCGTGAAGGAGCAGAAACCTGATTTGCTGTTTCTCGACATACAGATGCCCGACCTCAACGGCATGGAACTGGCTCACATGATTCCACCGACCACACGCGTCATCTTCACGACGGCATTCAAGGAATACGCTTTCGAGAGCTATGAGGTTAGTGCGCTCGACTTTCTGCTAAAGCCTATCCGCTACAACAAATTCCTTGCTGCTGTCGAGAAGGCAAAACAATGGTATGAACGTGAGCCTTCCGCTGATGATGCAAAGTCAACGAGCCTCTTCATCCGTGTTGACGGTGAGCTTCGCAATGTCACCATCGACAATATCACATATGTCAGTGGCATGAAAGACTATGTCATGTTCTACCTTGACGGAGAGAGCAAACCGCTAATCACACACCTCACCATGAAAGCCGTAGAAGCGATGCTACCCACAGATAAATTCCTGCGCGTACACCGTTCCTATATCATCGCCGTTGATAAAATCAAGAAGATTGATCGAAACGACTGCATCTACATCGGTGAGGAAATCATCCATGTGCCTGAAGGGTATCAGCAACAGTTCCGTTCTTTCATCGAAACACGCTCATTCCAATCATAACCCATACTTTGCATAAGCAAAAGGACTCAAATCGAGCAAAAATAAAGACTCCCCACTTGCAAAAGCAAGCGAGGAGTTTTTCTGTATTATATGGAGCCAGCATAGTCGCAAAGTATGAGGGGCGAAATTTCAGCCGACGTAAAGACGACTATCAGCCTCAGCACAACTATCTCTTTTCGAGACCGTTATACAACTATTCATAGTGCATGGTGTCATTAAAATCATGACAATGGTTCTACCCACAGCGTAACATTTGTATCACTTGTAACATATTTTTTTCACACACCCCCTTACAACCTGCATTTCCTCTTCTTCAATACCCAAAATTATATATAATATTATATAATATAATATTATATATAATTTTGAACATACGACAGATAACAAGAACGTAACTCATAGTGTGTGTGTAAAAAACATGATACATATGTTACAAGTGTTTGTCTTTTCCTAAAAAAGGTTGACTCTTTTCAGGCTTAGATTTTTAACATTTGGCTACCCATACAGAAAAGGTTGACTACCAGTACTGGGAAATGTT
>OMXX01000057.1 GCA_900315105.1 uncultured Prevotellaceae bacterium | reverse complement strand
CCGCCCTCCCCCGTAGGGAGGGAGCCGGAAGGCGGTGGGATTTGCTTTCGCCTTCTAAAAAAACAAGACAAAACCAATAAAAACATATAAAAACAATAACATACAAAAAGGTTTTCTTTTGTTTTACGTGGTTTTAATTGGTTTTTCTAAATGGCGAAAGCAACAAACACTAAACCCTAAACACTAAACCCTAAACTCAAGAAAATGGAACAGAGAAAATTCAAGGTTATAGAAATACTTGCGCTTCAGAGTGGGACTTCGGAGCGTGGCGAGTGGAAATCACAGGAGGTGATTCTGGAAGAAGTGCAGAATGTGCAGTATCCTGACAGGTATCTGGTGAGGTTCAGCGGTGAGAAGGTGGCGATGCTCGCAGACATCAGGCAAGATGACATCGTTACGGCTTCGTGGACGGCAAGTGTGCGCTCGTTCAATACCCGTGATGGCAGAAAGGCATACGCGCAGAGCCTTAACGGATGGAAGATAGAGAAAGAATAACGGCCTCTCCCCCCGCCCTCTCCCGTAGAGAGGGAGCCGGAAGGCGATGGGGGGAGTGCTCTAAACACTAAACAATTTAAAAAAGACAAAACAATGAAATCGATAGAATTTAAGCTTATCAATCCTGTGAGATTGATTCCTATAAAAGGTGACTCATACGTTAAAGTTGAGACTAACGGCGCAGTTACAATTCAAGACCCTGCTGTCTCTGAGCCTCGTGCGCCTCGCTACCGCACTATGGTTGATACTGGCAAGGCACAGTTGAAACTCTCTTCTCATGGGCTGTATCGCAAGGTGGTGATTCGACTGAGAGCTGACGAGTCTTCACGGAGTGACTTCCAAAGGGAGATGAATACGCTCTTTGACGAGGAGTTGATTCAGAAGTATTAAGACCCCTAACAGCGGCCTCTCCCCCACACGACCTAACCCGTCCTTCCCCAAGGGAAGGCTCCACCCCCCTCACCCCCTCCAGGGGGAGTAGATACACTTACTCGCGTGTGAGGGGAGTGGTGATGGGATTTGCTTTCGCCATCTAAAAAAACAGGATAAAACCAATAAAAACATATAAAAACAAAACAACAATAAAACAAAATGTTTTACTTTGTTTTCTTTTGTTTTAATTGGTTTTTCTAAATGGCGAAAGCAACAAGACTAAACACTAAACTTTAGAAGAAAAATGGCAGTAAATAGAATAATACTGAGGGATGGGAAAAAAGTTTGCATCCCGATAAAGACAAGAGCGGAGTATTACAAGCTACGTGATGCGGATTTCAACAGGAAATGCGTGGAAAAGGCTCGTAATGGCGAGACATACACAACACGGAGCGGAGAACAGAAGAGTTATAAAACTATTCTGGAGCAGTTCAACTACTCATGCTATCCGAATGAGGACGGAACGCTGAAAGGCACGACAAAGCCGGCTGATAGCGTGGGCATGGATATTGACTTATGCGTTCCGGAACAACTCCCAGAAGGTGTAACAAAAGAAAAATGGATTCAAGATGAGATACTCAACATTAGTAAAAATATCCTCGATAAAAAGGAAGAGATTGGACTCCTGCTGTGCGAGCGTTCAGCGACTAAAGGCTTGCATATTGTGTTCAGACGTGACGTTTCCCTTGACCAAGAAGGAAACCTCAAAAGAGTGTCTGATGTGTTGGGAGTGCCTTTTGACGAAGCAGCAAAAGACATCACCAGAGTGTTCTTCACACCTACTTCTGCCGACATTCTCTACATTGCAGAGGGATTGTTTAGCCGTGGTGAAGGTGGTGGAAGCTGCAAGGATAGCAAAGGAGGCAAGCAACCTAAACAAACTGATAGAAGAAAAAGCAAACCTCATAGCCTTTGAACTCTGCGTTAAGGAGGCAGGGCTAAATTCTGATGCGCTCGATGTGTGGGGCGAAAGGAATTGGCACAAGAACCTCATGTCGGTGCTTTCTGCTGGCCTTGCTAAACTTATGAGCCGTGAACAGGCGTTTGCGGTGGTGGCTGAGAAACTGCCTAACTACTCGCAATATGACGACTGCAAGGCACTAATCAATTATTTCTATGACAATTATAATACCGCCTTTATGCCTCCTGCTGTGCGCGAGATCAATGCGAAGGCACAGTACATGGCAAAGCAGGGAACGCTTTCGGAGGATGACCGCGAAATGGCTGAACTCATGGAGGGTTGGGATGCCCCCAAACTGCCTGAGAAACTGCCTCCGCTCGTTGAGTTGCTTGTGAGTAATTATGATAAGCGATTCAAGGAAATGCTGTGCCTCTCGGCTCTGCCTGTAATGGCGGCTCTTGCAAGTCATTTCCGGGCGCAATATCTGAATGGCAGGGTGATTGGTCCGCAAACGTATGTGGCTGTGATTGGCGGTTCGGGCTCTGGTAAGGGCAACTGCTCCGCACTCTTCAAGGACATGATTGAGGGGAATCTTGCACAGCATGACGCGCTTGAATGGGAGAAGGTAAAGGCTAATCAGGAGGAGCGCGACAAGAAAGCGAATGCGAAGGAGAAACCGAGCAAGTATCACCCGAAACTCAGGCTTTTCGAGACGGCATCGAAATCTTCTATTTTGGAGCTTCAAACGAATCTCGGCAAGAACGGAATGCTGTTGGGGCAGTTCTCTGAGGTTGACGGACTGAGCAACGCTGCGAAAACGGCCTATTCTGATATAACTGTACTATTGCGAAAAGGCTGGGATATGGATATGCACAGGCAGTTCTATATGAGCGAGGCGAGTTGCAATACGCACGTTCAGATGTCGATTTCCTTGCTCATGGCAGGAACGGTGAAGGCGATGCTTGAAAGGCTCTTTTCGGAGAACAACCGCGAGGGCGGCTTGATGCAAAGGTGTATTCCTGTGCTTGTGCCAACGGAAAAGCGCACTTTCCGACCTCCACGGCAGAACTTCCTAACGGCAGAGGAATGCCGAAAGCGAGACAATGCCCTTCTGGAGCTATATAACAAGGACATTGCTCTTGGCGATGAAGTGCAACTGCTCGACCTTCCCTTGACCACAAAGGCGATAGAGAATTGGTTTGACGAGTTGGAAGTGCGCTATAATGACGGACTTCTGACTGATGCCGAGGCAGACCTTTCCCATCGTTGCGGTGAGTTCATGATGCGAACAGCCATTCCGTTTGTAGCTCTCTATGGCAAGGAAAGTTCCGAGATTGTTGCCTTTGCCCGATGGGTTGGTGAGTTTGCGCATTATACCATGTGCCGTTTGTTCGGGCATAGCGTTCAGCAAAACATAGAAAGCGCATATCAGCTTATCAGGCAGAACGCAGACGGAAGAAAGACTGCCGAGCCGATTCTGAAACTTCTTCCTGAAACATTTTCCTTGAAGCAGTTCAAGGAGATTAGGGAGAGGAACGGACAGAGTGCCAATGTGAAAAACCTTCTGAATAGATATGTCAGAAGTGGTAAACTGGAAAGGGTAGGAAAGGCGATGTATAAGAAATGCCTGGCCCCCCTCCAACTCCCCCGAGGGGGAGGGAATTTTAGATAGTATTAATCCTTAATTATTAATTTTTTTAATGATACCCCCTATAGCGATGAAAGCTATATAAAATCTCCTGACACATACTCCGATGTTATTAACATCGGACTTCCCCCTCGGGGGAGAAGGAGGGGGGCCGAGTTGGTTATGAATATTATAGTAAAACGTAAACACTTCCTTCCAAATTGCACGATAGGCACTTTGGAGGTATGCTACGAGGATAATCCCTTGCAATGTGTGTATGTATGCGACACGTTAGAGCCTACATTTCGCGATTTGCAGAAAGTGAAAAAGGTGAAAGGCAAGACCGCGATTCCTTGCGGGGAGTACGACGTTAGATACAGGATGAGTATGAAATTCAATCAGAACATGCCATACCTTGAGGACGTTCCGAATTTCAAGGGGATAATGATCCACACAGGCAATAATCCGAAGGATACACAGGGGTGTATTCTGGTGGGTGTGAATCCGAGAGGCAGTAACGGAATTGTAATGCCTCGTCTTGTCTCTTCGCGAGATTCATTCAATCGGATAAACGACTTGATTTACAAGGCGATAAAAAGCGAAGAGGGTGTGAAAGTGATAATTATGAATGTATAGACAGAGAGGCTTTCGCTATGATAGCGAGAGCCTTTTTGGGGTACATATAGTACACATAATACACATATTTTTTACAGACACCCCATATATGAATTGTTCGCTAAGGCTCATCAAGCTAAAGCAAGTCATCAAGCTCACATAAAATTATATCCCGAATATTCAAAAATGAATATTCGGGATAAATCTTTACATCCTTATTTGCCGATAGCTTCAATAAGTTGCTCGCAGATGCTCTTCATACCGCTGATAGAAGGGTGACCGTTCTGCTTCTCGATGTCGTGAAGCTCGATGAGAGGAACGTTGTAGTGCTTGCAGACCTCACGGCTGGACTCGTTGATCTCTTCCCTGAGTTCAGAATTGAGAATGGCATAGACCTTAGCCTTTGGGTATTTCTTCTGAAGATTAACAAGAAGGCAAGCTAAGGCAGGACGGAATGCCTTGCAGTCGTCTTTCGTCCAGTCGGCATACTTGTATTCACCAATAGGAGAGCGTGCCCATGCATCGTTTGTGCCACCAAAGACGAAGATGATGTCTGGATTACCCAGAAGTTCGTAACGGGCATTGAAAGAGTTGGCGGTAGCATCCATGCCTCCGTAACCAGTATTGCAAATAGTTGTGCCACCCCATGAGTTGTTCTTCTCCAGTTCATAACCCATAGCCTTGATATAGAGGCTCCACCATGTCTGTTCTACTTTTGTAACATCGTTTTTGTCGTTAGGATAGAATGGTGCATATCCTTCAGGGTTCATGCCCTGGAATGTGGAATACGAGTCACCGAGAATAGATACTTTCTTTGTCTGTGCAGACACAAAGATGGCAAATGCCATCATCGCAACTAATGTAAATATTTTTTTCATTTGTAGAATAAAGTTGTTATTAAATCGCCCACAAAGATAATCTTTATTTTCATAAAAAACAAATCTTTGAGCCCTATTGACATTTTTTATATGTTTTATCCCATAATTCGGTCGATAAATGGTGATTAAAACCCGAACTTTAGAGATAGAGGAAAGAGTTTTTCCTGCTTTTGTCTTCATTTTTTCTTTTTTCGCTGTTTTTTTCCGCTTTCCATGCTTTTCTTTCCTCTTTTTTTTATATTTTTGCAAAAGAAAATTAAATAACTCAAAATTGCGCAAGCGAGGAAAGCCTGCGGTGAAACGGGCTGAAAGCCCGAAAGCACATAGCCCAAGGCATCGCCCTGGGTATATGGATGTTGCAAAATTCGCCCTGTAAGGGGCAAAAGCATTAGTCGGATGAAGGGCTTTTGCCCTTACAGGGCGAATATACAAACTGCTTTGTACATAGGGCGTTGCCCTATGCTATATGCTTTTGGGCTTTCAGCCCGTCTGTCACGTAATTGCGAAATATAAACAATTAAATAATTAACTATAAATTAACTAACTATCATCCTTTCGCACTCCGGCTCCCTCTCTACGGGAGAGGGCGGGGGGAGAGGCCACTATTATGAAGAAACAACTACTAACCATCGCTATGGCATTGGGCGTTATCTCTGCCACAGCACAGGAGAAAGTATCTTTTCTCTTCACATATTTTACTGGTAACGCTCCCGAACAGGAGCAGATTTGCTATGCCCTGAGCGATGACGGCTACAACTATACGCTGCTCAATCAGGGATTGCCTGTCATTAAATCCGACTCCATTGCCCTCACGCAATGTGTTCGTGACCCTCATATCCTCCGTGGCGAGGACGGCAAGACATTCTACATGGTGGTGACGGACATGAAGTCGAACCTCGGATGGGCAAGCAACCGTGGCATTGTGCTGATGAAGTCAACAGACCTCATCCATTGGACGCATTCCACCGTAAACTTCCCAACGAAATATCCTAAGCTATGGAAGAACGTGACGCGCGTGTGGGCTCCTGAGACCATCTACGACCATAAGGCAGGCAAGTACATGGTGTTCTACTCTCTCCTGACCAACGATGGGAAATGCAACTACGACAAGATTTTCTATTCATACGTGAACAAGGACTTCACCGACCTTGAGGGTGAGCCTGTTTATATGTTCGACAGCGGTTCGGCTACCATCGACGGCGACATAGTGTATAACGATGCCGACCAGCTCTACCACCTTTTCTATAAGAGTGAGGCTCACGGCGGTATCTTCCAGGCTACGGCAAAGCAGCTCACAGCAGAGCCGGGCAAGCCTAACGGCTCTCAATGGACGAAGATTGACGGTCATGTGGAGGTATGCAAGAAGGCTGTTGAGGGTGTTGGCGTGTGTAAGAGCCTCGACGGAAAGTCGTGGGTGGTGATGTACGACTGCTATGGTGCAGGGCATTATCAGTTCTGTAAGTCTGCCGACCTCAAGACCTTTGAGTGGGTTGCAGATACCAAGACTCACGGACAGTTCACTCCTCGTCACGGAACTATCATGCCTATCACACAGGAAGAGAAAGACCGTCTCATTGCAAAGTGGGGAGCAGGGAAGAACCCTATCCTACCCGATTTCCACGCAGATCCGGAGGTGCTTTACTCTAACCTGACGAAGAAATACTACATCTACTCAACCACCGACGGTACTCCTGGCTGGGGCGGCTATGACTTCAACGTATTCTCATGCGAGGCTGACCCTAAGAATCCGGGCAAGGCACTCTGCGATCCTGCTTCATGGAAGGATGAGGGTAAGATGCTGAACGTGAAGGGTGATCAGGTGGCTTGGGCTAACGGAAACGCATGGGCACCATGTATCATAGAGCGCAAGCAGAAGGATGGATATAAGTATTATTTCTATTTCTCAGCTCATAACCCTAAGAGCAACCGCAAGGAGATTGGTTGCGCGATAAGCGATACCCCTACCGGACCTTTCGTTGACTGCGGACATCCTGTGATAACCGATGCTGACCGTCCTGCCGATGCCAAGGGCGGACAGGCTATTGACGTGGATGTGTTCTACGACGATGCCACGAAGAAATACTACCTCTACTGGGGTAACGGTTTCATGGCTGGTGCAGAGCTTAACGACGACATGACGAGCATTAAGCAGGAGACGAAGGTAAACCTGACTCCTAAGGGCGGTACGCTGAAAGACTACGCTTATCGTGAGGGTGCATATGTATTAAAGCGCAAGGGCACTTACTACTTTCTCTGGTCGGTTGACGATACAGGTGCGGATAACTATCATGTTGCCTACGGCACAGCAAAATCACCTCTCGGTCCTATCACCGTGGCAGAAGAGCCTATCGTGATACAGCAGGACCCTTCAAAGGAGATCTACGGCACGGCGCATAACTCCGTCCTCCAGATTCCGGGCAAGGATGAGTGGTATATCGTTTATCATCGCATCAACAATAATTTCCGCGAACGTCAACTTTCACCGGGCACCCATCGTCAGGTGTGCATAGACAAGATGACGTTTGATAAGAGCGGGAAGATAGTAGAAATCAGACCTACAAGGTAAACGGAAAGAAAATTCGCTTGCGCGAGGATTTGGAAAGTAAATTGGAAGTAAATTAAATCAGTAAATTATAAAGCAGCATCCGCCACTTGGAAATAAAAGGGAAACGGATGTATCTGATTTATCTGAAAATAATTAACGCCAGTTCTACAAAATCAAGATAAAACGCATCTCCGATGCTGAACTGACAATAATTACCAATCTTACCAATCTTCAACCAATAAAAATAAAAATTTATGGAAAAAGATTGCGCAGATTGGTAATTATTGTCAGTTAAAAAGCTACTTGCAGCTTGCTATAAAGGAATTCGTCAAATTCACGTTAATAACGAATTACGCGCCAGCTATCAGATAAATCAGATAAATCCGTTTCCCTAAAAAAAATTACTGATTTAATATACACATATAAAGCTAATCAGATTATGAAAATAAAGTCTCTACTTCCTATATTTGCTTTATCTTTGCTTTCCTCTGCAACGGTAGAGGCCAAGAACAGCATCACTACAGTTTCTCAGGTTTCGGAAAGCGTTACCCTGACTGATGATGTGGATTATGTCATCACGGATGCAACGCCTTTCACCACGGCGGGTAGCGTGAACATAAAGAATACGGACCATGCCGTGCTTATCATAAAGAGCATTAAGCCGAGCAAGGTCATCTCTTCATGGCTCAAGACACACGTTTTCATCAACGGAGAGCAGGCGGTAAACGGCACTAACTGTCAGGTGAAGATGTATGCGAGCGGTGCTATCATCATGCCATACGCCAAGGATATCAAGCCGCTAACCGTGTACTCTGAGCAGAACTTCGGAGGGGAGTCGTGCAACGATTTCGGACTTGAGAACAGCAACGGCTATATGAACACGCTCTCTGATGCCAAGCTAAACAATAAGATTCGCTCCTTCAAGCTGAAGCGCGGATATATGGTTACGTTCTCCACCCGAAAGGAAGGACGTGGCTACAGCCGTTGCTTCATAGCCGACAAGGAAGACCTTGAGATAAATACCCTGCCAGCCATTCTCGACCAGAAAATAAGTTCATATCGCGTTTTCCAATGGCTGAATGCAAAGAAGGCTGGTTTGGCAAGCGATACTCGCAAGGAAGCTAACGCAGCCGTGAACTCCTCTTGGTGCTATACTTGGGGCTTGGGTGAGAATATGCTGCCCGACTTCGAGTGTGTGCCTAACCATATCAAGGAAGACTGGCCAACATCGAGGGAATGTGGTCGTGTGACATACTCCTGCCACATGAAGACCAACAACGAGCCGGGCAACTCAGCCGACGATACCCCACAGGATGTGGCTACCGTGCTTGCCAACTGGGAGAACCTGATGCGCACGGGTATGCGCCTATGCTCTGAGTCATCGCACGACGGAAGCATGGGGCATCTGAAGACGTTCATCGACTCTATCGACGCACGCGGATGGCGATGCGACCTCCTCGACCTGCATTGCTATTGGCCTACAGATAAGTTCAATAACCTCAACTGGTACAGCAGTTATTACGGCAACGGACGTCCTATCTGGATTTCAGAATGGGTTTGGGGTGCAAGCTGGAGTAATAACGGTGCGTTTGCCGTGAGCAACCGCGATGACTACAAGGGCAACTGGCAGAACAACTATAACGGCACGAAGCCTATTCTCGAAGTGCTCAATGCAAACTCAAAGGTGGAGCGTTACGCTTTTTGGAACTCAGAGGCTAACTGTTCTAAGATATACCTCGACGGACAGCTTTCAACCCTCGGAGAATACTATGCAACAATGGGCGATGACCTCGGATATAACCCCGCCAACGAGTATATCCCTAAGAACCCACCGATGAAGGCGCCAACCAACCTCAAGGCATCATTCGACAAGGCAACAAAGAAGGTTACTCTGCAATGGCACGAGAAGAACGGTGAGTATAACCAGTCGATGGATATCATGGTTAAGACACCGGGCAACGTGGTATTCACAAAACTGCAATCCGTTGACCTTCAGGAGGAAGAATCAGACTATAGCATAACCGTTGACGGCATAGCCGGCAATGTGTATAAGATTCGCGTCTATGACCTCAACAAGACTGCCCTCTATACCAACGAGGCTACTGCCGTAAACGAGAAGATGGAGTACGGCGATGAGGTCTCAGTAGTAAACGGCACAGACGTAAAAACCATGTATCTCGGTGGAAACATGCTGATAAACGGTGATTTCGAACTCGGAGCAGCCGACTGGACTAACGGTAAGGGAGAGGCTATAGCCGCACCTTATTTCCAGATTGTTCCAGAGGCAGGAATCAATAACTCAGCCTTCCTGCAATGCTACGGCAACGGCTCTTCAAATGCTGATG
The DNA here is from genome assembly GCA_900315105.1 of uncultured Prevotellaceae bacterium. Next base: position 14,639 of record OMXX01000057.1, on the reverse strand, counting down.
CCGCAGCCATTCGTAAGGTTATCGACATTGAGGAAAACACATCTTATTATATAGGTGCTGCGGGATGCAATAACAATCCAGACAAGCAGCAGATAAGTGTTTCGACAAGTAACACCGCCCCAGGCACTCTAGCGAGGGTTAAGTTTCCGAAGGTGACGGAATGGGCAAAACTCGCAACATCATTCACCACCACCACGCAGAAATATCTCTGGATAACACTCTTTGAGCTTGGCGGTAAGGCGCAGTTTGATGATTTCAAGGTGTGCAAGCTGTTCGATACCCCAGAGGAGGCTTTGGCTGATGCCCTCGCATGGGAGAAGAAACGTGCGGAGGCATTCAAGGCATTCAACACAAAATACAACGACCTCAATGAGGAGATTGACGGTCTTTTGGCAAGCAATGCCACCGCCAACGAGATTGAGAGCGCTATCATTGCGGCTCTCAAGACAATAAAGACACGCACCACGGATGCCGCAAATGAGGCTATCAAAAGTGATGCCGAGCGTGCCATTCCCGAAGGCATAGAATATGTGTATAACACCACGGCAATAAAGGACGGGGACTTCGGAAGCACATATTCTTGGACGACCAAGTGCGGCACCTATAAGAATGGTGACCAGCGCACAGCCACACACGACGGGAAGAAGTGTTGGAACGCGTGGTGGAGTCTGTCTGCCACAGGCAACGAGGCTCAGACAATGGAGGTGAAACAGACCGTAACATATAATTCTTCGGATGCTACTACCCTACTTGCACACGGTCTTTATGCCCTTGAATGCAAGGCTCTTACAGAGCATCTCTGCGAGAACGACCAGCACGCATATCTAACTAATAACGAGACTAACGAGACGCTCGTATCGGTGAACCTTCCGATAGGAAAGCTCGACCTGCCATGCTTTAAGGACAAATGGACCACCCTCTCCACATCCTATATGTATGTGAATGAGAGAGGTAGTATCACCGTAGGCTTCACAGGATCTAAAAAAGGCACAAAGGACGGTCAATGGATGGAGTATGGCAAAGGTTCCGGCAAAAGCGATAACCGCGAGGGCTGGTGGAGCGCAACCGATTTCCGTCTGCGTTTCATTCCTGTCTATCAAACCACTACCGACGCTTCAGGATGGGCAACAATTTGTCTGCCTTATTCATTCATCATTCCTGACGGAGTGAAGCTGTATCAGTTTGCCGGCATCAGTAAGGACGGCACAAAGATTTGCCTTGAGGAAGTGACAGAGCCAAAGGCTGGCTATCCTTACGTTTTCCATAGCAACACCACCTCTACCCTATCCTTCTACGAGACAGGCGAGGCGGTATCATCAGCCGAGACTAACGCCAACGGTCTGCGAGGCAATTTCTCTATGTCGGCAGCCAACAGATACCCTCTCAATAGTTTTGTGCTCCAGAATGGTGTATGGAACAAGGTTACGGAACGTTTCGCACAGGCAAGCTTCGCTGCGTTTATCTATAAGACAACGCAACTGCCTGTAGTAGAAGAATGGAACGGCACCACCCTCCCACTCTCTGAGGCTGTAGAAACCGCAATCAAGTCACTTCCAACACCTAACGCCCAGCACCCATCACCCACATACGACCTCTCCGGTCGCAGGGTAAGCGATAGCCAGAAGGGCGTAGTGATAAAGGAGGGGAAGAAGCAAACAAAATAAAAGCCTACCCAGTCCCTCCCCAAGGGAGGGTTCCTCCCCCCTCACCCCCTCAAGGGGGAGTAGTTAGTATTAATAATCAAAAAGCTCAATATGGCAATTTGCAAACGAAATAATGTATTTAAAAAGCTCCCCCTTGGGGGGCTGGGGGGCTCTTTGTGTCTGGGGGGCTTCCTCCTCCTCTTTTCCTTACCCCTAATGGCTCAGAGAAATTCCGTTCCAGAGGAAGCAGGGAAAGAGGTTTCCCGTGAAGTCACTATTGATACATCTAAGCGTTTACAGACAATAGAGGGATGGGGCGTATCACTATGCTGGTGGGCGCACATGTGCGGCAAATGGGAAGAGAGTAAAATTGACTCCCTCGTTGACTGGCTCGTTTCTCCCGACGGTCTCAACTATAACATCTTCCGCTATAACATAGGTGGTGGTGATGACCCGCAAAACCGTAACTGTGACCTTCATCACATGGCGCGTGGCAAAGGCATACGTGCAGAGATGCCAGGCTTCAAGCACTATCCTACAGATACCGCATACGACTGGCAAGCCGACTCTGCACAGATTAAGATAATGCTCAAAATCCGTGAGCGTCGTCCTGATGCCATCTTCGAGGCTTTCAGCAACTCTGCACCTTGGTATATGACCGTTTCCGGCTGCGTAGGAGGTCATAAGGATAAGAATAAGGATAACCTCCGTCCCGACTGTTACGAGGCCTTTGCCGACTATCTCATAGATGTCTGCAAGCATTTCAAGGATGCCTACGGACTGGAATTCCGTACCCTAGAACCTTTCAACGAACCATTAACAAACTACTGGTATCAGAACGGTTCACAGGAAGGTTGCCATTTCGATACTTCATCACAGATTGCCTTCATCAAGGTTCTATATCCGAAACTGAAGGCAAGCGGTCTTAACACCGTTATCTCTGCCTCTGACGAGACCTGTCTCCCCCACTCCCTCACCGCCCTCAAGGCATACTCCGAGGCTGGTATCATGCCAATGGTAGGACAATGGAACACCCACACATATTACGGCAGTAATGAAGAGAAAACCGCACTTCGTGATAGCATTCTATCTCTAAAAACACTAAACTCTAAACTAATCCTCTGGCAAAGCGAGACTGGCGACGGCGGTCGTGGCATCAAGGGTAACCTGAAGATGCTGCAACGCTTGTTTGATGATATGCGATACCTTCAGCCTGCTGCATGGCTCGACTGGCAGTATTATGGTGAGCACGACACTCAATGGTGCCACATAACGGGCGATTTCAAATCCCAAACCATGTATCGCCATAGCAACTACTATGTCCGTCAGCACGTCACAAAATACATAAAGAAAGGCTACACCATTCTCGACGTGGATGACAAACAGACCCTTGCCGCCATTTCTCCAGATGGCTCAGAAATCGTTATAGTAGCCCTCAACAACTCTCGTGACACAGTCACAATCACCTATAATCTTCCAACTAGCAAGCGTACCATAACATTGAAGCCTTGGTCTGTAGAAACATTTAATGTAGTACCTCTCTATAAATAATCAAAACACACGGACGCATACACAATAATGCGCCCGTGTGTTTTTTTTAACTCTAACCTCTAAACACCCAACCTTAAACCCTAACCTCTAAATACTAAACTCTAACCACTAAGCCCTAACCTCATAACGCACTCATAATGAATGTATAGTGATATGGCTTGTTACCGTCTATGGTATATTGCGGAAGGGTACGCTGCCCCCATGTGTCGATACCGCCAACACCATGGATGTTCAGGTCAATGTTAAGGTTCACGAAACGGCCACGCTGTATCTCATGCGGATGCTGGGCTGGTTCAAGGTCTTCCTCGCCATAGTCCCATGCGCGGATACAAAGAGGCTGACAGCCTTCGATACGGAGGCTCTTCTTTCCATTACTGATATTAAACCAGCGAACATCTGTACGACAGCCGTTATCCTGCGGATGTATATACTCGGTCTCAAACTGACTGAGCGGCATCTCATATCGTCCGATAAAGGCACTACGCTTACGGTCTGGATAGTTCTCCCACGGACCGCGACCATGATATGCAATATTTGCATAGTTGCTTGGAATACGCATACGCATACCAAACTTTGGAAGAAGCGGAAGGTCAGTGGCAGTAGGACGGTAATCCATATCAACCTTGACACGTCCCTCGTCTGTTATCGTGTACGTAATCGTCAGTTCTACACCTATCGGAAGCGTTGTCTCGCTGATTATTTTCACACCGTCAGAAGCCGCATCTGCACGGAAAGACTTATTTGTACGCTTATCCAAAGCATCACGCCATGCTCCCAATCGCTCTGCAAAATGGGCTGCATGCTGATTGTCGTTCTCCGGTTTCCAGAAATATGGTTCCAAAGGACTATTGAGCACCTCCTCACCATCTATTATCCAACTGGTAAGTGCACCAAGACTATTAACGGTTATGGTTCCATGATTTGTATGGGCAACAAGTCCGTTAGCGGTTTTCTGCACCTTGGCAGGCTTACCGCCTAATGATGATTCAAACAGATATGGCTGCAACACAAACTGCTCGCTTGCCACGGCAAAGCCTTTCTTTGCCCACGGCCTATCCTCTTTCAGGCGTACATAGACATTGAGAAGGCGCTCTGAGCCAATAGTAACGGTATCGGTAGTAATATCATATTCATCAATATTAGCGAATGTGTATCGAGGCGTAATCCGCAGATTATCCCCATTACGCTCTATCAAGAACGGCTGATACACATGCTGCACCTCATAGTAGTGCGGATGAGGTGTACGATCTGGAGCAATAAGACCATTAAGGCAGAAAGGTCCGTCATTAGGCTTATCACCGAAGTCGCCGCCATAAGCCCAGAATTCCCTATCGTTTTCTTTCTTCAGAATACCCTGATCCACCCAGTCCCAGATAGCTGCTCCACAGATACTGCTATCGGCATAGATCACATCCCAGTATTCCTGAAAATTACCCACAGAGTTTCCCATTGCATGGGCATATTCTCGCATAATGAAAGGACGGTCAGTCACCTTGCGTGCCTCTTCTACAAGCCTGGATGGAGAAAGATACCCATCATCGTAGATATCGCTCTGTGCACGGTCTGTATCGCAGAATGGCAGGGCAATAGTATCGAGTGCCACTACCGCCTCGCGCATCGCCTTCAGGTTAGGTCCTACCCCACCCTCATTGCCAAGACTCCAGAACATAACGCTCGGATGGTTCTTGTCACGCTGCACCAAGCTAACGGCACGGTCAACGTGTGCATCACGCCATTCGGGATCTTCTCCCATCACCTTGTTGGCGTAGCCGTAGCCGTGTGATTCCTGATTAGCCTCGTCCATCACGTATATGCCCCAACGGTCGCAAAGCTCATAGAGGTATGGATCATCGGGATAGTGACTGGTACGCAGGAAATTCACGTTTCCCTGCTTCATCAGCATTATATCCTGCTCGTATGTCTTGCGGTCAACATATCGGCCTGTAACGGGATGATGATCATGACGGTTCACACCACGCAGCTTGATATTCTTACCATTGAATTTCAACACCTCACCAACACATTCCACTCGCTTCACACCAAGGTGATAGTCGAAATGCTCGTCTGGCAGCTCGATGCTGAACGGATAGAGGTTAGGAATATCAGCCGACCAGAGTTTAGGATTGTCTATGGTATGCGACAATCGAACGTGCATTGTATCGCCAGCAGCAAGGCTTTTCAGCTTACCCTCGATAGTCTTTCCGTCTATATTAAGGGCTACGGAGAGATTCTTTGCACGAGCCTTTCCCACGTTGCAAACGGCGATGTCTGCCGTTACCTGTGCCTGTGAGAAATCTTTATTAGGAACAGCCTCCACCTTATAGTCGGCTATATGCACAAGCGGACGAACCCACAACTGTACCGGACGGAAAATGCCCGACAGTCGCCACATATCCTGACATTCCAGATAACTGCCGTCACTCCAGCGATACACCTCCACGGCAAGGCGGTTCTTTCCCTCATGAACATATTTTGTAATATCAAATTCAGCTGGAGACATGGAGTTCTGGCTGTACCCCACCTTCTGACCGTTCACCCATACATAGAAAGCCGAGTGAACGCCTCCGAAATGTAGTATGAGGTTCTGCGACAGCATCTCCTTAGTGATATCAATAAAGGTCACGTATGAACCCACAGGATTGCGGTGGTCGTAAGCATACCAGTCACGGTCTGGCTCTCCCGTCACACTCGGGCGATCACGGTGGAACGGATACTGCATATTGACATAGATAGGCTTACCGAAGCCCTGCAACTGCCAGTTGCCCGGCACGGTTATCTTATCCCATTGGCTCACGTCGTAGTCGTCACGCTCAAAGCCTACAGGACGCGATTCCGGGTCTTTCGACCAATGGAACTGCCATTGACCGTCAAGCGAAACGATTTCCTTGCATTCCGCCTCCTTTGAAGGCAGTTGCAGCGTAGCATGATACGGTAGCTTATTAATGCCTAATACGTGCGGATTCTCCCAGTCACGAGGTTGCTGTGCCTGTGCTGAAACACTCAGCATCAGGGATATTACGAGAATAATATGTTTCATTTTCCTTCAAATTGCTTATTCTATTACAATTTCTATATCATCAAAGTTCATCCTTTCTCCCTCTGCCAGTTTGTCGGCATCGAGTTTTAGGATACGAGCCTTGGTGGCAGGAAACTTGATTGTCTGCCAGATTGGATTATTTACGATATTCGAGAACTCGCCCGAAGCAAGCTTTGTCCAGTTTGCCCAGTCGCTTGAAGCCCAAAGTGTATAGTGGGTGATGAGTCCATCCCTCGTTTTCTGCGGTGGCAGGTAACGAAACGATGTAATGGTCTGTTCCTTGTCCCAGTCTATCATCATCTGCTTTGGATTACTGAAAAAGAAATGAAGGCTTGACGATTTCTTTTCGCCCGAATCTGGGATGTCGGCAGTCAGTTCAGGCGCAAGATATACGCCCAGTTTCTTGATGATTGGCTGACATTTGGCTGCGGTAATAGTAAAGCGCAGTTTTGTGGCTTTTACAGTTGGGAAACAGATGATGCGACGATGCCCGATAGTAGTCAGACCATTACCATTATCCACCAATGCATCTTTCAGTTGCTGCCACTCACCATCAACCAATGCCTCAAGTGAGAATTCCTTTACTCGCTGGCCTTGACTTATCTCTTCTTCCGCTAAAAATCGATTGAAGGCTGTAGGCTTTCCGAAGTCTATTATGGTTTCAGAACCAGAGGTCTTTTTCTTGGCTTTCTCGGCAAGATTGGTCTTGAACACCTCGTCTATCATCTTCTTGAAGGCTATGCCACGCAGACTGTCATTTGGATGAATACGACCGTTAGGGGCTATAGGGAAGTTGAGCAGGAGCGTAGAGTTGCGCCCTACAGACTTATAATAAGTGTCCATCAGTTTCGACAGACTCTTCACATGCTCGTTTTCTGCATCATGGTAGAACCATCCCGGACGTATGCTGGTGTTGGTCTCGCCCGGACACCACACATCGCCATTCTCCACACCGTAGTGCAGCATATGCCAAGGCGTATCTCCCGTGGCGGGCATCAGACTCCAGTTAGTCTCACCCACGTTGCCAGCCTCCGTACCTACCCAGCGCAGGTCGCCACGGTCGCCACCATCGTTCCATATCACGGCTTTAGGTTGCAACTCACGTATCATGCGGAATGTCTCTGCCCATTGGTAGTAGGTCTTGCCGTCAATCTTGCGTGTCTCGTTCGCACCGCCATACCAGCCGTCACCGCCATTGGCTCCGTCAAACCATACCTCGAAGATATCGCCATACTGGGTTAGCAGCTCACGCAGTTGGTTGCGGAAATAGGTTACGTATTCAGGTTTGCCATAGTCGGCATGATTTCTGTCCCATGGTGAGAGATATACGGCAAACTTCAGTCCTTCCTCCTTGCATGCGTCTGCGAGTTCGCGAACCACATCACCCTTGCCCTGTTTCCAAGGGGAGTTCTTCACGGAATACTCCGTGTATTTTGAAGGCCACATACAGAATCCACAATGGTGCTTGGCGGTGAAGATGATACCCTTCATGCCCGCTTGCTTGCACACCCTAGCCCATTGCCTACAATCGAGGTCGCTTGGATTGAACAGTTTCGGGTCTTCATTTCCAAAGCCCCATTCCTGATCGGTGTACGTGTTCATAGAATAGTGGATAAACGCATACATCTCCATCTCCTGCCAACGTAACTGGTTCTCCGTAGGCACCGGACCACAAGGCTTCAGACTCTGAGCATTAACGTCCGTAACGGCAATGCATAATAAAATAATAGATAATAGTTTTTTCATAATCAAAGGTAATAACCCCTCTAAAGACTCATTACTCTCCACTTCTATGAGAAAGGGAGAGTACCCGAAGGGCGAATTATTGTTTTAATACAAATAGAACATCCTTTCCATCATCTGCCATTTCTCATCGCTTCGGGCATCGGGACTACATCCTTGCAGCTTCGCGACGAACGCCTCCCACTCTGCCTGTCGTGGCATAGTGGCAAGCTTATCCATAGCCGTCTTCCAGTCGAAATCATCTGGTGTCTCTACAATCATCACGAGGCGCGTACCAAGGATGTAGATTTCCATTTCAAGTATTCCTACCGCCTTTATTCCATCGCGTATCTCCTTCCAATGAAACTCCTTGGAATGCCACTTGCGATACTCCTTGATCATATAAGGATCATCCCGCAGATCCAATGTCTGAACATATCTCTTTGCCATAATAATTCAAGCTTTGCATAAAAGACCCACCCCCTTACCCCTCCCATAAAGGGAGGGGAGTAGTTTGTATCTCAAATCATGGGTAAGTCATAAAAAAACAAAAAAACAATTACCTCCTCAAGGGATAAATACTATCTACTCCCCTCCCTTTATGGGAGGGGTAAGGGGGTGGGTCTTTTATTTAACGTTCACCACTATCACAAATCCACCACGAGCCTGGCACTCTATCTCCGAAGGCAGTTCGGTAGTGGTTATCTTCCATTCTCCGTTGGCATCATCGGTGAAGAGCTGTGCCTTACCATTCTTGATGAAGCTGAGGTCGGTAGCAAGTTTCTGTGCCTCGTCCAATCCGTTGATACCAGCCACATACCATGTATTTCCACTACGACGGGCCAATACCGCACTCTTGCCCGGATAACCGCTCACATAGCGTGTTTCATCCCATACGCTTGGTAATTCGCCTAAGAATGCCTGAACCTCATTTGGCTGTGCAAGGAAACTCTCAGGACGGTCGGCAAGATGCTGTAAACCACTCTCGAAGAGTACGGTAAGCGCAAGCTCATGTCCTTTGGAAGTGATGTGCGGATGCTGTGAATCACTAAAGGCACAAGGGGTATAGTCCATAGGTCCGATCACGTTTCTTGTGAAAGGCAAAGTAGCATTATGGCTTGCAGCCTTCTTTGTAAAGGTAGCCACGTTGTTATACCACTCAGCACCATACACGCCCTCTGTTGATAGAAGGTTGGGGTAAGTGCGCTGCCATCCGCGAGGGATAGGAGCACCGTGGAAATTAACCAACAGATGATGACGGGCAGCACTCTCAAGCAAGTCCTGACAATAGTCCATATTCGCCTGATTATCTCCGCTGAAGAAGTCTATCTTCACACCTGCCACACCTATCTTCTCACACCATGCAAACTCCTTCTCCCTGTCCTCTGGCTTGTTCAAACGGAACTTAGGAGTAGGAGCACCATCAATCCAACCAACTGATGAGTTATACCAAATAAGAGGCTTCACGCCCTTTGAATTAGCATATGCCACGGCATCCTCAATAGTCTTGCCCTTGTTTGATTCTATCTTATTCATCTCATCCCACTCGGCATCTATGAGCACGTATGGAAGCTTTAACGTAACCGCCATATCCACGTATTTCTTGATTATCTCATAGTCGTTTGAACCGTGGTTGTATGCCCAATAGATCCATGACACCACACCCGGCTTTATCCAGTTGGTATCATTCAATTTTGAAGGCTCACTAACGTCCGTTACGAGTGTTGACTGCACGATGTCTGCCAGCTTTCCGATGATCACCACGCGCCAAGGCGTATGCCAGTCGCCTGTCAAATCCAGCTCGTTCTTATCCTGCACCACCTTATAACGCTCTCCGTCATTATACAGGCTCGAAGCACTCTGTCTGCGCTCAATATTAGCCTCAGAGATAAGGGCAAAAACACCGTCGGAAGGCTCTAACAGGGCAGGATATGCCCAACGGTTGCACCATCCGTCAGCCGACTTGAACACACCGCTGAATGACGGTACAGGCGTTTCCTTGTAAGTGGTGTTCTGAGGGAAGAATCCCTCGTATGACTCCGCCCATTGCATGAACCAGCGCTTCGTTCCCTCCGGAATCATATACACGGTGTTCTCTTCCGGATGTTTCTGGTTCTTCAAATGGCTGTATTCATAGCGGAAAGCGATGCCGTCGTTATAGAGACGCATCACAATCTTTGCATTCTGACCGATAGAAGCCTGATATTCGTTTGCTTCATTCGTACAATGCAAACGTTTTCCCTCAAGCATCTTATAGTCGGTCTTCACCTTATTCGCGAGATCCAACTTGGAGAAAGGGATATCAGCCAATTCCAGAACCTTCTGCTTTTCGTAGCTGATAACTAACTTATTATCGGCTGTTGTCACCGATAATTTTCCGTTTGGAGATGTTGCGTTCTGAGCATTCATTACCAGAACAGCGCCACATAGAATAATAGTTGAGATTATTTTCTTCATATTTTTGGGGGGCTAAAGGCCAAAGACGAAAGTCGAAGGACTAAGGCTCTAACCCTTGCCTTTTGACTTTTGCCTTTTGACTTTTGCCTTTTGACTTTTGTCTTTTGACTTTTGCATGCAAAAATAAATAAAAAAAATGAAACTTCAAACAAGAAATCGTTTTTCTCCATTCAAATGACGTTATTATGTCAAAATAGAAGTAAAAAAGTCGTTTCTCTCCTACTGTTCTTCTTTAAGAGAATTTCGTTTTTCTTACAAAAAGTTGCCGATATCGGAATATTTTACTACTTTTGCACCCAAACAAAGCATAAAAACTTGCCGATAATGAAGTAGTTCAGAATTGGAAGAGTAAAAACATTCTAAATGAAAACAACTTTTTCATCGAATGAATAACAAAACTATGATATCTATATTCCACAAAACCATTATACTTGTATTGGCACTAATAATGTCAGTAACAAGCTACGCAGACAATGTTGAAATCAACGGTATCTTCTACGATCTCAACAAAGCCACAAAAGAAGCAACCGTAACAAGAGGGGTGCTATCATCAAGTTATGCCTCTTACAAAGGCGACATCAACATACCTTCTTCCGTTACCTATAATGACACAACATATATTGTAACAAGTATCGGGGAAAACGCATTCTTTTTCTACAAAGACATTAATTCCGTAACAATCCCCAATTCTATAACAAGCATCGGAGATAGGGCTTTTTGTAGCTGCGAGGGGCTAAATTCCATCACAATTCCGAATTCGACTACAAGCATTGGAAAAGACAGTTTTGTTGGATGTAAAAGAATCACTTCTGTCATCATTCCATCCTCAGTAACGAGTATCGGAATCGGTGCTTTTGCTTCTTGTCCAAACCTCGACTCCATTATTGTTGACAAAGGAAATAAAACATATGATAGCAGAAATGAATGTAATGCAATAATCGAGACTGCAACAAACAAAATCATTACAGGCTGTAAGACAACCATAATACCAGAATCGGTGACAAGTATAGGTGATAAAGCCTTTTATAATTGCGAGTTTCTCACCTCGATTAAAATTCCCAATTCGGTAACAGTCATCGGCAACTATGCTTTCGTTGGCTGCAATAATCTAATAGCTATCACTCTTCCCCAATCAGTTAGAAGCATAGGCGATGGCGTCTTCAAAGTTTGCCAGTCACTCACTACTGTAAATATCCCCAATTCTATAACAAGCATCGGAGATATGGCATTCTGCGGGTGCGAGAAAATAACATCAATCAGTATTCCCGAATCCGTAAAAAACATCGGTAAGGATGCGTTTAGTGATTGCCATTCAATTACTTCTATCTATATTCCCCAATCTGTAATATGCATTGGTGAGGATGCCTTCATAAATTGCACAAGTCTTACATCTATCAAAGTTGACAAGAACAACACAAAATATGATAGCAGGAATGATTGTAATGGAATAATCAATACATCAACCAATGAATTCATTAAAGGCTGTGTAAACTCCACCATCCCCGAATCAGTAACAAGCATTGGTAAAAACGCATTCTCTTCATGCAAGAACCTTCGTTCTATAATTATCCCCCAGTCAGTCAAGACGATAGGCGAAAGCGCATTTGCCAATTGCAACAGTCTGAAATCTGTAACAATACACGACTCTGTAACAAGTATCGGAGCAAAAGCCTTCTGGGGGTGTGGCTTTAGTTCTTTCAAAATACCAAGTAACTTAACCTATATCGGTAACGACGCGTTTATTTACACCAAACTTGAACACATCACCATACCAGCATCATTGACCAATATCGAACCAAATGCCTTTGAATATTGCATCAATCTAAAGTCAGTTACAAATCTATCAAAGATACCACAAAAGATAACATACTATACATTTCAAAAGGAAGATCATGCTCATGGTCCTGTAACCATTATGCCCGTCAAAGACGGAGATACACAAACAGAATACACTCAACATATTGAGCATAGTAAAAAGGAAGCAGAACCTATCATCCTCTTCGTGCCCAAAAACTGTAAGAAAGCATATCAGAAAGCAGAAGGATGGAAGTTATTCCAAATAGAAGAATTGGAAGAGTAAAACAGTTTCACCCTACATTTTAGGGACAATATAAGCACAAAACTAAGGAATATATGGAAAAGATAGTTTACAGAAAGCTGACAGAAGCAGAACTGGAGATATTTATAAATATGAGGATTGCGCAGCTTACTGAGGAATACACTAATACGGGAAGAAACGTTCCCGAAGGAGTGGATCTCAAGACTGCACTTAGGGACTATTACCAGAGGCACATGAAAGAAGGAACCTTCGTTTCATGGTTGGCAATGGATGGCGATAAGATTATCGGCACAAGCGGTATGTCCTTTGTCGAGAAACCTCCATACTTCACTTGTCCGTCTGGAAGATTGGGGCTGCTGTCAAGTATGTACACCGATCCACGTTATAGAAGAAAGGGTATTGCAAAAGAACTTCTTCACAGAGTCGTTGAAGAGGCAAGAGCCTATGGTTGTGGAGCTGTACATATAACAGCCTCGGATATGGGCGTAAAACTGTACACGGCATACGGTTTCAAGCATAACGGCAACTTTATGCAATACGACCTTTAGCAAGCGGAATATGAAAGAACAAAATAACCATTGAAATATATTATGAACCAGAAACTCAAATTCCTTATACCAATTTTCCTCATCCTCCTTCTCGCATCCTGCAACGAGAAAGAAGAGAAGAAGCACACATTACCTGCTCCTATGGAAGAAATTGATACAACAAGCATAAAGAAAAGCCTGTTGCGTGAGATAAAAGCATTCGTCGTGGAACATGACAGTTGCAAGGCATTCATTCTGTATAGTATGAAGACATCCAAAATGAAAAAGAATCAATATAATGGATGTATAGGATGCCGACTAATCTTCAATGATATATTCTGTATTCATGAGGCTGCCGATCTACATTTTGATAGCGGAGAATTCACAGTAAGAAGAAACTATCCACATAGATATATTTACATTAACGGTAAGATTATATATGTTCCTTCAGAAGATGACTCATTCTATGACCAGAAGAAACTAAAGAGCATTGTGGATAGCACAGTAGTGAAAGAAGAGCGTCCTATAGACAAGAGATATTTCATCATATACGACTTAAAAGACAGCTGTGAGAAAGTCTCATATCCATTCTTTAGTGATAGCATATACGAATATGAACCCAATTCTATAACTCCATTATTCACCAAGGATGAACAGACAACCCATATCCATTTTGTAAACATAAAAGCCTCTCCAGAACATAATAGAAAATAAGATTTTTCTCAAACGCGGAGTCGCAGAGTTTTTCTTTACGAACACGGAATTATTCGCAAGCTCATCAAGCTAAAGCAAGTCACGAAAGAAACGAAGTTTTGTTTATTCTGTTACTTCCGTGTTCAGATAAATACTTTGATATATTGAGAATGGGTGGAATCAGAATCAGTATCTCTTCTCTCGTGGCCTTTGATTGAAGAGCGTGATCTGCATTTCTTCATTCTCCGTTGTTCTGTTGTCGGCTCCCTTTACCTCCCATCAGAAATGGGAATCACATAGGAATCACTTGGGAATCACATGGGACTTGCTTCGGACGCTTCCGGGCCATTTCGTGTCCCCGAATCCTGTTTCAATCTTTCGAATGCAAAGTTACTAAATCCCGAATTGATGGTTAGGATTTAGCGTGAATTAGCGTGCAATAACAGGACATTTTCCTGATTTTTTTTTCATTTAGTGATAGTGGGACAATAAATAGATCAATAAATCGTCTCAAGTTATTTTTTTCATCACTCAGGGCCGTTTTCCGCAACAAGATTAGCATTTCACCAAACATCTACTTCCAAAAGCTATCTAGGTACAAAAATTCAAGAATACAGATATGCGCCCCAAAATACAGGAAAAAGCACCGGAACGATAGGCTCATGCATATCTTTTGAGGTCTGTATGAGCAAAATATAGATGCTTTCTGTACCGTTTTTTAGTTCCGGCATCTTTGGTGATGTTGATTTCAAAATATCGTACATTATTGAAAATCAGCTTTTTAGAAGAAATTAAACATAGAGGCCGAGCGTGAGCGTGACAGTAGAACAGAAGAACAGTTGAATATTTGAAAACACGATTTTTCTTTATCTTTACTTATAACTATCTTATTATTAATTAGTTATAATATATAATATATAGAAAATAGAGATAAATGTATTGAAAAACAC